>JAYSSR010000086.1:0-64670 GCA_043720395.1 Acidimicrobiia bacterium
CAGCTTCAACACGCTTGCTGCGACAAGCGCACGATGGTGCCTTTCATCACCACAGGGTAAAGAGCGCCTCGTGGCGCACACGCTGCGCGGGCGACTCTCGCCAGCGCCAACGACACCGCCAGGTCTGCTCGCCCTCAAGTCGGCGACCTGCTGCCCGCAGAGCCGGTTCACCATCTGCTGTTCGACTCGGCCACCCGTCGTATGCGAGGCGCTGCAACTGCCGCTCTACGAAACCGGCTCGCCCTCGCCCGCCTTGGCCTTCTACGCTGGCGAGCCATGTCGCCGCTGAGCTACCGCATCGAACGAAACCAACACCCGGCGTCGGCCGAGCGGCGGGCAGAAATCTTCGAGAATCCCGGCTTCGGCAAGTACTTCACCGACCACATGCTGTCGATCACGTGGACGCAGGCCGACGGTTGGCACGACGCTCGGGTTGAGCCGTATGGGCCGATCCCGATGGACCCGGCGAGCGCCGTCCTGCATTACGCGCAGGAGATCTTCGAGGGCATGAAGGCGTATCGCCATGCCGACGGATCCGTGTGGACGTTCCGTCCGCAAGCGAACGCGGACCGGTTCAACCGCTCCGCCAAGCGTCTCGCGCTTCCACAATTTCCCACGGACGAGTTCGTGCGTTCCCTCGAAACCCTCGTGCAGATCGACGTCGACTGGGTGCCATCGGGTGGCGAGAAGAGCCTCTATCTGCGGCCCTTCATGTTCGCCAACGAGGTGTTCCTGGGAGTACGGCCGGCCGCCGAGGTGCGCTACATGGTGATCGCGTCTCCGGTTGGTGCGTACTTCGCTGGTGGCGTCAAACCCGTGAGCATCTGGCTGTCGTCGAACTACACGCGGGCGGCACCCGGTGGTACAGGTGCCGCGAAGTGTGGCGGCAACTACGCGTCGGGTCTGGCGGCACAGATCGAGGCGTCCGAGAACGGCTGCGACCAAGTGTGCTTCGTCGACGCGGTCGAGAAGAAGTGGATCGAGGAACTCGGCGGCATGAACCTGTACTTCGTCCGCGCCGATGGGCGTCTGCAGACGCCACCCACGAGCGGCACCATCCTGGAGGGCGTGACCCGCGCTTCGATCCTGGAGATCGGCAAGGAGATGGGGCTCCAGCCGGAAGAGAGCTCGATCTCGATCGACGAGTGGCGCGCCGACGTTGCGAGCGGGGCAATCCGGGAGGTCTTCGCCTGTGGTACCGCTGCCGTGATCACCCCCGTAGGACGCCTCGTCTGGGAGGGCGGCGAAGTCGGCGATTCAACCGCCGGCGAGATGACCACCCAGCTCCGCAGCCGCCTCATCGACATCCAGTACGGCCGGGCAACCGACACCCACGGCTGGCTCCACCGCCTCGCGTAATGCTCGCCAGTAGTGCATCGCCGCACAATCAGCCGCTACACTGCCCGCCATGACTCGTTGCCCCGCTGCCTCGATCATCATTATCGACTAGCGCCACCGGACCTCCGGTGTGCGCTTCTACGGCCGCCTTCGGGCGGTCGTTTTCTATTCAGCGGCAACTTCAAACCAACCAACGAACACAACCCGAAAGCGCAGACGTCCATGAGCGGCAATCACGCAAACGAAACCCAGCAGGTCCTCGAGGCACTGGCGACGCAGCGTCGAATCGTGGACATCTACGACACGACGCTGCGCGACGGGTCGCAGCAGGAGGGCCTGTCGCTCACGGTCGACGACAAGCTCCGAGTAGCTGAACAGCTCGACCACCTCGGCGTGAAGTTCATCGAGGGTGGCTGGCCCGGAGCGAACCCGAAGGATTCGGAGTTCTTCCGCCGTGCCGCCGCGGGCGAGCTGAAACTGCAAACGGCCACGCTCACGGCGTTCGGCATGACCCGCCGTCCCAATGGGCGCGCAGAGGACGACAAGGTCCTTCGCGAACTTCTCGACGCGCAGACGGAAGCGATCTGCATGGTTGCGAAGTCGTGGGACTACCACGTGACCCACGCCCTCCTCACGGACCTCGACGAGGCCGTGAACATGGTGCGCGATTCCGTCCGATTCCTGCGCAGCGAGGGTCGACGGGTGTTCCTCGACGCCGAGCATTTCTTCGACGGCTTCACGCGCAATCCCGACTTCAGCCTTCGCATCCTTGGTGCCGCTGAAGAGGCAGGCGCCGAAGCGCTCGTGCTGTGTGACACCAACGGCGGCATGCTTCCCCATCAGGTGGCTGAAGTCGTCGAGAAGGTACGTGCACATACGAGTGCGCAACTCGGCGCTCACTTCCACAACGACTCCGGCTGCGCAGTCGCCAACACGATGACCGCGGTGCAGTATGGGATCAAGCAGGTGCAGGGCTGCATCAACGGCTACGGCGAGCGCACCGGCAACGCAGACCTCAGCAGTCTCGTGCCGAACCTCGCGCTCAAGATGAACTTCGACACGCTGCCCGAGGGCCGCGTCGAACGCATCACCGCCGTGTCGCACCACATCGCCGAGATCGTGAACCAGACGCTGCCCTCACAGCGTCCGTACGTGGGCACGAGTGCGTTCGCCCACAAGGCCGGGCTGCATACAAGCGCGATCGCACGCGCTCGTGATGCCTACGAACACATAAGCCCCGAGCTGGTCGGCAACGGCACGCGCTTCGTCGTTTCGGAGATGGCCGGGCGCTCCACGATCGAGCTGAAGGCGGTGGAGCTTGGCCTGGACCTGCAGGGCTCGTCGATGGCGAACATCCTCGACACCCTGAAACGCAACGAGTACGAGGGCTATCACTACGAGGTCGCCGATGCTTCGATGGAGTTGCTGCTTCGTGAGGCGACCGGTTGGAAGCAGGAGTACTTCGAGCTGGAGTCCTTCCGGGTGATCACCGACCAGGACGGCCACGACGCTGCGGCCGACACCGAAGCCACCGTGAAGGTGTGGCTGCCATCCACCGACGCTGCACAGGCGGCCGAGGGAGAGCGCGTCCGCGTCATCGCAACCGCCGAAGGCAACGGACCCGTGAACGCGCTCGACAAGGCGTTCCGGGCCGCTGTCGGCGACCGGTACCCGCAGCTCGAGAGCGTCCATCTGACTGACTACAAGGTCCGCGTCCTCGACTCGTCGAAGGGCACCGATGCGAAGACCCGCGTGCTCATCGATTCGACAAACGGCGACCGCGACTGGACGACGATCGGCGTGAGCGAGAACGTGATCGAGGCATCATGGGAAGCGCTGTCGGCGGCACTCGTCTACGGGCTGTTACACGCCGTCTAACGCTCGCAAACAGACGCGCTGCTGACGGCTCACGCCCCGCAGTTGTACGGGATCGTTTCGATTTCGTAGGTGTACTGATCAGTTCCCCTGAGGGTGAACGATGTCCACGACGTTGCGTCGTAACCTGCTTCCGCACCGACACCGGTGCGGAAGCAGGTCGGCACAGCGAACACGTGCGCTCCGGTGGCAGTTCCGACGATGAGGCGGTGGGTCCCGGCGTCGCCCAACACGATGGTCGGTGGCTGCCCGATCGTTCGTCGGATCGGGCCGCTCTCGAGACCTCGGAAGCGCACGACCGTCGCCGAGTCCGAGCGGATCGATGCGCCGAGCGGCACCGTTTCGCCGGGTTCGGCTGTGCCCGTGACCTTGGTTGGCCGGGCCGAGGACGGCAGGAGCGTCGCGCTTGTGGAGCTGTTCGCAGCGCTCGTGGTCGGGGAGCCGCACGCAGAACGGGCCCGTCGTGTGAACGCCGTCCAGCCACCGCCACTCGCGGCGGGGCGGTACCAGCACACCAGCGTCACCTGGGCGTCGGGCGTTTCGAAGCGCGGCACGCGGCCATCGATCGCAAGCGACTGCGCAACCACGACGTCTGGCGCTCGGTCTGTGTCGGCCAGCGCGTCGGCGTTTCGCTTGTCCAGTGATGCGGTGTAGGCGGTGTAGCTCTGGTACACCGGCAGTGGCCGCCATTTCCAGCCGTAGATCCAGGCCGCCGATACCTCCCAGGGTTCCACGTGCACCGTCTTTCCGGCCGCTACGGCCCGCACGTTCTTGGGTATGGCGAGGAGGGGCCCGAGGCGGTCGTGCTCTCGGGCGACGCGAGCTTCTCGACGCGCACCTGACGAGACGTAGGTAAGCGTACGTATGGCCACGCGCCAGCCGTTCGACGGATGGACGAACGGCACTTCAGAACGGACGTGGCCGAAGCCCGGGTACGACGGGCCGGATTGAGTCAGCCCGAGGGCCGTGACGACGAGGAACACGAGTGCCGCGGCGGACGGTACGAGCGAGCGTCGACTCGACCACACGACGACAGCGATCGTGAGGAAGGTGACGAAGCGCAGGACGTGGCCCGAGTCGTAACGTCGAAAGGACTGAGCAGTAAGCGCGCCTACGAAGAACAGCACGTAGACCCCGCCGACCGCAGAAGGCCAGCGCAGCTGTCGACTTCGCACCACCGCGGCGACCGATAGCAAGGCGGCGACGATCATCGCAACGGTCGTCCATCCCGGCCGGTATGCCCATGGCATGGCTGCCGAGAATCCGGCAGCCAGATCGATCGACCCGATGAGCCAACTCGGAAAGGTCCGCACGGGTTGCCCGAGACCGATCCAGAGCACCGCAATTGTGGCGACGCACGCCATCGCTGTGTTGCGCGCCCTCGCGATGCGACCGTCGGCGCAGGAGAGCGCGAACAGCGTTGACAGCACAACGGCCATGACGCCGATGTCGAATTTGAAGAGTAACGCGGCCCCGGCGGCGACACCGAGGAGCGCGTGGACCCGCATTCGTGGCGGAGGTGCGTCCCGGAGGATTCGGTCCGCACCGAGTACCCCAGCAACAACGATCGGCACAGCGCCCGCTTCGCCACCGAATCCGAGCGGGCCAGCAATCGCCCATGCGATCGGGAACGTCCAGAGCGCCGCGACGACAGCGCGAACCGCGAGCGGGACGCGAGCGGCGACCTCATTGAGGAAGCGATGGAGGTGCCGAAACACGATCCAGGCGACCCATGAATACAACGGAATCCGGATGGCGTAAGCCATCAGACCGAGCTTCGGGACCGCCATCGACGGTGCGACAAGGAATCCGAGCGGGCCGTAGGTCATCATCACGTCGCGGCCGAATGCCAGCTGATCGCGGATCGCCAGATGGAGGCCGAGCCCCCATGACGGATCGATGCCGGTGCCGACCACGAACGGGATCGGCGGGATCAGTGAAATCCCGATGACGACGGCGAGGAGAACCTGTCCGAACGATCGGATCCGGGGTGTCGCAATCGAAGAGAGCGGAAATCGGGGCACGGGACGCGGAAGTTACCGCACTGCTTCCGCTCGGGCTGCCCGTAGCCCGGAGGTCTGAAAGAATGACCGTCCCATGTCTGCTCCGAAGTTCACCCCCGTGTCCCCGATCGGTGCCTTCCGCGATGGCGGTGGCCTACCGCCCGCAGCTCCGTGGACCGCATCACGTGCAGCCGAGATTTCGGGCCGCCAACCAACCGGGACCCGTCTCGGGACCCCGGGCCCCGACCAGGGCTACGCGTTGACGCTGGCACGCAGGTTCCACGGCACGCTCAATCTGACCGAGGGGGAAAACGAGCACGATGTGATCGCCGGTTGCCTACCGGTCGCGCTCAAGCGAGCCGCCCTCTATGGCCGGGCTCCGGTCATCCACGACCTCCGACGGGCCTTCGAGATCTTCGGCTTCACGGGGGACCCGGCACCGGTCGACCTCGTCGCATTTCGGCGATCGCTGTTCCAAGCTGCGGGCCATCACTACGAGCTACAGCGAACCATCGCCGACCTTGTGCCTGAAGTGACCTTGCGTTCCGGTCAGGTTCGGATCGACATGGCCCTACGTGCGGGCCGTTGGCGTGAACTCCTCGCGATGGGTGCGGTACCCAATGCGGCGTCAATTCCCTCACCGATTCGGTAACCGGGGTTCATTTCTGCACGAAGAGTGGCTAATATGGCCGTCTTGACCGTCTTTGTCACTTTCTGAGGTCGTAATGTCGTTTGGATCAAAGTCCCGATTTGTGCGTCGTGCGGCCGTTGTCGCGGCATTGTTCGGGGTTTCTGTTGTGCCGGGGGGCGACCGTGACCGGGCGACCGCCCAAGTCAGCTGCCCCGCCCTGGTTGTTTCGGGGGATCACTCCGACGCCACCGGCGATCAATGGGGCCTTCACGAGGGCTACTACTCGCAGCTCAGGTCGTTGCTCACCAGTTCGGTGAATTTCGGCCCGGCGGGTACCGTCAAGACGGCGTTCACCGAGGGTGCCCCGGTCGGCACGGCGAGCGGCATTCCCGACGCTGCCGCGTTCGCGGGCCGGAACGTCTTCCTCTCGGGTGCGACGTACATCACCACGGCACCAAATACGCCGCTGCTCCCTCGCCTCAACTACACCGAACCGGAAAAGACGCTGATTCGGAACTTCGTGCTCAGCGGCGGCGCTGCCGTCATCGGCACGAACAAGGCAGATTTTGCCGACGCGGCCTCGATGTTCGGCTTCGTAACCAAGGTGCCGAACGCGTTCTACGAACCGATTGCGATCGGTCAACCCGGGTTTCCGGGTTACCCGGCGTTCCGGTCCCCGTCTGATGCCACGATGGTGCCTGGTTCACCGATGCAGACCGGACCCTTTGGGTCCTTGATCGGCGGCCCGGGCATGTTCCACACGGTGAGTTCCTTCACCAGCGTTCCGCCTGCCTGGCTCGTCGGTGCCACCTTGAACGTGTCCGGTCAGACCAACGGTGACAACAACATCGACAACCTGCCGGTGATCGCCTACATGCGAGCGGGTGGCCTGAGTGCGGGGTCCGGTCCCGTCGTTGTCACCTCAGATCTCGATCTGTTCTCGAACGCGTACGACGGCGTCACCGACAACGCACCGAACGCCGCAAACCTCATGCTCGCTACCAACCGGACGCTTGCACTGAATACCTTTGCGTGGCTGGCCAACCAGATGTGCGGTCTCGGTACGCGCCCCGTCGTGGGCATCGCTCCCAGCAGCGGTCCTGTCACACGCACTGCTTCGCCCGCAGTCGCACCGCGCGTTGTGCCCGCCCGAGTACCCGCAGTCGCGTTGCGACCGCCGCTCTGACGAATCTCGCCAAATTCGGGCGACGTGCTGGTCACCAACGTGTGTAGCATGCACCTCGTGCCTAGCAGCAGCCTCCTTCTTCTCATGTAGCTGGACACCGACATACCGGTGTCCAGCCGTCCCCTGTGCCCTTGTGGCCAGGGGATTTTTGTTTTCCGCCGTAGCTTCGCCCCTGCTGATTCCCCGATCGATTCCCAAAGGATGTAGCCAAAATGCCTGTCGCCCCGGTGACCCCGAAGAAGATGCCGTTCGAGAAGTACCGCCCGTATCCGGCCCTTCCCCTCGTCGGGCGGACCTGGCCGGATCGGCGGATCACGAAGGCCCCACTCTGGTGCTCGGTCGATCTCCGCGACGGCAATCAGGCTCTCATCGATCCGATGGACCCGTCGCGCAAGCGGCGGATGTTCGACACGTTGGTCAACATGGGCTTCAAGGAGATCGAGGTCGGTTTCCCGTCCGCGTCGCAGCCCGACTTCGACTTCGTTCGCCAGCTGATCGAGCAGGACCTGATCCCCGACGATGTCACGATCCAGGTGCTCGTCCAATGCCGCGAGGAGCTGATCCAGCGTACGTTCGAATCGATTGCTGGCGTCCCCCGGGCGATCGTGCACTTCTACAACTCCACCTCGACGCTGCAGCGCCGCGTCGTCTTCGGACTCGACAAGGAAGGCATTACGGGCATCGCGACTCAGGCGGCGCGGGTATGCGAGCGGTACCGGTCCGGATTCGGTGCAGCGGGCGACACCGTCCGCTACGAGTACTCCCCGGAGAGCTTCACGGGCACCGAGATCGACTATTCGCTGGAGATCTGCAATGCCGTGATCGCGCAGCTCGACCCGTCGCCCGACCACAAGCTGATCCTTAATCTGCCGGCGACGGTCGAGATGAGCACACCAAACCTCTATGCCGATCTGATCGAGTACTTCTGCCGCAACATCGATCGGCGCGACTCCGTTCTCGTTTCGCTGCACCCGCACAACGATCGCGGCACGGGTGTCGCGGCAGCAGAGCTTGGCATCATGGCGGGTGCCGACCGCGTAGAGGGGACGCTGTTCGGCAACGGGGAGCGGACCGGCAACCTGGACCTGGTCAGCGTCGCTTTGAATCTGTTCGCGCAGGGCGTCGACCCCGGGCTCGACATCTCGAACATCGACGCTTTGCGCCGCGTGGCCGAATACTGCAATCGCCTACCGGTGCACGAGCGTCATGCGTATGCCGGCGACCTTGTCTATACGTCGTTCTCCGGGTCCCATCAGGACGCGATCAAGAAGGGTTTCGCCGCGCTGTCGCACCCGACGGCCTATGCAGAGTGGGGCGTCCCCTACCTCCCGATCGACCCCGCTCACGTGGGGCGCAGCTACGAGGCAGTGATCCGGGTGAACAGCCAGTCGGGGAAGGGCGGCGTCGCCTACATCATGCAGGCGGAGCACGGTTATGAGCTGCCGCGGCGTCTGCAGATCGAGTTCTCGAAGACGATTCAAGCGATCACCGAGGACACGGGCACGGAGATCTCACCCCACGCGCTTTGGGACACGTTCCAGGAGCGCTATCTCCCCGAGAAGCCAATGGTGCAGCTGCTTACGCATGAGACGGTCACGTCCACGACCGAGAGGGGCGACCGTGCAAAGGTAAGCGCGCAGATCTTGGTGGGCGAGGAGCATCGCACGATCGTCGGCGAGGGCAACGGTCCGATCGACGCACTCATCCACGCGATCCGCCAGGACCTCGGCGTGGTGATCGACGTGGTCGACTACCACGAGCACTCCAAATCGGCAGGTGCCGATGCATCGGCGGTCTGCTATGTCGAAACGACGGGTCCGGACGGCGTGCTGTGGGGCGTCGGCGAGGACCCGTCGATCCTCAACGCCTCGTACAAGGCCGTTTTGTCGGCGGTCAACCGCCACGGTCTCACCTGACCCGCCTTCCTTCCGGACGTTGAGAGCTGCTCGCGTTTCCGGACGTTGGGAACATCCGGTACCTGGGAGGTGGCTGATCTTCCCAACGTCTGCGGTGGGCTGCTGGCTTTTCCACACGTTGGGAACATCCGTTACCTGGAGGGTGGCCGATCTTCCCAACGTCGGGTCAGGCGGGCGGCCGGTAGCCTCGTCGGACCATGTCGAGCCTTGTGTCCACCGAACCTCCACGCCTGCGGTTCGCTCCGTCGCCGACGGGGTACTTCCACGTCGGAGGAGCGCGCACGGCGTTGTTCAACTGGTTCGTCGCCCGGCGGACCGGGGGGACGCTGGTCCTGCGGATCGAGGACACCGACGCCGAGCGCAACAGCGACGAGTGGATTGACGGAATCAAGTCGGCGATGCGTTGGGTGGGCGTCGACTGGGACGAGGGGCCGTACTTCCAGAGCCAGCGGACGCACCTCTACGTCGCCGCGGTCGATCGGCTCCTGGCGTCCGGTCAGGCGTACTTCTGCACGTGCACGGCCGATTCGACCCGTGAGCGGAACTTCGCCGCGTACGGCAAGGACGGGAACGATCGGGGTTACGACGGGCATTGCCGGTCGCTCGGTATGACCACTGGGGCGGTTCGCTTCCGGACGCCCGACACCGGCGTGACCACCGTGGTGGACTTGATCCGGGGCCAGCCGACGTTCGAGAACGCGCTCATCGAGGACGTCGTGATCCGGCGTACCAACGGCGGGTTCATGTTCCTGCTGGCAAACGTCGTCGACGACATCGACATGCGGATCAGCCACGTTGTGCGAGCAGAGGAGCATCTGCCGAACACGCCAAAGGCTGTGCTGTTGTGGCAAGCACTCTCGGACCTTCCGTTGCCCGTGTTCGCTCATCTTCCGGTGATCGTGAACGAGAAGCGTCAGAAGCTGTCGAAGCGCCGGGACAAGGTCGCGGTCGAGGACTATCGCACGCTTGGCATCCTCCCCGACGCCATGCGCAACTACCTCGCGACGCTGGGCTGGATGCCGCCGAACGATGTTGAAATCATCCCAGTCGCCGACATGGTGGAGCTGTTCCGGCTGGAGGATGTGAACAAGGCGTCGGCCTTTTTCGACATCGCGAAGTTGAAGGCGTTCAATGCGGAATACATACGCGCGCTTAGTATTGATTCGTTCGTCGAGTTGTCGATGCCGTACCTCACGGGTCCGCTGAACCCGATCAATGGGCCGCTTCCGAGCGTCGCACCGGTTGCTGCCGTTGTCGATGTCGCTCCGGCGGTGCCGTTGGCCGGTTCGTTCCCGCCGTCGGCCTTCGATCTCGGGGTGTTCCGGGCGATTGCGCCGATGGTGCAGGAACGCGTCAAGGTGCTGTCGGAGGTGCCTTCGGTCGTCGACTTCCTGTTCGTGGATGTGCCGACGGACGCGGCGTCGTGGGAGAAGACGATGGTCGGCGCGGCTGCGGCGCAGATGCTCGACGGGGTGCTCGGCGGGGCGTCAGACGTTGCGTGGACGGCCGCGTCGCTGAAGGAGCTGGTCGAGTCGGTCGGGGTCGCTTCTGGGCTCAAGCTGGGCAAGGCGCAGGCACCCGTGCGGGTCGCGTTGACCGGTCGGACCGTGGGGCCGCCGCTGTTCGAGGCGATGGAATTGCTTGGGCGGGAGCGTTCCGTCGCCCGTCTACGTGCGGCCCGAGCGCTGCTTCCGGCCTAGCGATGTCGGGTCGCGTCGCTGCTCAATTGTTGTGCTGGGAGCAACAATGTGACCGAGTTGCGCCGACGTCGTCGAGTCACGCGGCGCATAGTCTCGCTGACGTTGACATCATGACGGTCCTGCCGGTCGGTTCGGTGCCGCGGGACCGCGCGGATTTTCTCCGTGTGAGAGCGACTTCGTGAAGGACGCGTCGGTTCCGTGCCGCGGGACCGCGCGAATTGTCTCGCTGTGTGAGAGCGACATTGTGCACGCAGCCGCCGGGGGTCGGTGACCGGTGGGCATGCTCCTGCGGTTGATCCGGTTCGTCCCGGGCGTGTCGATGCTGAATCCTTGGTGGTGGGTTCGAAGGCTTGTTCTGTTGCTCGTCGTCGGGTACCTGGCGTTGAGTTTCTTCGCCGTGTGGTCGGCCGCGCAGCCTGACGGGTCAACGTCGAAGGTGGACGCGATCGTGGTGCTCGGCGCGGCGCAGTACGACGGACGACCGTCGCCGGTGTTGCAGCGTCGACTCGATCACGCGCTCACGCTGTATCGGGCCGGACGGTCACGGCTGATCGTGGTGACGGGTGGGCGTCAGGAGGGGGATCGCACTACGGAGGCGAGCGCGAGCGCGAACTACCTGATCCGCCACGGCGTGCCCGATGCGAGGATCGAGCGGGAGGTGCAGGGTACGAGTACGTACCTGTCGATGCGGGCCGCGTCACGGTTCCTGCACCGCGACGGCCGACGCTCCGTCATCGTGGTCACCGACGGGTACCACGCCGCGCGCGTCAGTGGGATTGCGCGGGAGGTAGGACTGTCGCCGACGGCGTCTCCGGTGGGAGGTCTCGGTCCGCTCGACCGGGTGATCCAGGAGACGCTGGCCGTCGGCGTCGGCAACCTTGTGGGGTACCGGCGGCTGTCGGCGTTGGTCGGCTGAGGGTAGCTGGCCGGGACGTTGGGACACTTTGCCTCGCTCGCCGACGTGATGTGACCCAACGTCGGCTGGGAACTCGTTTCCCGGTGGTGACGTGGCGGGCTACAATCTTCGAGCCCTTTGGGGATTGGTGTAATCGGTAACACGCCTGGTTCTGGTCCAGTCATTCCGGGTTCGACTCCTGGATCCCCAGCCACTGGCTGTTCCGGATTTCCGGTTCGGCTGGACATAGGCGGCGCTTCGGCGCCGTCACATCACATGGCCCCATCGTCTAGGGGCCTAGGACATCACCCTCTCAAGGTGAAGACACGGATTCGAATTCCGTTGGGGCTACCATGTGAAACGCACACGTCAGGGCCGGTCTTTAGGGCCGGTCCTCAGTGTTCCCGGGTGCCTTTCGGGGCGGTTCGTACGCTGTATTCGGCTGTATTTCGGCTGGATTCGAGGCTGTTCGAGCGTCGCTTGGCCTGTGACCTGCGGATACACGAATTGCGCCTTCACTCCAGGTAGGTGATGACGATCATGCCGGCGGCATCAACCGGAGCGGAGCCTCGCTGAAACCGTACCGTTTTGGTACGGTTTCTGTCGTGCCCGGACGGTTCTGGGCCCTTGTCGTTGACGTCGCGGTCGACCATGGCGGCTACGTCACCCCCGCGCTCGTCGAGCCATCGGGCGTTGCTGCGGTCGAGTTGCGCAAAATGGCGTCGCGCGGCACGCTCGTTCGAGTCGGTCATGGCGTGTATCGCGTACCGGTACTGCCTCTCGACCGCCACGACGAGTTCCTCTTCGCACGGTTGTGGAGCAACGGTCGCGGGTCGTGTCACACGACTCGGCGCTGCTCGTCCACGAACTCTGCGACATCAACCCGACCCTCGTTCACCTCACGATCCCACCATCGTGTCGAATCTCGCGACGCGGCGCCGACGCTTACGCAATCCATCGGGCTCTACTTGAACCGAAAGAGATCACTGAACTCGACGGCGTCGTGTTGACAACAATCCGACGGACCCTGACCGACGCGGCTCCAACGGTTCCGGCCTATCTCGTCGTGCAGGCAATCGACACGGCCATGGCACGGGGTGCGATCCGAGAAGCGGACGCGGCGGCCTTGAGATCCGCGATGGTCGGTTCGTGATGGATCGGCCTCGCGGCGCAAAGGAGTTCCAGCGCCTCATCCAACGTCACGCCGCGGAGATCGGTCAGTCACCGCAGCGGGTCATGCACCTGATCCGTGTCGGGGTCGTCTGCGCGTTCCTCGACGGTGTCCGTCACACTGATGGTGCACACGTGTTCGTCGTGAAAGGCGGCACGGCCATGCAGCTTCGCCTCGGCATCCGAGCGCGAGCGACCACGGATCTCGACGTGATGTTCCGCGGGCTCGTCGAGGAATGGCTCGCCCGTTTCGACGAGGCGACGGTCGATCAGTCCTGGGAAGGGTTCACCGTCACTCGCAAGGGCCCGCCAGTTCAGATCGCTGTCGAAGGGGTCGGGTACAAGCCGTGGCGAGTACCACTCCAGGTCCGCTTCGACGGTCGTGAGTTCGGTCCTATCAGTCTCGAAGTTGCAATCGACAACGACAACAATGCGGCCGCGGACCTTGTCCGTGCCGACGGGATTGAACTCGCATCGTTCGGCATCGGCGCCCCGCAGATGATCCCGTGCCTCGATGTAGCGGCCCAGATCGCCCAGAAACTCCACGCCTGCACCGAGCTGTTGCCGGCGGCAACCTTCGCGTTGGCCGCCGCGATCGGACGTGGCGCAGAGGCCGATCAGCGGACCGACGCGGCCGTGGAGCGTCTCACGGAAAGGGTTTGTATCGCACGGCTCGGGGCCGACCGCGGTTTTGTCGTTGCTGTACCAAACCACGACGCGACCGCTGCGCTCGTGATCGAGACACTTTCGACAGCGATGCACGGAGGGCCTCGTCGTGCTGCGGCCACGCGGACCGTGCGTGTGGCTGCCCGCAACACCCGCATTTGCAACGTCGACGTCACAGCCGGTGCCACGGTCGAGCTTGGCCTCGCCACGGCGGGTTACGAGTACGGCTTCGGTGCGGATGAGTGCCCGGGACGCGAACTTGGCCAGTGCTCGCGTCGGGGACCGTCGACGCCTTGAGTTCTGGCGGCTATGGGCTGATCGTCAACGACGTTGTGTTTGACGGAAACGGTCGACCGAGCAGTCTTCCGATGGGGAGCGGCGGTCCTGAGCGTCGGGCCGCACACCGTCGCACTGACGAACGCTCGCCGGTTCGTGACTCGCCAGCCAGTTGGCGGTCTCAGCTTCTCGCCTCGCGATTTGCCACTTCCGCGAAAGTAGTTTGACCCTGGTGAAAACGCCACTGCCGCAAACCTCGGAGTCACACGATCGGACGCTGCATGACCGGGCGTTGTCGATCGTGACGGGCATCTTCGATAGCGCGGTCATGCAGAACAACTTCCGTGCCACCTACGTCGAGGTCCTCGTCGGGCTGCTTCTCGGAGATGATTGGACGCCCATCGGCGGGGCTTGGGGCGCCTATGACTTCGAGCACGTCAGGAGCGAGATGGGACTTGAAGTGACGGCCTCGGCGGCGAAACAGACCTGGCAACAGAAGTGGCCATCCATTCCGACCTACGACGTCGCTCCCCGTACCGGCACTACGCGGATACGGCCGACCTGAACGAGTTCCTGCCCTTCGACGGTGGACCCGCAAGGGCAGCACAGATCTACGTGTTCGCGTGGCATCCGGTGTTCGACAACAATTGCGATCAACGCGACGATCGTCAGTGGGAGTTCTATGTGGCTCCGGCATATCGATTGCCGGTTAACCAGCGGACGGGTTCGACTCTCGATGATTGCTCGACTCGCAGAGCGCTGCTCGTCCGGAACGTTGCAGCTATCGGTAGCGCGCGTCGTGGCGGATATCGATGGCGGCCGACGCTCCTTGTAATAGGCCGCGTGTTGTGCTCAGCGCGGACGCGACGAAACGCGAATGCCGTCTCGCTTGGCCCTAGGCCGACCCGACCGCCTACGGTGCGGTACCCAGCCATGCGAAGGAGCCACCGTGCACCACGACATCATCATTCGAGGTGGATTGGTCGTTGACGGGACCGGTACCACGCCGCGTAACGCCGACATCGCCGTTGCCAACGGACGCATCGTCGCTGTCGATGACCTCAGCGCCCACACGACCGACAACGAGATCGACGCCCGCGGCCTGCTCGTCACTCCGGGCTTCGTGGACGTTCACACCCATTATGACGGCCAGGTCACCTGGGACGAGGTGCTCGAACCATCGACGCCGCACGGTGTCACGACCGTCATCACCGGAAACTGCGGTGTGGGTTTCGCGCCGGTCCGGCCCGGGCGCGAAGCGTGGCTCATCGAGCTGATGGAGGGCGTCGAGGACATTCCGGGCGCGGCGCTCCACGAGGGTATGACGTGGGGCTGGGAGACCTTTCCCGAATACGTCGAGCAACTTGCTGGCAGGCGATGGTCGGCTGATGTCGGTGTGCAGCTTCCCCACGGTCCGCTGCGCAGCTATGTCATGGGCGATCGCGGCGCAACAAATCAACGGGCCACTGCCGACGAAATTCATGAAATGAGCCGCATTACCTCCGAGGCAATGCAGGCAGGTGCGTTCGGATTCACCACGTCGCGAACTCTTGGCCACAAGAGTCTCGACGGCACGCCGGTGCCCGGCACCTTCGCCGCCGATGACGAACTTTTCGCGATCGCCCGAGCGGTGCGCGACGGCGGCGGCCGCATCTTCGAAGTCGCCGCTGCCGGAATCACGCAGCTCGACGACCCGAGCGTCGTCGCGACCGAACTCGACTGGATCGGACGCATGGCCCTCGAGACCGGCCTCACCGCGACGTTCATCGTGTTGCAGCACAACGAGACACCGAACCGCTGGCGCGACGAGATGAGTGCAGCCGCGCAGTGGCGGGAGCGCGGCAGCGAGGTGGTGCCGCTCGTCGCCGGAAGACCCTTCGGTGTTCTGCTCGGCTGGGACGTTCGTCACCCATTCCGCCTACGACCGACCTATCAGGCGATCGCCGGGCTTCCTCTGCAAGAGCGTCTGATCGAGCTTCGCAAACCGGAGGTCCGCGAACGAATTCTCGCCGACGAAACCGTTAGCGACAACGAGATGGCACGTCTCGGCCAGGAGGGAATTCGAACCTTCATGCCGCGGTGCTACGTGCTCACTGATAACCCCGATTACGAACAGCCGCAAGGGCAGTCACTCGGTGCAATGGCGGCGTCGACGGGCAAATCTGTCGAGGAAATCGCGTACGACGCGCTACTCGAAGGTGACGGAACCTCCGTGCTCCTCCTGCCGTTGTTCAACTACAGCGACGGCGACCACGACGCTCTCTATGAACAAATGCAAGACCCCGCAGCCATCCTCGGCCTTGCCGACGGTGGCGCGCACTGCGGCGCAATCTGCGACGCGTCCATCCCGACGTACGTGCTCACGCACTGGGTTCGCGATCGCTCGCGTGGTCCAAGGATTGGCCTCGAAGATGCGATCCGTCGTTTGACCTCGCAGCCCGCCGACCTCTACGGCCTGAGCGACCGCGGCCGGCTCCTGCCGGGGCTTCGAGCCGACATCAACATCATCGACTTCGACGCGCTGCAACTCCGGTCGCCACGTGCTGTCGCCGACCTACCGGCCGGCGGCATTCGTCTCCTGCAGGACGCCGTCGGGTACCGGGCGACGATCGTGAACGGCGAGATCACCCGGCGCGACGGGCACGATACCGGAGCGCGTCCCGGCCGGCTGATCCGCCACGCCCAGCCGGCGTAAGGCTCAGTCGACACAGCGCAGTCGACACAGCGCACATTCGATACAACGCACAGTCGCCACAAAGGCTCACGCCGCCTCGCGTTCCTCCCTACCGAGGAACGCGGTGAGGCGCGGCCCCTTCTCTACGAAGATCTGCAACTCACCATCGACATCGCCGAGTCCGACATCAATCGGCTCCGCGCCCTCACCCCACTCGCCGAAGCTCGACACGTCCACGAACCAGGCACGGGGGAGCGTCGGACCCGGACCAGCTTCGTACCGCCGCATCGTCTCCATGATCAGTCCGCCGAAGGGCCATCCGTCAGGCGCCAATGCGCCCGAGATGAAGCAATGCCGGGTCGGGACACTCACCACGATCGGCAGCGGCTCGCCGTTGTCGCCTGCGGTAGACATCCTTCGAGCATCCTCGTCACCGAGCAGCAGCACGCGACTCGACACGAAGTTCGAATCTCCTTCAGTCACCACGTACCTCCCGTCGTCGATCGTTCTGAACTGCTCGCGTTCGATCGAGTTCCGGCGTGCAATTTCGAATGCCTCCTCGACCCCGAAGCCCCACTGGTCGAGCATCTCGGCTTTGACGTTGTGGCTGAATCCAACCCGTCGAACGAACAGCGCAGCAACAAGGCCGGGCATCGACGGACGCCAAAGTCCCCACGCGGCCACAGGACCTTCGGGCAGCAGTCGGATACGAAGACTCGCCTCGGCCACCTCGCGGCTCATCGTGCCAAGGTCTTCCATCGCGTTGCGTGAGGAGATGATGATGCCGATCCACCACCGGATGCGATCGGCCCACGCGTGCGTAGGCATGTCGGCGCACTCGTCGATGAGGTTGCGGAGACTGAGTTCCCCGCCGTCGTCGGTCTTCAGATCCGGGATGTCGCCGGTGAGGCGAAGGCCTTGACCTTGGGCGGCCTTTCGCACGAGCGACGTGAAGCGCCGACGGTCGGCACGGGTGAACGTCGAGGGCCATTGGTACGGGTTGTTCGTCATGAACCCGTTCTACCGGCGCGCGCTTGACGTTGGCCCGCCGACCTGGAGAGCACCGCGCGGTTGACCACCGCCGAGCGAGGTGCCGAGACGAACGCGGACATATCCGCAGGGCATCGGAAATCCGCTTGTTGATCAACCTCGCGAATTCGACCTCAGATTCGTCTCGGCAACGCTCGGCCGCGCGGCCCAGACGGTCACGCAGACGTTGAGCTGTCCGCTCCGTCGCGAATGAACGTCGGCGCGCTGGCAGTGGATCGCGCGGCGTCGAAGCGGTAGCCAAGTCCGGTGAATTCGCGCAGACTTCTCGCAGTAGTCACCCGATCGCGAATGATCCACCCCGTCATCGCTCCGCGTGCACGCTTCGCAAAGAAGCTAACGATGCGGTAGTTGCCGTTCGCATCGGCATCGAGGAACGTCGGCGTGATCACCGGCGCTCCGAGATTCTTCGGACGGACCGATCCGAAGTACTCATTCGACGCGAGGTTGACCAGCACCTTCGTGCCCGGACTCTCCTCGATGTCGGCACGCAGTGATTCCGTGATCGTGTCACCCCAGAACGCGTAGAGGTCACGGCCGTGCCCACCCGCAACCTTCGATCCCATCTCCAACCGGTACGGCATCATCAGATCGAGCGGACGGAGCACGCCGTAGAGACCAGACAGGATGCGCAACGTCTTCTGCGCGTGGGTGAAGTCACGTTCGCCGAAGGTGTTGCGCGCGTTCATGCCCATGTACACGTCGCCATCGAATGCGAGCACGGCGGCGCGGGCCGTCTTGCGCGTAAACGGGCGCTCCCAGTCGAGGTAGCGCTCATGGTTCAGCGCGGCGAGCGAAGGCGAGATGTCCATAAGGTCGGCGATCTGCTCCAGCGACTTCGCTCGCATGATCTCGATCAACTCGGCTGACCGATCGAGCATCCGCGGCTCGGTGTACTTCTTCGTGGGCAGCGGCGATGAGTAGTCGAGCGACTTCGCGGGTGAGACGACGATCAGCATCCGAACCTTCTACTCCATCGTCAGCACTAGGAGGGTCAACGCGCGCGCAAGTGACGGTGCTACGTGGCAGCGGCCAGCGGCTGATCAAGTGCTTCGGGCGACGGATTGTCGATATCGATCATCGGGCCGAGGAACTTCGGCTGCGCGCCGAATACATAAACAGGCCACCATGCAAGCGTCGTCGCCGGAATTTCGCGCAACGTTGAAATCGACCGGTCCTTCACAGAGCGCGGGTCTGGTGCGTTGACGCCAGTGGTCCTGATGCCGGCGAATCGGCAGAGATGGATCGCCCGCGGAAGGTGGAAACGCTGCGACACAACAACGGCGCGGTCCTGGCCGAACACCTTTCGTAAGCGCACACATGACTGCATCGTGTTGAAGCCCGCATAATCAAGGAGGACATCATCCGTGCGGGCACCCAGTTGCACAGCCAGCTCCTTGCCAATCGATCTCGTTCGCGAAGCACCGGGAGCGCGCCTTACGGGTTCAGAACTCCCCGAAGCCCAAGCTCGACCTGTCGGAGCTGGTCGGGGGCGAGAGCACCGAGCCGCTCTCGAAAGACTGACTTGTCGAGCGTCACGAACTGCGAGACGTTGACGACCAAGGGCCGATCGAGTCCTGCATGCGGCGAGTTGGACAGCGGCGTCGAAAGTGCATCCGGGATAGGCACGGCAGTCTTTACAAATCAAGTACAACCGAGTCATACCGTTCCGCGCCGTCTGAAGAGTCAGGGAGCTCCGACCGAGTAGAGATGCCAGCGGTCGTCGATGCCCTTCAGCTCGTGGTGGCCACGGTCGTCGAAGGTGACGCTGCCGCCGAGCATCATGTCGCGCACCGTCGATGACGCCCACAGCTCGCCTTCGCCCGCCTGTTGCTCGACGCGCGCCGCGAGGTTCACGGCGATGCCGGTGATGTCGCCGTCGTCGCGAACTTCGATCTCGCCCGCGTGGAGGCCCGCCCGAATGGACAGGCCGATGGCAGTAAGCGCGCGTACCATCTCGCTTCCGCAGGTGACGCCCTGCGAAGGAAGGTCGAACACGGCAAGCAGTCCGTCGCCGGTGCTCTTCACGACGCGACCACCGTGACGGTCGATCAGCTCACGGGTGATCCGGTCGTGGGCGTCCAGCGTCTGACGCCATGCCGTGTCGCCAACCGACGCCGACTGACGCGTCGAGTTCACGATGTCGGTGAACAGCACGGTCGCAAAGCGGCGAGTCGCGACCACTTCAACAGCGTGGCCCAGGTAGAACTCAAGGATCGTGTCGACGGTGGTCCGCCAGTTCGGCATGCACCAGGAGAAGTGGTCATCGCCTTCGATCACGACGTGGGTCGCCTCGGGTATGACCTTGGCGAGCAACCGTCCGTTCGCGACATGGATGACCCGGTCGCCCCGCGCGTTCAGCACCTGGGTTCGGCACTGGATCCGCTCAGCCGCATCGCCACCATCGAGCACGAAGATGCTCTCAAGCTGACGGCGAAAGTCCTTCGGACTCGCCGAGAGGCGTTGCAGTCGACCGAACCAACGGATCACTGAATCGTTGTCGGATTGGCTGGGGATGAACCAGTCGACGAGTGCCTTCGTGTCCTCGGGCCAGAGGTCGGCCATGCGGGAGAATCGAGCATTGACCTCGCCCGTTCCAGGAAACTCGGGGTCACCGTCACAACACTCGGTTCGGATTCGCGATCGATACCTCATTGAGACGACTGAGTTGAGCACAGAGAGACTCTCTACCCGGTGGGGATGTTCCGCCGCGAACAGCTGCGCCATGAGACCACCTTCGGAGGTGCCGTGCAAGTGCGCGCGTTCCCATCCGACTGCGTCCATCACACAGGCAATGTCACCGATGCGTTGCTCCAGGTTTGGCGCACCGTCGAAGCGGTCGGACAGGCCGATGCCACGCTTGTCGAAGAGCACACAGGTCATGTGCCGTCCGAGGCGTTCCAGCGTTCGCCGGTACAACTCGTGTTCCCACGAGATCTCCACGTTCGACAGCAGGCCCGACACGATCAACAACGGTGGCCCGCTCCCGAACTTCTGGTACGCGATCCGCGTCCCATCAGCGTCCGCATAGTGCGTTTCGGGAACGTCCATGGGCGCGAGTGTGTCACGCAACGATGGTCACCGTCCCGGACGCGCCGTCGACTCGCACGAACGTGCGACAAGGCGATGATTTTTCCGGAATGTTTCGGGAAATCTTTTGGCGAACGCGAATTCTGTCATACCCCCTCCGGATACTGGTGGCGTGGACTTTTCGAGTGACAGGGCGACCGGGCGTTGTGCCGGTGAGGCACGGGGTGATGCACGCGGAGCGGCACCGTGGGCAGCACTTCGCGTGCCATTGGTCGTGCCGCATGAGTGGACGTTGCATGAGCTGAATTGTGGGGTGCGTGAGTTGGAGAGGTTGCGTCGGGAGGTCGATGCTGCGTCTGCGGTGCTGGTAGGGGCATGCCGGAAACGCGCGATTCGACTGCCGCGTTGGCACGGTCGTGTGGCGTGTCTGGCCGCGAGGCGAAGCGACGCCGCGACATTGCATCGGTGGCCCGGAAGGTACCGCGAGCATTGGAACTGTTGGCCTCCGGTGCGATCTCGGCGGAACATGTCGCGGCGATGGCACCGGTCGCGTCGTTGCCGGGAGCCGAGGGGTTGCTGGAGGGTGCCGGGTCGAGGTCGCCGGACGAGCTGATCGCAGCGGCCGAGGATTTTCAGTTGGCGGGTGAGCATGGTGAGGACGTTGCTGCGAAACAGCGAGCCCGAAGGTTGCTTCGATTCTTCAATGCGCCTGGCGGGATGATCGGCCCGTCGGGCTTGTTGCCACCGTTGGAAGGTGCCACGTTGAAGGCTCGGTTGGCGGCGATTGTTGATGCGCGGTGGAGGGTGGAGCATCCGGAGCGTGCGTCCACGTTGGGCGGACACGGTGGTGATACGCGTGACCAGCGGATGGCAGATGCGCTGTTGGAGATCACGGGCGTTGCGGAGGCACCGGTTGCTGGCCCGAGTGATATGCGCGCAGATGATGGACAGCCGTATCCAGCGCCGAGCGATTCTCCTGAAGACGAGCCTTCGTCGGGCTCGGCTGGGCGGGCGGATGCTGCGCCGAGAGCACCTCGCTCCGAGACCGAACCACAAACGGACCCGGTGGTCGATGATGATGATGCGCGCGCAGACTCGGCCGACCCAGAGGTGCAGGGTGTTCCTCCCGACCGCGAGGGTGGTGCTGCGGGCGGTGTGGCTACGGGGGTGGCTGATGCTGGCCCGGTCTTGCCCTCGTTCTGGCGGCCGCCAACAGAGGTGAAGACCGCCAAGCCTGCGACGATTGTTGTGTTCGACGTCGATTCGTGGAAGGCAGAACTGTTGGGTCACGGTCCGATACCGGTGACGGAGTCGCTGTTCAATCTCGTGAAGACGGATCTGTACTACTCGTTCACCACGATGACCGGCGAGGTGCTGAAGTTCGGGCACGCGCGCTGCGATCCCACCGCAGCGCAGCGTCTCGCTGTGATCGCCCGCGATCGACACTGCATCTATCCGGTCTGTCACACGCCGCCAGACCATTGTGAAATCCATCATGTCGATGAGGTGCATCTCGACAAGGGAGTCACCGATGTCGACAACTCGGGTTGGTCTGCAAACCACACCATCGGCACGTGCATCTCCTTGGGCTGTATCTGCAACGAGAGGCTGACGGGAGCATCACGGTCCGAAGACGCGACACGGGCGAGCCCGTCACTAGACCTCCGAACGCTGAGCATGCCGCCGCATGAACGGGGCCGTCGCCGCTCGAAGTTCTCGGGGGGTGGCGCGCGTCAGCGTTAGCGCCGCAGAGCTGAGGATCGTAGTTTCGAAGATCGACGCCCACGCCACGCCCACGTCAACGCGCTCTCCTTAGGGCCGTGTTGGTTCTTCACGCTGGGCAGGCGGGCCGAGCAGGTCCCACTTGTTGCCGGCGATGTCCGTGAAGACCGCAACGCGTCCGTACGGTTCGTCGCGGGGCTCGCTCACGAAGCGCACCGACGCGGCGGTCATGCGCACGTAGACCGCGTCGAAGTCATCGACGCGGAGGAAGAAGCCGACGCGTCCCCCAACCTGGTCACCGACAATCGCTTCCTGGCGTTCCCCGTCGGCCTTGGCCAACAGCAGTCCCGTCTCCGCTCCGGGAGGGCGAACAACGACCCACCGTTTTGGACGTCCATCGTTCGTGAGCGATGGCACGTCTTCCGTCAACTCGAAACCGAGCACGTCCACGAAGAATGCAATCGCCGCGTCGTAGTCAGCGACGACAACCGTCACAAGGGTGATCATGCCGACATCTTGGTGCGCCGACACGGCGTCAACATGGCACCGAGACCGTGTCAGCCGAACGCCAACTCCCGCTCGACCGTCGCGCAGAGCCGGGCGCACGCGGCATCGGCGGCTGCTTGCGTCGGTGCCTCCACCATGACGCGGACCAACGATTCGGTCCCGCTCGGCCGGATCAGGACGCGTCCCGACCCGGCGAAAGAATCTTCGACGGCGTCGACCTCCGCCCAGAGCACGGAAGCCCCGCTGAGGCGTGCTCGGTCGACCCCCTTGACGTTGCGAAGGACCTGAGGCAGACGCGTCATCACCGACGCCAGATCAGCCAGGCAACGTCCGGAACGCTTCACGAGGTCCGCAATGACCATGCCGGACAAAATGCCATCGCCCGTGCTTGCGTGGTCCCGCAGGATGAGGTGCCCGGACTGCTCGCCACCAAATGAGTAGTCGTGCTTCTCGATCTCCTCCAAGACGTACCGATCCCCCACCTTCGTCTCGGCGACGCGGATGCCATGCGCGGCCATTGCGAGCTTGAAGCCCAAATTGGTCATAACCGTCACCACAACGGTGTCCTTGGCAAGCAGACCTCGGTCGCGAAGGTCCAGCGACATCATCGCCATGAGTTGGTCACCGTCGACGAGCTGACCGGTGTGGTCGACGGCCAGCATCCGGTCGGCATCACCGTCGAACGCGAGCCCGAGATCCGCTCTGCCCGCGAGCACCGCCGCCTGAAGCGACTCGGGGTGCGTCGATCCACAGTTCGCGTTGATGTTCACACCGGTCGGGTCGGCATGGAGCACGGTCACGACCGCACCAAGACGCTCAAACACGTCAGGCGCGGCCCGGTAGGCGGCCCCGTTCGCGCAGTCGAGGACGATCCGCAGTCCATCGAGGCGACGTCCTGCAAGCACATCCAGTACAGAGTCCTCGTAGTGCGTCGTCGCGCTCAGGTCCTCCGTGATCGATCCGACGTGCGCCCCCACCGGAGCGCCTGCCGACTCGGCCGGGCCGATCCCCTGGGAGAGCAACCGGTCCAGCTCAGCCTCGATACGGGCCTCGATCACATCGTCGAGCTTGCGGCCGCCAGGCTGAAAGAACTTGATCCCGTTGTCGGGGAACGGGTTGTGCGAGGCCGAGACCATGGCAGCGACGACGCCATCACGGACCGAAGCCTGGGCGACGCCGGGTGTCGGCAGCACACCGAGGTCGACGACGTCGATACCTTCCGAGGCAAACCCCGCTGCCAGCGCCGCCGTGAGGAGTGTGCCGGAGCGTCGGGTGTCGCGTCCGATCAGCACGCGAGAACCCCCGAGCACCCTCGCTGCGGCTCTCGCAAGCGCAACCGTGAACTCGGGGGTCAGCTCGGCGTTGGCGACACCGCGCACTCCATCGGTGCCGAATCGCAACGTCATAGGTGTGTTGTCGGTCGTTTAACCGGACCAGCTTGAGAGCGGATCAGCGCTTCGAGTACTGCGGGGCCTTACGCGCCTTCTTGAGGCCGTACTTCTTGGATTCCTTCTTGCGATCGTCACGCGTGAGGAAGCCGGCCTTCTTGAGCGGCGCACGACGCTCGGCGTCGAGTTCCGTCAGCGCACGGGCGATGCCGAGACGCAGCGCGCCGGCCTGGCCGGAGATGCCGCCGCCGTCCATGGTGCAGCTGATGTCGTAGGTCTCGGTGGTCTCGGTGAGCTTCAGCGGCTCAACGGCGATCATCCGCAGCAGCTCGGAGGGGATGTACTCCTCCAGCGTGCGCCCGTTGATCGTGATCTTGCCGGTGCCGGCTTTGAGGCTGACGCGAGCGACGGCGCGCTTGCGGCGGCCGGTTGCCTGGACGAGGGGCTTAGTCATTTGATTCCTCTACTCGTTGTTTGCGCGCTGCTCAGGAGGCCCGGCGGGCCTGCGGGAAATCGATCTTCACGGGACACTGCGCCTCGTGCGGATGGCTCGGACCCGCATACACCTTGAGCTTGCTCAGCATCTGACGGCCGAGCGTGTTCTTCGGCAACATACCCCGAACCGAAATTCGGATGACCTCGGCTGGCTTGGTGGCCATCAACTCGGCGTAGCTACGGCTGCGAAGGCCACCCGGATAGCCGGAGTAGTTGTGGTGGAACTTCTCGGCCGCCTTCTTGGCGTCGAGAGCGATCTTGTCGGCGTTGACGACAATCACGTGGTCCCCGGTGTCGACGTGCGGGGCGAAGATCGGCTTGTGCTTGCCGCGCAACCGTGATGCCACTTCGGTGGACAGCCGACCAAGGGTCATGCCCGTGGCGTCGACCTCGAGCCACGCTCGGGTGATGTCGGATTGCTTAGGGCTGAACGTAGTCACGACGACCTTCTCTTTGGCTCTCAACGGCTTACTTCGAGGTCCACAGCCCCGATGAACGGACCACGGACGAAAGCCTGTAGAGGATAGCGGCTCGCCCGAGGACTCCGGAACAGCGCGTTCGGAGCAGGGTCAATCGAGACGACCGAGCACCCTCGTGACGGCGATCTCGATCACGACCCGCCGGGAATTCGGACGAGGTCCACCGTAGCGGGCACCGTACCGGAGCTCCGCGTCGGCGACCGCAGCGGCGTCACGGTTGATCTGAGCGGTGCCTTCGAGGGTGATCCAGCGCGGACCGTCGAGCTGACTGACCGCGGCACGACCGGACCGTTCTACGTTGCGGACTTTCTGCGTGCTATCGCTGCAGATGACTCGCGCGAGCCCGGACGCCGCGTCGAAGGTGAACCCGACAGGAACAAGGTGCGGAGTTCCGTCGGTCCTGAGGGTCGCAAGCGTGGCCAGATGCCGCGCCGCGAGTTGTGACGCGGCCGGTTCGAGCGCCAGATCGTCGACCGAAAGTGCCATGGGTCAGAAGCTGACGCCGACGCTGCCACTCAAGGTCACACTCACACTCACACTCACGCTCAACGTCGTCGGGTCGGCGAACGCACCGTCGAGCGTCGGCGGCAGGTCCCGGAAATGGGCGACCGCCAGGGCCTGGGTCGGCCGCGTGAGTGCCACGAACAACGCCCGTAGACCCTGGGCGCTCTCTTCGACAACCTCGGCCGGCTCGACCACCACAACCCCGTCGAACTCAAGGCCCTTAGACGTTCGCACGGGCAGGATCGTGACCGCGTCGCCGTCTTCACCGATCGACTGCTGGACGATGCCTGCCGCAGTCAGCGTCGCAGCGACTTCTTCGAGCAACGAGTCGGGACAGAGCACGCCGATCGTGCCGCGTCCGATGCGGGCCCGAAGCGACTCGACAGCGGCAGGAACCACGGACGCCGCCCGCGAGTCCGACCGGAATGCGACCGGGCCGTGACCGACCGACCGGACCGAGGTGGGCACGACGAGGTTCGGTGCCGCAACCGCCAACACTCGGGCCGCGACGGTCATGATTTCCGACGGCGTCCGGTATCCGACCGTGAGCTCCACCTTGCGTGGCGCGCGCTTGTGCGGAAGGTACGAAAGGACCTGGTCCCAATCAGCGGGGGCCCACATGCCGGTGGCTTGGCCGATATCGCCGACGATGGTCATCGAGCCACCGAGTGAGCGACGCGACACCATCCGGAGCTGCATCGGCGAAAGATCCTGTGCCTCGTCGACCACAATGTGGCCGTATGTGCGCATACCTTCATCGTGCAATGACCCGTGGGTCAGATGCGGACCATCGTGCTGCGAACCGACATGCGTGGGCAGCTTCGGGATCGCGCCCAGGAGCTGCGCTGCCTCGTCGAGCAGCGGAACGTCGGCCGAGGTCCACTGGACGTCTTCGACGGACTCACCTCGCGCGCGCACCAGCAGGCGCTGTTCCTGCTCATTGAGGACGTCGCGGGTCGCAGCCCGGATGAGCGCTGTCGCTCCATAGAGATCCCGAAGGAGCATGGCCGGTGTGAGGAGCGGCCACATGCGATCGAGGGCAAGCTTCACCTCATCGGTCCGCTTCAACTGGTCCGCAACGTCTTCGAACGGTCGGACGCCCTCCCCCACGATCGTGAAACCTGAACGGGCCATAGCCTCGCGGTAGCGCTGATACAGCCGTTCCACGAGCAGCGACTGGAGGTGCTTTCGTGACGCGTTGTGGACGCGATGCCCGCGCTTGACGACCACCACCATTTCGGCGGTCTCCGCAGCGCTCACCGTGAGGTTCAACAGTCCGAACCCGATCGTGAGCCCATCGCGCAGGCCGCGCTGACGGGTGGCCACCGCGCGTCGGATGACCTTCGTCATTCGGAGGTCGCCCTTGACGAGGGCAACGTTGTGGGGCTCGCGGGCGCTGACCGTGACGTCGTGGACCAGGTCGTCGACACCCGCAAGATCTACCCCGGTTTCGCCGAGCGCTGGGAGCACGCGGGAGATATAACGGATGAAGAGTCGGTTCGGACCGACCACAAGCACGCCCTGCCGCTCGAGCGGGAACCGATGCGTGTAGAGGAGATACGACGCACGATGCAGGGCCACCGCCGTCTTACCGGTGCCGGGGCCACCTTGGACCACGAGAACACCCGGAAGTTCGGCGCGAATGATTTCGTCTTGCTCCGCCTGGATCGTGGCGACAATGTCGCGCATGAGACCGCTGCGGGCGCGTCCGAGAGCCGCGAGCAGCGCGCCCGTGCCCACTAGGCCGGTCTCCGACGCTTCCAGGCGTTCGACGTCGAACACCTCGTCGTCGATACCGATCAGGCGTGACTCTTCGGTAGCGAAGTGGCGTCGACGTTCGAGCCCGAGTGGGTTGCGGCCGGTTGCCCGGTAGAACGCTTCAGCAACGGGGGCCCGCCAGTCGATCACGATCGGATTCATTTCGCGGTCGGAAATCGGGAGGCGGCCGATGTAGAAACGCTCGCCGCTGTCCGGCCCGTTGCTGCCTTTGCGGTCGATGCGACCGAAGACGAGCGATTCGCTGCCGAGCTGGAGGCGAGCGAGGCGTCCGAGGGCCTTCTCCTCAACCACGTCACGTTCGAGTCGGGCCTGATGGGTTCCGCCCGAGTCTGGCTCGATCGAATGTTGCAGCTGGCGCGCCGAGACCCGCATGCGTTCTAGGCATGCGTAGGCGTGCGTGATGTACGCCTGCTCAGTCTCGAACTCAGGATGAACGCTCACGGACCCGGAATCTCTTTCGAACCCAAAACCCCTGTTTTGGGGTTATCCGACGCTAGTCGTGCGTCAGACGTGAACGGTTGCATCGACCGCACCGCCGCCGAGGTTGAGCGAGTCGAGGGCGCTTCCAATGTTTGTCAAGCCGCCCCAACGTGCGGGAAGACTTGAGGAAACGCTGAGTCAGGGGCGCGGCGGACGAGCAAGCGTCATGACTTGGAAACCTCTCTGAAACCAAGAGTTGCGATGCTCTGTACATGACGGTGTTGCATTCGGCCCCTACGCCCGACCTCGATTCCGACGCGACTCTTGTTGTGGACGCGGCCGTCCAGAGAGGTCTCGACCGGGCGCACGTCACGACGTTGGTCGACACGGCCCCGCCGCTCTGGGCGGGGTGGGGCACGGTCGAGAGTCGAGCCGACGACCTCGCTCTCGTCGTGCGGCCTCTGGGCACGAATGACCTGCGAGTCCGCGTCAACGCCCCGACCGACGCTTCGCGTGAATGGGAGATCACCGTGGTCGCGGCCGACCGACCGGGCCTTCTCTCCATCACCGCCACCGTCCTGGCGCAGAACCACGTGACGGTCGTTTCCGCTCGCGTGGCGACCTGGCCGAGCGGCCAGGCGGTTCAGACGTTGCGCGTCCGGCCCGACGACACGTCATCGGTCGAGCCGCCCTGGCCGTTCATCGGGCAGGACCTCCGCCATGCCCTGCTCCACGGCGCGCCGCACGTGGGCGCGCCCGCGTTCTCGTCGTTGTGGGTGTGCGAGTGGACGGCGCTTTCGGTCACCGTTGGGGACGTGTCGAGTGAGCGCATCGTCGTGCAGTTCGACGCCCCCGACGAGCTCGGTGTGCTGGCGACCATCGCAGGCGCACTCGCCGGTGTCGGGTGCAACATCATCTCGGGATCGATGTCGTCGGCACACGGACGGGCCACCGACACGCTTGTCATCGACTTCCCGTCCAGGGCAGGCGCTGCCCTTCGGACGCTTCTCGGGTTTGCTGAAACAGCGGGCACCTAGTGGTCCGTCGGACCACTGGCGAACGACGTCGGAAAAGACTCCGACCTGCCAGGTCGTGACCACCACCGCAAAGCGGTCCGTAAAGTGGCGACCCCATGCACATGTTCCACCCGGGGATGGCCCCGCCCAAAGGTACGACCGTCGACCGAGCGGTCATCCGCCGGGCTTGGACGTTCGGCGGACCGTTCCGCGCCCACATCTACGGCTATCTCGTCCTCGTCGCTGTCACCTCAGCGCTCGGCGTCCTCCCTGCGCTCGTTTTCAAGCGCCTCATCGACAATGCAATTCCGAACAAGGACCTCGGTTCTGTCGCGAGGCTGAGCCTTGCCGCCGTTGCACTAGCGCTTCTTTCTGCGCTGATCGGCGTCGTCATCCGCTACCTCAGTTCCGTCGTGGGCGAGGGCGTCATCGCCGAGCTCCGCAAGGCGCTCTACGACCACATCCAGCGTCTTCCGATCGCGTTCTTCACCCGGACGCAAACGGGCGCACTCATGAGCCGCGTCAACAACGACGTGGTGGGCGCGCAGTCCGCGTACACGTTCATTCTGCGAACAGTGGTCGCGGATGCGCTCGTTGTGCTGTTCACCCTGCTCGCCATGCTGCAGCTGTCGTGGCGCATCACCCTCGTCTCCCTTTTGGCGGTCCCGTTCCTCATCTGGCTTTCGCGGTCGGTCGGCGAGAAGTCGCAACGGGCCGCACGAGCCGCGATGGAGAAGAACGCGGCCATGAACACGGTCATGACGGAGCGGTTCAACGTCGCCGGTGCACTGCTCGTCAAGTTATTCGGGCGCCCCGGTGAGGAGTCCAAACAGTTCGGGGAGGCAGCCGACGAGGTCGCAGCGATGGGTGTGCGCCGCGCAATGACCGGTGTCGCAATGTTCATCGCCATGCCGATGGTCGCCGCCCTCGGTTCGGCCATGGCGTATTACTGGGGCGCGCGCGCCGTGATCAACGGCAGCATGAAATTGGGGACCGTGGTTGCCTTGGCGACGCTGGTGCAGCGTCTGTACGGACCCCTGACCGAGCTTGCCTCGGCTCGGGTGGAGTTCGTGACCGCGTTCGTGAGCTTCGAGCGCGTCTTCGAAGTTCTGGACGCTCCGGTGCCGATTCGGGAGGCCATGAACGCCCGCGCAATTCCGTCGGGCGGGGGCGGCGTCCGCGTCGAGGCGAAGGGCCTGAATTTCCGGTATCCGGCACCGTCGGAGGTGTCGGTCGCTTCGCTCGAAACGGGTGGTGCAATGTTGCCGAGCGACCCGTCGGGTTGGGTGTTGCAGGGCATCGACTTCGTCGCGGAACCGGGCACGATGACAGCACTCGTGGGACCGAGCGGTGCGGGCAAGACGACGCTGTCGCAGCTCGTTGCACGTATCTACGACGTAACCAGCGGCTCGCTCACCATCGACGGTGTGAACGTGCGCGAGTCCACGTTCGAATCGCTGCGCGCAACCGTCGGTGTGGTCACACAGGATGCGCACCTCTTCCACGACACCATCGGGAACAACCTCCGCTATGCGAGGCCCGAAGCGACCTCCGAGGAGCTCATTGCGGCCGCAAAGGCGGCTCAGATTCACGAGTTGCTCTCGTCCCTGCCGGACGGATACGACACGATGGTCGGTGAGCGTGGGTACCGCTTGTCGGGCGGCGAGAAGCAGCGCATCGCGTTGGCCCGGGTGCTGCTCAAGAACCCGCGTCTCGTCATCCTCGACGAGGCGACTGCGCATCTCGACTCGGAGACGGAATCGCAGATCCAGACTGCGCTCGAAACGGCGTTGCGCGGGCGGACGTCAATCGTGATCGCGCACCGCCTCTCCACCATCCAAGCAGCCGACCAGATCCTGGTTATCGACGATGGTCGGGTCGTCGAGCGCGGCCGCCACGAGGATCTTGTCGCGCAGGGCGGCCTCTACGCGGAGCTGTACGAAACCCAGTTCCTGCGCACCGCCTCGGCCGACATCGCGTCATAGATCGGGCGTTGTGCAACCCGTGCGCCGGGTAGCGCTCAGCCCTACCGGGGAAATTCGGCGAGTGTTGCGGAACCGGCATGCGACTACGGAGTACTCCCGGTCGAACACGCCCTAAGGACCCACAAGGAAACCACTTGCGCGCCCATTCGTTCGATAGCGCTGTGCGCATAACGGATTTGAAATTCGGGCGCGCGAGTAGTTACCTTCCGGGGCCCTAACGTCGATTCCCGCATGTCTGTCCGCCCCGCCCTTGAGTCGTCGCCGTTCCTCGCCGCGTGTCGGGGAGAAGAATCGCCCGTCACACCGGTGTGGTTCATGCGCCAGGCCGGGCGCTCCCTGCCCGAGTACCGGGCGTTACGAGCCGAGCACGCGTTCCAGGAGATGATCACCAACCCCGCCCTTGCGGCCGAGGTCACCCTGCAGCCCGTCCGACGTCATGGCGTCGATGCCGCGATCTTCTTCTCCGACATCATCACCAGCGTCCAATCGTTCTGCCCGGGTATCTCGGTCGAACCGGGCAGAGGACCGGTCATCGAAACGCCGTTCCGAGAAGCGTCCGACGTTGCTCGCCTCGAAGGATTCGATCCCGAAACGCACGTGCCGTACGTGATCGACGCGGTGCAGCGCGCTGTCGCCGAGCTTGACCCGATGGGTGTGCCGCTGATCGGGTTCGCTGGCGCACCGTTCACCGTTGCGACCTACCTCATCGAGGGCGGCAAGTCGAAGGAATTCGAGCACACAAAGTTCCTCATGCACGCCCGTCCCGAGACCTGGCACGCACTGCTCGACGCGCTCGCGGACATCGCGATAGCGACGCTGCGAGCACAAGTCGCGGCGGGCGCAAGCGCGGTGCAGCTCTTTGACTCCTGGGCCGGTATCTTGTCGAAGGAGGACTACGACCGCTTCGCTCTCCCCGCGTCCTACAAGGTCTTGCGGGCGTTGGCCGACCTCGACGTTCCGCGGATCCACTTCGGCGTCGGGACCGGCGAGCTTCTCCAACTCATGGGCGTTGCCGGCGCTGACGTAGTCGGGGTCGATTGGCGGGTGACGCTTTGCGATGCGCGCGACCGCGTTGGCATGCACCGGACGCTGCAGGGCAACCTCGATCCCGTGCTGCTCCTCTGTCCGCCTGACGTGGTGGCGCATGCAGTGGAGGCCGTACTCGAGGACGCCGACGAAGCGGGCGGAGCCCACATCTTCAACCTTGGTCACGGGGTGCTCCCTTCGACCGACCCCGACATCCTTACCAGCGTCGTGTCGCAGGTGCACGGGTGGACGCGAGAGTGAGCGACCCACCCGACCGCTTCGACGTTGCAATCGTCGGCGGCGGCATCAGCGGGCTGGCAACGGCCTGGTACCTCCGGGCCGCACGACCAGAACTGTCGATCGTCGTGCTTGAAGCAGGTGAGCGGGCGGGCGGCAAGATCGGTTCGGTCAACCTCCTCGGCGTCGAGATCGACACCGGACCGGATGCGTTTCTTGCACGCGTGAACGGCGGGGTCGATCTCGCGCAGGAATTGGGCCTCAGCGACTCATTGGTCGCACCCGGCACCGGTCAGGCGTGGGTGTGGTCGCGAGGGCAGCTGCGCGCCCTACCGACGGGGCTCGTGCTCGGAGTGCCGAGCGACCCCGAGGCACTTGCACAGTCTGGCATCCTGTCCCCCGGGGGCCTCGCGGCGGCCAACGCCGACGAGACCACCGACGTTCACATCCCAGCGTTCGGCGGCGACCCCTCCACGGCCGACATTTCGGTCGCGGAGGGGATCGGCGCGCACCTCGGACGCGAGGTCGTCGAACTGCTTGTCGACCCACTGCTGGGCGGAATCAGCGCTGCGGACTGCGACCGGTTGTCACTGCGGTCGGCTTCCGCGGAACTGTTCGTCGCAGCACAGGCCCCGCGCCTCATGGCACACCTCCGCTACCACAACGCAGCGGTTGCCCGTGGGCAGATCGGCGTGACGGAGCAGCGTCCGGTGTTCCTTACACCGCGTTCCGGCCTGCACACGCTGACGACGCGACTAGCCGAGCGACTCGGTGATGTCGTACGTACACGTACGAGTGTCGAATCGCTGGCGCGGGCCGAGGGCGAGTGGATGCTCGACACGGTTCGCGGGCCAATCCACGCCGCATCGTGCGTGCTCGCTCTCCCGGCCGGTCCCGCTTCGCACGTGATCGGCGACGTTGCTCCGGAGTTGACGCTCGAACTCGCCGGCACCCGAACCTCGTCGGTCGCGCTGGTCCTCCTTGCCTATTCGATCGATGCCGTCAACCTTCCGCCGGGCAGCGGATTTCTGGTTCCGCGTCCGGAGGGGCGTCTCATCACCGCAGCGAGCTGGTGGAGTCAGAAATGGCCGCACCTCAATGTGCCCGGCCACGTGATCATCCGTGCCTCTGCCGGACGCGACGGCGACACCCGATTCGTCGACCTGTCCGATGACGACCTGGTCGCCGCTCTGCACGCAGACCTCGTTGAGATGGTCGGTGTCCGAGCCCGCCCAACCGCGACCAACGTCGCGCGGTGGATGAACGGGTTCCCGCTCTACGACGTTGGGCACAGCGCCCGCGTCCAACGCTGCGAGGCCCTCGCCGACGCCGCCGGAATCGAGCTCGTGGGAGCGTCGTATCGAGGGGTCGGCCTCCCGGCGTGCATCCGTGACGCACAACGCGCGGCCAGCCGAATCCTCGACCGTCTATCAACCAAAGGACGTTGGGAACATCAGCAACCCCCGAGGTAGGCGATCTTCCCAACGTCGGAACGGTCGGACTGATCCAAAGGACGTTGGGAACATCAGCAACCCCCGAGGTACGCGATCTTCCCAACGTCGGAAGGGTATGGACGGAAGGATCGTCGATACTTGACGGATGAGCGATCCTGCCGAACATCAGGAGGAGTTGCCGCTCACCTTGACGCCGATGCTCGCAACGCTGGCCCCGCTGCCCACGGGCGCTCAATGGGTCTACGAACTCAAGTGGGACGGCGTGCGGGCGCTCATCGCACACGACACAACTGCACCGCCGACGAATCGGATGCGCATTTGGTCCCGTAAGGGCAACGTCGTCACCGACACGTACCCGGAGCTGGCTGCGCTCGAGACCGCACTCGATGGGCACGACGTTGTACTGGACGGTGAGATTGTGGCCTTCGACGAGGGTGGCCGTCCGTCGTTCAACCGGATACAGGAACGACTCGGCGTGCGAGCTGCGGATGCGGTCGTACGCGCGCAGAGAAATCCGGTGGTCTTCGTCGCGTTCGATCTGGTGCACCTCGACGGCCTCTCCACTCGCTCGCTTCCGTGGCGGTCGCGGCGAGCCCTGCTTGAACAGTTGAGCCTCGACGGCGGAGCGAACTGGCGTCTTTCCACGGTGCACCACGATGGCGAGGCGTTCCTCGAAGCGACACGGGCGGCGGACCTTGAGGGCGTCGTGGCGAAGAACGTCAACGCCCGTTACGCGCCCGGTGTCCGGTCACCCGCATGGGTAAAGGTGAAGAACCTCACGACGGATGAGTTCGTGATCGGCGGTTGGGTTCCGGGCGAAGGACGCCGTGACGGGGTGATCGGCGCACTCCTCGTCGGCGTGCCGACCGGCGACCAGAACGACGCGCCGCTTCGATGGGTCGGCAAGGCCGGTACGGGTTTCACGATGGCGGAACTGGAGCGTCTTCATGCGCTCCTTGCCCAGTCGCGCACGACCGCGTCGCCGTTCGAGAACGACCCCGGCGAAAGGACGGCCGTGTTCGTGGAAGCACGACACCGCTGTCGCGTCGAATACCGTGAGATCACCAAGGAGGGGATCTTGCGGTTCCCGTCTTACAAAGGTCTCGTCGACGCTGAGGTCGATCGGGCTATCCAAGTCGAGGAAGAGGATCTCTGATGGCTGCACGACCAACCTGGAGCGGCACGGTGAGCTTCGCCCTGCTTGCCATTCCCGTGAAGATGTATACGGCGACGCGTTCGAAGGACATCAGCTTCAACCAGATCGAGAAGTCGACCGGCGGGCGCATCAAGCAGAAGAAGGTGTCCGCAACGACCGGTGAAGAGGTCACCGCCGACGACATCGTGAAGGGCTACGACCTCGGTGGCGACCGGTTCGTCACGATCGATCCGGTTGAGTTGGAGGCGCTCGCGCCGACCGACCGCAACAACGAAAAGACGATCCAGATCCTCGATTTCGTGGATATGACCGAGATTGATCCGGTGTATTTCGAAAAGGCGTACTACCTCGCGCCCGACAAGGGCGGGGCGCGTCCCTACGCATTGCTCGTGAAGGCGATGCAGGAAACACGAAAGGTCGCGATCGCGAAGGTCGTATTGCGTCAGAAGGAATACCTCACCGCGATCCGCCCGGTTGGCAAGATGCTCTGTATCGAGACGATGTATTTCTCCGACGAGCTAGTCGATCCCGCCGACATCGACGGGCTCGATCAGGACATCGATCTTGCCGAAAAGGAAGTCGACATGGCGAAGATGCTCGTGGAGTCTTCCGCCGGGGCGTTCGAGCCCACGAAGTACAAGGACGAATACCGTGAGAAGGTCATCGCCATGATTGAGGCGAAGGCGGCCGGTGCCACCTACGAGATGCCGAAGCTTGAGGAGGCACCGAAGGTCATCGATCTCATGGCCGCGCTTGAGGCGAGCCTCGCTGCGGCCAAGTCGAAGAAAGCCTCCTGAGACCGCAGGATCAAATCGTGTCCGGTGCCACCATCGAGATCGAAGGGCGACAGCTCACGCTCACCAATCTTGAAAAGCCCCTTTACCCGAGCGGCTTCACGAAGAGCCAGGTGATCGATTACTATGTGCGCATAGCACCGTTGTTGTTGCCACATATCCGTGGTCGCGCGCTCACCACCGTCCGCTTCCCAGACGGATCGATGGGCAAGTCGTTCTTCTCCAAGAACATCCCGTCGTTCGCTCCCGATTGGATGGAACGCGTCGAGCGTAAGGACAACACCTACATCGTTTGCAACGACCTCGCCACCCTGGTGTTCCTCGCCAACCTCGCCGCTCTCGAACTTCACGTGCCGTTGCATCGCATCGCAGACGGCGTCCTTGCGCCGGACCGGATCGTGTTCGATCTCGACCCTGGACCGGAGACCACGATCGTCGACTGCTGTCAGGTTGCGCTGCTCATCGCCGCAATCCTCGAACCGCTCGGCATGGGACTGCACACGAAGACGAGCGGTTCGAAGGGACTCCAGCTCTACGCCGTTCCGCCGGTCCCGATGGACTACGAAGGTCCCGGGGGCGTCACCGCGTTCGCGAAAGCAGTCGCCGAGGGATTGGAGCGCGAGCACCCCGATCGGATCGTGTCGAAGCAGGCGAAGGAGTTGCGTCCCGGCAAGATCCTCATCGACTGGAGCCAGAACGTCTCGGCCAAGACGACCGTGTGCGTCTATTCGCTTCGGGCGCGTGAGGAACCGACCGTGTCGACACCGGTTACGCGGGAAGAGGTCGAGGCGGCAGCGTCCGGTGCTCCGTTGCGTTTCACGGCCACCGACGTACTTGAGCGCGTTGCTCGACTCGGAGACCTCTTCTGATGCACTTGGAAGTGACGGGGGTTGGTCGTCCGCGCCTTGTTGCGCTCGCAGGTGGGGTCCTCACGACGTTGTCAGTTCCGCCGTTTGGATGGTGGCCGCTCGCAATTGTGGGCATTGGCCTGCTGAGTACGACGCTTCGCACCGAGCCAGCCGCTGCTGGCCGGGCGATGCGTGGGCTGCTCTTCGGCCTCGGCCTGTATGTGCCGTCGCTCTGGTGGATGGCGCAGTTCTCGGTGCCGGGCGCGATCTTCGTGGGGGCGCTCGAATCGGTCATCACAGCCGTCGCGTTCATCGCAATCCCCCGATGCCACGCTGCAGCGTTCGTACCAGCCGGACTCGTGCTCGCTGACAGCCTTCGCTCGTTGTGGCCGTTCGGCGGACTGCCGCTCGGCGGCATCGACCTTGGGCAGGCCGCGGGTCCGCTTGCCCCGCTTGCGGGCTTCGGAGGTCGCCTCCTACTCATCGGGGTGACGGCCTGTCTGGGCGTCGTGATCGCAGCTGGAGCGCGATCACTACGCGCACATACAGTTCCGTCGCGCTGGGTCCTCGCCAGCGGAGCGGCCCTCGTCGCCATGATCATGGCTGCGCACATCACGGCGGACGGGACCCACCAAGAAGGGGAACCGATCCGTCTCGCCATCGTGCAGGGTGGCGGACCGCGAGGCAGCCGAGCCACCACCGACAACGCAGATCGGACGTTCGAAGCGCATCTCGCCGCGACCCGTACCCTCTCGCCGAACGATCGGATCGATGTCGTTCTCTGGCCCGAGAACACGGTATCGACGCACGAACTGAGGAGTTCCGCGCGTACGACGTTGCTGCAACGGGAGGCAAAGCGACTCAATGCTCCGCTGATCGTGGGCGCGACCGAGGACATCGACGATCATTACGCGAAGAACGAGCAGGCGGTGATCGACGCGACCGGGGTCGTGGATGTGTTCGAGAAGGTCCGGCGCGTGCCCTATGGCGAATATTTCCCCTTCCGGTCCGTCATCGGGAAACTCGCCGAGCTTCCGAAACGGGACTTCCGACCGGGCAACCAGCCCGGCGTCCTCGACGCGGCAGGCATTCGATTCGCGGTCGCAATCTCCTACGAGGGCTTCTTCGACGACCGGACTCGCGGTGGCGTGCGAGCTGGCGGCGGTGCAGTGCTCATACCGACCAACGCGAGCAGCTACACCACCTCGCAGGTACCGACCCAACAGGTTGCGGCAGCGCGGTTACGGGCGATCGAGACCGGACGTTGGGTTGCTCAGGCCGGCCCGACCGGCTTGTCGGTGGTTCTGCGGCCCGACGGCAGTGCGACGTGGCGCTCCACGATTGGCAAGCGACAGACCCACATTGCTACGATCGAACTACGCGGCGGTCTCACACCATACGCCCGTTGGAATGATGCGCCAGTGCTCATGATGCTGGGCATCACGTTCATCGTGGGGTGGTTCCGAAGCAACCGCCGTTTCCGAGCGAATGCTCGGGAATCTGCATCAGCCCAGTAGCGTTCGACCCTCGTATGAACGCACGGCTGCCCATCTCCCCCGACGCTGAGGCACTGCGTATCGCGTGGCTCGTGTACCGCGGCAACCCACATTCCGGCGGCCAAGGGGTCTACACGCGCTATGTCGCCCGAGAGTTGCGCGAGCTGGGACATCACGTCGACGTCCTTTCCGGGCAGCCGTATCCCGTGCTCGACGACGGCGTCCGACTCATCGAAATCCCAAGCCTTGACCTGTTCCGAGCCGACGACCCGTGGCACGTGCCGCGGCCCAACGAGGTTGCCCAACGATGGCGGCGCGCCCGCGATCTCGGCATGGCTGAATTCGGTATTGATCTGCTCGAGTTCGCCCATATGTGCACGAGTGGATTCCCCGAGCCCTGGACGTATTCGCTCCGCGTCCGCAGGTATCTCCGCGACCACCGCACCGACTACGACATCGTGCATGACAACCAATGCTTTGGCTACGGAATCAAAGGCATTCAAGCCGACGGCCTCCCCGTCGTTGCGACGCTGCACCACCCCATCACCGTCGACCGCGACCTGGAAATAGCGGACCTCCCGAAGGTCTTCACATCGAAGCGTTCGTGGACGTACGCGAAACGCCGATGGTCGCTCTACCGGTGGTACGGATTCCTCGGAATGCAGGTTGAGGTAGCCAAGCAAATCCCGAGAATTGTCACGGTGTCTGAGTCGTCGAAGCGCGACATAGTGGCTCAGATGCACGTACCGGCGGAGCAGCTCCATATCGTGCCCGTCGGCGTCGACCACGAGCGGTTCAAACCATTGCCGAACATCACCCGTCGGCCCAACCGGATCATGACGACAGCGTCCGCGGATGTGCCGCTCAAAGGTCTGCGACCTCTTCTCGAAGCGCTCGCGAAGGTCCGTACCGAGCACCCGATCGACGTCGTGATCGTGGGCAAGCAGCGCGAAGGTTCAGTGCTGCCACAGCTCCTTGATCGACTCGGCCTCACCGACGCCGTGAGCTTCGAGTCGGGTGTGTCCGATGAGCGGATCGTCGAGCTGTACAACGAAGCCGAGATGGTCGTTGTGCCGTCTCTGTATGAAGGCTTCTCAATACCGGCCATCGAGTCAATGGCATGCGGAACACCTCTCATCACGACCACCGGTGGAGCGCTTCCGGAGGTCGTCGGTCTCAATCGCGAGGCCGCCCTGACGGTCCCGCCCGGTGATCCCGAGGCACTCGCTGCCGCGATCCTGGAGATGCTCAGGTCGCCTGAGTTGCGAGCGCGTCTCGGTGTCGCTGGACGGGCGAGGGTCCTTAGCGGGTTCACGTGGCGAATCGCTGCGGAGGGCTGCGTTGAACAATACCGAGCGCTCCTCGAAGATCGCGCGCGTGCTGCGACCGCCGGAAGCAAGTAAGCGTGCTTACTGTTCGTTACGACGAGTTGGGCGTGCAGCCCGGTGATCTCCTTCTCGACATGGGCGCCGGCGGAGGACGTCACGCGTTCGAAGCCCGCCGACGCGGTGCGCACATCGTTGCCTTCGATCGTGACCTCACAGACCTGAGCAAGGCCGCCGCCACGTTGGTCGCTATGGAGGACGTCGAGGCCCTTCCGACGCTCGGCTCGTCGTCGTGTGCGAACGGCGATGCCCTTGCGCTGCCATTCCCCGACGCGACGTTTGACCGCATCGTCTGCTCCGAAGTCATGGAACACATCGCAGACGACGCCGCTGCCGCAGCGGAGCTGGTCCGCGTGTTGCGCCCAGCCGGAACGATCGCGGTGACGGTACCGAGCTGCTGGCCCGAGCGAGTCAACTGGGCGTTCGATTCCGACTACCACGCGCCGGTGTCCGTCGGAGGACACGTACGGATCTATCGCAAACGCGAAATCGAGAATCTTCTCCGAGATGCAGGGTTGGTGCTCACCGGATCGCACCGAGCACACGCATTGCACTCGCCCTATTGGTGGTTGAAATGCGCCTTTGGCGTTCAGACCGAACCGAACCTACTGGTTCGCAGATACCACGACCTCCTGGTGTGGGATCTGATGAATCGACCCGCAATGACCCAGATACCTGAACGCCTTCTTGCTCCAATTCTCGGCAAGAGCCTCGTCATCTATGGACGAAAGCCGTGACCTTCACGCAAGTTCTTACAGAATTCGAACGGGAAACGAGCGTCCAATCCATTGCGGACCATCAACAGGCAGACGGCCTGATCCTTTGGACGCCGGGCGGCCACGCGGACCCGTGGAATCACGTCGAATCTGCCATGGCTCTCGACGTCGCTGGACGCTCCGCCGAGGCCCGAGTCGCGTACCGATGGCTCGCCGACAACCAGCTCCCCGACGGTTCCTGGCACCAGTACTACGACATCAACGGTGTTGAAGACGCGAAGTTTGATGCCAACACCATCGCCTACGTTGCCGTCGGCACGCTTCACCATTGGCTCATTACGGCAGACGACGCATGGGTCCGGGCCCAATGGCCATCCGTGGAACGGGCGTTGGCATTCGTCCTGGATCTTCAGCAGCCAACTGGCGAAATCCATTGGGCAAAGGAGCCCGACGGCACGCCGTTCCACTATGCACTGGTGACCGGCTCGTCGTCGATCCAGCAAAGCCTCCGATGCGCTATTGCGATCGGCCGGCGGCTCGGTCGCGACACATCTCGTCTCGATGACGCCCACGAGCAATTGCATCGTGCACTACGTGACCACGAACGCGAGTTCTTTGCTGAGAAAGACCGCTGGGCCATGGACTGGTATTACCCGGTGCTCAGCGGCGTTCACACTGGTGAAGCAGCGCGCACTCGGATGCTGGCGTCGTGGCATCGGTTCGTACTCGACGAGATGGGCGTGCGCTGCGTCGATGACCACCCGTGGGTGACCACCGGCGAAACCGCCGAAGCGGCGATGGCGTGCTGGGTGGCGGGCCTGCACGACGAAGCGGTTGCGCTTCTTCGGTCCTGTGCCCGCTTGCGTGCCGACGACGGTTCCTACTTCACCGGCTTGCACGTGCCCTCGTCGGAGTGGTTCCCCGAGAATGAGCGAACCACCTATTCGACTGCAGCCGTGCTCCTCGCGGACGCACTGCTGCGCGGAGATCACGCTACCCGCGGGATCTTTGCCGCGGGCTGATTCTGCGACCTGCGCGCACGCCAAGGACTTTTACGCGCGAACCAGCACTCGAAGGCTCCCGGTACGCCAGACCTTGACCTCGGCAAAGCGCCCACCAGCGACAGCTGGCCGGTAAATCTCCTCGAATGGGGCCTGTCCGCCCTCGCTCGAATCTGGAAACACATCGTGGATCGCGAGGAGTCCACCCTGCATGACCAGGGGCGTCCAATTCTCGTAGTCATCGCGCGCTGGCTGGATACCGTGGCCCCCGTCGATGAAAAGGAACGCGAGTGGTGTTGTCCACGCTCGGGCGATCGCCACGGAAGGACCCACTACGGCAACGACGCAATCCTCCAAACGGGCACGTTCGATGGTGCGGCGGAATTCAGGGAGTGTGTCCATGCGTCCCGTTGACACGTCGACGAGGTCAGAATCGTGATGTTCCCAGCCCGCCTGATTCTCCTCGGAACCACGGTGATGATCGATACTGAACAGCGTTGAACCCACACCCTGGGCGGCGGCACCGAGGTACACCGAGGACTTCCCGCAGTACGCACCAATTTCAAGCAAAGGCCCACGGGCACCCACGGAGAGGGCTGCTTCGTGAAGTGCCATCCCCTCGTCATCGGGCATGAAGCCCTTGGCAGCCCGTGCGATCTCGAGGAGTTCCAGGTCCTTCATGTGCTGGTCATCACGTGCGGTTCATCAGGTGCGGTCTTTTACTTCGACGACTTTTTGGTGGTCGGAGCGGTTGTCGTGCTGTTTCGTCTCGGCGGAGGCGGCTTCGGGCGCACCACGCGTGGTGCGCAGGAGCGCTTCTTCCCTACGGTCTTGCAGATGAGCACGATGGTTGTTGGCGCACGCGTTTGCGCGACCGTCGTCCGCGTTGTCGGGGCGACGCTGGTGGTCGTCGTGGTGCTGGCAGCCGTCGTGGTGGTCGAACTCGTGGACGACCCGGTTGCGTTCGGACGGGTGGTGCTGGACGCGACAAGAAGCGTCGTTGATGTCGGTTGCGTCGTCGTGGATGCGGGGGAGGTCGACGTTGACGTGGCGACGGGAATCGTCGTGTTCAAAGCGGCGGAGGGTGGCCACGGCAGAAGGTAGTAGGAGGCGGGTTGGGGGCTCGCGGTCTCGTCGGGCGGGCAAGCACTTCCGGTCGGAGGCGAGCCGGTCCACTGAAACAGCTGTGAGGCAGTGATATCTCCCACTCGAACGGCAATCGGAAATCGGCCGGGACAGACCTTGTTCCACGTCATGACAAACGATGCCGTTCCGCTCGGCGAAAGCGATGCAATGGTGTGGAACCAGCCACCGGTCAGGATGTCGAGAACGCCCACCATGCCACCAAGGTCGCGCACGCCGAGGATTGCGTCGGGCTGGACACCTGTACGGACGACTATCTGTTGGTTGTACAACGTCGACAACCCAGGATTCGTGACGTTGACAACAGTGTGGTTCACAGGCCCGAGCGGAAGTGTCGCGAGTGACGCCCCGTTCGGCACCTCCTGCGTGATGCTGACGATCATTGAGGGGAGGGTCGGCGTCGTTGTGGTCGTTTGCGCAGCGAGGGGCAACGTTCGGCCCGTCCCTGCGAGGAGGGCAAAGACGCCGCTCACGAACGCGACCATCACCGACGCGAGGGCGCGGCGGCGAAACAGGCGATGCCGGAGACGTTGGTCATCAAAGCGGGTCACGGGAAAGTTACCTTTCGACGCAGGCAGAGCACGTCGACGATTGTTGCGAAGGCAACACCAACAATACCCCCGCTCAAATCTCACCTCGGTCCCGCTCATGCTTGGTCAGCGCGAACCGGTGATCTCCTCGGCGTCCACAATCGTGTAGCTGTATCCCTGCTCGGCAAGGAACCGCTGGCGGTTCGCTGCGAAACTTTGATCGTTCGTATCGCGGCTGACCACCGAATAAAAGGTCGCAGGACGCTGGTCCGACTTCGGTCGGAGGATCCGCCCGAGACGCTGGGCCTCCTCCTGCCGCGAACCAAACGTTCCGGAGATTTGAATCGCCACGCTGGCATCGGGGAGATCGATCGAGAAGTTTGCAACTTTGGAGACGACGAGAACGCTGATCTCGCCTTTTCGGAACTGGTCATACAACTTCTCGCGGTCGCGGTTCGGAGTCTTCCCCGTGATGATCGGGGCATCGAGGTGAGCGGCAATCGATTCGAGCTGATCGATGAACTGACCAATGACCAGCACGAGGTCGTCGGGATGGCGCTTGACCAGCGCCTCGACCACACGGATCTTGCTGATCGCCGTCGCTCCAACGCGGTAGCTCTCCTCCGGTTCACTGGTTGCGTACGCCATACGTTCCGGGTCGGTCAGCGTGACCCGCACTTCGATGCAGGTTGCCGGAGCAATCCATCCCTGCGCTTCGATGTCGCGCCACGGAACGTCGAAGCGTTTCGGTCCGATCAGGCTGAATACGTCGCGCTCTCGGCCGTCCTCGCGCAGCAGCGTGGCCGTGAGTCCGAGGCGGCGTCGGCTCTGGATGTCAGCCGTCGCACGAAACACCGGCGCTGGCAGGAGGTGGACCTCGTCGTAGATGATGAGTCCCCAATCCTGCGCGTCGAACACGTTGAGGTGACGATATTCACCCTTCGTCTTGCTGATCAGCACCTGATAGGTCGCGATCGTGACGGCCCGAATCTCTTTACGATCGCCCGAATACTCGCCGATGTCCTCCGGTCGAATGTTCGTGCGCGCAAGGAGTTCGCGCCGCCACTGATGCGCCGACACCGTGTTCGTGACAAGAATCAGGGTTGTCGCCTGCGCTTTGGCCATGCAGGCCATTCCGACCAATGTCTTACCCGCACCGCAGGGCAGCACAACGACGCCGCTGCCGCCAGCCCAGAACCCCTCCGCTGCGTCACGTTGGTAGGCGCGCAGATGAAATGTGTCGTCTTCAGCAAGCGACATGGCGAAGGCCGTGCCATCCACGTAACCGGCGAGATCCTCGGCGGGCCAGCCGACTTTGATGAGCTCCTGCTTGAGCCTTCCCCGATCCGCCGGCTGGATTTTCACGAGGCCGGGACCGACGAGGTCGCCGAGAAGCGGTCCGACGTGCTTGTTCCGTCGGACCTCGGCCAGCACGGCCTCGTCGGTCGAGCGGACCACGAAACCAAAGATCGGGTCGTTTTCGATCACGAGTCGCCCGTAGCGGCCGACCGTGTCTACGACATCGATCAGCAGCGCCTGCGGGATGTCGTAGCGAGAATAGGTAAGGAGCGCATCAATGCACTGCTCGGCATCGTGTCCGGCGGCCCGTGCATTCCACAGCGCAAGCGGCGTGATGCGATAGGTGTGAACGTGCTCGGGCGCCTTCTCGAGTTCAGCGAAGGGCGCGATGGCCTGGCGGCAACTCGCTGATTGCTCGTGATCGATTTCGAGGAGGAGCGTCCGGTCCGATTGGACGATCAGTGGTCCTCCGGGCATGACAGCAGGCTAAACGCACGAATGCATCGCCGCAGCGCGCTCAACGTTTGCCTTCCAGGTCCCGAAGTATCTCCTCAATGATTGGACGCCACGCGACGGACTCGGTTGGGTTCCCTTCCGCTTTCACCGCGGCACGTCGACGTTGGAGTTCCGCCACCAACCCGTCGAGATCCGGCGGTAGCGCCTGGGCCAGCAGGTCGCGCAGCCATCCGGCGAGGGCTGGGCTCGCACCGCCTGTCGAAACACTGACGGTCACGGCCCCCTGGCAATGGACCGCTGGAAGAATGAATGAACATCGCGACGGCTCGTCTGCGCAGTTGACCCAGATCCGACGCGAGGTCGCCTCGTCGTGGATCCGTTGCTGTACGTCGGGTTCGCCCGTTGCCGCGATCACGAGCCACCGCCCGTCGAGATCCTCAGACCGGTACGCCCGCCGGACGAGAACCACATTCGTCAACTCGCATATCTCGGACGACATCTCCGGTGCCACAACCGTTACCCGTGCGCCCTGTGCGTGCAGTCCGCTGGCTTTGTGCATGCCGATCAGGCCCGCCCCGACGACGAGGACGTCTCGGTCGCGAACTTCCAACATCACTGGGTACACACCGGCGACCCTACCGGTCTGGCAGACTTCACGGCGGATGCCGTCGGCAACCCGCCGTTTCCGCCACCACCTTCGACGGGCAAGCATATGAACCCCATCGCGCTGCTCGGGGTTTCCGCCGGGTTCGCATCCGCCGCCCTGGCCTCGATGCAGAGCGCCCCGACGTCCGCCATCGGACGGGTCCATCGTCGGCTAGTAGCAGGTCGCCAAAGCTCCGTAGCTGTCGCTTCCGGCCTTGTCGGGGGCGCGTCGGCACTGGCGTTGCAGACCCAACCGGTAGGCGTGCGCGGTGCCGACCTCGTTCTCACCGTTCTCGCCATCGCGCTCGTCGCGACTGGGGCAGCCAGATCGAGCCGCACGTCACTGCTCATCGCTACGACGCTTGCCGCCGGATCCGCACTCACCGCGTCACGGTCGACACCGAATCTCGCCGTGCTCCTGGCCACGATCCCGTTCGGCGTTGCACTGGTGATCCGCACCCTGCGGCCCAGTCCGATTCTCCGAGCCCTGATCGGCCCCGTCTTCGCCTGTGGACTTGCCGGCCTTCCGACGACGCTGCCCACCCGTGTGCCGTCGCTTATCGGAGTGAGCGCGGGACTGATTGTCGTCGTGTCGGGGTGGCGGACGCTAAAGGGAGCGGCCCGTCGACGTGCTGCTTTCGCCGCGGCAACGGTGACGCTCCTTGCTATTGCAGCCGCCGGTTTCGGTGGGCTCGCCGCACTCCGGTCAAAGACCCACGCGGAGTTGGCAATTGGTCTCGCAGAGGGGGCACTCGGCTCTGCCGAGTCGTTGAAGACCGTGGATTCCGCAAAGCAGTTGGAACAAGCCGGATTGGAGCTCGACGATGCTCTCCGTGCGCTGCATGCTGCCAGCGCTCGTCCAGCCTTCCTGCTTCCCCTGGTCGGCCCGAACCTCCGAGCGATCGAATCGCTTGCGTCCGACGCACGAACACTCACGACCCGTGCCGCCAAGCTCGCAGGGCGCATCGACACGACCAGATTGCGTCCCCGCGACGGAGCGGTCGATCTCGACGCGTACCGCACGCTTGGGGCCGATGTCGCCTCGGTTCAGGTGCCCCTCTTGTCGCTGACTTACAGCAGTACCCGAGTCCTCCGTGACCCTTGGGTCGTTCAACGTCTTAAGGAACGGGTCGGACGTTTTGACCAGCGTTTGCAACGTCTGGACAGCGAGGTCTCGATTCTCGGGTCCGCAATGCGGTTCCTCCCGAACATGCTCGGCGGAAGCGGCACTCGCCGTTACCTTCTGATTCTCCCGGCGACATCCGAGGCGCGGGGATCAGGTGGCTTGATCGGCAACTACGGCGAAATCGTCGTGTCCGATGGGAAGTTCCAGCTCTCAAAGTTTGGCCGAAACCTCGACCTGCAGTCGAACGGCACGCCCCCGATCCTGCGAAAGCTCGACGCACAGGCTGATTACATCGCGAGGTATTCGCCGTTTGGCGTGGCGTACACATGGTCGAACATGAACATGAGTCCCGACTACCCGTCGGCTGCCGAAGCGATGGCGAACCATTACCCGCAGTCGGGCGGAGAACCTGTCGATGGGGTCATCTCGGTCGACCCGCTCGCGCTTGCAGCCTTCCTGCGGCTGCTCGGACCCGTCACGGTTTCGAACTGGCCCGTTCCCCTCACGTCGGAGAATGCGGCGGAGGTGCTCCTCCATGACAACTACGTGAAGTTCGACGGCGACCGCGACGGTCGATTGGCTATGCTCGCCGATACGGCAACGGGAGTATGGGCCGCGTTGACCGGCACCAATTTGCCCGATCCGGCTACCCTCACGACAGTGCTGGGCCCCACTGCTCGTGCCCGTCACCTGCAAATTTGGATGCGCGACGCGGCTGAACAGGGTTACCTCGCCACGCTTCACCTTTCTGGGGCAGTTCCACCGGTTGCCGGTGACAGCTTCGGACTTGTTGTGAACAATGCCGGAGCGAGCAAAATCGACTGGTTCCTGCATCGGACGGTTAACTACGACGTATCGTTCGATCGTCGCACCGGAACGGCTACCGCGCTTGCCACCGTGACGTTGCGCAACGACGCTCCAAGCACGGGGGAACCGGACTACGTGATCGGGAACGGGGCCACCGACGTGGCACTACCGGACGGCACGAGCCGTCTGTATGTCTCTGCCTACTCATCGCTGCCGCTCGAATCGTGGCTGGTCGACGGGAGGGCGATCGAATTCGATCGAGCGAAAGAGGTGGGACATCTCGTTTCGAGCGGCTGGGTTGTGGTGCCATCGGGCTCGACGGTCATGATGCAGTTGCGATTTGGCGGTGCCGTGCCGAATGGGTCCGACGGCGTCTACCGGCTCGATCTCTTTCAGCAACCTCTGGTCAGACCGGACGCGACCTCTGTACGGCTTCGCTCGGCATCCGGGGAGCAGATGACGCCGCTAGCCGGATGGCCTGCTGGTTCCCGAGGGGGCGCAGTACTTGACGCCCGCAATGATACGGGCGGCGTACTTACTCTGACCGCTCACAGTGGGTGAATTACTGCCCGTCGTCCTTATTTCGAAACTCGATGGACGATAGGTCGCGCGGAGCAACGCTCTGCGTAATTCCCACCAATTGCTTGCCTCACTCTCCGTGGTGTGAGACACTTGTCCAGACGTGAATACGACGTCAGAATCACTAGAGAGAGCGGCATCACCATGAACCGAATCACGCACATGCTGGTAGCAGGATCACTTCTTAGTGTTGCAACACTGGCTGGCGCTTCCGCGAACGCGTCTGCTGCATCAAGTTGCATTGGAACGATCGCTGTTCCGCGCACGTCCGACCCCGCTGCGGCGCCACCGTATCTCCGCGATCCGGCCTTCCCTGGTTCTCCTTACAAGGAACCGTCGACCCCGAAGGTTGCCGTTTCGATCGCCTCGGGTACGTACCTGGTGACGGCCGGCTCCGAGGATGACACCCACGCGAGTGGTCCGTCATTCGAGCCGGAGGACGAGCAAAACGAACGGTGGTACGCCGTGTTCTTTGCCGCCGACGGCACGACCGTCGTCGGCACGACCTCCCTTACGCCCGATCTCGCCTGGAATTCCCTGTCTGCAACGTTCGTTCTTGCTGATCTGGTGCTCACCGGGCCAGCAGCGTTCGTTCAGTACTTCCACCCGACGGGCGGTGCGACCCGCGGTTCGGTTGCCGTGAGCTGTCTCGGACTATCGCCGGCCGGGTATCCGCCGAAGCCTGGCGGAACAACCGAGACCACCACCACAACAACAACGACGACACCGATCGGCGTGAACGTCGGTCCGAACGTCACGACGAGCACCGTCGCCGCCACACCGGTTGGCTCAGGTGGCGGGACCTCGGGTGGAGCGACTTCGACAACCGTGGGCGACACGGGTGCGACAACGGGCAAAGTTGCCGGCGTCACGTTGAACGCACCGACGACCGCCGTCCCGGTGGCAGCTCCGGCCGTGCCACCAACCGCCGAGGTGGCAGCGAGTCCCATCTCGTTCACAGGCGCTCAATCGACGTTGCTCGCCGGAGTCGCTGCTGCGCTGACGGCCCTTGGTGGACTCTTCCTCGTGATCGGCCGTCGTCGTCAGGCAAACACACCAAAGATCTGACCCCTACGAGCGCATGAAGAGGTCCTTCAGCACGTCGTAGCTCTCGATACAGCGACCTGCACCGAGCACGACGCATTCGAGCGGCGCGTCCACCGTGTGTACCGGTACGCCCGTCACCCTGCTCAGCCGCTGATCCAGACCTTTCAGCAACGCGCCTCCGCCGACGAGGTGAATGCCGTGTCGAATCACATCCTGGGCAAGTTCTGCCGGCGCGTGCCCGAGGCATTGAACGACGGATTTGCAAATTGAGTTGACGAGCTCGTCGACTGCCATTCGAATTTCGGCGGGGGTCAAGACAACCGTTTTCGGCAGTCCGCTCATGATCTCGCGACCACGAACTTCGGCGCGGAACTCGCCCTCCGTCGGGGCTGCCGAACCGATCGCGATTTTGATTTCCTCTGCCGTCCGCTCGCCCACCGCGATGCCGTGCTCGCGCCGAATATAGGTCTGAATGGCAGCGTCGAAGTCAAATCCACCGACCCGAATAGCCTGGAGCGCCACCGTCCCACCGAGTGAAATCAGGGCCGTCTCACTCGTTCCACCGCCGATGTCAACGACCATTGATCCGATTGGTTCGTGCACGGGTAAACCCGCACCGATCGCCGCGGCCATGGGCTGATCGATAAGTTGTGCCTGGGCAGCACCGGCCCGACGGGCTGCTTCCGTTACCGCACGCTTCTCCACCTCGGTGATCGCCGAGGGCACGCAGATAAGTACCTTCGGCCGATTGAGTCGACTGACGCCAACGCGTTGCAGTAGCAGCCGGATCATCCGCTGAGTGATGTCGTAGTCTGTAATCGCGCCCTGTCGCAGCGGCCGGACGGCAACGATGTACCCCGGAGTTCGGCCAATCATCTGCGAAGCCTCACGACCCATCGCGAGAACCTCGTGGTTCAAACTGTTGAGTGCGATAACGGAGGGCTCGTTGAGGACGATTCCTTCGCCCTTGGCGTACACAAGCGTGTTGGCCGTACCGAGGTCGATCGCAAGGTCACGTGCCACGTCAGCTCCGGCCGCGTCGGTTCTTTGACCGTGCTCGTTCGCGTTCGCGCAGTGGGTCCTTCGCTGGATCAAGTGCGTCGAGACCGCGACGAAAGTTGCGCAGATTGTCCTCGATGGAATGCGGACGTCGACGCCGCAGCATCGCGTACGCAATGACACCGCCCGCGACGATCCCAACGAACGCGGCGAGGACGAGGATCACTCGGCGGCGCTCGGTTTCGATCCGATTTCGGACACCGAGGCGACCCCAGACACATCCGTGATCTCCGTCGCAGCAAGGCCCCACTCGACGCCGCCGTCCCAATGCTCCCGTTTCCAAATCGGAACGGTTGCCTTCAGAGCGTCAATGCCGAATCGCGCCGCTTCGAACGCAAGTGGGCGGTGCGGGGAGGACGCTACGACCACGACACTCGACTCAGTGACGCCCATCGGGCCGACCCTATGGACCAGTGCGAAACGGCCGAGATCCGGCCAGTTGCGGCGGGCTTCTGCCCCAATCGCAGCCAAGCGCTCCACCACTTTTGACTCATAAGCCTCATACTCCAAAAGCGACACTCCGGGGCGGCCTTCGGCATGGTCTCGAACCGTGCCGCTGAACAAAACCACGGCCCCGCAGTGCGGCTGCACCGCCCATTCGTAAAGATCCGACACGTTGATCGGATCATCAGTGAGTGCGAACCAGTCGTGTTCATTTGGCGTCGCAAGCATTGTCGACACAGTGGATTCGCGCTCGGACATCGTCCCCTGATGCTAGCGGCCACGTCCACGAACCCTTCCTCGCCGCCGTCCAACCGGCAGCGGAGCTGCCTCGGTTCGACGGAACTCTGCCAGCGTGCCCGGAGGGCGCACCTCTCGGTGACGAAGTCGCCGAGAGGTGCGTGAGCGGGAGCGGAGCGCACCGTTCGGTGACGAACTCATCGACTTCCGCGTGAGCGGGAGAGAAGGCGACGAGCGAAGACCGTGACTGCGCCGATGCCGAGCAGAGCGAGCAATGCGACCACCGCGAGCGTTACTTCCTGGCGTCGGCGTGCGTACAGGCGGCCGACGACGCTCGGAGGCTTGGCGGCAACGAAGGCTTCGGCGCTGGAGCTGCGCGGTACCCAGCCCGACGCTCGCAGCCGATCGTTTGCAACGACCCACGGATGCTGCGAAAAGGGAAGCGCTCCGATCGGTCGACGGCGTCCGGTCAGGAGATCAGCGAACCGCCGAACGGGTTCGACCGCCCGGTCGGGAACGGGGAAGCCAAGCGTTGGACCGAAGAGCGCGTGAGCCGCCTCAGAGTTCAGCCAATCGTCGCTCGATACGTTGAAGACCCCATCGAGATGTGCAACCAGTGCGTGCACGACAGCATCTGCGACGTCGTCAATGTGGACGAACTGCGTCGCCGGCAACGTTGAGGTGAGTCGTTCGGCCAAACCTGGACGGACGGCGTCGGCGAGCCAAGCGCGCGCGTCGGGATGCCCGAGTGTCGTGGCGGGTCGCAACACCGCGACGCTGGCGTCGTCGTGGCCCTCCCGCCAGCGCTGAGCGGTCGACTCGCACTCCATTTTTTGGGCGGCGTACACGAACGACGGATCGGCTCGACACGCCGAAGTCTCGGTCAACGGCACCGCGTTGTCGGGTCTCGCCCCGTAGACGACGGCGCTTGACAGCAACACGACGGACCGTATCCCGACCACCGACGCAGCGCGCAACGTCCGATCGAGAACCAGGGCGTCGGACGACACCGCGTCGTCGTGATCGGGCCCCACGGTCGAGAGGTGGATGAGGGCGTCAGCACCGGCGAACAACTGCTCTAGAGGCGCGCTGTCGAGGTTGACCCGATGGACCCTGAAGTGGCGCGGCTTGGCAACGCCGCTGGGGAACGGCAGGCGGTCAAGGCCCACGACGCTCCATGTGTCGGTCTCGGCAAGACGCTCAACGACACGTCTCCCGAGCGCACCAGCAACACCCGTGACCACAACGACCGGCATGGCTCTACGATGCCACCCATGGCAGCCGAAGCTGGCGACCCCGGACCGTCCGACGACGAGCTCCCTCCCGACCCCTTCCCGGGCGATCCGTTCGGCGATCCGACAAACGCCACCGACGCATCATCACAGGCCCGCACGGGACCGCCTGACACCGATGCGCTCAGCAGTCTTTTGGGCTCAATGGGCATGGGCGGTGCGGGTCTCGCTGGCGCGGCGGCCCTTGGCCCGCTCTTCGCTGCGATGGGTGGAGGCGGAGGTCTTGCCTGGGACAGCGCCCGCCAGATTGCGCTGTGGACCGCGGCTGGCGGGTCCGTCGAGTCGAACGTCGAGCCGATGGAACGGATTCGTATCGAGGAACTCGTTCGGTCAGCGACACCGATCGTCGCCGACACGACCGGCCTTGATCTGCCGCCAATGCGCGTTGACGCTCTGACGCGAGCAGGCTGGGCCGCCGAGGCGCTCGACGACTTCCGCGACCTCTTCGATCAGTTGGCCCGGGCTACCGGATCGACATCGAGCGGCACAACGCACTTCACCGAGCCCGCACCGGACCCCTTGGCCGAAATCTTCCGCCTGGTCGGTCCGATGATGACGAGTAGCGCGATCGGAGGGCTCGTGGGTCGCGTCGCCAGTGGCGCACTCGGCACCTATGACCTTCTGCTCCCGCGCAGGAAAGATCGCCTCACGTTTGTGCCGACGGCAGTTCAATCTTTTGCCAGCGAGTGGTCGATCCCACTCGATCGGGCCCTCACACACCTTGTCGTGGCCGACCTGTCCACGCATGCCGTTCTGCGCATCCCTCATATCGTGGCTCGGCTCCGGGACCTTCTCGGACGCCACGCCGACGCAGCACGCGTGGACACCGATGGCCTCACGCGACGTATCGAGGACATGGCCGCAGGCACCGCTGAACTCGACCCGCAGCTGCTCCGGGCGAGCGAACCCACACCAGTTCAAATTGCACTCCGCGCGGACATCGACGACCTCCTCACGCCGGTCGTCGGATATGTGGACTACGCCACCATGGTCGTGGGGGCGCGAATGCTCGGTGACAATCGGCAGGTGGTCGAGGCGTGGCGTCGTCACCGAGCGTCGGATCCGGACCTCGAACTTCAGATCCTCGAACTTGTCGGAGTGCGATCGGCATCCTCGCTCGCTGAACGCGGCGCATCGTTCATCGGTGGCGTCATCGAACGCGCTGGTCGCGACGGGCTTGCCGCTCTGTGGTCGAACGCGGAACACCTCCCAACGCGGTCCGAACTTGACGCGCCGGGCCTCTGGCTTGCCCGCATCGAGCTGGACTGACCTTTTCCGGGTCAGCCGAGCGGCTCGTCGTCGAGCCACTCCCGCGGCCCGGTCGACCAGTCCTTGTCAACGGGGCGAGCCGGGCGGCGCCATGCCGATCGCCCCGCCAGCAGCGTCGAGTCGATTTGTGCGAGCGAGCGTTCGCCACCCGCCTGCACCACAACCGCGAGCGTGGCAGCGAGAGCCATCAAGACGAGTCCGACCGTTCGAGAAATCAACGCCGCGACCGGAATGAGCGCTCCGATCACCCAAGCCAGTTGAAACCGGGTCTCGAAGCGGGCGAAGGCCGCTCCGTGCTCACCCGAGTTTCCGTCGCGCTGGATCAAGGAGTCGAACGCCAGCCGCCCGCAACTCGCGGCAATGGCAACCGTGGTCGCCACGACGGCGGTGGCGAAGCGTCCCGCGGAAAACGACGCTGCAAAGCACACCAGCCCTGTCAGCACGAGCCCGGCCGACAACATCGTCATCTCGTCCATGAACCGACGAAGGCGGGGTGCGATCAACGAGCCGAGCATCAACCCAAGCATCCCGGCTGCTGCGACGATCCCGAGCCACCAAGTCGGCGCACCGTCGCGCTTGAACGTGAACGCCACCAGAAACGTCACGAACCCGATCAGGGCGCGCTCAACCGACATCGAGAACGAGGCAAGCCGCATCGTGGTGAGAATCGAACGCGACGGTCGTGCCCGGGGTTTGCGTTGTCCCGACTCGGTTTGCTGACTTTGCCGGTCAGGAATGGGCGGATCAAGGTGTCGATCGTCGTCGATGATCAAGTTCCATGCGAACCAGGCGCTCCCGCCGAACACCATCGCTGCCAGGAGCAGCACCCACGTCGGACCGATCAAGCTAGCCAGGCCACCAGGGATCGCAGCGGCAAATCCTGCGAGCCCTCCGACCAGCGACAGCTTCGAGTTCGCCTTCACAAGCTCGCTCGACCGCGTGACGACGGAAGGCACAAGCGAGCTGCGACCGACCGTGTAGCTCTTCGAAAGCACGAGCAACGCGAAGGCTTCCGGGAAGAGTGCAAGACCGTTGTAATCGCGCGCCAAGAACACGCAGAGCACCAACCTCGCCAGACAGGTCCCGACGAGGAGCCATTGCCGACGCTCGGCGTGCCGATCGATCAGCGGGCCGATGAACGGTGCGACCACGGCAAACGGTGCAAGCGTCAGGACCAGATACAACAGAACCTTCGCCCGTGCCTCGGCAGGCGACACGAAGAACAGGGTCTTGGCCAGCGCCATTGAAACCAGCGCATCGCCTGCCGCGCACGTGCCGTGCATGAGCGCGAGCCGTGCGAAGGGCGAGTCCGGCATCTGCGGCCGCCGGAACATCGACTCTCGGGTCATCGTCCAAGCCGAGTCGACCCTCGGGCCTGCGTTCGCCGGTCTCGACGACGTTTGCGCAGAGTGCCGACCACGCGACGGAACCGCCCGGTCACGTTCTCGGTCCGTTCGGTCGGAGCCCACGGCTTCCGAGTGTACGGCGGGCTACCGACCCCGAACGCTCAGGGTTTCGTGAGCTTGTAGCCAAGCCCCCGAACCGTGAGAATCCGCTCGGGTTCCGCCGGGTCGCGCTCGACCTTGCTGCGAAGGCGTTTGATATGGACGTCGAGCGTCTTCGTGTCACCGACGTAGTGGGGACCCCACACGCGGTCGATGAGGAGATCGCGAGTGAGCACTCGACCGGCGTTCAACAGCAAGATCTCCAAAAGTTCGAACTCTTTCAGCGGCAGCGCGACAAGCTCGCCGCGTACGTGAACCTCGTGGCTTGAGGCATCGAGCCGGATGTCGCCGATCTCCAGCATTTCATCGTCGGCAAGCGTCGGAGTATCTGTCGGAACCCGCCGAAGGACCGCTCGAATTCGGGCGACGAGCTCCCGGAGTCGGTACGGCTTGGTGATGTAGTCATCGGCACCGACCTCCAGGCCGACGACGGTGTCGATCTCCGACGTCTTCGCGCTCACCATGATGACCGGTGTTCTTGAACGCGTTCGAATTTGTCGGCAGACGTCGATGCCCGACATGCGCGGAAGCATCACGTCGAGCAGAACCACATCGGGCTTATAGCGGTCGAACTGCGCGAGTCCTTCCACGCCGTCGCGTGCAACGACGACCATGAAGCCTTCGCGGCGCAGGCCGACCGTGAGGGCGTCGATGAATGACTCCTCATCCTCAACGACGAGGACCGTGATCTCGTGTTCAGCCATGGCGACTTTCAGGTTCGTGCGCGGCAAGCGGAAGACGCAAGGTGAAGGTGGACCCGACGCCCTCAAGAGAGTCGACGTCGACGCTGCCGTCGTGGCTGACGGCGACGTGGCGGACGATGGCAAGACCGAGGCCGCTGCCACCCGTGTCGCGGCTCCGCGCTCGGTCAACGCGGTAGAAGCGCTCGAAGATCCGCTGACGTTCTCGTACTGGAATCCCGACTCCAGCGTCCACGACTGAGATCTCGGCGCTACCTTCCGTCGTCGCTCCAACGCGAACTCGAACTGGTTCTGCCTTATCCGAGTACTTCACCGCGTTGTCGAGCAGGTTGTCGATAGCGGTCATCAGCAGCGCTCGGTTGCCGACGACGATGAGGTCGGGAGCGATCTCGTCGTCGATCAGCGCAATTCCCATTGACTCGGCGTTCGGCCGGAGCCGAGCAACACAGAATCGAACGAGGTCGGAGAGGTTGACCGACTGGCGCTCACCCGACCCTTCGGCTTCGAGCCTGCTCAGCGCCAGGACATCCTGAAGCGTTGACGACAGGCGGGTCGCCTCGGCCTCGAGTCGGCCTGCGAGGCGTCGAATTGTGCCCGGGTCACCCTCCCCGGCAATCGTTTCGGCCAACAGTGCGAGCGCCCCCACCGGAGTTCGCAACTCGTGACTGAGGTTGGTCACAAAGTCCCGGCGGGCAAGTTCAGCGCGTCGCCACTCCGTGGTGTCCTCGATCACCGCGAGGACCGGTCGGGCGGCAACGCCATCGCCGACCGGTAGGGGAACTGCGGTCATCGAGAGAGTGCGCCGTGGCGGCCCGAAGACCTCGACGACATCGTGCTGCGTTTCGTCAGCTGCTGCGGCTCTCGCCATAAGTATCCCGAGGGCCCGTTCCGACACTGCCGCTGTAGCCCCACCAGACGTGAGAACTGACGCGAACTCCGAACGCGTGATCTCTTCGCCGCGGTCGTCGACCAATACAAGCGCAATCGGGGCGGTTTCAATCGCAGAGCGGAAGATGTCCAGCAGATGATTGGCGGCAGCTCGATTCACGTCGAGCGCTCGAATGGCTGCGTCGAGGCGAAGGAGCAGACCGTCGGTGTCCGTTGTGTTCGGTGCCACCCGAACGCCAAGCCGACCGAGGATCTCGGCCAGCCGGGCGGACGTGGGCGGAACAGCACGTGGTCGGCTCCAGCGATTCATGAGGACGGTAGCGACGCTACCGGCTTACTTCTTCTTCGTGGTGGTCTTCTTGGTTGACTTCTTGGTCGTCTTCTTGGTCGTTGCGACCGATTTCACCGTCGTCGGGGCAGCGGTGGGAGCGACCGTCGCCGCGACGTCCGCGGCCTTCGTGGTGGGCGCGCCGACGGCTGGTGCGATCGTGGGCACATCGCCCGAACCGGGATTCACCTTCGCGAGTGCAGCGAGACCAAGCTTGAGCATTGACGCCGGGATCGGCGCATAGCCGATCTTTGTGGCCTTCTTCTGGCACTCGGTAAGCGAGTAGGTCACGAACGTGCGGAGCACGTCGCCCTTCGCCTTATCCATCGTTTGCGGAAGGATCAAGTACGCGGTCGTCGAGATCGGATAGGCGTTTGGTGCCGTGACGTTGAAGTTCAGCAAGAGGCTGCCGTCGTCGTTGACCGCTGCGGCGGCCATTGCTTCCGTGATGCCATCGGGCGTTGGCGCAACGGCATTCCTTGCGCCGTTGATGACTTTCGCGACGCTGAGTTTGCGTTCCTCTGCGAAGCTCGTCTCGGCATAGGTGATCGCAAAGTTTCCCTGATCGCCCGCCACGTAGTTGCTCACGCCGTCCGAACCCCGCTGCGCAATGCCGTTGCCCGCGGGAACGGGAAACTGGCTTTGGGCACCCTTCGTCCACGAGCCGTTCCCCGCCGAGGCGAGGTAGTCGCTGAACACGTTGGACGTGCCCGACGAATCCGATCGGACGACGACGCGGATGATTTCACCGGGCAGCGACACCCCCGGGTTGTCTTTTGCGATCGAATCGTCGTTCCACTTCTGGACGGCGCCGCTGAAGATCTTGCCGAGTGTGTTCGGCGAAAGCTTGAGTTCGCTGATGCCCGGAAGGCGGTAGATCACGGCTACGCCGCCGATCGCCACCGGGATGTACACGAAGGGCTTGGCCTTGGTGGCTGGCAGCTCGGCAGCCGTGAACACCACATCGGAACCGGCGAAGTCGTTCGTTCCATTGATGTACGCACTGCGGCCCGCGCCTGAACCGGTTGGCTGGTACGCAATGTTGATGCCGAAGGAGTTCTTGACGTCGGCCTTGCACTGCTCCATGAAGTTGCTCACGAACGACGAGCCCTGGCCGCTGACGGTCAGGCCCTTGTCGAGTGTCACGGTCTGTGCCTGTGCGGTTGTGGACAAACCAGCAAAGAGGGCGAAAACTGAACCCACGGCGATGGCTCGTGGGCGAAGGGACGATGTAGTACGCACGGGAATTGCTCCTCGGATTCGGTGCAGCCATTCGGCTTTGAGATCAAGCTACGAAGCGATTTGGAACATTCACCCGGCGTTGGATGAACGACTGGTGAACAGCGTCCGAAGTTCGGGCTCGGGGTCGGGCGGGGGTCCGTCGCTCCCGTCTTTGGGATAGAGGAAGCGGATCAGCGCGACAGCGATGACGGTTCCCGCAAGTTGCATGACCATGAACATGGGTGCGGATGATGCCTTGATGCCCGCGAATGTGTTCGAGAGCGTCCTGGCGATGGTGACGGCAGGGTTGGCGAACGACGTGGAGGAGGTGAACCAGTACGCACCCGCGATCCACGCTCCGACGGCGAACGGGACGACGGGCCCGAGCCCCGAACGGACAACTCCGTGGATGAGCAGTAGCAGGCCAACGGTCGCAATGACCTCCGACAGCCAGAACGCGCCTGAAGACCGCACCTTCGTGGACAGATTGATGGCAGGAAGGCCGAACATCAGGTTCGCGAGCACCGTCCCGACGCAGCCACCGATGACCTGGGCTGCGCAGTAGGCAGCGGTCTCGGTGTTCGTGTGATGTCCGAAGGCTCGAAACGTCAGGGTGACTACGGGGTTGAAGTGCGCTCCGGAAACTGGCCCGAACATGAGGATGAGGCCGATCAAGGCACCTGCGGTGGCCAGCGCATTTTCAAGAAGCTGCAGTCCGACGTCGTTCGGCGAGAGTCGCTGCGCCATAATCCCGGAGCCGACCACCGCAATGATGAGAAACGCTGTACCGAGCGCCTCCGCGGTGAGCTTTCGGGCGAGGGCGACGTGCCTATCGGGGAGGGGCTTCACGACCCGAGTGTCTACATGGCGCTCGCGAGCGGAGCGTCAACGGCTCTGCTGCTGCGGCCCGGGACCTCGGGCAGGCGCAGGGTCAGGAGCCAGGTGGCCACGACGAAGGTTGCGGAGCCCCAGAGCGCAGCGCTGAGGCCGCCCCAGAGATACAGCACACCGGACAGCAGCGTACCGACCAGGCGTCCGGCGGCGTTGGCGGAGTAGTAGAAGCCGACGTCCAGTGCGATGGCGTCGTCGTCGGAATACGCCAGGATCAGGTACGAGTGCAGCGACGAATTCAACGCAAACACCACGCCGAACACCACCAGTCCGCCGACCACCGCCGCGGTCGTTGCGGCCTCGAAGGCAACGGCCAATGCGATTGCACCCGAAACACCGGCCAACGCGAACGCCCATTGGCGTGCGGCGCGGGTCTCGTTGACACGGCCCCGCCGGCGCAGCAGCTTCGGTGCGATCGACTGCACGACCCCGTAGAAGATGACCCACACAGCGAGGAAGGCACCGATGGCGTAGTACGACCAGCCGAGCCGTTCGTCGAGGAATACCGGAAGTGCCACGACGAACCAGATGTCGCGCGATCCGAAGAGGAAGAACCGTGCCGCCGACAGTCGGTTGATGGCGTCGGACTTCGAGAGGATCGAACGCAGCGGCACCTTTTTCGCGGACTTCCCGATCTCCTCGTCCAGCAACACGAGGAGCACCACGAGCGTCGCCGTCAGCAACGCCGCCATCGACCAGAGCGATGCGGCGTAACCCACCCAGGAGAGCAGCGCGGCACCGAGGAAGAACCCGACGCCCTTCAGTGCGTTCTTCGAACCGGTGAGGATGGCCACGAGCCTGAACAGGGCGCCGTCGCTGTTGCCGGCCAATGCCTTGACAGCGCTCTTTGAGCTCATCTTGGTCAAGTCCTTCGCGACACCCGACAATGCCTGCGCGGCCATCACGAATGCGACCGATAGCCACATGCGCCAGCTGTTGTCGTGAAACGTGAGAGCTACCAGAGCCACGATCTGGAGACCCAGGCCCACGACAAGCGTGCGGTTCAGGCCGGTCCGCGATCCGGCCCAGCCGCCGAGCAGGTTCGTGACGATGCCCATGAACTCATAGGCGAGGAAAAGAAACGCGATCGAGACCGGCGAGAATCCAAGCTCGTGGAAGTGCAGGAGCACGAGCATGCGCAACGCACCGTCGGTGAGGGTGAAGGCCCAGTAGCCAGCGGTCACGAGCGTGTAGCTGCGGATCTTCATGGCACCGGGGCGAGCTTGAGCGAGGCCGCCACCTTCGCTGCGAGTTCAGCCATGCGCCATACGTAGCCGTACTCGTTGTCGTACCAGATGAGGACTTTCAGCATTGTCCCGTCGACGACCATCGTGGAGGGCCCGTCGACGATCCCGGACCGCGTGTCGTTCGTGTAGTCGGCCGAGACCAGCGGTCGGTCCTCGTAGCCGAGGATGCCCTTCAGCTCACCGTCGGCAGCCGCGCGTAGGAGCGCGTTGACCGCGTCGACCGTGACGGAGCGCGACATGGTGAACACGGCGTCGGTGAGCGATGCGTTCAGCAAAGGCACCCGCACGGCGAGGCCGTTCAGCTTGCCTTTCAGCTCGGGGTAGATGAGCGTGATCGCCGTTGCCGATCCGGTGGAGGTCGGGATCAATGAGTTCACGGCGGAACGCGCTCGCCGTAGGTCCTTATGGGGCGCGTCGACGATGACTTGAGTGTTCGTGAGGTCGTGCATGGTCGTGATGACACCGCGTTCGATGCCAATCGCCTCGTGCAACACCTTCACCACCGGTGCCAGACAGTTCGTCGTGCACGACGCGGCGGTAACGATGCGATGTACGGCCGGGTCGTAGAGGTGATCGTTGCAGCCCATGACGATGTTGAGGGCTTCAACGTCCTTCACGGGCGCGGCGACGACAACTTTGTGCACCCCACCTTCGAAGTACGGCTCGAGGTTCGCGACCGAAAGGAACTTTCCGGTGCACTCCAGCACGATGTCGACACCGTGGTCGGCCCACGCGACGGCTCCGGGGGTGCCCTCCGCCGAATACGTCACGCTCGCCCCATCAACCATGAGCGTGTCGCCGTCCACTCCGACCTTGCCCGGGTAGCGGCCGTGCACCGTGTCGAACTCCAACAGATGCGCAGCGGTAGTCACGTCGCCCTTCAGTTCGTTCACGTGGACGAGCTGAAGCGTCGGCTGATGCTGGAGCGCCCTCACTACGAGTCGCCCCATGCGTCCGAATCCGTTGATCCCAATCCTCGTGGTCATGCGTGCTTTCTTTCCGTCCGGTGAGGTCGAGGAGTCACGAGGGTCGAGATGCGTTGGCGAAGCTCGGACACCGTTGCGTCGAACGCGGGTTTGGTGCCCTCGGCGACGGGATCGGGGATCGACCAGTGCAGCCAGCTGTCACCTGCGGCCACCTCTTCGTGGGCTTGGTCGCAGACGGTCACAACGATCGATGGAAGCTTGCGTACGGAGGCAAGTGACCGCGGGGAGGAATTGCCGAGGTCAACTCCTGCGCGTTTGGCGGCGGCCCGCGCCCCGGGGTGAATTTGGTCGGCCGGGTGGGTGCCGGCGGACTGGGCCGGGGCACCGGAAAGGGCGCGCCACAGTGCGGCGGCTAGCTGGCTGCGTGCAGAGTTGGCCGCGCAGACGAAGAGGGCGCTCGCTGCGATGAGCGGTTCGCCCGGGATCAAGCGGGCGAGGTCATCGCGGACCAGGTGGACGTAGCGGCGGCGACCATCGCCGCTGGAGCGCGAGCGGTAGACCAACCCAACCGTTTCGAGGACGTCGAGGTGATGGGCGAGCAGGTTCGATTCGATGTCGACCAGTCGGCGGAGTTCGCCTGGCGAGCGATCCGATCGGACCAGCTCGTCGACGATCGCCAGCCGAACCGGGTCACCGAGAGCGGCGTGGCGCGCAGCGCGGCCGTGGAGGGTAAGAGTCATGGTCGACACGCTAGTCACTCGTGGTTAATTGGCTCAGTGTCCGACGAGTGAACACTCGGACCGACTGGAAGGACGTGCACAGCAACCAGCACGTCCGTTGTGTTCACCAGGGGAACCGCCGTCTGCGCGCACTAGTAGCGCATCGCGGAAGTTCCGTGGCTGCCTCCTCGGCCAGGAAAGGGACCTTGAGCAGGCAGAACGGGAATCGGCGACAACCACAGAACTTCCGCTTGCGTGCACTAGGAAACCGTGATCTTGGCGAGTTGGGCGAGCGATTGCAGACGAAGCGGCTCGGGGAGGCGTGCGTAGTTGGCGCGCACGGCGAGATCTTGCCCATCGGTGAGGACGTGGGTCAGAAACGCAACGACCAGCTGTGCGGTCATTGGCTCGCGATACCGAGTGCGCACAAGGACGAAGGTGGGTGCCGTCAGCGGGTAGCTGGATGCGCCGGCAGCATCGAGGGGCTGATAGGTGAGGTCATCGCCGAATTCGACCTCGGACAGAGCCGCCGTGACGCCATCTGAGGTGGGCCGGACGAACACTCCCGCCTTGTTGCGTATGGCGGCCGTGTTCAGACCGAACGCTCTGGCGTCCGCCAGATCGACGTAGCCGATCGAGCCGTTGTTGTTGGCGAGGATCTGGGCAACGTTGCGGTTCCCGTCGCCCTGCGATGTGTCGGAAGGCCAGCGCACGGAATCGCCGAACCCGAGTCGCCACACGCCGGGAGCGGCGAGGTCGAGGAACTTGGTGAAGTTGCTGGTCGTGCCAGACCGATCCGCCCGGTGCAGGACACCGATGGCCCTGTTGGGAAGGTCGACGCCAGGGTTCTCAGCAGCGATTGATGGGTCGTTCCAACGCTTGATGTCGCGCTGGAAGATCTTCGCCAGCGTCGGTGCCGAAAAATTCAGGTCATCGACACCGTTGAGATGAAACGCCACCGCTATTGCGCCGGCGGTTGTCGGGATGTACAAGAATTCGCCAACCTTGGGGCCATCGGTGCCCTTGACGAGGCTGTCAGTTCCAGCGAAGTCGGTCACGTTCCTGCCGAACTCCGCCTTGCCTCGCCCTGATCCGATCGGCCGGTACTCGATCCTGACGCGCTTTGTGGTCCGGGCGAACGAAGCGATGGCGGTTTTGTAATAGAGGTCGGCGAAGCTCGATCCCGAGCCCTTCAACGCCCCCCTCAGCTTCGCCGTTGGTGTCGACACCGCCTCTGTCTCGGACACGGAACGCGCATCCACCGAGGTGACACAGAGGACCGTCAACAGGGCGACCGTTGTCGGGACGATACGCGTGAATCGGCGATTGAGCGGCATGGCACGGCCTCCTGGCTGGCGATCTGCGATCTGCGATGAGCCGGGCGGGACGCCCGATTCGTCCAAGATATACCTCAGCATTGACTGAGTCAACTTACAGTGAGGTTCTGAAATGCGCGCGAGTCCGGTCGTGACCGTCGGCCATCTCTTCACCTTCCTTTGAGGAACTCGTCGCTCGTTGTTAGCCCGTTGTTTCGATTCCTCAGTCAGTGTTGAGGATCTCCTGGCGGTGACGGTGCAGCGTTCCTGGGTCTGTACCGCCACTGCCCGGGAGCCGACGTCGAGCGGGCCTGCGTCGTCCGGGTCGCTGCCCGCGTCACTTCGGGCGTCGTCCGGATCGTCGCAAACGATTCGTCAAGCGGCCGGGGTAGAACACGTCATTTGAGCCATTTTCGTATCGAAGGTCGCATCGTATTGTCGCTCACGCTCGTGAACGCCTTGCGAAACTTCGCCCGATCACGTATCTCGAACGATATGAGGAGCCCGGCCACCACGCCGATGGAGGGCATCGTTTTGGCCGCCTGACGTAGCCACGACTCGGTGATGATCGTGTCTTGATGGGCACCGAGGACGGTTTGCAGATCCTTCATCCGAGCTGCGTAGCGGCGGGCATCACGACCGCAGAATCCCGCCGCTGCCTCCGCCGAATAACGAGATCGCTTTGCGAGAATGCGCACCGCATGGAGCTCTTCCGCGGTGGCCGTTGACGAGACGGTTTCCAATGCGGCGAACAGCTTCTTCGAGGGTTTGCGAACCAGCGCAGGGAATGCTCGGACCGCCAGCTGATCGTCGGTGTCGTCTTCGCGGACGACGAGCTTGACGCCTGACACGAGGGCGCCCAGGAGATCCAGATAGCGGTCGCTCGACATCACGGCGACGAGCGATTCGCGCGCCGTTGAACGTTCGCGATCAAGGCGACCGAGGAGCCGGCCGGCCGTTGCGGCATCGACCTCAGCGAGTTCAGGAAGCCGAAGTTTGAGTCGCTCCCGCAGAACGTCGAGGTCACGGACCGCTCCAACTGCCCCGTCGAGCCACTTCAGCTCTTCCTTCAACGATGCCGCAGCGTCGACGTCGAGCAGGGAGCGGAATGTGCGCAGGTCCGATCGGAGTCGCCGAGTCGCGACCCGAAATTGGTGGAGGTCTTCCGAGTGGGCGCCAATTCTGGTTCCTGCATCAAAGGCGATCATTGCCTTCACCGACTTCGCAACAGTTGCGGCGACGGCATCGGACATCGTGGCCTTTCGACCAAGATGCTCGACGACGACATCCGGCGGTTCCAGAGCTTGCGCTCCGAGGACCCGGATCACCTTCGGCAACGGTTCACGCCCAGTGTGGCAGCCGGCCTTACGAAGGCTTGCGAGCACGGCCGTCAGGAGCTCGGTCTGGACGGTTTCGCCGACAAGCTCGAATTCGATTTCGCGGAAACTTGTGCGAGCGCCGCCGACTAGGGCATCGACGAGATCATCACACAGCGACGCGACATGTGTTCCGTCGACACGAATCGCCGACGTCGTGCGGCCGGTCCGAAGCTCCGCAACAGCCGTGAGCGACGAACGGCGAGAGTAGGCCGAGACAATGTTCTCAGCGACTTGCGGGACCTTGGCAGTCGGCGCGTCGAATTCGATCTCCTGTCGATCGAGGGACCCCTTGCCACTCGCGATCGGCAGCTTCAGGGTCCAGGGCGCAACTCCCGCTTCACCGGTCCGGGAACGCAGGGTGACACCACTTCGTGCTAGCGCGAGGTCCACCGTGTCGTAGTAGGTCGCGCTCAGCTCCAGTCGGACTGGCGGATCGACGACGGCTCCTTCGATCACCGCTGTCAGGTCCGGCAGGACAACGTCCGGGCCGACAAGAAACTTCAATTCGCGCTCGACGTTCACGGTTTGCCTCTCGCGGGACAACCTGACCCGAAGGAACGCGAAGCTAGGCAAGGAATACAGCGAATTTCCAGCGTGTACGACAGATCCCCGAACGTTTACCCGTAGTTAGGGCCTGGAAAGTGTTTAGTTGGTCGTTTGTGGGGTTGGGGTAGGCGTGAGGGTGTAGTTCCATTCGCCGTGGAAGTCGTGGGGGGTGATCGAAGGAGCCGTCGTCGATCCGCCAGTCCGACTGGAGCTGAGCGCGACCTACTACGACACGGTGGACCTCGCGCTAGCACG
>JAYSSR010000087.1:0-176951 GCA_043720395.1 Acidimicrobiia bacterium
CCCGGATGTACCGCGACCGCGTCGATGCCGCGCCGCGACCGCGTCGATGCCGCGCCGCGACCGCGTCGATGCCGCGCCGCGACCGCGTCGATGCCGCGCCGCGACATCGTTTTGGCGCGCTTCGGACGCGCTCCCGCCGGGTTCCGACGGGTCCGCTAGCGGGTTCGGGCCGGGGGAGTAGGATCGTTGGCCTTGCCTGGGGACTGCCCAGGCAAGGGCCGAGGACCGGAAATGCCGGACCGCGGTCGACCCGACCGAGAGAAAGCAACAACTGAATCAATGAGTGACACACTCGCGCCCGCCGAATCCCTGTTCGGCACCTTTGACGAAGAGGGAAATTACACCCCCCGTCAGATCATCAGCAATGACCTGGTTGGTTCCTTCGAGGACTACGTCGGTGCCACGATCGTCGAGTTCGAAGACGGTGACATCGTCAAGGGCACGGTCGTCAAGATCGACCGAGACGAAGTTCTCCTCGACATCGGCTTCAAGTCCGAAGGCGTCATCCCCTCCCGTGAGCTGAGTATCCGCCACGACGTGGACCCGTCGGAGATCGTCTCGCTCGGTGAAGAGATCGAAGCCCTCGTCCTCACGAAGGAGGACAAGGAAGGCCGCCTCGTCCTGTCGAAGAAGCGTGCGCAGTACGAGCGCGCTTGGGGCACGATCGAGAAGATCAAGGAAAACAACGGCATGGTCGAGGGTCCGGTGATCGAGGTCGTCAAGGGCGGTCTCATCGTCGACATCGGCCTGCGTGGCTTCCTCCCCGCCTCGCTCGTCGAGCTTCGCCGTGTCCGCGACCTGCTGCCCTACGTCGGCAAGACGGTCCAGGCCAAGATCATCGAGCTCGACAAGAACCGCAACAACGTGGTGCTCTCGCGCCGTGCGTGGCTCGAAGAGACGCAGAAGGAACAGCGCGAGGACTTCCTCACCAACCTGAAGCCGGGCGAGGTCCGCGAGGGCGTCGTGTCCAGCGTCGTCAACTTCGGTGCGTTCGTCGACCTCGGCGGCATGGACGGCCTCGTCCACGTGTCGGAGCTGTCGTGGAAGCACGTCGACCACCCGTCGTCGGTCGTTGCCGTTGGCGACAAGATCACCGTCCAGGTGCTCGAGGTCGACTACAGCCGTGAGCGGATCAGCCTGTCGCTGAAGAACACGCAGCAGGACCCGTGGGCCGAGTTCGCCGGCGCGCACCGCGTCGGCGAGTTGGTCTACGGCCGGGTCACCAAGCTCGTGCCCTTCGGTTCGTTCGTGCAGGTCGGCGAGGGCATCGAAGGTCTCGTCCACATCTCCGAGATGGCCGGCCATCACGTCGACCATCCCGAGCAGGTCGTTTCGGCCGGCGAGGAACTGTGGGTCAAGATCATCGACCTCGACCTCCAGCGTCGCCGGATCAGCCTCTCGATCAAGCAGGCGGCGGAGGGTGGCGTTGTCGCCGCCGAGTACCAGGCTGCGTTCGGCGAGCACAACTACGACGACTCCGGCAACTACATCGGGGAGTACAACCCCGGCGAGTTCACTCCGGACAACGAGGCCCAGGCCGCTTGGCTTGAGGAGTACAACGCCAACGCTGCTGCGGCTGCCGCTCCCGACGCTGAGGCGGTCGATGCTGTCGATGCCGAGGTTTCCCCGAACGCTGATGCTGCCGTGGACGAAGCCGCCGAACTCGAGTCGGACGACAACGTCTAACTTGCCTTGAAGGTGCAAACCGCCACTCGGCGGGAACCAAAAACGGGCCGCCCTTCAAAGGGGCGGCCCGTTCTGCGTTCCACGGAACAACGCCTCCGTGGAGTTCAAACGCCGACGGTCACGGCTTCCGCTGCTGCAGCGAGACCGGCGCGAGCGAGTGCTCGCTTGCGCACCGTCACCATCGCGACGGAGGCGATCACCACGAACCCACCGATGAACTGCGGGGCGACGACGCGCTGTCCGAGCAGCCACCACGCCGCCAACGCCGTGGTGATGGGCTGAGACAGCAAGACCAACGCAGACACGCTGGCATCGATGTGACGATGCGCGTACGTCATGAACAGATGACCAATCGTGGGGATAGTTGCGACGAGGAGCAACGCGTTCACCTGCTTGCCGGTGATGTGTGAGGCCGCGTCGACCTTGCCGCCGAGAAGGAGAAACGGCCATGAGGTAACCGCTGAACAGGTCACAATCGCCGTCATGTAGGTCAACGGGTTCGGCGGCAATCGGTCCGGATGGGAGTTCTCTCGCTTGGCAAGCAAGAAATAGACGCTGAATGCAAGCATCGAGCCGATGGCGAGTGTGGCACCGAGCGCAGTGGTCGGCCTCGTCTTTCCGCCCGCGTTCGAACCGAGGATCGCGTAGGCGGCACCGGCGAGCGCGACCCCGGTCCATGCAACGTCCCAGCGTCGAACGACTTCCCCGAAGAGCTGGCGCGCGAGCAGCATCACCACAACGGGCTGCAGTGAGACGAGCATCGTTGCGTTGGCGACGCTGGCCCGCTGAATCGCTCCGAAGAAGAGGATGTTGTTGAGACAGAACAACGCGCCGGGGAGCACGGACCGCTTCAGCAGTTCGCGTGACGGCGCCTTTCGCAGTACCACCACGAGCACCCATTGCAGAACTGCGGCAATCGTCATCCGGAAGGAGGTCGAGACGAGCGGGTGGCTCGTCACCCTTGCCGACAGAACCGGTCCGAGGCTCCACGTCGCCAGCACAATCATGAGACTCGCCATACCGAAGATCTGTGTCCGGTCCGCCGTGTCGACCGAGGGTGTCGCGTGTGGCAGGTCCGTCATTGGCCAAGACCTTACGGCTCCGTTCTCGCTGTGCCGAACCGCCAGCTCCACGCCAGGACCTTCGCGGTACGTTTCGCGGCTCGCGGTACGTTCTACGTACGCCGAACGTACCGCGAGCGACGCAACGTACCGCGAAGCGACTTTCGATCCGACTGGACAAAGCCAGGCAATGGCTTTGTCGTTATGACGTCAGGTCGAGTTCTTCGAGGGTCGGCACCACGTGGGTCCCGCCTGCAGCGTCGCCGTACGCACGCAGGTCATCGACGCTGTAACGGCCGGTCGCCACTGCGACACACGTCGCGCCGATGGCACGTGCGCAGTCGACGTCGCGCGGCGTATCTCCGACGACGACCACGTCGTTTCCGACAAGCGCACGATCGATCGAAGTCTGCGCCTGGGCAAGCGCCGAGCGCGTGAGGTCGTTGCGGTCCTCAGACAGGTCACCGAAGCCAGCGATCAGCGGGGACTGGGCTGCGAACGCCTGCCACAGGCCCGCGCAGGCGAGCTTGAGTTCCGCGATCCGCGGCAGGTTCCCGGTCACGAGCCCGACCGCGGTCCCGCGATCAGTAAGCGCGCTGATCAACTCCGTAGACCCCGCCAGCACCCAGTTCGGGTCTGGCTCGGCGAGACCCGCGCCGGTCAGCTCGATCGACCGTGCGGCAATCGCGCCGAACATCGCGTCAATTGCGTCCTGCGAGAAACCACACTGACGCAGCAGTTCACTCACGATGTAGAGGTCGGTCCGCCCACCCGCATCGACGCTCCCGAAATGCTTCGTGATGTCATGCCCGGTGATCTCCTGGCAGGCTTGCACGATCGAGCGTCCATGGACCCGGTTCCCGGTCCGTAGCAACGTCCCGTCGATATCGAAGAGCACGAGGCGAGCCGTGCCCAGGCGGTGACCGGTCGTACTCATTCCCGAAGTGTACGGACCCTGAGTCGACTTCGACGTTGGGACGCTCGCCCTCGGTGGGCGGGGTGATTCGTCCTAACGTCCGAACGGTGCCCGGCAACGCTGGCGACTAGCCTGTTTCGGCCATGTTGGACGTTGCCAACCTCCGAATCGACCTCGGGCACCGCGTGCTCCTGAACGATGCGACCTTCCGTCTGCTCGACGGCGAGAAGGTCGCGCTCGTCGGTCCGAACGGTGCGGGCAAGACAACACTGTTGAAAACACTCGCCGGCGACATGCATCCGGCCGGTGGTTCGGTGGTCCGTCCCGAGTACTTCAGCTGGCTCCAACAGGACGTGCAGGCGAAGGCGGAAGACACGCACCGGCTGTCCTATGACCATCTGCTCAGCGCGAGTCCGCTCACCGATATGGCCGATCAGCTGAAGGAGTGGCAGACCCGCATCGAGAAGGCCGGCATCGATCTCGGCGCGGGCATCGAAGGCGCGAGCGACGCGCTCGACAAGGCGGTCTACAAGTTCACGAACCTCGAAGAGCGCTACCGCACACTCGGCGGCTACCAGGTCGAGTCGGAGGCCGAGCGCATCGCGGCTGGCGTCGGACTCGATGAGGACGCCCTGCTGCGAGAGGTCGGCACACTGTCCGGTGGGCAGCGTCGACGTCTTGAGCTAGCGCGGCTCCTGCTTGCCGGTGGCGACCTGCTGATTCTGGACGAACCCACGAACCACCTCGATGTCGAGGCCAAGCAATGGGTCATGGAGTTCCTCCGCAAGACGAAGGCCACGATCCTCGTGGTGAGCCATGACATCGAACTCATGGACTCGGCGATCGACCGCGTGCTCGCGCTCGAAGCCGCGCAGATCGAGCAGTACAAAGGTACGTACACACAGTTTCTCGTGCAGCGCGAGGAACGTGAATCGCTGCGGGCACGGGAGTCGTCGAACTTCAACAAGGAAGTCGCCCGTCTCGAAAAGACGATGGACAAGTTCCGCGGGGCGAACGCCACGCACGTGCAGAAGCGCAATGCGCTGCTCAAGCGCATTGAACACATGCACACCAAACGCGGCCCCGAAGTGATGAACGTGAAGCGCCGAACGATGCGTGTCCGGTTCCCCGAGCCCGCGCGCGCTGGTGATCGCGCCGTCATGGTTACGGGTCTCGCCAAGGCGTTCGGCGAAGACGTGATCTTCTCCGACGTCAACTTCGAGATCCACCGCGGTGACGTATTCCTCGTGCTCGGCCTCAACGGTGCGGGCAAGACAACGCTTCTGCGAACGATGGCGGGCGTGTACAGGGCCGACGCGGGCAACGTCCGACTCGGGGCGAACGTGAAGCTCGGCTTCTATGCGCAGGAGCATGAGGACATTCGCAACGGCACGAGCGTGCTCGCGCATCTCCGCGAGGCCGGTCCCGAGGTCCAAGATCCCACGCTGCGCGGACTGCTCGGTCACTTCGGCATGGTCGGCGATGTCGCCGACCAGGACGCCGGCACGCTGTCGGGTGGCGAGAAGACGAAGTTGTCGCTCGCTCGGCTCATGATCGGCAAGTCGAACGTGCTGCTGCTCGATGAGCCGACGAACAACCTTGACCCGCCGTCTCGCGAAGCGGTTCTCGCGGCGTTGCAGAACTACAAGGGCACGATCATCCTCGTCAGCCACGACGTCGAGTTCGTTACGCAGCTCGCGCCGAGCAACGTCTTGATGATGCCCGACGGTCAGCTGCTTCACTACGACGAGAAGATGCTCGACCTGATCGAACTCGCGTAGCAGCGCGGCCGTTTCGACATCGCGGTACGGTCCACGCCGTGTCCACCGCCACCGCCATCCGTTCTGCCGTGGACGCGTTGCTCGCACAGCCGCTCGGCACCGGTGAGACGCTCGCCCTCCTTGCCATGCTCGACGGTGAGAGAGGTATTGCGGTGTACCCGCCGATGCTTCGCACTCGACCCGCTCGCCTACCCGTAACAGCGCATCACCTGATTGCCGCCCCTACGACGCGATGCGATGGGCGGTGAGGAGCTGCAGGTTGCTGGTGACGGAGCCGCGCATCGGCTGGACGTGCACGATCCCGTCGACGATGTCGACCACAAGTGCAACGGCTCGAGCGGCGCCCGAACCAGCAACAACGTACGCGCCGGGTAGAACACGATCCGGATGGGGTGCCTCTTCGAGGAACGCCCACGGCAGGCCGGTCTCATCCATCGTGTTCAGGTCAACCACAAGATCGACCGTCTCGTCGTGCTCGACGTCCATGCCACCTCCTATACGGGCTAATGCTAGTGATACGGGTTCGGCCGACGATCGGTGCCGAGGTTCCCGAGCAGGAGCGCCACTCCGTCAGGTCGCCCTCAAACGCGATCGTCACCTAGAGGGGTCCGAAATGTCGGCAGGATCTGAAATCCTGCCTCGACGAGTCGACCGATGGGCAGCACGACGCGCACCGGGAAGCGTTCAAGCTGATCGGCTGCGAGGTCATCGACTTCGTCGTCGGATCTCGTGTAAAACGCCGACAGTCCCCACCGGTGCCACGCCGGAAACCTGCGACGGAAGGCCTCGGCCTGACCTTTGGCCGTGTCGGGATCCAGGTCATCGCCGCGCACGACGAGGACGGCGTCGTCGGGGATCGGTGCTCGGCGAACCCTGGGTTCTGGATCGGCCGGCGGCATCGGACCGTCCTGCCCCGTGCCGCCGATCCGCGTGCACGTTGCGAGGCGCCCCGCGAAACCAATCGTTCGGCACCGCGACGGACCGCCAGATACCGCTCACATGTTATCTGCGTGTTTCCACGGCATTCCCGCGCCCAAAACATGCCCTCTGAGCAGCCACGATGGGAAAGAGCGCCCGTCCGGCAGAGCCGTGTAACCCAGTCAATGGTCGACGACGCCGTGACGGAGTACGTCGACCGTGCCTCGCTTGTCGATCTCGGCGGCGAGGCGGGCGACGAACTTCGTCGCTCCACCAGCCCGGTGGAGATGTACCTCTCGAACGCCGCTTCATTGGGTTTCATGGTCCGAGCCCATCATCGAGTTCGTCGGGCAGCAAGCGCACAACGCGAACCACGTGGCCGGCGAGCTCGACCGCTCTCCTTATAGGCAAACCGGGCTATTGAGTATCCGATTGGGTGGTTTTTCGGCGAGCCCAACGTAAGTTCGCTTCGAATCGTCCGACGCTGTGTTCGAGTCGGTACGTCGATCGCTCTCGACATCGCAGCGCATCAGCTCACTGAGCCACGGGGCACGACCCACCGCGTCGGCGGACGGGTGATGTGCGCGATGTGGTCGAAGTCGGCGTCGTAGTGCAGCACCGTGGTGCTGTAGTGCTCAGCCGTTGCCGCGGTGAGCAGATCGATCACGCCAGCGGCCCGATGCTGGCTGGTCTTCGAGAGTTGGAGTTGGACGGCCCGAGCGCGGTCGCCGATCTCCGGCGTGAGCGGCAGGTCGGCGAAACCTTCGGCGCGTCGTGTGGCAATCGATCGACACTCGGGTGGCGTGCGTGCCGAGTAGAGGACTTCCAGGTCGAGTGTGGCGCACGTTGCGAGCAGGCCGAGGCGTCCCAGACGGACGAGTTCGTCGACGATGTCGGGTGACGACACCCGGGCAACGGCGATTGTGTCGGCCAGGAACAGTCCGGAAGGGATCAACGCCGAGCCTCGGACCGCACCTTCGGCTCGGCAAGATCGGGGCTACCCCAGATCAAGGGGTCCGCGAACGCCGCGGCCAGTCGAGGACGTTTGGCGACGAACGCGAGCGCGGCATTGACCGTGTCGATCTTGCTCGACATGCCGAGTTCTTTGGCGGCGAGCGCGAGCGTTTTGTCGTCGATATCGATGGTGGTTCGAGCCATCAGGAATACTATCAAGTCACGCATCAAAGATGCGCCAATTGATGCCAATGATTGTGCTGAGCGTTCTGGAACGCGGGTGGGTATGACGTAGCCCGAACGCCGGCGGCGCGGGCCGTGGGGATCGCTTGCCCTCACTCTCCGGGGGAGCGGATTGCTACCGGGCCGGGCTCGGGCGGTTCGGCATCGCGAAGGCGAGCACTGCAACGGCAACGGCGCAGGCCGCGCAGAACCACCAGCCCCGACGGAACCCGGTAATGCCATCGGCGGATGTTTGAATCGCGACAACGAGTGCGACGCCGACGGCTGCACCAACTTGGCGGAACGTGTTGTTGACTGCGCTTCCGACGGCGAACATGGTCGGCGGGAGCCCGGCGACGGCTGCTGCGCCGAGCACGGGAAACGTCACGCCGATCGCCGCGCCTTGCAGGGCACCGAGCGGTAACCAGCGAGTCCAGGGCGTGGGTCCGGTCCCCAGGAGGAACGCAAACCCGAGCTGCGAGAGTGCAAACAGAACGGGGCCGACGAACATCAGCCGCCGGAATCCGGAGCGGTTCGCCTCCCTGCCTGCGAACGTCGCAACGGTGGCGACCACCAGCGGTGACAGCACGGAAAACCAGCCGGCGCGTACAACGCTGTAGTGCCAGATCGACCGCAGGAACAACACATTGTTGAGCGCCATTGCGGAAAAACTCGCGCCGAATACCAGACTTCCAGCATTGGCGATCGAGAAGGTCTTCTCGCGAAACAGCTCCGTCGGAAGAGCTGGGGCGGGATGCGATCGTGATCGCACGACGACGCCGGACACCAACGCGACACTCGCGACGATGAGACCGATCACACGACCGCTCATCCATCCCCAACCATGGCCCTCGGAGATCCCAAGGACGATCGCGCCGACGCCCAACACGAGCATGGCTGCGCCGATGAGATCAGGGCCGGGACCATCCTGACGACTGGATTCGCGCAGAACGCGGACCCCAATCACGAGGGCGAAGAGGCAGATCGGAACGTTGATCCAAAACGCGGATCGCCAGCCAAGCCGGTCGACCATGAACGCGCCCACCGTCGGACCGGAGGCGATGCCGAGCGCTCCGATGCCACCGACCCACGTAATGACCTGCGTCCGCTTCTCGATGTCGAACGCACCGAGCAGCAGTCCCGTCGACGCCGGCAGGAGTAGTGCCCCGCCCGCCCCTTGCACGACGCGCCCGGCAATCAGGGTTCCGAGTGTCGGTGCCGCAGCACACAGGACGGAACCGACGAGAAACGCCATGACGCCGAGCAGGAACACCCGTTTGCGCCCGATCCGGTCGGCGGTTTGGCCAGCGATGACGAGCAGCGCGCCGAAAAGAATCGCGTAGCCGGTCACGATCCACGAGAGCTGGCCACGCGTGACGGAAGGAAAGCTCGCCGCGATTTCCGTAAAGGCGACGTTGACCACGGACAGGTCGAGTGTCGTGATGTACGTCGCAACGGCGCACACGACAAACGTCGGCCAGGGGCTCGGCACTCGTGACGTCGCGCTGTTCGCGTCGGGCTCGTGTGCCGTGTTCATCGTGCCAGTAGAGATGCTGGTGCGTCTCAGTGTCGATTCGACACAGCGGCGGTGCGTGCGCCAAGCAGCGGTCCCGCAACGACCTCGTGCGGCGGGAGGGGCTGAAGACATGGCGTCAAGGTGCCGGGACCGCAACATAGGCAGGATCACCAAACCCGTCGAGAGCACCGCTGGCCTGCAAGGATCATGTGATGCGACGCATTCCGACACTGGAAGAGGTGGCGGCGGAAGCTGGCGTGTCTCGATCCACGGTGTCACGCGTCATCAACAGCGGGGGCAAGGTAGCCCCGTCGGTGCGGGCGGATGTCATAAAGGCAATCGCGAAACTCGGGTACGTCCCGAACGAAGCGGCGAGGCGTCTCGTGAACCGTCGGACGAATTCGTTTGCCGTGGTGGTGGCAGAGAACGATGGAACAATGTTCGAAAACCCCTTCTTCGGCATGCTGATGTCTGGCATTGGCGAGCGACTCGACGCCGCCGGTCACACCCTCGTGCTGCTCATGGGAAAAACGGCCGGCGACGAACGTCGCACCGAGACGTTCCTGCGCGGGGGCCACGTCGACGGGGCGATCTTCGCCTCCCTGCAACATGGAGAGGCGCTGCCCTCGCTCCTTCACCGGACCGGGTTTCCAGTCGTGCTGGCGGGTCGGCCGCTAACGACGCCGGACCTGCCGTACGCCGATGTCGACAACGTGGGCGGTGCTCGTCTGGCAGTCGATCACCTCATTGAGCGCGGACGTTCTCGAATCGCAACGGTCACGGGCCGACGCGGAATGGTGGCGGCGGAGGATCGGCTGACGGGGTACCGACTCGCGCTGGAAGCGCGGGGCCTTCCGGTGGCCAGCCAGCGCATCGTGGATGGGCGGTTCTCGCGTGCCGAGTCCGAAGCGGCCGTCTCGCAGCTCGTCGAACGTGATCCGCTGATTGACGCTCTTTTCGTAGCGAGCGACCCGATGGCCCTCGGCGCTATGGCGGCGCTGCGCACTGCTGGACGAAGGGTTCCTGAGGACGTCGCAGTCGTGAGCTTTGATGGCACGATGCTCGCGGGCGTGACACAGCCCACACTCACGCACGTTGCGCAGCCTGCGCGGGAGCTCGGAGAGGCCCTCGCCGAGCTTGTCATCGGCGCACGCGACGAAACGGTGATCGCACCGGTGCTTCTACCGGTGACGCTGCACCTGGGTGGGTCGAGCTAGCACGAGCTAGGTGAACGATGCTGAGGTGCGGGCTGTGCGGACCTTGTCGAGGGCGACGCCGATCGCCAGGATTTGCGTGCGGGTCAAGTGATCGAAGAGATGTCGTCGGACGCCGTCCACGTGCATCGGTGCGGCACGCTTCACGAGGGCATACCCGGCGTCGGTGAGCACGGCCATTGAGGCGCGTCGATCGTCGATGGCCGGACGCCGCGTGACGAGGTCGCGCCTCACCAAGCCGTCAAGGCGCCGGGTAAGGCCACTGGGGGAGAGGTGGAGCACGCTGGCGAGATCGCACATCCGCAGCTCCCGGCCCGGTGCCTCGGACAGGGTTGCGATCACGCCGTAGTCGCCTTCGGTGAGGTCGTGCGTCGTCATCAGCTCGGCATCGAGCTCCGCGTGCAGCCAAGTCGTGACGTCGACCAACGCCCGCCACGCCCGCTGTTCCTCTTCATCGAGCCATTTCACCATGGGGTGAATGGTACCCGTCGGAAGATTGCAGATGCAATACTTGACAACACAAGCTTGTGTGTGCAACTATTGCGCAACGAAGTATTAACAACAAGGAGCAAGCAAGATGTCCGCCAAGAACAGCCTCAGTGCACTCACCGTCGGGACCTGGAACGTCGACCCAGTCCATTCCACGATCGGATTCGTCGCTCGCCACCTCATGATCAGCAAGGTCCGCGGTCGATTCGCCACGTTCACCGGCGTCATCACGATCGCAGCCGACCCGCTTCTGTCCACCGTGGTAGCCGAGGTGCAGACAGCGTCTGTTACGACCGGCGATGAGGGCCGGGATGCGCATCTCCGCAACGCCGACTTCTTCGAGGTCGAGAAGTACCCGACGATGACCCTGACCACGGTCGGTCTGAAGGAGAGCGGGGGTGACCATGTGCTCAGCGTCGACCTCACGATCAAGGGCGTCACCCGCACGGTCGACTTCGCCCTCGAGTTCGAGGGCGTCGAGAAGGACCCGTGGGGCGGGACCCGTTCGGCTTTCAGCGCCTCGGCCGAGATCAACCGGAAGGATTGGGGCATCGAGATGAACGTCGCACTCGAATCGGGCGGTTTGCTCGTGGGCGAGAAGATCAAGCTGGATCTCGACATTCAGGCCGTCAAAGCCTGACCCGGCTCGGCTGGGTCGCTGGAAGCTGAGTTTGCGGGTCCTTACGACCGACCTACCATGCGGCATCGAAGTAGACGCCCACACGGACCATTCTGACGCGGTGATCGATGACGCCGCGGCCACCGTGTACCGCGCGCGGCGCATCATCACGATCGATCCGGTCCGCCCGTACGCCACGCATGTGGCGGTCGCAGATGGACGCATCGTTGCGGTCGGAGCGGAGCTCGACATGCCGAGTGGATCGCGGGCCGACGATCGATTTGCCGACGCTGTCCTCCTGCCCGGCCTCATCGAGGGACATTCACACGCCGACGCCGGAGGACGCTGGGACATCTGCTTCCTCGGCTACTTCGACCGTACCGGCCCGAACGGTGAGCGACGTACCGGGGCGCGGTCGATCGACGAAGCAGTTGCACTGCTCGCCAAGCATGCGGCGACGGACGCCACGAACGACGAGGTCGTGGTCGGCTGGGGTTTCGATCCCATCTACTTCGATCGTCGCATCGACCGGCACGACCTCGACGCTGTGTCGAGCGAACGTCCCGTCGCGGTGCTACACGCCAGCGGACACATCCTGTCCGTGAATACGCGGGCGCTGGAACGTCTCCGACTGTTCAGCAGCGACGTGACGACCCCCGCTTCTCCGCGTGGACCGGACGGCATGCCGACCGGCGAGCTGAAGGGCATGGAGATGGCTTTCCCATCCATGGCACGTTTAGGCATCTCCAGCAGACTGAACGGCGTTGACGATCGGGCGCTGCGGAATTTCGCCAAGAGCTGCACCAACGCTGGGGTCACCACGGCGACTGATTTGGCGACCATTTTGGCCCCCGCGACCGTGGACACGATGTTGACCGCGTCGGCCGGTTCAGACTGGCCGATCCGTCTCCTCCCCGCCCTCGTGATGAACGGTGGCGATGTCGAGGAACTGATCGCGCGAGCGGTAAAGGTACGCGCGCAGAGCAACGATGGCCTGCAGTTCGGAATGCTGAAGATCGTGCTCGACGGCTCCATCCAGGGATTCTCCGCGCGCTTACGATCTGGCACCTACGCCAATGGAGCACCGAACGGGCTCTGGTACGTGCCCCCCGAGCGGGTCCGCTCGGTCCTCGACGCCGCGTTCAGGGAGGACCTGCAGGTCCACATCCACACCAACGGTGATGAGGCGTCCGAACTGGCGCTCGACGTCCTTGCCGATGCCCTCGCCGCGACACCCGCGCCGAACCACCGCACCACCCTGCAGCACGCGCAACTCGTCGACGACGGGCTGTTGCGGCGGGCGAAGGCACTCGGTGTGGGCGTCAACCTGTTCGTGAATCACGTGTACTACTGGGGTGAGCAGCACGCCGCCCACACAGTCGGTGAGGCGCGTGCCGCGACGATGAACCCGGTGCGATCAGCGATCGATCTCGGTGTTCCGGTCACAATCCACAGCGATGAGCCGGTCACCCCGATCGGTCCGTTGTTCGGAGCTTGGTGTGCGGTGAACCGCCTCACCGCAGCTGGACGAGTGCTCGGGCCGGACCAGCGCATCAGCGTCCCCGAAGCCTTGTACGCGATCACGATGGGAGCTGCGGCGTCGCTCCGTCTTGAACATGATGTGGGGTCGATCGCGTTTGGTAAGCGCGCAGACTTCGCCGTATTGGCCGACGACCCGCTCGGCGTCGACCCTTTGTCGTTGCGGGATATCGGCGTGCTCGGCACGGTATCTCGGGGACGATGGTTCGCGGCAGCAACATGATCGACTGAAGGGACCTCCTGCGAATGGTCGTGCCGTAGGCCGAAACCACCCAATCGAACCACCCGATCGTTGGTTTTGCCTGTTGGGTGGTCCGATTGGGTGGTCGAGCACGAGGAAACAGCGCGGTGTAGAACTGCCGGATGTCTGACTCGCCAGAACAACGCGGTGACCAGTTCAAGCGCGAACTGACGCGGCTCCGCACCGAAAAGGCGTTGCCCGACTCCTTCACCCCGGAGGTGCTGAGCGCAGCGGACACTGCGGCAGCGTCGAGGGAGTGGCGGGAGGGTCGCGTCGATCTGACGGACATGAACTTCGTGACGCTCGACCCGGCGACGTCGGTCGATCTCGACCAGGCGTTCGCAGTCAGCGTCGACGGCAAGGACATCGTGCTGCACTATGCGCTCGCTGACATTGCCGCTTTCGCCCCGACCGGGGGAGTGGTGGAGGCGGAGTCGTGGCAGCGTGGCGTCACGGTGTACCTGCCCGATGGACGCGTCCCGGTGTACCCGCCGGTGCTCTGCGAACATGCGGCGAGCCTGCTTCCCGTTGGTCCCCGCCCAGCCATCGTGCTCGTCGTGGCGGTCGCTCCGGACGGTACGCCGACCCTGCGGTCCGCCGACCGGGCGATCGTTTCGAGCCGCGCCAAGCTCGCCTACGAGACGACGTCGCTCGACGACCTCGATCCTGCTGCGCTCGAACTGCATCGACGGATGAAGGCCAACGAGAGGGCCAGGGGTGCGACCAAGGTCGATTTTCCGGAGCAGCACGTCGAGATGGACCCCACCGAAGCGTCGGGCGTCAATCTCGTGCTGCGTCCGATGCTGCCGAGTGAGGAGGCGAACTCGTCGCTGTCACTCGCCGCCAACTTTGCGGTTGCAGCCTTACAGGCAGAGGCACGGGGCGGACTCTTCCGCATCATGCCCGAGGCGGACGAGTACCGACAGCGAACGTTACGGCGTATGGCCAAGGCGCTCGGTATCGAATGGCCGAAGTCGAAGACACTGCGCGAGGTCATGCCCACACTCGACCCGTCAAAACGTACCCACAAACAACTACTCGTGGAGGCCAGGCGATCTGGTCGGGGAGCGTCATATGCGATGTTCGACGCTGCGCACCCGCCGTTCCACAGTGCGCTGGCCGCCCCATACGCGCATGCCACCGCACCGATGCGTCGCCTCGCCGACCGGCACGTGCTCGAACACGTGTTGGCGATTGTGCACGGGACGGACACGACGCCAATCGTCGCGGCTCTCGCCGAGATGCCCGCGATCATGGCAAAGGCGGACGGCCGGGCGGAGGCGCTCGAGCGTGGCGTCATCGATCTCGTCGAGGCGTTGGAATTGGAGGGCAGCGTCGGGGCGACCTTCCCGGCCAGCGTGCTCGATAGTGGGCGTCAAGGGACCGTTGTGCAACTGATCGAGCCGCCCGTGCGCGCTCGCGTGTCGGGCCCGTCGACGGTCGAGGAGGGCTCGGCCGTCACTGTGCGACTGCTGTCCGTGGACGTTGGTGCGCGCAGCGTCCACTTCGGCCTGGAGCCCCCTTCGGCGTAACGGGCGGTCGTGCGTGGGCGCGGTACATCCGGTCCGCTCGCGGTGCGTTGGGCGCGTCCGAATGCACCGCGGACGCACCGGATGTACCGCGACGAAGAGTGGGCCGCGGAAGTAGTGGCGGGTCGCGTCGACAATGGACCGGTGCAAACAACGTTCGTGTATTGGTTCCGGCGCGACCTTCGCTGCCGTGACAACGCCGCGCTCCAATCCTGCATCGCCGACGCGGCAGCCGTTGGGGCACGGGTCGCACCGTTGTTCGTGGTCGACCCCGCGCTCCTCGCATCGGCGGGAGCGAACCGTTCCTGGTGGACGCTTGCGACGCTGCGGACCCTGCGTGCGAGCGGCGTCCCGGTAGCGGTGCGAATCGGGAGTCCGGCCGACGTTGTGGCGACGTTCGCCCGCGAGGTCGGGGCCGAGAAGGTTTGGGCCGCCGAGGACTTCACGCCCTACGCACGCGCCCGTGATTGCGTTACGGCCCGAACACTCGCCGCAGAGGGTTGCGAGCTGATTCTCGACGACGGCCCCTACGTCGTCGCGCCCGGCACCGTCCGCAAGGGCGATGGCGCGCCGTTCAAGGTCTTCACACCCTTCAGCCGCGCCTGGGACGCCCACGCCCGCAGCGTCGCGCCGAGCCAACCAGTTGACCCTCAAGGGGTCGTATGGGCAGACGTCGAGCCGGGGGAGCTGCCAGCAGGACCTGCTCCCAGCGCGACGAACCTGCCCGAGCCCGGCGAGCGCGCCGCCATCCAGGCCCTGGTCGCGTTCGTGCAGAATCATCTGTGCACCTACGATTCTGACCGCAACCGACCGGACCTGGACGCCACGAGCCGACTCTCGCCGTATCTGAAGGTCGGCGCGCTGCATCCTCGAACGATTCTCGCAGCGATCAACGGTTCGACCGGCGCCGCGAGCGAAGGTGCCCGTGTCTTCCGAAGCGAAATCGCCTGGCGCGAGTTCTACGCCGACGTTCTGTACCACCGCCCCGACTCCCGACATCAGGATCTCAACATCGCAATGCAGGACATGGTCTATGACACGGGTCCCGAGGCCGATGCGAAGTTCCAGACATGGTGCGAAGGCCGAACCGGATATCCCTTCATCGACGCCGGAATGCGACAGCTGCGAGCCGAGGGGTGGATGCACAACCGCGTCCGCATGGCGGTTGCATCATTTCTCGTGAAAGACCTGCACCTCGACTGGCGACGCGGCGCACAGCACTTTCTCGACCACCTGCTCGACGGTGACATCGCGTCCAACCAGCACGGGTGGCAGTGGACCGCCGGCACCGGCACCGACGCCGCTCCGTACTTCCGGATCTTCAACCCAATCAGCCAGGGCAAGCGGTTCGATCCCGACGGCAGCTACGTCCGACGCTACGTTTCCGAGCTTGTGGACGTTGCGGACCGCTTCGTCCATGAACCCTGGCTCGCCGACCGACAGCAGCACAAAACGCAGGCGGGGATGTTCGACGGAGGCCAAAAGCCGTATCCGCCCCCAATCGTCGACCACGGAACCGAACGCAACGAGGCACTTCGACGCTACAGCGAAGCCCGCTCCGACACACCCAGGTAGGCTCGTCCGCCAATGGGAGACAACGAGACTCCCGCCTCGGTCAGTCCGGACACCGGCCTGCGCCAAGGCGACGAGCACGAGTCGGTAGCGGTCAACACGGCTGGCACGCGCCGCGTCGCAGACTCCCTCGACGTACGCAAGAGCGTCATCCTGAGAACCGTCGTGGCGGAACACATCCAGACCGGTCAACCCGTCGGGTCGAGCCACCTCACCAGCGCAGGCGGGCTCCATGTGTCGTCGGCGACGATCCGCAACGAGATGAGCGTCCTCGAACGAGAGGGGTATCTGACGCACCCCCACACGTCGGCCGGGCGCGTCCCGACCGATCGCGGCTACCGCTACTTCGTCGACTCGATCGGCGACACGCCACGACTCCCCGACGCCAAGGTCGCACAGGTACGTCAGTTCTTCGACACGGCTCGACGTGACATCGAACAGCTCATGAACGATGCGTCCAGGCTGTTGTCGAATCTCACCGATTTCGCGGCCGTCGTGGTCGCCGGTTCAGCGGAGGCGATCACGATCCGCAGCGTCCAGGTGGTGGACCTCGGAACCACTGGCTTGGTCGTGGTCGTGCTGAGCAACGGTGCCGTCGAGAAGGCCGGGATCGACCTCGGAGTCGGATCCACCGACGCCACCGTGAGCGCGGCAAGCGCGCATCTGAGCGCAACGTTGTCCGGTTCCTCCTTGTCGGGCATCCGCAACGCTGCTCTGCTCGCGGTCGGCGATGCACGCGTTGACGCGGTCTGCCGCGCCGTGGTAACGGCGTTCTCGGAGCGCCCGAACGACCCGGAAGCGTCCGATGTGTTCGTTGGGGGCGCGTCCCGAGTGGTCGGAGCGTTCGACACCGTCGATACGATCCGCCGCGTTCTTGCGACGCTGGAGGAGCAGTTCGTGGTCGTCAACCTCATCCGCGAGGCGATTGACCGCAGCGGCCAGCCGACGGGCGTGTCGATCGGTGCCGAGCATGGTGCCGACGCCGCTTTCGAGTCATTGCTGTCGTGCTCGGTCGTTGTCGCCCCCTATCTCGTGGACGGGCGCGTGGTCGGGACGGTGGGCGTCCTCGGCCCGACCCGCATGGACTATCCGCAGGCTATGGCCGCCGTGACTGCCGTCAGCGAAGGGCTCGGCGGGCACCTCTCGGACTCATGAGCCGGAGCGTCGAACGCTGATTGGCCGACGATCGGGCGTTGATCGGCGCTGCGACCGTCGGAGGTGCTGGATAGTGCGAGAATTGACGGCCGCATGCGCGGACCAACGACATGAACGACATCAAAGACTTCTATGTGCTGCTGGGCGTGTCCCGGACGGCTTCCGACGACGAGATCAAGCGCGCCTACCGGGCGAAGGCTCGTGAGCTGCATCCCGATGCAAATCCCGATGATCCGAGCGCGGAGGAAGCGTTCAAGCAGGTCTCTCTTGCCTACGAGGTACTGAAGGACCCCGACAAGCGTCGGACCTATGACCAGTACGGTGCCGAGGGACTTCGCGGTACGGGTGCCGGTGGCAACGCCGGCTTCGGAACGGGCGGGCTGGGCGACATCTTCGAAGCATTCTTCGGTGGTGCGGGCGGGTTCGGGGGCGGAGGTCGCCAGCGGGGGCCGACGGGTCCGCCGCGTGGCCAGGACATGGAGGTCATCGCCGACCTGACCTTCGAGAACGCCATGTTCGGCAGCACCACTGAGGTCTCGCTCCGCCAACCGGTTGCGTGCGACACGTGCTCGGCGAGCGGCGCGTCGCCCGGAACGTCGGCTGCGACCTGTTCGGGCTGCAACGGTGCCGGTCAGGTACAGCGGGTACGCAATTCACTTCTCGGGCAGATGGTCACGTCTGCGCCCTGCGGCCAGTGCCGCGGGATGGGCCAGATCATCGCCTCGCCGTGCCCGACCTGTCGTGGGGAAGGACGTCGCACCGAGGAACGCACGTACACCTTCGACGTTCCGGCCGGCGTCGACACCGGCTCCACAATTCGCCTCACCGGCAGGGGGGCTGCGGGGCCGCGGGGCGGTCCGAACGGTGACCTGTTCGTTCACTTGCGGGTCGCGGGGAGCCCGCGCTTCGAGCGTCAGGGCTTCGACCTCGTGCACGTGCTCGACCTTTCGATTGCGCAGGCTGCGCTTGGCGTGCACCAGTCGTTCGAGACCATTGATGGTGTTGAGGACCTTGTGATTCCTGGCGGCACGCAGAACGGTCGGGTGTTCCGATTGCGCGACCGGGGCGTCCCACAGCTAAACGGACGCGGACGCGGCGACCTCCTCGTGCAGGTCAACGTCGTTGTGCCGAGCAACTTGACCCGGGCCGAGGAAGAACTGCTACGGCGTTTCGCGGAGGAGCGAGGCGAGTCCGTCGCCGCTCCAGACAAGAGCATTCTCGGCAAGATCCGGTCGGCGTTCCGCTGACGGTCTTGAAGGTCGCCAGATGAAGGTGGCGGCGCATGCGCTGGTCGTAGGCAGTGCTCTCATGAGCGTCGTCGGCGTCGAACTCCCCGTGGACACCGTGCGGCATTTCGCACGGGTACTTCGCCTCCGAACGGGCGAGGCGGTGTCGGTGACCGATGGAGGGGGCGGATTTCGACTTTGTACGGTCCCGCTCGATTTCGCAGCGTCGGGGCGGCTCGAGCCGACGAGCGAGGTGCAAAAGGCCACGCGTCCCTCGCCGACCGTGGCCGTGGGCCTTGCGTTGACGAAGGGTGACAAGCCGGAGCTGGCCGTGCAGAAGCTCACGGAGCTGGGCGTCGATCGAATCGTCTTGTTCGCGGCCGACCACAGCATCGTTCGCTGGGACGACGACAAGCCGGCGCGCAATCTCGCGCGCCTGAGGTCCGTCGCGGTCGAGGCATTGCAACAGAGTCGTGGCCTGTTCCTGCCGATCATCGAACTGACAGGCTTCGACGAGCTCGCTTCCGAAGTCGGGGTGGTACGCGCAGACGCTGGGGGCCGGGCACCGTCGCTGCACGCAGATCGTCTCGTGCTGATCGGGCCGGAGGGCGGGTGGTCGGAACGCGAGCGATCCATCCTTCCGGATGCCGTATCGGTTGCCACGAACGTGCTGCGGGCCGAGACGGCCGCGATCGCGACCGCGTCGCTCTGGGTAGCACTGCGGTCGCGGATTGTGGTTGAGGCCCCCGCCTGAGCCCACAGAGCCCGACTTACGAGGCCGTAACCTCGCCCGCCGCGGTTGATCCGGAAACTACATCGCGGGTATTCCACTACTCGGCGTGGTGGTGGTCTACAGTCTTGTGTGAGCCGTTCAGACATGAACGTGCTCCAAGCAAGCCGCCGATAGCCACCCACCCGACGGAAAAAGGCCACACCGTGGAAGACGAACTCGAAGACGCCAGCTACACACGACAGGTCGGATTACGACTCCGCGGCGTCCGGCGCTCCAAGCGACTGTCACTTCACGATGTCGAGGTTGCGTCGAACAAAGAGTTCAAGGCGTCCGTGCTCGGCGCATACGAGCGAGGGGAGCGGGCGATTTCTGTTCCGCGCCTGCAGCGTCTCGCCAGCTTCTACGGGACGGCTGTCGATCAGCTGCTCCCGCCGATCGAATTGCCGAGCGCCGATGGCGAGCAGGTCGACCGGCGGGTTCCGGGACGTGGCCTCACGATCGATCTGATCCGCCTTGAGGCGATGTCCTCACACGAGGCGAATCTGCTGAACCGCTACGTCTCGATGATCCGCCAGCAGCGCAATGGGTTCACGGGTACCGCCCTCACGATCCGTCGCGAAGACCTCAACGCCCTCGCCGTCCTGCTCGAGTCTGATCCGGAAACGGTGAAGGACCGCATGGGCGCGATGGGCTTCGACCTTGCGCGCTGACAACGGCGCGCTGACAACGGCGCGCTGACAACGGTGCCCGGTCCCGTTGGCCGGGCCGCCGACCCTGACTTTTCCGAGCGGACGAGCGGCGAGTTCGGCGTCTACGTCCATGTTCCGTTCTGTACGAAGCGATGTGACTACTGCGCGTTCGCGACGTGGACGGATCGGTCGCACCTCACGCAGCGTTACGTCGACGCTGTCTGCAGCGAGATCCGCCTAGCTGGGGCTCGGGTCGCATCGAGCGTCTTCGTCGGCGGCGGCACACCGTCGCTTTTGAGCGGCGATCAGATGGGTGCGATCCTCGACGCGATCCCCCGGCGTGCCGACGCGGAGGTCACGATCGAGTGCAACCCGGACACGGTCTCGGCCCCACTGTTTGCCGCCTACGTCGATCATGGCGTCACCCGGATCAGTTTTGGCGTCCAGTCGATGGTCGATTCCGTTCTCGCGGTGCTCGGACGCACCCACGTGCGCGCCAACGTGGAGCGGGGCATCGAGTTGGTCCGGGGGGCGGGGATATCGACGTTCAACCTCGACCTGATCTACGGGGCAGCGGGGGAGTCCGTGGCGGACTGGGCGACGACGCTCGACGCCGTGGTGGCACTCGACCCACCCCACGTGTCGGCGTACGCGCTCACGATCGAAGCCGGGACGCCGCTCGCCGCGGACCCCACCCGTCACCCCGACGACGACGATCAGGCGGACAAGTACGAACTCGCCACGCAAGTGTTGGGTGCGGCGGGGTTGGCGTCGTATGAGATCTCGAACTGGGCGCGTGCGGGTCACGAGTGCCGTCACAACCAGCTGTACTGGGCGCAGGGGGATTACCTCGGCTACGGCTGCGCGGCCCACTCGCATCAGCGTCATGGGGACGGTGCGAGCCGACGCTGGTGGAACGTCCGTACGCCCGAGCGGTATATCGCGCTGGTCGATGCTGGCGGGTCGACGACCGAGGCCGGCGAGGACCTTTCGGTGGATGCGGTACTAGTCGAGCGCCTGCAGTTGGCGCTGCGGATGAGCCGTGGCGTCCCCATAGAGGCACTCGCCCTGGCGGATCGTGTGGAGTTGCTCGACGCGGGGCTGATCGCGGTCGACCCGGTTGGTGGGCGGGTCCGGCTCACGACCGCCGGTCGGATGATGGCCAACACGGTCTCGATCCGGCTGCGCGTGCCGCCGGAGCCGTGAGACCGAACTATTTGGTCGGCCGACGGCCTCCCGACCTGACCCGGGTCGCGGTACAACTTGTGGCGATGGGCCGCGAAATACCACGTCAACCGCGTCCCAAGGCCACACGATGTACCGCGCGTCGGTCACGACTTCAGCGATTTGACGTCGACAGTGCAGACTCCAAGATGGCGTTCAGTTCGTCGGTGATCAAGGCCGGGGCCTCTTTCAGGAATCCGCCACGCTTTTCGAACTCGGCGATGACCTTGGGATCCACGTGATGGTCCCCGAGGATGTCAGTCACCTCTGGGCCGACCCGTTCCGCGACCGCCGCAAGGGACTGGGCGTCCAGGCCGTAGCAGCGGATCGCGTTCTCGCCCAGGATCATGCGGGCGTCGCTCTCGGGGACACCGGCGAACGCGGCGCGCAGCCAGTCGGTCGTGTTCGGCCACGTCCCTTCGGGGTGCGGATAGTCGCGACCGAACATCAGGTTGCGCACGCCGATGTTGTGGCGATCCTCAAGCTCGGCGCGATGAATGAACGACGCACCGGCAAAGCCGTGCTCGGCCCAGTACTCGCTTGGTCGGCGTTTCAGCGGCGTGCCGCCGGCGTCGAATCGAGCGTCCATGTGGGCCAGCGTCGCAGGGACCCAGTCGGCGCGTGCTTCAGTGGGAACGAAGTTGAGTGACGGGTAGCGATCGAAGACACCACCTACCATCAACTCCCAGAAGACCCTGCGGGGGCTGTAGTTGAGGGCGAGGAAGGCCTTCATGCGGGGGTCGTCCATCCCACCTGCGGAAGTCGGCACCATAGCGCTCGGAGCATCACGTGGGGCGTCGCGGTTGTACTCGTCGCCGGCACGGGTGGCCTCGGCGCGCGACATGAACAAGTCGAACGCGAGACCCTGTGGCACGCCGACGCCGACATGCAGGACCAGCGCCATGCCGTAGTCGGCGCAGGCCTTCCACATCGGCTCCCAGTGCGGGTCGTGAAAGCCGGGTTCGCTGATCGACGGATCGCTGGCCGTGGAGAACGTGAGCGCGCGGAAGCCATGCTCGCCCGCCCACCGCACCTCGTTCACGACCTCGTCGATGTCGTGGACCGGCGTCTGTTCGGCGACTCCGAGCAATCGGCCGTTGGCCGCGGTGAGGAGATCGGCCTGCCACCGATTGAAGGCCCGGACGCCGGCCATGCGGACGTCGGCCGGGTACGCCCGGTTCTGCAACCCGAAGAACGGGCCGGAGGCGAATTGGTGGCCCTGCAGGACGACTTCCGCGGCGATGCCTTCACGGTCCATCTCGGCGATGCGTCGATCGACGTCCCATGCCCCCGTCGTCCCACCGTCGGCGATCAGCCCCTCGGGGTCGATGATGGACAACTGCTCTGCGGAGAACGACGCGATCTTGCTGGTGGCGGCCAGGAACTGACGCTCCTCATCGACCAGTTCATCGAGTACTTCGTGGTATCGCGATTCGAGGTAGGGCCGGAAGGCCTCAACCGGGGGGCCGGCATGGCCGTCCGCCGAAATGATCGTGAGTTTCATCGTCGATCTCCCTTTCACCACATGGATTCCAACAGTGTTGAAATGCTATAGCGACCGCAGTAGCAGTCGCCACCTCGTCGGCGCTAGGAGTCGGTAAACCGCGCCAGGCTGTGGAGCGCCCCGCGGCGGATCTTGCCGATGGCGGTGCGAGGGATTGAGTCGGCGAGCACGATGGCGACAGGGGCGCAGTATGCCGGGAGGACGGCCTTCACCGCTGCTCGACACAGATCCAGCGTCGGGGGGTTCGCTCGGTCGACGGGGACGACGAGTGCTGTGACCGCGTGGCCCCACCGGGCGTTCGGGACGCCGACCACGGCGATGTCGGCGATGCCCGCAACCGAGGCGAGCACACGCTCCACCGGCTCGGGCCAGACCTTTTCGCCGCCCGTCACGATGACGTCGCCGATTCTTCCCGTCACTGACACCAACCCATCGGACGCCACCGCACCCGCATCGCCGGTCGCGAACCAACCGTCATCGACGAGGGGGAGCGGACGTCCCTCGGGGCCGGCGTCGGCGCTGCGATACGCGCGGGCGAGCGTCGGGGTGTGGAGCTGGACCTCGCCGTCGATCGCACGGACGCCGACTCCTTCGAGGGCCCAGCCGCCGTAGACCACGCCGCTACCGGTTTCCGTCATGCCGTATGTGCGAATGGCGGTTGCCGGAACAACCGGGGGCATCGCCGAGCCGCCGAGCAGGATCACCCGCCAGCTCGCGGCGTCGATGCGGGGGAGGGCGGCGACTACGAGCGACACGAGCGTGCAGCCCGCGTCACGTGCGGTCGCGAGGCCGGCGCTCGTGATGGCGTCCACGGCGACGAGCGGCGTGCCGGTGAGGATTGCACGGGAGATGACGGACAGCCCGCCGATGTGAGCGGGTGGTAAGCACGCATACCACTTGTCACGTGCCGGGTCGACGCCGAGCCGCTTGCTGATCATGTCGGCGGACGCCCGGACGCTTGCGTGGGTGTGCACAACGCCCTTCGGGTCGCCGGTCGTACCGGACGTCGCGACAACGAGGGCGTCGCCCAGCTCGACGGGGACCGAGTCCGGCAACAGGACCTCGACGCCACCTGCTCGAATCACTGCGGCCGGTCGCATCTCGTCGAGGAGTATGGTCCGCGCTGCCGGTGGGAGCCGCTGATCGATCGGCAGCGCAGCGTCCCCGGCATCCCACACTCGGCGCAGGGCGTCCACGAACGCTGGTCCTCCGGGCAGGTCAATTGCCACCAACCGCCCGCTCATGTCGCTACCGCTTGGTGGCAAGCCCGGTCGCGGTACATCGTGTCCGTTTGCGGTGCACTGTGCGCGCCCGAATGCACCGCGTGCGTACCGGTTGTACCGCGACGGGGCAGTTCGCGCGACGCGAGTGATGCATCGGTCCGGTCGCGCGATGCAGGACCGCCGAATGGGCCGAACAGGCGGATTGCCACCAACCGCCCGCTCATGGCGCGACCGCCACGACGAGCGCGATTGCGGCGAGGGCGGCGTTGCGGACGAGGGTGTCGTTGCTCACGGGGGCCGAGCGGCGTCCGAAGCAGTGACACTGCGGGTGCCGACCGTTGCGGAGCGCACGTGCGATGGCAAGCGAGAACAACAAAAGCAGCAACAGCGCGAGGACGCCACCCAGCCGACGCGTCCGCGGCACCAGCAGGAGAATCCCGGCAAACATTTCGACACCCGGCAAGGCCGCACCCACAAATCCCGACCAGCGCCCCGCCCCGAGCCCGCGAGCGCCCGCCACCGCGCCCGCCGGGTCGCGTAGCTTGGCGAGCGCTGCAACCACCAACGTCCCCGCAACCACTACCGCGGCGACGGCGGTCGCAATCCCGACAAAGTCCACCTCCCGAAGGTACCGTTTCCCCGCCATGACCAGCGTCTCTCACTCGAAGACCACCAAACGACCGAATCGCCGCACGACCCGTAGCGGTCGCGGGCCGACACCGTCGAAGCGTCCCGGAGCACCACAACAATCCCAACTCACGACGCAACAGCGAAAGGGATGGCGGCTCTGGTGGGCCGGGGCGCGTCCGAGGACGCTACCCGCTGCGATCGTGCCCGTTGCGGTTGGCACCGGTGTTGCGGAGTTCGTCCGTCGACACGACTGGGGCCACGATTGGTGGCGGGTCGCCCTCGCACTCGTGGTGTCGCTCGCCCTGCAGATCGGCGTCAACTACGCGAACGACTACAGCGACGGTGTACGAGGCACCGACGACGCTGGACTGCGGGTCGGGCCGCCCCGACTCGTCGGCTGGAAGCTCGCCTCCCCGAAGGCCGTGAAAGCGGCGGCCCTCATGGCCTTTGGCGTCGCTGCCATCGCCGGCCTGGGCCTCGCCGTGGTCACGTCGTGGTGGCTCCTTGGCGTGGGCGCAGCGGCGATCGCAGCGGCCTGGTTCTATACGGGCGGTCCGAGGCCGTACGGATACTCCGGGCTCGGCGAGGTGTTCGTGTTCGTCTTCTTCGGTCTCGTTGCCGTGGTGGGGACCGCCTACGTTCAGCTGGAACGGATTCCGTCGATGGCCTGGTGGTGCGGAACGGCAGTCGGCCTTCTTGCGGTTGCACTGCTGGTCACGAACAACCTGCGCGACATTCCGGGCGACACCAAGGTCGGGAAGCGGACCCTTGCCGTGAGGCTTGGCGATGTGCAGACCCGGTGGCTGTACGGCGTCTGCATCGCCGTTCCGTTCATCCTCGTGTTGTTCATCGCTCGGTCGGTCGATCGTGGCTGGCCGCTTCTCGCGCTTTTGGCAGTCGCTGCCGCGATCGACCCGCTGCGACGGGTGTGGAATGGGGCGGCGGGACGCGAACTCATCGCAGTCCTCGGTGCGACCGCGAAGCTGCAATGGATTTTCGGTGCACTGCTCACCCTCGGCCTGTGGTTCTCGGCTCGACACATCGTCGGCGGGATCGAAGTTACTCCGGCCCGCTAGGGCTAGCGCTAGCGGTGCACGCCCGCACCCGTTGGCGCGAAATACTGCAACGATGGTGGCCTTGTTCCGAAAAACTCGACGGGTCCCGATGGCAGCAACTGGTCGGCGTCCACATCCCGATGACGTACTCAAGCGCCTCGCCCGGACGGGAAGGGGTGCCACCGGCCCGGAGATCTATGTCGGCCGCGCTCGTCCTTTCGATGCAGTGCGCGCCGCGGCGCTGACAATGTTCGGACTGCTGCTCCTGGTTGGTGGTGTCGCCGCGCTCCCCTTCGTGTTGCCGCACAATTCGATCCAGGTCGAGGGCCTCGATTCGCACACGTACATCACACCAGCGGGACTAAAAGAATCGGAAGTGTTCTTCACGGTGAAGCCGCGTCGGGCGCTGCAAACCGTGCGGGTGCGCATCGACGGCGAACCAGCGAGTGTCGTCGTCGACGGCACGCGTCTGCGATGGGTTCCGCCGCCGCTCGCCGAGGGACGCCACACTCTCACGCTGCGGTCCGGTTCAAGGTTTCTGTGGCGGGCAGCCGCGAGCAAACGCGTCGTCGTCGAAGTGGATTCGGTCGATCCGACGTTGACCGTCGCTGCACCGAGCCTTGCGGTCACGGTCGACCAACCGCTCACCGTGCACGGCACGGTCGAGAAGGACGCGACCGTGAAGGTCAACGGAAAAACTGTGCCGGTTGTGGACGGGAGCTTCTCGCGTCAATTCTCGACCCCACCGATCGGTATGGTCCGGGTCGAGGCCACCGACCGGGCGGGCAACGTCACGCTCGTCGAACAGCCATCGGGCGTAAAGTTCCCGGAAATCCAAGGCGTCCACATGTCGGGTTTGTCATGGGTGACGCCATCGCTGAGGGATCCGGTGTTGCGCATGGCCGAGGAAGGTCGTATCAACACCGTGGTGCTGGACCTGAAGGACGAATCCGGGCGGGTCAGCTACCGCTCCGGGCTGACTCGGGTGAATGACATCGGCGCGAACGCCATCATTCCCGGGGCCGGTCAGTACGACCTGGTGTCGGCGGTGAATCGCCTCCACGAACGCGGAATCCGGGTCATGGGACGCATTGTCGCGTTCCGTGACCCGTTCCTCACTCGTTCGTCGATCAATGCCAACCGCCTCGACGAGGTAGTCCAGACGGCGAGCGGTGACCCGTACGACTCCGCATATGGTGCGTTCGCGAACCCACTGTCGTCGTCTGTGCAGAACTACCTGCTCGACCTCGTCCGTGAGGCGGCCGACGCCGGCGTGGACGACATCCTGTTCGACTACCTCCGGCGCCCCGAAGGGGCGCTCAGCGAGATGCGCTTCGTCGGCCTGGAGCAGCCGTCTGCGGGTGCCCTGGAGAAGGCGATCGTCGAGTTCGTGCAGCGGGCCGCCAAACGGCTGGAGGGGACGAAGACGAGGCTCGGAGTGTCCGTGTTCGGTATCGCTGCGAAATATCCGGAGCAGATCGGCCAAGACATACGCGCGCTCGCCCGGACCGTGGACTACATCGCACCGATGGTATATCCGTCCCACTGGCGGAGCGGGAACTACAACGTCGTCGACCCCGCCAACGCTCCCTATGAGATCGTGAGCCGTTCGCTGAAGGACTTCAACTTGCAAATGCAGGGAACCGACGCTGCCATGATGCCCTGGCTTCAGGACTTTTCGCTTGCGCCCGGGCGCCGGTACGGAGCGGAGGAGGTCAGGGCGCAAATCACGGCTGCCCGTGAACAGAATTCGACCGGATTTCTCCTGTGGGACTCGAAGGTTACGTACACCGAGGAGGGAATACCGGCGGATGCTTCGGTGGTTCCGTTCCGTCCTGTCGTGACGGTTCCGGCCGGTGCGGCTGACGGTTTGAGCGTCGCCCCGACCGTGCCGGCCACAGTGGATGCCGCCGCGGCGTCGTGAGGCGGATCGACGCACTTTCACGCCTCAGTCGAGAGGAAACGCGGCCCGCAGAAACGCCACCGGATCTTCAAGATGGCAGGCGTGGCCGCACTCCGAAACCACGTGGGCGACGGCGCGCGGAATCGCTGCGATGATGCGTTCGCCGAGTGAGCCGAACTTCGCGTCCAGCGCGCCGACCACGACCGTGACCGGGCAGCGGATCTCCCCGAGCCGATCCCAGAGGGGGTCCTGCGAGCCCGTCCCGCAGCGCCGAAGGCTGTCGGCCAATCCGTCGGCGGTGTTGGCGCGGCGATCCTCCGTGTCCGCGAGGTCAGCTGTGAGCGTCGAAAAAAGTGGACCGGCTAGCCACTCGGCGAGAAACGCATCGACGCCGATCTCGACAATACGAGTGGCCAATACGTCGTCGGCAACCCGCCGGGTCCGGCGATCTGCGGGGTCATCGATACCTGCCGTCGCGCCTACGACGACGAGGCGCCGCACGAGCGAGGGGTGCTGCAACGCCACGTGCAGTGCGACGCGTCCGCCCATCGAGTAGCCCACGATGGTCACAGGCATCTGAGCCGATAGCGCTGAGGCGACCAGATTCGCGGTGCCCCAGAGATCGGCCGACACATGGCCGGAGCGTCCGTGGCCCGGCAGATCGACGCGAGACACGGCGAATCCCCGCTGGGTCAGCGCAGCCGCGACCCGGTCCCACGAACGGTGAGTTTGCGTGAAGCCGTGGAGTAACAGCACCCGTTCGCCGTCGGCTGGACCGGTGACAGACGTCCAAAGACCGGCGTCGTGGGCGGGCATGGTCACGGTTACGGAGCCGGGCACGGCATCATCGTGGCATGTCCAACGACCGTGACCCTGACGCGCCAGCCGACCTGCAAGCGACGTTCTGCGCCACGCTCGTCGACGAGTGGGTGCGCGGCGGAGTCACCGACGCAGTGGTTTCGCCCGGGTCGCGGTCGACGCCGCTTGCCCTGACGTTGCTCCGAGCCACGCACATCCGTACCAATGTCGTCCTCGACGAGCGTTCTGCCGCCTTCGTCGCGCTCGGGATCGCCCGCGCAACCGGGCGTCCACCGGTCCTGCTCTGCACGAGCGGAACGGCGGCGGTGGAGTACCACCCTGCGATTGCCGAGGCCGACCTCGATCGGGTGCCGATGCTTGTTTGCACCGCCGATCGTCCGGCAGAACTTCACGGCATCGGCGCGCCCCAGACCGTCGACCAGCAACGTCTTTTCGGCGTCAGCACGCGTTGGTTCGCTGACATCGGCGTTGCGTCGGTCGAGAACCGTGGGGCATGGCGTTCGCTCGGCGCGCGAGCCCTGATCGAGACGACGAATGGCCGTGGCGGTCCAGGACCGGTGCAGCTGAACCTGCCGTTCCGCGAACCACTCGTCGGTGTCGCGGGTGTCTTGCCGCCCGGTCGAGCGGCGAACGAGCCCTGGCACCGCGAGGTCGGGCGGGGCCGGGCGGTCGACTCGGACGCGGTCGCCCTCGTGTCGGCCGTGCTGCGAGGGCGTCGGGGCGTCATCGTCGCGGGTGCCGACGCTGGTGATCCTGCCGCCGTGGCGATGCTCGCCCAGCAGCTCGGCTGGCCACTGCTCGCCGACCCTCGGTCGGGCATGCGGACACCGGGTGATTGTGTCGTTGCTTATGCCGACGTCATTCTTCGCGATGAATCGATGGCTGCCTCGCTGCGTGCCGAGGTGGTCCTCCGGCTCGGTGCGCCGTGGGCATCGAAGGTGATCGGGACGTTTCTGGCGACGGTTGCCCACGACGTGCTCGTTGATCCCCATGGTGCATGGCTCGATCCCGCCCGGAACGCGAGCCTTCATGTGACGGCGGACCCGACTGCGTTCTGCATGGCACTCGCGTCGGGCGGCCTCGAACCGAGAACTGCAGGGTGGCTGAGCTCGTGGGTGGGTGCTGACCGTCGTGCGGCGTCGGCCTTTGCGTCTCGACTCGACTCGGACGCTGCCCTTGACGGTCAACCGACCGACCCGGCGATCGCTCGCTCGGTCGTGGGCGCGCTTGCCGACGGGGCGCATCTCGTGGTTTCGTCGTCCATGCCGGTCCGCGACGTCGAGTGGTACGCGGCCCCCCGAGTGGGACTGACGGTGCACGCAAACCGTGGCGCGAACGGCATTGATGGCGTCGTGTCGACCGTGGTCGGCGTCAGCATCGGGAGCGGACGTCCCACGGTTGGGCTGTTGGGCGACCTCGCTTTCCTGCACGACATCGGAGGTCTCGTGTCGGCGAAAGCGGTCGGTGCCACAGCGCTGTTCGTCGTGGTCGACAATGCTGGCGGGGCGATCTTCGAGTTCCTTCCGCAGGCGACGTTCCTCTCGCGAGACGAGTTCGAGCGCCTGTTCGGCACCCCGCAACCAGTCGAACTCGTCGACGTCACCCGAGGGTTCGGCGTCGATGTCGTCGAGGTCGCGTCGGTACGCGCGCTTATCGATATAATACGTGCACATATGATAACGCCCGCGTTGCAGGTCGCTGTCATCCGAACTGATCGTGCGGACACGGTCGACGTGCACGACGCAATGCACTCGGCCATCGCTGCGGCCCTCGTCGAGTAGCGACGCCTGAACTTTCCGTAGATTGCCGCGTGATCCCACCGACTGCCATTGCGGTGCATCTTCGGTGGGTTGGGGGTTGCGCGCAGCGGTTGGGGGCTCGGGACATGCTGCGCGCAACCCCCAATGTTGCGCGCAACCCCCAACCCCCAACCCCCAACCCCAGGCGGGGCTGCCGGGACCGCGTCCACGTCGGTCGGTGCCGCGCGTGTACCGTCTCGCCGATGAGTGACGAAGAGAATCAGCCTCAGATGCAACTCATTGTGGGAACCGACGTGCAGCCGGGCGTCTATTCGAACCTCGTGAGGATCTGGCACACCCAGTTCGAGTTCACGCTCGACTTTGCGACGCTCGGTGAGACGCCGAACGTTCCGGTGGTCGCACGGGTGAAAGTACCGACGTCGGTGATCTTTCAGATCGCATCCGCGATAGCGCAAAATGTCGACATGTACGAGCAGAAGTACGGACCGATCACGACGCGCACCGGGCCCGACGGACCGGATGCCCCGCCCACGATGGATGCCCAGTAGCGCATCGCCGCACAACTTCCTCGCGTGACGCCTCGCCCGGAAAGCATTGCGCAACACCACCATTGATGCGACGTCACGCGAGGAACTTCCGCTTGCGTGCGCTAGCGAAACTCGTTACGGGCGGACGACAGCGGCGAGCAGCGCCTGCAACTTGAGCTGCGTCTCGACGAGCTCGGCCCGCGGGTCGGAGTCGGCAACGATGCCGCCGCCGGCCATGAGCCGCGCGGTGTTGCCGGAGACCGTTGCGCTGCGCAGGCCCACCGCCCACTCGCCGTTGCCTGCCGCGTCGACCCACCCGACGGGTCCGGCATAGGCACCGCGGGGCGTCGGCTCGACTTCGGCGATCGTCGTTAGTGCTCGGCTGGTCGGCACGCCACCGACCGCTGGCGTCGGATGGAGCGCGGCGGCAAATTCGAGCGCCGTCGGTGCTGCTCCGGTCGACACCTCGACGGCGTGGAGCGAGCCCACGATGGAGGTGCCGAGGTGGCTCACGTTGCGCAGCGGGAGCACGTGAGGGACCTGAGGCACATCGAGGTCGTCGCAGAGGGGACGGAGCACGGCGTCGATGGCGTCGATCACGAGACTGTGTTCCCACCGGTCCTTGCTCGACGCGAGGAGCCCGGCGGCGAGGCGGGCATCGGTGTCGGGATCGCCTGAGCGGGCGACGGTGCCAGCGAGTGGGTGCGCTCGTACCGTCGAACCTTTGCGGGCGATGAGCAGCTCGGGACTTGCGCCGATGAAGCGCACGGGTGTCGCGTTTGCGTCGTGAGCAACGTCCATCGAAAAGACCATGCAGCTGGGAAAGAGCGCTTCGAGGCGAGCGAGGATGTCGGCGATCACGAGGGGGTTCGTGGCGACCACATCGACTGCGCGGGCGAGCACGACCTTGTCGAGGAGGCCGAGGCTGATACGGTGCACGGCATCGGCAATGACGTCGCACCACTGCTCGTGTGACACGGCCGAATGCAGGTCGAACCCGTGAGGTGACCAGGCGGGGGCGTGCGGCGCGACCAAATCGGGGACGTTCGGCGGCGGCGTGTCGGTCGCGTGTACGACGGTGCACCACGCGCGGCCGTCACTGGATTTTGCGACGGTGAACGTCGGCACGACCAGAAAACTCGGCTCGCCCGGAGTGAACGGCAGCGCGCCGAAGGCGACCGGCCCGCTCCCGGCGCGTTCGATCGCGTCGTCGGTGGTCATCGCAGCGAACACGTCGCGGACGTGGCTGACCTGTGCGGTGCCCCGGGGCATCGGGATGCGCAGCGCCTCGCCGCGAGCCGCAAGACCGACGCCCTCGCGCACGAACAGCACACCGTCGTCGCCGGCGAAGAGGCGCAGGTCGAGCGCCTTTGCATCGGCCTCGTCGAGGTAGCGCGTGGTGGCGGTGAGCGCGCTTGCGAGGCGGACGGTTTCGATGGGCATCAGAGGGTCCTTGTTGCGGTGCGGCCGGTTGCCGAATCGGGTGGGATCGCACCCTTGGTGGCGGTGATGAGATGTGCGATCCCGCCGTGCAGCAGTCGACGCTGCACGCCCGAGAATCCCTTGTCGCGGAGCATGGCAAGCAGCTGTTCGGGTGGGGGCACATACGCGAGCGACTTCGGGAGGTAGCGGTACGCCGAGCGGTCGCTGAGCAGTCCGCCGATCGCCGGCACGACCTTGCCGAAGTAGAGGCCGTGCCCGAACTTCAACAGGGCATTGTCCGGCGTGGACGCGTCGAGCAGCGCAATGCGACCACCCTCGCGGGTCACTCGCGCAATCTCCGCGAAGAACAGGTCGAGGTCGACGAAGTTCCGCAGTGCGAAGCCACACGTCACCCCGTCGACTGCGTTGGTGGGGATCGGCAGCGTCGTGGCGTCGCACTGGACCAGCGGCGCGGTGGTCCGTGCATGGGACAGCATGCCGAAGGACAGGTCCATGCCGATCGGCACCATGCCCGCCGCTTCGAGGTCTCGACACAGGTCGCCGGTGCCCGCGGCGAGGTCGAGGACCGTTGAACCGGCGGGCAGCGCAAGCGCTTTGACCGTTCGACGCCGCCAACCCACGTCCATGCGAAACGTCATCACGCGGTTGACAAGGTCGTAGCGGGGACTGATCGTGTCGAACATCTCCCGCACGGCTCGCGCCTTGGCGTCGCCGGCGGGAAGACCGGCGGACAGATCAATACTCATCGGTCGCGATGGTAGAGGCCCCGTTCCGGCTACCTGCGTGGGACGCGGGTGAAGTCGGACACGTTCGTTCGGCGGCGCGGGCCTGGCGGCTCGGGCCTGGCGGCTCGGGCCTGGTCGAGCTGCCGTTTCGTGCTCGGCAGGGTCGCGGTACATCCGGTCCGCTTGCGGTGCGTTCGGCGCGCCCTAAAGCACCGCAGAAGCACCGGATGTACCGCGAACAGGCACAGGCGGAAGCAATGGCGGCTCGCGTCGACATTGACCTGGTGGAACGGACCACGGCCGACTGGTTCGGGTCCGTGGGTCGAGGACGAATGGGACCTTGTTCCCTTCACCTTTGTCGGCGGATGCGGGAGGGTCTTCGCATGGAAACCAACGTGATCTTGGTCGGCGTCGATGGATCGGCATCGAGTCTCTCGGCGCTTCGCTGGTCGATCAGCGAAGCCCGCATCCGTTCCGCCCGGATTCGCGCGCTCCACTGCTGGGCCTACCCGGCGACGTACGCGATCGACGTGTACATCCCGCCGGACCGGTCCGTCCTTGAGGCGGAGGCCATGGCGGTCTTGGAGCACGCGATCACGCAAGCCGTCGAGGGCCTCGACCCCGTGCCGGATATCGAGCGAGTCATCCGTGACGGATCGCCGTCGCACGCCCTCATCGAGGAGAGTGCAAAGGCCGACCTCGTGGTCGTCGGTGCTCGAGGGCATGGCGGCTTCATCGGCCTGCTCCTGGGATCGGTCGCGTCCCAGTGCATCAGCCACGCCAGCCGCCCAACGGTTGTGGTCCCGAAGTAGAAATCAGCGAGGCGGAAGCGGGAGCGAGCGGAGCGGCGGCGGGGCCCGCCACCACAGATTTAGTCCAGCCGGATGATACCCATGCGGACGGCGCGCACCACGGCTTGTGTCCGATCGGCGGCGTCGAGCTTCTGGTAGATCGAGGCGAGATGGTTCTTGACGGTCTTCACGGAGATGTAGAGCTTTCCGGCTGTCTCGACCGTCGAGAGGCCATCCGCGATGAGCTGGAGGACCTCTTCCTCCCGCTTGGAGATGATCGACTCGCCGGGCCGGTCCGGAATCGGGAATTTGGCCTCACGCAACATCGAGCGGGCGAACTCCGGCGATACCGAACCCTCGCCGTTGGCGGCCGCACGCACCGCGTCGGCAACTTCATCGGTTGAACAGTCCTTCACGAGATAGCCCGCGGCCCCGACCCGAATCGCCTTCGCGAGCACCTCTCTGTCGGCATGCATGGTCAGCATCACGACCTGGGTGTCGGGCGAAACCTGGCGAACCCGTCGCGCCGCCTCGACGCCGTCGAGCACGGGCATAGACACATCCATGAGGACAACATCCGGACGCAGTGCCTGGGCCAGCCGCACTCCCTCCTCGCCGTCGGAACCCTCGCCGACAACGTCGAAGCCGTACAGTTCCATCGACCGTCGCAGACCTTCTCGGAGCATTCGGTGATCGTCAACCAGCAGGAGCCGCAGTGGTCGCGAGACGGGCCTCGTCGGTGCCGCTGGCGTTGGGGTTGGATTCATGTCACTCCAATCGGCATCTCACAACCGTTCCTTGATCGGGTCGTGACTCGATTTCCAAACGGGCACCAATCGCTGCGGCTCGTTCCTGCAGGCCCCGCAAACCATACGAATCAACCCGTCCGGCTGCTCCAGCGAAACCTCGTCCGTTGTCGATCACTTCGACCACGGCCTGCGTCCCGTTGCAGTACCAGCGCACCCGCAGCACGGTCGCCCGGGCATGTCGTTCGACGTTGACAATCGCCTCCTGGGCGATCAGCCACATCTCCCGTTCCTGACGAGTGGGAAGCGGCCGGATCGTCTGCTGCTCGAACAGCACCTCGAGGTTCGGATTGCGATCGCGCACTCGTTCGAGGAACCCCTCGATCGTGGCGGAAGCGTCCCGGTCGACGTTGACGTCGGTGCGGATGTCGTAGAGCGTCTCGCGGACCTCGGAGATGACGCGTCGAACGTCGATGCGCAGCCGGGATAGCTCGTCACTCAACGGTGCTGCTTCAGGATGTTTGCCGAGTCGGTCGAGCTCGAACCCCACGTACGCGAGCGACTGCCCGATGCGATCGTGAAGGTCGCGGGCGATCCGGACGCGCTCCTCATCGGCGGCCACGCGCCGTATACGTCCGAACCAACGTGCGTTGTCGATTGCGATCGACGCGGGCTCGGCGAAGCGTCGCAGAAGTTCAGCAAGCTGCGACGTGTCTGCGCCGGGCTCAGCTCGCTCGATTGCAAGGATGCCGGCTGAGGACTGACGCGCTCGAAGCGGCACGTAGAGGCCCGACTGCGCTCCGCGGAGCAGTGTTTGGCGCTGCCCGGCGGGGAGGTCGCAGAGTCGGATCGGGCCCGTTGACCGAGATGCCAACGCGAGTGCCACCGGAAGTTCGACGGGATCGAGCGTGGCGGGGAGCCGGACGCCCTCGGCACGGAGAACCTCCCATACGCCCATGGTCTCGTCGCGAAGGAGGATGGTGATTGCGTCGCAGGGAAACAGTTCGCGAGCATTCGCGATGGTTGACATGGCAACGTCTTCGAGGTCGAGCGACGACGGAAGCGACTGGGCGACCTTGTGGAGGGCAAAGAGGAGCCCGTTCGCACTGGTCAACCGCGCCATGCTCTCGACCGCAGTGCTTTGGCGGACGAGTGCATCGTGGACGACCTTGCGAGCCAGCCCGGCGACAACCGCGAACGCCACGATCTGGATCGACCACTGCCAACTTTGACGCCAGCTTTCCTGAGTTGAGGCAGGGTGGTACCGCAGCTCCAGGAACGAGATGATGAGGCTGGTCACCGATCCGTACCCGACGACGAGGGGACCGCCTTGCGAAAATGCGCCCACGAGGATGCCTGGCAGGAGCATGAAGGCGAGCGGCGACTGCCAGTATCCGGTGAAGCAGACCGCAAGGATGGTGATGCTCAGCTCGGTAACGATCGACGTCGCGGCGCCGAGCTCGAATCCCCAATGGCGAATCGGACGAAATGACCGGAACGTGGTGAGCACGGCGAATGCGGCGAAGAAGAGCGAGTTCGTTGAGGTCCGCTCACCCGGAACAGTCAGCAGCGCGATGGCTGACACGAGGAGGGAGCACCAGCGTCCGACAACGATGAGTCGCTGGTATGCGGCGAGCTGGTCTCGTTTCGAGTTCGTCGGGTCGTCGGTCTCCGAAGGAGAGGTGAACCGTGCCGTGATAACCCGGGTAGCGGATTGCCGACGGTCGGCGATGCGTCGATCGAGGCGGCGCGGCACCTCGGTGGTGTCGGGTCCGACTGTCGCTTTGGCGGGCGCGTCGCTTGTTGGCGCGGCGTTGTGGACCGTTTCGGGGTTTGGCGTTGCCGCGATGGTAGGGAGCCTGGTCGCCATGGGTCAGACGACTCATCGGTTGATTCGGGTCCAGGCTTGACCACGGATCTGAGCGCGGCGGCGAGCTACGGTCTGCGGCGTGAAGCTCGTCGGTCTCGGTGGAGGTATCGGAGCGGGAAAGAGCAGTGTCTCAACCCGCTTGGCTCAGCGGGGCGCGGTGATCGTCGATGCTGACGTGATCGCCCGCCAGATTGTCGAGCCCGGTCGGCCCGCGTTGGAGGCGATCTTTGAGCGGTTCGGCCTGTCGGTGCGTCGTGAGGATGGTGCGCTCGACCGGGCCGCGCTGGCCGCGATCGTGTTCGCAGATCCGGCCGCGCTCTCCGACCTCAATGGCATCACCCACCCGGCAATCCGTGCGGAAATGGGCCGGTTGATTGCTGCCGAACGTGATACGAACAACATCGTCGTCATGGACGCCGCACTGCTGTTCGAGCCGGTGAGCGATGCCACGGTGCGTTGGATCGTGGTCGACGTCGACCCGTCGATTGCGGTCGCGCGGTTGGTGCAATTCCGTGGGTTCTCCGAGGCCGACGCGTGGGCGCGACTGGCGACTCAGATGTCGCGGGAAGACCGTCTCGCGATGGCGGACTTCGTGCTGGACAACTCAGGGGACGAGGCAGCCCTCGAAGCGGAGGTCGACCGGGCATGGGCGTGGATTCAAACGCTGCTTGCAGCGGCCCTCTCCCCGCCGCCGATGAAGCCGTTCAAGGTCCACTCCGACTTTGCGCCCGCCGGTGACCAGCCCGAGGCGATCGCTGCATTGACCAAAGGCATCAACCGGGGCGACCGGTTCCAGACGCTGCTCGGTATTACCGGTTCCGGGAAGTCGGCCACGATCGCGTGGACGATCGAGCAGGTGCAGCGTCCAACTCTCGTGCTCGCCCCGAACAAGTCGCTCGCCGCTCAGCTCGCCAACGAGTTCCGTGAGTTCTTTCCCGAGAACCGGGTCGAGTACTTCGTGAGCTACTACGACTACTACCAGCCGGAGGCGTATCTCCCGTCGAGCGACACCTACATCGAGAAGGACTCGTCGATCAACGACGAGATCGATCGGCTCCGACATTCGGCCACGAGCGGCCTGCTCACGCGCAGGGACACCATCGTGGTGGCATCCGTGAGCTGCATCTATGGCATGGGCAACCCGGAGGAGTACCGGGGCCAGCTGCTGGAGCTGCACGCGGGTGTCGACTACGACCAGCGGTGGGTGCTGCGGCGCCTTGTGGACATGCAGTACGACCGCAACGACGCCAACCTCGTCCGTGGCAACTTCCGCGTGCGCGGCGACACGATTGAGGTGCATCCGGCCTACGAGGAACACGTGTTGCGGATCGAGATGTTCGGCGACACGGTCGAGCGGATCTGCACGGTCGATCCGGTGACCGGGGAACAATTCGGCGAGCTTCCCGAGGTTCTCATCTTCCCGGCCACGCACTACGTCGCCGGCGAGGAGCGGATGCAGCGGGCGATCGGCACGATCCAGGAGGAGCTGCAACACCGCCTGAAGTGGTTCGAGACGGAGGGCAAGCTGCTGGAGGCGCAGCGTCTCAGGATGCGCACGCAGTACGACCTCGAGATGATGCAGGAGGTCGGGTACTGCAACGGCATCGAGAACTACAGCCGCCACATCGACGGGCGCAGCCCTGGTGAGGCACCGTTCACGCTGATCGACTACTTCCCGAAGGACTTCCTGCTCGTCATCGACGAGAGCCACATCGCGGTGCCGCAGGTGCACGGCCAGTTCATGGGGGACCGCAGCCGCAAGGAGACGCTGGTCGATCACGGGTTCCGCCTCCCGAGCGCCGCCGACAACCGGCCGCTGCGCTGGGACGAGTTCTACGACCACATCCACCAGCTCGTGTTCGTGAGCGCCACGCCGTCGAAGTACGAGATCGAACAGTCCACACAGGTCGTCGAACAGGTCGTTCGTCCCACGGGGCTGCTCGATCCCGAAATCTCGGTGCGGCCGACCAAGGGCCAGATCGACGACCTCATGGCAGAAGCACGCAAGCGAATCGGCAGGGGTGATCGGGTCCTTGTCACGACGCTGACCAAGCGAATGGCGCAGGACCTCAGCGATTACCTGCTTGAGCAGGGGCTACGTGTCCGCTACCTACATAGCGAGATCGACACCATCGAGCGCATCGAGATCCTCCGAGACCTCCGGCTCGGCGAGTTCGACGTTCTTGTCGGCATCAACCTGCTCCGCGAGGGCCTCGACCTTCCGGAGGTGTCACTCGTGTGCATCCTCGACGCCGACAAGGAGGGTTTTCTGCGAAGCGAGACATCACTGATCCAGACGATGGGCCGCGCCTCCCGCAACGTCGACGGCCAGGTGATCATGTACGCCGACCGGATCACCGGCTCGATGGAGCGGGCCATCGCCATCACCGAGGCGCGTCGCAAGAAGCAGATCGCGTACAACACCGAGCACGGGATCAACCCGGAAACGATCCGCAAGGCCGTGACCGACATCCTTGCCATGCTGCGTCCGGAGGAGGCGGCGCAGCGGGCGACCGTACCGGGCAGCGACCGCCGCAAGCGGCGTCCGGGGGAGATCCGCACCGACCTTCGCGAGTTGCCGAAGGGCGAACTCGAGCGTCTCATTCGGACGCTGGAGGAGGAGATGTCCGACGCCGCCCGCGACCTCCGATTCGAGTACGCGGCCCGCCTTCGCGACGAGATCAACGATCTCAAGAAGGAGCTGTTCGACAAGCCGAAGGAGTGACCTGCGAGCTGGTCACGGGTAGCGCCTTCGACCGCTCCGACCGCTTGGACTGCCGCCGGCCGGTCTGGTGCAACGACCTTCGCGGTACGTTCTGCCGTTCGCGGTACGTTCTGCGTACGTCCAACGTACCGCAAGCCACCGAACGTACCGCGAAGTGCCGCTGGAACGCATTGGCCGGTCAGCCGGGAACGGGTTCGATGCGGTCAAGGGCGGTACCGGCCACGGCGAGGCTGAGTGCGGTAAGGAGGGGGCCGATGGCGTACATCGTCGGAAGTGGCGTCAGGAAGAGCATCGCCACGAGGGGGGCGGATAACCCAAGTGCAAGCGCCACTGCCGACACCGTGGGCCGGCGGCGGCGGGCAAATTGAATAGCGGCGAGCGTGAGGGCTACGAGCGCAATGCCGACCGGTACGCCACCTTCGACGGTCAGCAAGAATGGGACGACGTGGAGGATGGTGGCACCGCTCGTCACACCAGGGTTGCGCTTGAGGAGGGCCGGGAGGTATTGCACGGGCCCGACGCCCGTCCACGGTGACGAGCGCAGCAGCTCGGCGGCCTGCGGCAGGAGGTCGGCGCGGCCCGAGTCGAACGGCGTGTCGGCCTGCTGGATGATCTCGGCGCGATCGGTCCAGCCGGGCAGGGAGTGCAGCGTCATGGCGAGAGCCCCGACGAGCATGGCGGCCCCGAGTCCTGCCGCAATTCGCCGCGACTCCGGCCGAGCCATGAACACGACCAACAGGGTCATCCCGAGCCCGGCCCATTCAAGAATCGTGACCCGCCGGTAGGAGGCAACACCTGCTGCAACGCTGAGCGCGAGGACGCCAGCCGCCCACCGCGCCGGGATCGAACGTCGGATCGCCAGCAGGATCAGCACCGCCGAGATCGAGGTGAGGAACCAGCCCTGCAGGTCGGCATGGTGAATGGTGCCGATCGGAGCGAGCGCCCGGCCGCCGTAGGAGCGGAACGGGTCCGGGGCCTCGAGCAGTCCAAGCCCGATCCGACGGCCGAGCAACCCCTGGAGTACAACGACGCTCGCCTCGAACGCAGCGGCAACGGCGAGGACGCCTCCGACGAAGCGCGGTTGGTCGCGCAGCATCCGGCCGAACGCGGGGATCGTGACGAAGAGGCACAGGTAGCGAAGCGTCGTAACGATGCCGACCGGACTCGGGTGAACCACCAGCGACACCGTCCACGTCGTGGCGAGTGCGAGTGCACACATGCCAAGTGGCCCGGGGTGTCGGAACGGTCGTTTGAGTGCCGCCAGCGTCCGAATTGCGGCGACCCCGAGGAAGATGTCGGCCAGGAACACCGGTGCCCGGTCGTTGAAGCCGACGCCGAACACGAGCGCGGCCAACGCAAACATGACGAGGCGGCCGGTCGGGTCTGCGGTCGCAGTCTTTGCCCGGACGTGCTCGGTCGGGCGCGCCGCAAGAGTGGCCACGGACATGGGCATGGGCAATTCGTCGACCCGTTTGCGGTGGACCTTGAGCAGTCAGGCTCAGCCGGACGCGCCGCACGTGTGGCCACTGACCGAGGCAAACCGTCGACCGGTTCATTAGGAACCCGGAGCGAACGCCATCCCTGCGGGCCCTCAGAACAATGCCGGCGAAGCCCCGATCACACGACGCTCGTGGTCCAATAGCCATCGCTTGGTATCGACTCCGGCGGCGAAGCCGGTCAGCGATCCGTTCGAGCCGATGACCCGATGGCAGGGGATGATGATCGGGATCTTGTTGCGACCGTTCGCGGCACCGACGGCGCGGACTGCAGTGGGGCGTCCGATGACGTTCGCCTGGAATGCATAACTCCGGGTCTCTCCGTAGGGGATCTTGGTGAGCGCTTGCCACGCTGCGAGCTGGAACTCGGTTCCGGACGGTCCGAGTGGGAGGTCGAAGTCGGTGCGGACGCCCTCGAAGTACTCGCCGAGTTGGCGGGCTGCTTCTCTGAGGATTGGGTGATCGCCGAGCTGGACCTGCTTGGACGGACGTCGGAGGGTCGCGTCGCCGTCCTCGTCGACCCAGAGCACGGCCACGAGGGTGGTGTCATCGGCGAAGAGGTGCAGTTCGCCGCACGGCGACTCGATGGTCGCGGTGGCGAGTAGTGCTTCGGTGGTGTTCATGGGTTCTCGTTCCTGACGTTCATGGCTGGCTGGATTGGGGCCGGGTCTGCGTGGTCCTCGGGTTGTGGCCTCAAATCGGTCTGTGTGGCCCCAAATCGGGCCGATTCGAGGCCACAGTGACTCATTTGGGGCCACGGCGTCGCGGGGACGTCGCCCACAGGAGCTGCGTCGCATAGGAGCGCCACGGTGCCCAGCGCTCACCATGCAAGGCCAACTCCGCCGCGGTGGACGCAATACCGAGCACCCGTGCACCTTGCAGCGCAACAAGGTCGTCGGCCAGCAGGACGTCGGGGTCGGACAGCGCCCGCATCACGAGGTAGCCCGCGGTCCAGGGGCCAATGCCAGGCTGGCGTTCGAGCGCGGCACGAGCCTCCGATCGGTCGACGCCGGGGTCGAGTTGGACGTCGCCCGAGTCGAGTGCGCTGCACAGCGAGATCAGCGCACGCGCGCGTGAGCCGGGCATCGCCAGCTCCGATGGGTCGATCTTGGCGAGCGCCGCGACCGACGGGAACAGGCGGGTGAGTCCGGGCGGGCCATCGACGGGTTCACCGTGTGAGGCCGCGAGACGTCCGGCCAGCGTCCGAGCGGCGGCCACGGACACCTGCTGCCCAAGCACGGCACGCACCGCGATTTCATGCGGGTCGACGGCTCCAGGGGCGCGGCGGCCGGGGTTGGCGTCGACGACGGCGGTCAGTGATGGGTCGAGGCGCAGGGTCGCGGCGACGGCTTCGGGGTCGGCGTCGAGGTCGAACAGCCGTCGGACGCGGGCTACGGCGGGCGCGAGGTCGGTCAGCGCGGTGAGGCGGAACGATGCCTTGAGGTGATCGTCGGTGGCTTCGACGCTCAGCCAACCAGGTCCGGAAGGCAGTCGGAGAGTGCGCGCGTAGGTGGTGGGGGTGGCGACCTCGACCTCGAGCACGGCCCGGTCGGCGAGGAATCCGAAGATCGCCGAGGCGTCGAGGGGGCTGCGGAAAGGGAGTCGGACGGTGATCGTGTCGGCGGTCGTGGCGGCGGAAGCGGCCGCTGTCGTATGTGCGGTGGTCCGCTTGGAGGCCTTGCGGCGGAGCTCGTTCGGCGGCGTCGCAAACACCGCCTGGACGCTCTCATTGAACTGGCGGATGCTCGCGAACCCGGCTGCGAAGGCGATCTGCCCGAAAGGCAGATCCGTCGTTTCGATGAGGACGCGGGCGGTCTGGCATCGCTGAGCCCTCGCGAGCGCGAGCGGTGCAGCGCCGAGATGGTCCACGAGGGTGCGCTGGAGTTGACGTTCGCTGACGTGGAGGCGTCGGGCCAGGCCAGGAACACCCTCGCGGTCGATGAGACCGTCTTGGATCAGTCGCAGGGCGCGGGCTGCGAGGTCTGCCCGGACGTTCCATTCCGGCGAACCCGGTGTGGCATCGGGTCGACAGCGCTTGCACGCCCGGAACCCCGCTTGCTGGGCGGCAGCACTGCTGCGGTAAAAGGTGACGTTTTCGCGCTTCGGGTGCACCGGCGTCGGACAGCTCGGTCGGCAGTAGATGCCGGTGGTGCGGACGCCGATGAAGAACCAGCCGTCGAAGCGCCGCTCGCGCCCGAGAACGGCCCGGTAGCAGCGTTCGGCGTCGAGTGGTCCTGCCGCCGGAAGATCCAATGGGAGAGCGTCCATGACGTTGAGTGTGCCAGGCGTTCTGTGGTGCGACTGGCGGTTTTCGGACGTGCGCGTCTACGGAGGGTTGGATTGCGCGGCCAACTCTTCGTCGCGGTACGTCCGGTCCGCTTGCGGTGCACTTGGCGCGCCCGAATGCACCGCGGACGTACCGGTTGTACCGCGACGGTCAGTTGAGCGTGCGGTCGGCTTCGAGTGAGCCGCGGCGGGTGCCGAAGTGGAGCTGCGGCGGGGCCCACCGCCAGTGTTAGAGTCGAACATATGTCCGATCGGCTGGTCGTCCGTGGTGCTCGCGAGCACAACCTCCGCAATGTGTCCGTGGATCTTCCACGCGACAAGCTCATCGTCTTCACGGGCCTGAGCGGTTCCGGCAAGTCGAGCCTCGCCTTCGACACGATCTACGCCGAGGGCCAACGACGCTACGTCGAGAGCCTGAGCGCGTATGCCCGTCAGTTCCTCGGCCAGATGGACAAGCCCGACGTCGACTTCATCGAAGGCCTCTCTCCCGCCATCTCGATCGACCAGAAATCGGCAAGCAGGAACCCCCGGTCGACCGTCGGCACAATCACCGAGGTCTACGACTACCTCCGTCTCCTGTTCGCCCGCATCGGCATCCAGCACTGCCCGAAGGATGGCACGAAGGTCGAGCGTCAGACGCCGCAGCAGATCGTCGACCGTATCGCCCAGCTTCCCGACGGCACCCGGTTCCAGGTCATGGCACCGGTCGTGCGGGGCCGCAAGGGGGAGTACCTCGAACTGCTCGCCGACCTGGCCAAACAGGGTTTCGCCCGAGCCAAGATCGACGGACAGATCCGCGAACTCACGGAAAAGATCGAACTCGGACGTTACGAGAACCATTCCATCTCCGTGATCGTCGACCGTCTCGTGTCGAAGAAGGGCATCGAGCGGCGTCTGACGGACTCGCTCGAAACCGCACTCAGACTCGCGGAGGGCGTCGCAGAAATTGAACTCGTCGGGAAGGACAACGAAGAGTCTCAGACGCTGGTCTTCAGCCAGCACATGGCCTGCCCGGCCTGCGGCACGAGTTACGACGAACTCGCACCGCGCAACTTCTCCTTCAACTCCCCGTACGGTGCATGCACCGGCTGCAAGGGGCTCGGCACGCGGTTCGAGGTCGACCCCGAACTCGTGGTGCCAGACGTCGATCTTTCAATCGTGCAGGGCGCAATCGCGCCGTGGTCGGGGGCGAAGGGCGAGTACTTCGCCCGCGTCCTCGAAGCGGTGAGCATCGCGTTCGATTTCGATCTCAAGACGCCCTGGGTCAAGCTCACCAAGGCCCAGCAGAAGGTGCTGCTGCACGGCACGAGCGGCCAGACGGTGCACGTCGAATACAAGAATCGCTACGGTCGTACGCGCGCATATAACTCGCAGTACGAGGGTGTTGTGCCCTGGATCACGCGGCGTCACGGCGAGGCGGAGGGCGACTGGTCCCGTGAGCAGATGGAGGGCTACATGCGGGAGGTGCCGTGCCACGACTGTGGCGGTGCCCGGCTCGGCCCGGCGAGTCTCAACGTGCTCATCAACGGCAAGAACATCTTCGACGTCGGCACGCTGTCGATTGGCGAGGCCGCGAAGTTCCTCGCAGGGATGCAGCTCTCGACCCGTGACCTGATGATCGCCGAGCGCGTGGTGAAGGAGGTCAACGAGCGGATGCGCTTCCTGCTCGACGTGGGCCTCGACTACCTGTCGCTGAACCGCAGCGCGGCCACGCTTGCGGGTGGCGAGGCGCAGCGCATCCGTCTCGCGTCGCAGATCGGTAGCGGCCTCGTGGGCGTGCTGTACGTGCTCGACGAGCCGTCGATCGGTCTGCACCAGCGGGACAATCACCGCTTGATCGAGACGATGGTGCGCCTGCGCGACCTCGGCAACACCGTCATCGTGGTCGAGCACGACGAAGACACGATCCGCATCGCCGACCACATCGTCGACATCGGTCCCGGCGCCGGTGAGCACGGCGGCGAGGTACTCGTAAGTGGGAGTTTTGCGGATCTGATCGGCGAGCCCCGCAGCATCACCGGCCAGTACCTGAGCGGCCAGCGGTCGATTCCGATTCCTGCGATCCGGCGCCCGAGCAAGGGCCTGTTCCTCACCGTGCGGGGGGCGCGCGAGAACAACCTGCGCAACATCACGGTCGACTTCCCGCTCGGCCAGTTCGTGGCCGTCACGGGCGTGTCGGGCAGCGGCAAGTCCACGCTCGTCAACGACATCCTCCTCGCGAGCCTGATGCAGAAGATCTACCGGGCGAAGACCGTGCCGGGCCTGCACAAGGGCGTCGACGGGTTCGCCGCAGTCGACAAGGTGATCGCCATCGACCAGTCACCGATCGGACGCACCCCGCGCAGCAATCCGGCCACCTACACCGGCGTGTTCGACAACATCCGCAAGCTCTTCTCCACGACCAACGAGGCAAAGGTGCGCGGGTACCAGCAGGGCCGGTTCTCGTTCAACGTCAAGGGCGGACGCTGCGAGGCGTGTTCCGGCGACGGCACGATCAAGATCGAGATGAATTTCCTGCCCGACGTGTACGTGCCGTGCGAGGTCTGCAAAGGTGCGCGGTACAACCGGGACACGCTCGATGTCAGCTTCAAGGGCAAGAACATCGCCGAGGTGCTCGACATGCCGTGCGAGGAGGCGGTGTCGTTCTTCGAGAACCAACCCAACATCAGTCGGCACATGCAGACGCTGTGCGATGTCGGCCTCGGATATATCCGCCTCGGACAGCCGGCCACGACGCTGTCCGGCGGCGAGGCGCAACGCGTGAAGCTCAGCGCAGAACTGTCCAAGCGGTCGACCGGCAAGACGGTCTACGTCCTCGACGAGCCGACCACCGGCCTGCACTTCGAGGACATTCGTCGACTGCTGAATGTGTTGTCGCGGTTGGTGGATCAGGGCAACACGGTGCTGGTGATCGAGCACAACCTTGACGTCGTGAAAACGGCCGACTGGGTCATCGACCTCGGCCCGGAGGGTGGCAGTGGCGGAGGGCTTGTGGTGTGCGAGGGCACGCCCGAACACGTCGCCGCGCACCCGACCAGCTACACCGGCAAGTTCTTGAAGCCGCTGCTGGCCGGATACGCGCCGGGGGAGCAGTCGCCCGCGCGTGTGCGCGGCGGTGCGTCGAAGGCAGCGTCCGCGTCGACGCTGCCCGGGGTCGAAGTCCCGAAGGCTGCCAAGTCCGCGGCCAGGCGTCCGGCAAAGCAGCCCTCGTAACAATCGGACATCCGCGCGGCTGCTACCGATCCGTTGGGGTTGGTCGAGTGCTGTCCGCGCAGCTGAGCGCGGCCCACGCATAGCGCGCGAACAGCACTCGCCTGCGCGAGCAGCACTCGATGGTGGTGCCGGCCGCGCAAGGATGGGCCATGGGCAAAGGACGATTGGAAGCATTCTCCGATGGCGTGCTCGCCATCATCATCACGATCATGGTGTTGGAGCTGAAGGTGCCCGAGGGGGGTGACCTCGACGCGCTACGTCCGCTCGGATCGATCTTCTTCTCGTATGTGCTGAGCTTCGCCAACGTTGCCATCTACTGGAACAACCACCATCACATGGTGCAGGCGGTCAAGCAGGTGGACGGCAGGGTGTTGTGGGCCAACGTCCACCTGCTGTTCTGGCTCTCGCTGATGCCGTTCGCGACGGCGTGGATGGGAGAAAACCACTTCGCTGGCGCGACGGTCGCGGTGTACGGCGTGGACCTGCTCATGTGCGCCGTGGCTTACACGATCCTCGCGAGGACGCTGCTGCGCCTGCACCGCGGTGATACCGCCTTTGCCCGAGCGTTGGGCTCCGACAATAAGGGCAAGGTGTCACTTGCGATCTACCTCGTCTCGATTCCGTTGGCGTTCGTCAACCGGTGGGTCGCGCTCGCCGGGTTCATTGCGGTGCTGGCTATTTGGTTCGTGCCGGACCGTCGGTTCGAGCGTCAGATCGCGGCCGCTCCCGAGTAGGCGTCTTCCCGCGACCAGCAACCGCTTCGCCCGGCTTCATTAGCGTGCAGGGTCGTGGGCTCGGGTGAACATGTTCGAGCATCATCCATACGGCCGGGCGAGCTTCGCCGTTCGGAAGCGTCGTGACGATCTCCGAATAGGTGGTGAGCCCAACCTTCTCGAGCACTCGACGGCAGGCGAGATTGTCCGAACCAGTTCCGGCCACCATGCGCGTCGCTCCGAGATGCGCGAACGCGAACCGGCTCGCCGCGATTGCGGCTTCCGTCATGACGCCCTGGCCGCGAGCAGCCGCTTTGATCCAGAAGCCGATTTGCACTTCGCAATCGCTGACTTTTGACGTCGTGTTGAGTGGGGATGGTTTTGGGGTGTGGCGGGTTCATGGTTGTGGTGTTGTGGTGTCTATTCGGCGGTGATTTCGGTGATGGCGGTTCGTGTTGATGGTTCGTCGATGATGGCTTTTTTGGTGGCGTAGGCGGCGACGAGGGCTTGGAGGGCGAGGTTGTTGATGGCTCGGGGGAGGCCTCGTGAGACTTGGTGGATGAGCGCGGTGGCGTCGTCGGTGAACAGGGTGTCGGAGCGACCGGCGAGTTGGAGGTGGTGGCCGATGTAGCTGGATGTTTCAGTGGGGGTCATTGGGGCATGGCGTATCGGAGTGCGATGCGTTGATCGAGGGCTGCGAATGTGCCGAGTTTGATGCGTCGTCGTAGCGTTGGTTGTCCGACTAGTAGGCATGCGAATGGTGAGTGCGAATCCATTTCTGTGTTCACACTGCCCCCCACCACGAAAAACGACAACCCGAACAACCACGCCCACCCCATCCCCACCCACCACGTCGGGGCACGAAAACTGCTTCTTCTCGGTGTCGAGAACCTTCCGGAAGGCAGCCCAGGCCGTCGGCGTCTCGACGCGTATCTCGGTTTCGGTGACGTTGACGAACAGGTGTACCAGGCGTGGTGCGCGAAGGAATGGACCCGTGACATGTACTGCTGGTTCGGTGACCCGGATGCAGCCGCAGTATGGGTTGACGGTCTCATTGACGAGTGCCGGTCATCGACCGTGGCAGAGGTTCGTGGACTCGGACGGGTCCTGAAACAGTGGCGTGGCCCGATCCTTGCGTGGCATACGACCGGTGCGTCGAACGGGCCAACCGAAAGCTTGAACTCGATCATCAAGAAAATCAAACGTATCGGCGCAGGGTTCACGAACTTTCGGAACTACCGGACCCGGATACTGCTTGCGATTGGTGGCTGCGACTGGACACTGATCGGCCTACCAGCCTGACCTTGACGTCTATCAACACATGTTGACAGACGTCAACACATGTTGATACGCACATTCGACGAATTAGTTATTGACGCAGCTAGGCCTCTCTTTCCGTCAGCACCGCGACCACCTTTCTGTCCCGACTTCTCGTTCGGAGGACGCTACAGCTCTATCAGGAGGTCAAGCCATGGCCTTTTGGTCAAGGCGCGCACGACATTCCGGATGCTCGATTTGGATTTGGCGTCGACGATTCACGGTCAGGTAGCGAGACCCGAGCGGGAAGTCGCGATATTTCCCCCGGTCGAAACCGCCGGCAACGAGCAATTGGTCGCCGGTCGATGCGACGGTGCCGTCGGGCAGCCCGAAGTGGGCCATCAGATCACGCACCAAAATGCCGTCGCGGGGCGACAACGTGGCGTTTGCCTTTCCGACAATCCAGCACAACGCAGCTGCGATCTTGCGCGGGTCGGTGAAGCGACGAAACGGCGTGGCGTCTCGCGTAACGATTGCGCTGAGCAGACGTCGACATGCGGTGCGATGCTCAACGTCGAACATTTCGTCGCAGCAACGATCGACCATGCCGAGCACTCCGGCAACGTCGAGAACCAGGTCGGCGGGCACTCCTGTCTCGTCGAACGCTTCGTCGGGGAGCGGCGTGTCGAGGTCCAACTCGGCAATCTTGTGGACGCCACCTGCCAGGCGCTCCAGCACGGCGGCCTTGGTGCGCCACATCTCGAGTGGGTCCCAGGCGCGGTACGGCGGGTACGCCCGTTGCGGTTCTGGTGGAGGCTGTCGTCGGACGCTGAGCACAACTTCGCCGTCGCCCCACAACGAGCCGAGCAGTCGAGTGAGTCTGCGCGACGTGAGCGGTTCATCGATACAGGTCGCCACCGCTGTGAGTATCGCGAAGACGGTCCTCTCGGGGAGCAGGGCTTCGGTGTCGCTGCCGGACGGGTCATAGCCGTATCTGGCGTCGAGGCATTCCTGGCAGTCGCATTTCTCGATGGAGCGGTACCCATCGAAGTACTCGCCGAGGTCGTTGGTGTCCATGATGGCGTCGACGTCTCGGTCGTCCTTGATGTCGGTCACGTCGTCGATGTCGCGATCGTCATCGTCGGTGAGATCCGTGAGATCCGTGAGATCCGTGAGCTCCGCGTCGAGGTCGTCGTCGGAATCGTCCTCGTCGGAATCGTCCTCGTCGGTATCATCGTCGCACGAGAGGTCGCAGCCGCAACCGAGCAGCTGGCGCGAACACACCGGACACCGTTCAAGGTCGCAGCCACGATGGTGAAAACCTCCTGGCTCGACGCCGCAGTCACCGCAGGGGTTTCCTCGTCCGCCCCATCCTGATCCACGTGCACGGCCGTGACGGACCTGCTCGACGAATCCCGAACGGGTAGCGATCGGCATCGGTACGCAGGGTGCGCCTGTGGTCATCTCGTTGCTGCAAAACGTACAAACGGACATGTGATCCTCCTGAAGTTGGGTGGAGGTCCATCATGAACGGGGGGTATGACAGTTTCGGCGGGGCTCACGAAGACCGGTCGACTTGATAGAACCGTCAAGTTGGTAGTCCACTGGTGGGGTGCATCCTCACCGCAGCAACCCGAGCCCTTTCCTATGAGCACTGACACTGCCGTCGAGCCGGGCATCCTCGCCGGGGTACGAGTGGTCGATCTCGCCAATGGCATCGCAGGACCGGTCGCTGCATTGCTGCTCGCGGAAGCCGGTGCCGACGTGATCAAGATCGAGCCACCGACCGGCTCTCCGGATCGCGCACTGAGCGGGTTCGTCACCTGGAATCGCAGCAAGCGCAGCGTCGTCGCTGACATCGAGACCGAGGAAGGCCGGACCCGGATCGATGCGCTGCTCGCCGCCGCCGACGCCGTCATCCACAACTACGGGCCGAAACGTGCGAAGGAACTCGGCCTCGATGACGCTGCACTCGCGCAGTGCCATCCGCACCTCATCGCGTCGTCGGTGCTCGCGTGGCCCGTGAACCATGCGAAGGCGGACCGGCCGTACGACGAGCTGTTGGCCATGGCCGAGCTGGGGATCTGCGACGAGCAGATGCCGATCGACCGTGAGGGTCCGGTGTACGTCCGTGCGCCGATCGGTAGCTGGGTCTCGTCGTATCTCGCTGCGATCGGAATCGTCGCTCGACTGCTGAACCGACAGTCGTCGGGTGTTGCGGGACCGGCTCACACGAGCCTCGTGCAGGGCGTCCTCGTGCCGATGGGCATGCACTGGTCGCGGGGCGAAAACGTATCCGACGGCCAGCGGCTGGGAATGGCCAAGGAGGGCCGTGGCTCGCAGTGGACCATGTTCGAATGCGGCGACGGCAAGTGGCTGCACGTCATGCCTCCTGGTCCCGACAGCACACCGCTGATGCAGACGTGTCTCGCCGAGCTGGGACCCGAGCGGATTGCCGAGGCCAATGCCGCTATCGGCGGGGCCGCTGCCATGATGATGCGAGCGTTCCCCAACCTCGGTGCGAATCAGGTGGCGTTCAAGATGCATGCCCGTGAGCGATGGCTCGACGAGCTGTGGTCGCACGACGTTCCGGCTCAACCGTGTGCCGAGTTCGGTGAGGTGCTGCTCGACGCCCAGGCGCAGACAAACAACTACGCGATCGAGATCCACGATCCACAGCACGGACGAATCACCACCGCCGGGGTTCCACTCACGATCACGCCGACGGCGCGGGTTGTGAGCCCAGCGCCATTAGTAGGCGCGCATACGAATGTGGTCCTGCTGGAGTGGACCGGGGTGTCAGACGCGACTGCCCGCGACGCGGCGAACCCCTTACCAACAGCGCCGAAGCAGCGTCCGCTCGAAGGCCTGCGGGTTCTGGACCTCGGCAATTTCCTCGCCGGTCCCTATGGACCGCAGGTGCTCGGGGATCTCGGGGCCGAGGTCATCAAGCTTGAGATGGCGACCGGTGATCCGATGCGCGTCGGCGACTGGGCATTCTCCGGTTGTCAGCGCGGTAAGCGAAGCCTCGCGCTCGATCTGAAGTCGCCGGCCTCTGCGCCGGTTCTGGAAGCAGCCCTCAACTGGGCCGACATCGTCCACCACAACCTTCGTCTCCCGGCGGCCCGTCGTCTCGGCCTTGACCCCGCAGCGATTCAGGCCGCGAATCCCAACGCGGTGGTGTGTCACACGTCGAGCTACGGGCCCGAGGGTGCGCGCAAGGACTGGCCCGGCTACGACCAGATGTTCCAGTCGATGTGCGGTTGGGAGGTGCACGGTGCGGGTGAGGGCAACATCCCGATGTGGTTGCGGTTCGGCTTCATGGACCACGTCTGCGCGATCTCGTCGGTGCTCTCGACATTGCTCGCCTGCTATCTCAAGGCCAACACCGGTCGCGTGACGGAAGTACGTGGGTCGCTCCTCGGCCCCGGCACGATGACGAACAGCGAGACGTTCGTGCGCGCCGACGGCACGTTCGCCCCCTGCGCCGTGCTCGATCGCGAGCAGCAGTCCGTGTCGATCGGTCGGCGCATTGCGGCGACAAGCGATGGTTGGGTAGCCATTGCGGCCGACTCAGCGGCGGACGTTTCAACGCTGTTGACGTCGCTCGGTGCGACCGACGCGACGAGCCTCGTTGACGCGCTCGCGTCCAGAACTTCTGACGATGTGCTATGTGCACTTACGACTGCCGCTGTCGCGTGCGGCCCGCTCAAACTCGCGCAGAAGAGCGCGTTCTTCGACGATGCCGACAATCAAGCGGCGGGTCTAGTGGCGAGTTACGAACACGTCGAGTGGGGCAGGTTCGAGCAGCCCGGTGCGCTCTGGTACTTCGGCGATATGACGCTGAAGCACGAGCTCGCGCCGCCTGCGCTCGGGCAGCACACCGTCGAGATCTTGAGCGAATTGGGCGTGTCCTCCGGCTCGATCGAAGCGCTCCTCGCCGAGGGTGTCGCCGTCGCCTACGTACCCGCAACCGGGTGAGCATTCCGGGGCAGGTTGGGGCTAGTCAGGCAACTCCTGTGGGAGCGTCGTCGGGGTGAGCGTCGCCATGAGGGTCCGGGACGTGATCCAGCCGACGGTTGCGCCCATGGTCAATCCGAGGCGTCTGCTGATTTCGGCGATCTGCGGTGTGATCGCCTTCACGTCCGCCATGACCATTGTGTCTGCCGTGCTGTCCGATATAGCCGAGGACCTGAACTCGTCGACAGGCACATTGAGCTGGGCGGTCACCGGCCTGTTCCTGACGATGGCCGTGTTCACACCGGTCATGAGTCGTATCGGCGACGTGCGTGGGCGGCGTCCGGTCTTCTTGCTCGGCACAGCGGTTCTCGCCGTCGCAATGACGCTCTGCGCTGTGGCACCGAGCGCGGCGACGTTCATCGGTCTGCGTGCACTGACTGGCTTCGGCATTGCCTGTGCCATGCCGAACTCGATGGCAATGGTCATCAACGCGTACCCGCCGGAGCGTCGCGCGCAGGCGCTCGGCTGGTTTCAGGGCACCGTGGCTGGGGTGCCGGTATTCGCGTTGATCCTCGGGGCATGGATGACCGAGCGGTTCGGTTGGCGCAGCGTCTTCTTCTTCCTCGCACCTGTGGCTCTGATCGGATTCGTACTCGGCGTCCGCGACGTCTACGACGTGGGTGAGCGCCGTAAGGACCTCACGGTCGATTGGTGGGGTGCCGCGACACTCGGCCTCGCCGTGATGGCGTTCCTGCTCGCACTTGAACGGGCGAAGCATTCGAGCTTCACCGACCGCTGGTGCCTGCTCCTATTCGTGGGCGCTCTGGTCCTTTTGGTGGCGTTCATTTGGGTTGAGCGGCACACGGCGCAACCGCTCCTGCGACTCGACTACTTCTCGCGTCGCAACTTCACCGGTCCGCTCATCGCACAGCCGACCACGCAGTTCGCCTACATGGGCGGGATGGTGCTGACGCCGCTCATGCTTCGCAACGTATTCGGCATGGGCGTTGGCGCGAGCAGCTGGCTGTTGCTGTTGCGGCCCGCCTTCTACGCCGTTGGCGCGCCTCTCGGCGGCCGACTCGAGCGCAGCGTCGGAGTGCGGTTCCTGGTCGCAGTCGGCACGCTCGGTGTTGTGGCATCCATGGTTGCCTTTGCGCTCGCGTCGGCAACACACACCCTTGCGTTTGCCGTGGTGGGTCTCGTGCTTTCGGGTTTCGCGATCGGCCTCGCCGTGCCGGGCTACTCCACGGCGATCTCAGCGGCAGTCGACCGTGCAGACCTCGGCATCGCGAACGGAATGAGCAGCATGATCATGAACCTCGGCACGTTGACCGGCATCCAGACGATGTTCGTGATCCTCGGTGAGCGTCGCAGCTCGCGGGCCTTCACCGAGGTATGGATCACGGGTGCAGTTGTTGCCGCGGTCGGAATCGTAGGCACACTGATGATGCGTCCGAATCAGCGGGTTTCCGACACATGACCCCTTCAGGCCCCCTATGAGTGCGCGCGCCACTGCTCTGAGCGCGCTGCGAAGCAGCTCGACGCACTCGGCTTCTTCGGCGACCGTCCCCGTGGTCGGAGGCCCCGGATGGGTTCGCCCGAGCCATGACCTGCAACAAGCCCTTGAGAAGGACCGAACGCGCGTCTCGATGGTGTACGGACTCGAGAAGCCTCACAGCGTCGTTGGGGGCCGATCCCAATTACGTAAACATTGGACGCCGATACTCAAGAAAAAGTCGCTGCACCCGTTTGCAAAAACTGTCGATGGCCTCGACACGAAGGGCATCGCTTCTGTCGACTCGCTCGCGAACGACACCTGGCGGGAATATCCATCGAGGGGCGCGAAGGTTTCAGGAATCTTCCGCGACTTCGACCGACGGGATGTGTCGGCGAGAATGCCTACGGCGGGGATGCGTGAAACGTTCCGGCAACGGGCAGTCGCCGAACGTGCGGTGAGCGTGCCTCCTGGGAGCTCAGCTTCGATGGGCAACGCCGATGAGCTGAGCGCGGAGTTCGCGGCTGGGCTTTTCGCTCACCCGGATTACTCGCCAGACCGCACCGTCGGACAACTTCGAAACCAACAAAGCTTTTTGTCCTTGCGAGCAAAGGAGGGAAAACTCAAAGAGAATGGCGTCCCAATACCGGCTGAACAGGACAATGGGCGGGATCTGGCCTTTCGGATACAGACCATGCGCAGCTCGAAGTACGGCATCGAGTTCGGCCAAAAACCTGGACGCCAAATCCTGTTTGAAATGTCTGGTATGGACACGAACGCCGCAGCAGATGAAAAACTGCCGGTCCGGACGCTGCCCGTTACCGGTCGAAGCGATTCCGACGGGAACCAGCTTCGGTCGATCACGAACGCCGAACTCCGTAAGGCCTTTCGGCACGATGTGAGCGATGAATCGCTGTCGTTCTTCGAGAGCGGTAACACCGCTGAGGCCCCCTGGTTGAATTCAAAGAGTGACGTATGGAAGTCGTATCTCCGCGAGCGGTGGAAGAAATACGGGATACCGAATCAGCCGATGCCTGACCCGCAGTCTCGGTTGGATTTCCGAAAGGTGAACCTGCACCTGAACCAACGCAAGAACGCGCGCCGTCGACCGATCGCGAAGCTCTGAAGATGGTTCGAGACAGTCAATATCCCCGGTGCCGGTGCGGTGATGGTTCCGGGCTGGTCCCGGGCGTGGGAACCGGGTCTATCGACAAGCCGAGAGGCTATGGGGCGGTCGGACTGCTCTGCGTCTGTTGGACGACGGGCTCATGCGTCGTAGGTGGCTTGTGCGTAGACACTGGCAAGTCTGCGGGCGCAACACTCGCCTTCACGAACTGGTAGTAGAACGGTGAAGTGTGCGTGTCGGCGACGGCGAGTTGGAGTGTTGTACCGGGGACTGGGTAGAACGTTGATCGTCTGATCGCGGCCCCGTTCGCGCCGCAGTTCTTCAGCACGAATCCGCTTAGGGTCGGCTCGGTTGTTTCGTTTGGCGGATCAACAAGGTCCCAGAGCTGGCAGGGATTGCCGGGGTCAAGTGCGGCAACCGTGATTGTCGCGTTCGCCGCTGTTCCTCCGGTAAGGGCCAGTGGTTTGATGTTCCCCACGGTCACGTAACTGATGATCTGGAATACGGTGGCGGACACGGCCACAGGGAACCAGAGCAGCGTCGGGTTGAGGAGAGGATCCCCGACTGATGTTTGCAGTGTGACGTTTCCCGACGGTGGCAGTCCGCTGGCACTGAACGCGAGGCGTCCGATACCTGCTGCCTCTGCGTCAGTGCTCACGATGAGGTAGGGGCCGCTCGTAAGGATCGGCTTCGGTGACGGCTTTGTGTGGATCGTTGGTGTAGCCATGGTCAGGGCCTTTCGGTGGTGGGATTTCGGTGCGCTGGGGAAGTCGAGGTGGGCATGGGCGAGTTGGCGGATTCACGCGACGATCCGAACTTCAACGGAGTATCCGAACGGCACGAATTCCGCAGCGGTGGCCATCAGCGCTCGGAGGCGGCGGAAGCGGTCCGTACCGGAGTGGGCACCCACCTCGCCACCGTGGTGTCCGGCGGTGCGCGCAGCAACCGGCGCGCTCCACGTGACGAGCCCGTAGTTCGGATCACCGAATTGGCGAGAGAGAAGTGCCGGTTGGGGATTGCCGCAGTCGTCGACGATCCGTCCGTCGCAACGATCCGGGACATCCGACTCGGCAGCGATCCAGCACAACGACGCCCGGCCCGAACCGACGTCGGCAATCGACACCGGGTCGGCGAACACAGATGAACGCGCATTGAGGACGCTGGTGGCGAGCATCCCGAGAAACGTCGATCCGTCGGTGCGCAATTCGCCAACGGAACTCGCGCCGTCGACAATCGAATCCGTGATGGACGCTACCGAGGCGCAGACCTGGCCCACGAGAGAACGCTCAACAACAAGACGGTCGGCCACGACGCACAACGGCACGTCGGTTGGAGCGCGGACGGTGCAGTCCCGCAGCGTCAAATGGATGCCCGAATCCGCGAAGACGCCGCCGCAAATCACGAGCCCGTCGAGCTCGACGGTCGCACCGCGGGTCGAGAACGCGCCGACGGCAATGACAAGATCGCCGACCAAAGTGGGACGACAACCGGGCGCGGCCCGAACCCGCACCCACCCCGAGGCCGGTACAACCACGATCAGCGCGTCGACGTTGTACAGCCCGTTGTCCTCCACCACGATCTCCGTACACATGCGGAGAAGCTCGAACGCCCCGGCGAGTGACAGGAGCCGGTGGCCGGCACGATCGATCCGATGAACCGTCGTCCCTCGTGGCGCGTCGGTCACCGGACGTGGATACGGTCCGCCGCCGATATCAGAGCCGAACGGATACCAGAAGTCAACGAAGATGCGTCGGTTATGTCGGTCCCGTCGGCCCGGTGCCACCGTGAGGCGTCCGCGATCAAGATCGACGAAGGCAACCACCGGACCGTCCCGCTCGGGCCGCTCCCAGCCCGACAAATCACGCGCCGCGATCTGTCCGCGCAGAAGGATGCTGCCGTTCAGGACAACGCGCGCCGACTCGGGCTCCGAAGCCGTTGGGGGCCGCAGTCCTTCGTCCGAGCCGAGCAGGCATATGAGCGGCACCGTCTCAACGGGGCTGATGCCGATCCCGAGTCGCACGGGCGCGTCTATGGCGAACGGATGGAGGTGGTAGCCGCCGGGAACGACGGGGTTGAACTCCACCGAGTTGAGGGGATACCACGCGCGGGTCCAAACCTCCAGCCCGACCGTTCGCTCGTGGTTGCCATCGACGGACTCGCCTTCGCTCGCTCGCACCTGCCAGCCGCTGCTGTCGTTGACAGCCAAGATCAGCGCTTCGAGCGAACCCTTCTGTCGACGACGCAGCATTGCGTTCCCAACGACGGCGCGACTCGGAGACCGTCCGTCGCCTGCGTCCGCAATGCCGACCAGCGCCCCGATGAATGGCACGACGGACTGGTCGCAGGTCTCGATGAAGGCGTCGTCGTAGAGAGCGTCGATGTCTCGCGCGGCCCGATCAAGCTCAGCCTGGAGCACGCCGACAAACTCTGCGAGGTCGTGGCCGTGCTTGTCGCGCTCGCGATACAGCGCCGGAAGAAGCCCGAGCAGACCTCCGGTCGAGCTCACCTGTTCGCCTCGGTCGGGGAGAGCGCGAGGTGCCGAAGGGCGAGGAGCACCGCGGGCCGGACGGTACCCGTGGCCCGGTCCCAATGTGCCCGCGGTGCGAGCAGGGTACCGATCGTTGGGGCGACTTCGCCGACGAGGTGGAGACCCGTGACTGTCACATGGAGGACACCTGGCACGCTGCCGATGAGCGACTCGACCTGCTGTGGGGTCACCGTCTGGCCAAACTTGCTCGCGGCCGCGGCGAAGCGACGGTGCAAGACGTCGCGCACGTGCCCGCGAACGGAGGCGGGTGCCCCTGGCACCAGTTCTACCGATGCCGCGATCGCGAACCCGACCTCGGTGTGCGTGGACACCGTCACGCGGGTGGCCGTCAGTTGGGATCCGACGATGGCGCGGTGGAGTTCGTCGAGGAGCGGGTTTTTCGCCGGGAATGGGTTCCCCGCAGCGTCACCGACGGTCACGTGGACCAGGCGGCCAGCAGGGTCTCGGAGGTCGACGACGTCGCATCGGCCGACACCGTCGAAACCCGAGGCAAAGGACGCGTAGTCCATGAACGACACGATCCGATTCGTTGACGCGACGCGAGCCGGGATGCTCGCCCGTAGCTGTTCGGGTGCCTCGCCGGCTAACCCTGCGACGGTGGAGATCGGATTCGTGACGCTGCGGATGCCGATGGGTGAGCTTCTCAGGACGGTGAGCGATCCGGGAGGGAGCGCCGAGCCTCCGCTGCCCGTCCGATACGTGGCGGTCACGTTGTCCGTTCCGCTCGGTGCACGCGCCCCGTTTCGACCGTCACCGAACACCACCGACACTCGCCCATCGTCGGCAACGAGCTGTGCATAGACGTGGTCGCTCGGACCGGCGTCGAGCAGCGAGGCGACCTCGCGCCACTGCGTTGCCCCCGGTGCGTGGACCTCCGAGTGGCCGCTGCGCCATGTGGCCGGTCGCCGCTGCCCGATCCAGACCTCGAGCGACGACGCGGATCCCGAGGGATCGTCGGAGACGACGCGCGTCAACGGTCCCTTCGTGAGTGAGAAGCGCTGGAACGCGGCCGCGTTGCCGCTGCCTAACAGGTCGACGGCGAGCGTCTCGCCCTGGGTCGCTTCGATGACATTGGCGTTCAGCGACACCGTGGCACCGTCGTAGAGGCCGTCGAGGGGTCGGTCGAATTCGAGCGAAGCATCGCCGGGTGTCGCGACGACTTGCGCGATCCTGCGCACCTCTGCGGTAGCGAGGGTGCCTTTCAGCGGCGGAACCACGCCGAGTCCGACGTCTGCGTCGAAAGAAACCGTGCGGGTGCCGAGTTCGACAGACCACGTGGCGAGCGAACCGCCGGCCCTAACCGGCGTACGGACGATGGTCATCGGGCTCGGCAGACCTTCAATCGATAATGAACCGGCCAGTCGGGTCAACACCAGTGGGCGAGAGGCCTCGTCGATAGTCCAGCGCCTTCCCGTGAGCAGCGTGTCGACGCCCGCGTGGGCGGCAACGGCCACGCCTGAACGCGCAAACATTGCGAGAAGCGTCGCCGGAAGAACTCCCGCCTCGAGGTCTGCAACGAGTTCCGCGAGGTCCTGCTCGTCGGTGATCGGCGCTCCGCCGAGTGGCATCGGCGCGATCGGAACTCGGTGTCCGCCGCTGTCGGTCGCCACGACGATTCGGTCGGCACCTACGAGGCAGAGTTCGTCGTGGACCAGTAGGCAGCGGACGCTGTTGAAGAGGCCGATCGGCCGCGGGTGCCAGGTACCGGCTGGGGACAGTTCGAATAGGCCATGATCGAGGGTCGCTAGCACGACGGTCCCATCCGGACGAACCGCGACACCGGTCAGGGTGGTCGCCGCGCACGGGGCGAACGAGATCTCCCAGGTGTTGCTTGCTGGCGATGCCGACGTTGTTGTGGCTGGTGTTGCCGACAGCGCGAAAACGCCGTGCGAGGCCGTCGCTGCGTAGACGGTGGATTGTGCCATCGCAATGCCTACGACGTCGATCCCGACGAGGCCGTAGGGAGTCCAGGTTCCCTCCGCCGTCCGCTGCCACACCCCCGTGGCGGTTCCCGCAAGAATCGAGCCGTCCTCCATCGCATGAAAACAGCGGACCGCCGTGGTGAGCCCGTCTGCGGCGAAGTCGGCGGCCCGATCAGTTCCCGCACCGCGAACGACGGAGATTCCGTGGGACGTGCCGAGAAGCAGCGGAGCGAACGAGTGCGGGTCGTCTGTGTCGACGCTCTGCGGACGATGCTCGCGACCCAGCGGCACGATCGCGGACACCTTGGTACCGAAGCGATTCGGCGTAAGCCGCTTCGGCGTCGACTCGTCGTTCGCCCACACGAGAACGTCGCCGTCCGACGTTCCCGCCACGAGTGACCCGTCGACCGTCGAGAGCGCAGTTACGGCGTCTGGGTAAAGGCATCGAGTGTTTGTCGACTGCGTCGAAACGTCGGCAAGGTTCGTGATGAGCACCGGGCCTTCGATGGTCGCGGCCACGAGTTGATCACCCCACACGGCGAGCGCCCGTATGCCCCAGCCTGCGAATGCGGGTTCCGCTGCCATCGCCGGTCTCGGCCGTGCGAGAGGTTCGAGCGCAACGCACCCGCCGACGTGTCCCAGCGCAACTGCGCAACGGGTGCCGGTGATGGCGACGAGTCCGCCGACGGGGGGCAGTGGTCCGTCCTCGACGCGAACTCGACGACCCCCGACGAGCGACAGCGAGCGTTTCGTCGGTGCCGGTGATGTGTTGCCGGAGGGAGTCCGCGTGGTCGGCGAAGTGGTCGGTGATGTGGTCGGCGATACCCGCCCGTACTGCGCAACGACGGCCCGGCCGGTCGTCGTTCGCGGCGCCGCGGGCAACGTCGGAGACGGTGTCGTTGCGTGGGTCGGCGAGGAACGTCCGGCCGAAACACCGTTGAGATCGGTCACGAGGTGGACAGTCGTCGTGGCAAGCGAGAACGTCGCGTTCAGTTCGTCGGCGAGTGCCTGGCTCGGCGTGCGGTCGTGCAACTCGTCCAGCGTTGCGGTCGTGTTTTGCGTTGATACGTCGGCGCTCAGTGTTAGCCGGGTCACTCGCCCCGTCGAGCCGTAGTCCGTCCGGCTCTCGGTGTCGACCGAGTTCACGACGTAGCGCTGCACGACTTCCGACGACGCGGACGGGGACAGCGCCACAACGTCACCGGCTTTCACCGTGCTGGCACCCGTCGCAAGCCAGACGTACGGCTCGTTGGATCCTCCGGTGATGTCCCATCTCGGCCAGTTCTGGTTGGCGTACCCGACTGCGGAACTCACCGCGACGGGTCTGCCGGTGTGAGCGACCGCACTCACCCCGGCGAGCAGTGAGTTGGCGGTCGCTGCGCCGCGGTCGATGATCGTGGGCAGCGCGTCCGACCCGGCATCGGGTGCCGTCCAGCGACCGTCGCCATGGCCGGTCCAGACACCGTCGGCCGTCGCGGCGTAGATGGTTGAGGAATCGTGGGACAGCGCAGTAACTGCGGTCTTGGGGCCGTTCGCGACCTGTTGCCACGAGTCCGCCAGGTCAAACTTTGTCGAGGCGGCAAAGACTCCTCTCGACGTCCCAGCGAACCATTGCTCGTCAAAATCCAGAAGCGACGTAGCCGGGTGAGGCACGACGAGTTCCGAGGTTTGGCCATGCGGAGACACGTGGTGGACGCCGGTCGAGGACGCAACCAACAAGGCACGTGGGTCCGTCGGGGTCAGCGGGTCCGCAGGGGCCAACGCGATGGCGGTGACCGCGGCACCAACGAGGCCGCACGGGTGCCATCCGCTCACGAGATCCGGGGCCGCGTAGAGACCCTGGTCCGTGCCGGCGAACAGCATCGACGTGCCTATTGTGCTTGCCGCTTTCACCGTCGCTCGTCCGGAAGCGACAGGAGCATCCGATCGGGTCACGGTGCTGCACCCGACCCCAGAACGTGCAACGCGCGCCTGTAGTAGGTCTCTCGGTCGGTTAATCCGTTCAGTCCGCCGTTGATTCTCCTGGTTATATCTACAAAGTTTTCTTCATCAGCCAACGTATTCAGGCCATGGCAGGTCCAGAAGGATCCAGCAATCCTGAATCCGACGGCCGATGTTGCGGCAAGCTCCGGGTTCGTGAGCAGGTTCAGACCGAGACGTTGGCCGTAGAGGCCGTAGTTCGCGCGACCGGTGATCTGCAAGGGACCGCGGCCCCTGAACAAGGGCCCGTCGCCCTTGACGGTGTTGCCGAGTTCCTTTGCCTTAGGCCCCGGCGGGTCGTAGAGCTTCTGGGCAGCAGATGGACCCCAGATCTCCTCCATATACCGAAGCTCTCCGCTTTCCTCCGCCAATTGCGCAAGGAACGCGGCCACGCGCAGCGTCGTCGTGATCTCGAATTCGGCCATCGCACTGTTCAGGTCGCCGAGATATTCCGTGAGGTGAGCATCCGTCGCGCCCGGCATGATCTCCTGAAGTAGTGCCTTGATGACCATTGCCTGCCTCTCGCATCCAGCTTTCGGGGACCCTACCCGATTGCTGGGAACACTACCTACACACGCGATTGATTCGCGTGCTACCGTCCGCTGACCAGAGGTGCACTGATCCCGAAATGGTCCGTCCAGCGGGGGGAAGGTAGTGGCCATGCCGGTTGCGGTTTCTTATCCGGGTGTGTACGTAACGGAGGCGTCCAGCACGAGTCACGTCATGAATGGCGTGACAACGTCCGACACGGCATTCGTCGATGTATTCACGCGGGGGCCGGTCAATACGCCACTCCGCGTGACCAGTTTCGCCGAATTTGCCACGGTATTCGGAGGACTTTGGCGGAAGAGTCGGGCGTCTTACGGGATCTACCAGTTCTTTCTGAACGGAGGGTCCACGGCCTGGGTCGTCCGCGTGGCGTCTGCCAAGGCTCTTCCCTCCACGGTGGACCTCGGAAGCTTCAAGTTGCAGGCCAGCGGCCCCGGCCTCTGGGGCAACACCCTGCAGGCGGCGCTCCAAGCCAACGGCCTGGCCTTTGACCTCGTCGTTCGAGAAGTGCGGCCGCCCTCACCAACGCAGCCCTCGGCGGTCGTCAACGTCGAGGTATTCCGAGGGGTGACCCTTGATCCTGATCTGCCCCCGTATGTCGCGGAGGTGGTGGCGAACCAGTCCCTTCTGGTGACCGTTGTTGCGGGATCGGTCGCGACTCCGAGCGGCCCGCCGACTCCCGCTCCTGTACCGACAAGCCAGGACTCCATCGCGTCAGCGAAGAACGCGGGCGACGCTGCGAGTACCAAGTTCATGCCCCTGGCTGGTGGTCTCGATGACGGTGGACCAGCTACTCCGGATCTCCTCGGTTCACCGGCGGACGCGGGCACGGGCACCCCGGCTACCGGGATGTTCACCCTCGCGTCCATCGCGCCGGCGGTCTTCAACATCCTGTGCCTGCCGATGATGGCCGGATTCACCGAGGCGCAATGGACGACGGCATACAGCGCTGCAGTACCTTTCTGCGAGAGCCAACGAGCGTTCTTCATCGTCGACGTCCCGGACGAGTGGGACGACGACAACGAGATGGGACAGGTCAGAGACGTGCAGGCGTGGTTCGAAGGGACGGGCGGGAGCAGCGCGGTGTCGAACACGACCAACTACGCAGCGCTCTACTTTCCTCGTCTGAAGATCCCCGACCCGGCCGCAAACTCGATACCGATGCGTACCGAGAGCTCCGGCACGATGGCGGGCATCTACGCGCGGACCGATGCCACCCGTGGGATCTGGAAGGCGCCCGCCGGGAACAATGCCACGATGCTGGGGGTCCTCCAACCGATCGTGAAGATCGGCGACCCGGACAACGGCGTGCTCAACGAAGTCGGGATCAACGTGATCCGCATGTTCCCCGTGGTCGGCACTGTGGCCTGGGGGGCACGGACCGTGCAGGGAGCGGACATGCTCGAAAGCGCGTGGAAGTACGTGAACATCCGACGACTCGCGCTGTACCTTGAGCAGAGCCTCCTGCAGGGCACCACATGGGCCGTGTTCGAACCGAACGACGAGGTGCTCTGGTCGTCATTGCGGCTCTCGGTCGGCTCGTTCATGAACAATCTCTACAAGCAAGGGGCATTTGCGGGGTCATCGGCCAAGGATTCGTACTTCGTTCAATGCGATGCCAGTACGACTACGCCGTCGGATCAAGCACTTGGACGGGTAAACGTTTCGGTCGGATTCGCTCCGCTCTACCCTGCGGAATTCGTTGTGATCACCATCTCCCAGATGTCGAACCAGTAGCGGAAGGAAGAGACCGTGGCTCAATTTGTTGTCAATGCAACTCGGCTGGACCCGTACAAGAACTTCAAGTTTCGGGTGAAATGGGATGGCGTCTACGTGGCGGGAGTGAGCAAAGTCAGTGCGCTCACCCGCCAGAGCCAGGTCGTGAGCCACCGTGAAGGCGGTGATCCGCACAGTATGCGGAAGTCGCCGGGGCAGAGCGATTACGGCGCGATCACGCTGGAGCGTGGCGTCACGTGGGACCTCGCGTTTGAGCAATGGGCCAACAAGGTGTGGGATTACACCAACTCGGGGCAGCTCGGGCAAGAGGTCTCGCTCGCTGATTTCCGCAAGGACATCAGCATCGAGCTGTACAACATCGCGGGACAGAAGGTCATGGCCTACAACGTCTACCGGTGCTGGCCATCGGCATACGTCTCGCTCCCGGAGCTCGATGCGCTGGGCAACGGCGTGGCGATTCAGTCGTTGACGCTCGAGAACGAGGGATGGGAGCGCGACATGAGCGTGACCGAGCTGCCGGAGCCGAGCTTCACGCTCCCGGCCGGTTCCTGAACACGTGCGTTCGCCAACGGCCGCGGAGGTCCTCGACCTCTGGGACGGCTGGGACCACGCACCGCTTCCGGACCGTGCGCTCGCGCTGCTGCACGTAGCCGCGCCTGATCTCGATGCCCGCGATCTCACGGTCGGTGAACGCGATCGTGGCCTGATTCAGCTCCGCTCGACGATGCTCGGACCGACCATGGAAATGGTCGTCAGCTGCCCGCGGTGCGCGAGCGATCTGTCGTTCGCAGTCGAGGCGGCGGACCTGCTGCGGCCAACGAGATCGAATTGGCCCGATCAGTCGGGCGACGCAGTTTTCGACGTTGCCCATAACGGCTGGCGCGTCCGCTGTCGGTTACCGAACGCTGGAGATCTCTGCGACGCTGCACGTTGCAGCGACATTGCAGAGGCCCGATCGCTCCTGCTTGATCGGTGCGTGACTGAGACACGGGACGGCACGCCGGTAGTAGCCGATGCTCCGCACGACGCTGTACCCGACGAGGTGCAGGCCGTGGTTTGTGCGACCTTGGAGGCGGCCGCGTCGACGAGTGAGATCAACTTTGACGTCTCCTGCCTCGATTGCGGCCACCACTGGTTGGCGGAACTCGACATCACGGCGTACGTGTGGGCGGAGCTAGACCTCCTTGCCGCCCGCATCCTCTGGGACGTCCACTCGTTGGCTGACGCGTACGGCTGGCCCGAGTCCGAGATCCTCGCCATGTCCGCGAAACGCCGGACGGCCTACATTGACCTGCTCGGGTGAAGAGGCCATGGTAGGAACGCCGCATAACGCTGGATCTGGTTGCCCGCAGAACAACCGAGCGCGCAGTCATGGATGTCGGTGCCGGTGAGCGCTGACTTCCTGGAGCGGCTTGCCGCCCGTGCTCTCGGGCTCGGTTCATTCGTTCGGCCTGGTGTCACGTCGCCGTACGAACGCTTGCCCCCACACCGTCACCGCGAGACGCGCCGCGACGGGTTCGTGGGCTTCGACGACGAGGCCGAAACCCGGCCCGATCACTGGGATCCCCTTGATGTGCCGCGCTCGACGCGCCAGCAGCGAGCAGCGTCCCCGGAGGCTGGCGAGTCGGCCGACCGTAGAGCGCCGATGCGTCGCACGGTGGCCTCGACAAGCGTCGTTGTCGAGCCAAGTTCAACGACGCCACGAGGCGACCGAGTTCGTCGTGCGAGGGGCGTCCCATCCCCAACAGCGTTCCCTCCCGCGGCAAGGGCGGTCGAAACAGGTGCAACCCCGGCACCACCTCCGCCGGTGGCCGGGTTCGGACGCCAGGTGCCACCCATTTCGCTTGAGTCGTACCGCCGCGGTCACGACCTGTCATGAGTACCTACCGGGGGATCGCCGTGGTCACCCAGACGCTGCAGTTTGTGCTCTCGACCGCAGCTGCGGCCGTCCCCAACGCAACGGTCCGCATCGGGCCACCCGAGGATGCGCGTCCTGCAGGTGGGCCGATTGTGAACCTCTACCTGTACAGCGTGCGGCCGACCGCCGCGACTCGCAACGAGTCGCTACCCACGCGTGACCATGTAGGGAAGCTGCTCCAGGAACCGAGTATCGGCGTCGAGTTGGACTACGTCATCTCGTTCACCGGTGAGCGCAACACCGTTGAAGCGGAGCTGTTGCTGGGCTCGGTGATGCTGGCGCTCGAGGTTTCCCCAATCCTCAAACGTGACCAGATTGAGGCTGCGGTTCGAGCTAGCGGCGTCACTTCGCTGTCCGCCGACGATCTCGCGGAGCCGATTGGGCTGGTGGCGCTTGCGCTGAGTTCGGAAGAGCGTTCGAAGCTTTGGTCGGTGTTCTTCCAGGTGCCCTATCGGCTCTCGCTGGAATACCGGGCGAGCACCACGCTCCTCGTCGCTGAGCTTCCGATCGAGCCTCGTCCGAAGCCACCAACCGAGGTTCGTCCGACTGCGATTCCGCAACCTGATCGACCGGGTGACGCCGCCACTCCAGGTACGTCGGACCGCAAGCGTCGACGGTGGGGCCGTGGCTGACGCTGAATGGCGGCGGGCGAACCGCGAGTGGCTCGCCGCCTCAGTCACCCTGCTGCGAGAAGACCTCGCTGCGCGCCACCACGCGGCGGAAGGTCCGGAACTGGACGGGCAGCGGGAAATCGCAGTCGCTCAGATCGTCGCGCTCGCTGACTCGATGTCGGCACCGCCCGCCCTCGACGCGCTTGCACTGGCACTCGGGCTCACGCGGTTCGAACGCCAGATCGTGCTGCTGTGTGCCGGGACTGAACTCGACGGTGACCTCGCCTCTCTCTGCGCTGAGGTGCACGGTTCGGCGGAGCACTACAGCCCCACGTTTAGCCTGGCTCTAGCGCATCTCGACGACCCGCATTGGGACGCCACGGCACCGACAGCGCCCCTCCGCGGCTGGCACCTAATCGACGTCGCGGACACCCGCTCTCTCACGCTTGCCCCGTTGCGTCTTGATGAGCGCGTGCTGCATCACCTCACCGGCCATGACTACCTCGATCCCGTGCTCGGTGCGCATGTGCCGAGCGTGGATGCGCGTGCGCTGGTGCCGTCACTCGCCGCGCAAGCGGTGCGAATCGCCGAAGCGTGGTCTCCCGAATCGGAAGCGGGTGCGAGGGCGATCGGGCTCTGGGGCCCGCGTGACGAACGCGTCATCTGTGCAGCTGCGGCGGCCGACCGTCTCGGCATCACGTTGGCCGTTGTCGACGCCACCCGAGTGCCGATGGAGGCGGCAGCGCTTGAGCGGTTCGCACGGCACATGGAGCGCGAGCTACTGCTGTCCGACACGGTGTTCATGATCGAGTGCGACTCCCTGGAGGCGAAGGATGGGGATCGTGTTCGGGCCATCGAGCGTCTTGGCGACGACGTGATGGTGCCCCTCGTGTTTGCGTCCGACGATCGGCTGTCGTTCGCGATGCGGCGACGCGTGCTGAACGTGACGGTCTCGCTGCCGACCCGTGGCGAGCAGCGTCGTCTCTGGCGGACGTTTCTCGACGACGCCCTGGCCCCCGACGGCGTTGGTGTCGAACGGGCGGACGGCCGGGTGACCGTGAGCGAGATCGAGCAGGCGATCGACAACGTCGTCGGGCAGTTCGATCTCGGGCCGTCAGCGATCAGTGCCGCCGCGTGCGACGCAGTCGAACTCGCGACCGGCCCGATCGATGATGCTGACTATGGCTTCCGCGGCGCAGCACTCGGACGTGCGCTGTGGGAGTCGTGCCGGGTCCAGGCCCGAACGGGGATTTCTGGAATAGCGCAGCGTCTGGAATGCAGAGCCTCGTGGAACGATCTCGTGTTGCCGACCGCGCAGGCAGGCGTGCTCCATGACATCGTCGGACAGGTCCGCCACCGCACCACGGTGTACGACGACTGGGGCTTCGCCGAGCGTCTGTCGCGTGGACTTGGGGTGACTGCGTTGTTCGCCGGGCCGAGCGGCACCGGCAAGACAATGGCCGCCGAGGTCATTGCAGGGGAGTTGGGACTCGACCTTTACGTGGTCGACCTCTCGACAGTGATGGACAAGTTCATCGGCGAGACCGAGAAGAACTTGCGGCGGGTCTTCGACGCTTCTGAGCGCAGCGGTGCGGTGTTGCTCTTCGACGAAGCGGACGCTCTCTTCGGACGGCGCAGCGAGGTCCGCGACAGCCACGACCGGTACGCGAACATCGGTGTGAGCTACCTGCTCACCCGGATGGAGACGTACCGGGGACTTGCGATTCTCACCACCAACCGCCGTGACGCGCTCGACGAGGCGTTCGTGAGGCGGCTGCGCTTCATCGTGCGCTTCCCGTTCCCCGATGCCGAGCAGCGTCGCCTCATGTGGGAGAAGGCCTTCCCGCTCGAGGCGCCGACGGACTGTCTCGACGCCGACGCACTTGCGGAGCACGACGTATCGGGTGCCATGATTCGCAACATCGCAATGAACGCCGCCTTCGCCGCAGCCGACGTCGGCAGCGCCATCACGATGTCGCAGGTGTACGACGCCATGCGCGATGAGTACGCGAAATCCGAGCGCACCTTCTCTGGCCCGTTGACCGAACGGGGACCCTGATGGCAGGCAGAGCTCTCTCCGCTGTGCCGAGATACACAGGCCGGGCTTTGTCGACGGCCGGCCACCACGTCGGTGGGGCTGTGGCTAGGGAAAGAGGACCTCGCCCTGTCGTCGGCCGCGATGTATACCGAACGTTGGCGGACGACCGCCAGCAGATCGAGAATCTGCGACAAGCGCAACTCAGACGGGAGCAGGCGCGTGCACGGGGTGCACGTGGAGGCGGCATGCCTGGCCTGTTGCCGTTCTTCAATGACAACGACTCCGAGAGCGACGACGACGGAGGGGGAGGCGACGAGAAGAGTCCGGAGGAACGTTCATCGGAACGGGAGGACGTCTTGATTGAGCGAGCACGTCAAGTCGCGTACGAAGATCAACAAAATCGGACGAAGGAGCGAGATGGGAAACGTGCCAAGGGCCCCACCTTTAGTGCTGCGAATCTTCGCGACGGCTGGAATCTCGACGAGTCCGGTCAGCTGATCACCGACGAGCAGACACTTGTGCAAAGAATGCTGAACGTGGCCAAGAATGACAAAACGGTGTTCCCGGAACTGATCTCGACAGTCGCAGGTCAGGTGCCGCATCTGTCGGCGGAGGAAGAGGACCGCCTTCCGGCCGTGTACAAGCCGCTGTACCACCACTATCGCGAGTCACGAGGCAACGAGATGAGGTCGATTGACCCGACGGAGTCGGAGGGTGAACGGCTCTTGCAGACGACGATTGCCTTCTTGCCCCTGTCCGGTCAGGTCAGTCTTGTGCCGCCGGGCGTTGATGCAACCCGAGATGCAGCGCGAAGCCATCTGGGCGCGCATGCTCCCGGAACGGTGGGCCACGCCGCCAGCGGTGCCATCGAGCGCGTCATGGCATGGCCTGGTTTTCGGCATTTCCCCAACGTTGGCGAAGGTGACGTCGGTGGGAAGTGGAAGGCAAACATAGGTTTTCCGTTCACATCATGGCAAGCGACGAAGGCGCGCATCGCAGCAGCCGCCTTCACAGAGAATGCTGACTGGCACGGTCGATTTGGCAACGACTGGGGGCGAATTATTGGAGCAGATACTCGTCATTCCGCTCTCCGAAATTCCGGACAGCGAGAGGTCGCACCCAGGGGAAACAAGTGAGCCCGCCCCCGCACGGTGTGCCACAGGGGCGTGGGCCGTTGCTGGCGAAGGGAGCGCTCGTGTCGACGCCGGCATCGGGTCGGCCGACGAAGGTGCCGTTCCAGTACAACCCGTCGACGCTGAGGCGCTCGGTGAAGCCACAGATGATCGGCGGCGAGCCGAACGACCGCTCTGAGCTTGTGCGTTTCACGGGGGCACCGATCGAGACGATCGCCTTGCAGGTCCAGATCGACGCCATTGATGGCATCGAGCAGAAGGACAAGACTGCAGCGACACTGGGCATCGGGCCGCAATTGGCCGCCCTCGAATTGCTCGCGTATCCGACACGCGATTCGGTCACGCAACGTCAGTCACAGCTCGCTCGGGGCACCATTGATATCGCGCCGCTCGCTGCCCCGCAGGTCCGGTTCGTTTGGGGTCCGAAGCGCACGCTCCCGGTTCGGCTCGTCGGGTTCGAGGTGACCGAGCAGGACTTCGACCAGAACCTGAATCCCATACGCGCCACTGTGGACATCACGATGCGAGTGCTCACCTACTCGGACGTTGCCCCCGACGTCCCCGCGTACCACGACTTCCTCAACTACCAGGCGTCGCTCGAATCGATGGCAGGACTGGCACCAAGCGTCACCGCGGATCTTTCGTCATGACATTCCAACATGGCTCCGCGAGTGACCGAGAACTCACGAGCAAGCGTGGCCTGGGAGGCAAGTGTGTTCGCACCTGATAGTCGATATACGGGCAACGCAGTTGCGCGACACACCGACCGAAACGGTGAGACCTACGAGTACCTGCTCCGTCGTCGGATCCCACGCCTGCCCGACGTCGCGGGTATGGAAAGCAGCACCCAGTCGGTCGTGCTGCCGGTGCACGGGGACCGGCCGGATCTCCTTGCAGCTCGAGCGCTCGGCGACCCAACGCTGTTCTGGCATCTGTGTGACACCAACGACGTGATCGATCCCGAGCAGCTTGCGCTGCCCGGCCACGTGGTGATTGTGACCCCGCTCGGGACTCGGGGCTCATGACGTCCGGCCAGATCTCCATGACCCTTGCTATGGGTGGCATGTCGCCGCGGCCAGTGCCCGAGGCGGTCGCTCGCGCCGTGCAATCCGTTGAGGTCATCGCAATGTCGTCGGGTCCGAGTGTGTTCCGGATCAACTTCAACGCAGAGCGATCGAAGACCCTCCTCGACGACTACGAGATCGTCAACGACCTGATCATGCATGCGTTCAGTCGCGTTCAGGTCACCGTGACGATCGGCGCTCGGGCGAGCACGCTCGTCGACGGATTCGTGACCCATCACCAGCTCGTGCCGGGCGACCTGCGTCGGGGCGGCACGTTCACGGTAACGGGAGAGGACGTGAGCGTCGCAATGGACCGCGCGCACCACGATGCGTCGTATTCGGCGATGACCGATGCTGAAATAATTGACATGGTCCTCGGTCGTTGGTCCTCCATCGACCTCGACCCGGTCATCCTGGCACCGACGCGGACACCGCCGTCCGACCCGGCTCGCTCCACGATGATCCAGAGTTCCACCGACCGGGCGTTCATTCAGTACCTCGCAAAGCTGAACGGGTACGTCTTCTCGGTTCGACCTGCTCCCTCATCGCGCCGGAACACGGCGTATTGGGGTCCGTCTCGACGCGCAACTCTTAGCCAACCGGCGCTTCTCGTCGATCTCGATATGGCGACCAACGTGACTGCGATGTCGTTCGCCTACGCCCCGACGCGCCCGACAATCGTCGTCGGCAACGCGCAGAATCCTTTCGACGATTCAACGGTGCCGGTCACGACCGACGGCAGAACACGCGAGCGCGCGTTTGCGACGCGACCTGCTCTCGATCCCGGCTCTCCCTTCGCTGCCAGCGTCCTCTACACCAATGCTGCCTTTGATTCGGTCCGCGCGTTGGAAGACGCACAGGCGATTACAGACCGATCTACCGACGGCGCGGTGACCGTGACGGGCAGCGTCGATTCGTTGCGGTATGGACACGTCCTGCAAGCACCTGGTTCGGTCAACGTCGTTGGACCGGGAAACAGCTACGGAGGAACCTACGACGTGCAACAGGTCACGCACCACCTCGCACCGGGTTCGTACACCCAGAACTTCACCCTTGTGCGCGAAGGACTGGGGTCTGCTATCCGAAGGTTCAGCCCGTGAGCGCACCGCTGTTCGGCAAGTACCGGGGGCACGTCGTGGACAATGCCGATCCGGAAAACATGGGGCGTCTACGCGTTTCGGTCACCCAGGTACCGAAGCTGCAAGAGACGTGGGCGTTGCCGTGTGTGCCCTACGCCGGTCCTCACGTTGGGTTCTACTTCATGCCGCCGGTTGGTGCGGACGTGTGGGTCGAATTCGAGGGTGGCGACCTCAACTATCCGGTATGGGTCGGGTGCTTCTGGAGCAAGAACACACTGCCGGACGGTGCCGTTCCCGCGCGCAAGATCATCCGGACCGACACGGCGACGCTCATCTTCGACGACACCGAGCAGAAGGGGGGCGTCACGCTGAACACCGGTGGCAACGCGGTGAAGGTGCCCGCTTCGATGGTGATGGACAGCACGGGGATCACGACCACGGTGAACCCGGCCAAGCTGACGATGTCGTCCGAGGACGGCATCAAGCTGGAGTTCCCTCCCGACACCATCTCGATGGCGAAGGGCGGCATCATCTCCGAGACAACCCAATCCGTGAAGGTGACCGCCGGTACAACGCTCGCGCTTTCGGGCACGACGTCGTCCGAGCTGACCTCGAACGGCAGCGTAAAGATGTCGGGCGGGACTACTGCGACCGTGTCGGCAAACCTCGACCTGAGCCTCACCGCGGGCGGCGAGGCCAAGCTCAGCGCCGACGGTCAGGCCAGCGTCTCCGGTGGACTACGGGCGTCGCTCGGATCAGACGCGATGGTGTCGGTTGGTTCACCCGCCTGCGCGGTGATGGTCAGTGCGCTAGCGATGAACCTTCTTGCGGAAGGGGCGGTGAACGTGATTGCCCCGGCCATGTCGATAACCGGTGCGGTCGCGGTCAACGGTGACCTGCTGATCGACGGCCAGCAGCCGCTCGTTGTCTGACGTTACGCATCTGCCATGAAGCCCACCAGGTCAGCGATGAACGTCCAGTTCCCACTCCGGTTCGACGGGGGAGCGCGGGTCGTCACGGCTCGATTCGACGACCACGTTGAGCAACTCATCGAGCAGGTGCTCTTCACCTCGCCGGGCGAGCGGGTCAACCGGCCGGACTTCGGTTGCGGTCTCACTCGCTTTGTCTTCGAGCCACTCGCTGCGGATGTGCTTACGGCGACCGAAGCGTTCGTGAAATCCGCGTTGCTGCGCTGGCTCGCGGACGTGATCCGCATCGGCGACGTCACGATAACCGTCGACGGTTCGAAGCTGCGCATCCTCGTGACCTACGTGATTACGGCAACGTCGGTACGACGGACGTCTGCTTTCGATCTTGAGGTGGCGTCGTGACCGCAGAACGTAGCCCGCACGTCGATTACATGGCGAAGGACTATGCAAGCTTTCGCATGTTCATGCTTGAGCAAATCGGCCATACGCTGCCAGATTGGCAGGAACGACACGCAGCCGACGTCGGCGTAGCGCTCGTTGAGGTGCTCGCATACGCAGCGGACCTGCTGAGCTACCACCAGGACGCGGTGGCGATGGAAGCGTACTTGGACACCGCCGTCAGCCGAGTCAGCGTGGCACGACACGCACGGCTCCTGGGGTATCGGGTTCACGGTGGCTGCAACGCCCGGACGCTGGTTCATTTCGATGGCGGTGGCGTCGTGGTCCCACCTGGGACACCCTTGCGCACACGAATCCTCGGCCAGGAGGCGGTGGTTCCTGAGGCCGACGACACGGACTGGACCGTTCACGAGCAAGGTCCGGTGTTCGAGACGATGCACCCGCTCACCGTCCTCGCCGCGCACAACTCGATCGGCGTTGCCCGTGCTTCTTCGACCAGTGCGCTGCTGGACGGCGCGTACCCGGACCTCGGCCCCGGTGACTTCCTTGCCTTCGTGGACGCTGATCCTGACCGACGCCGCCGGGTGGCGTTGCATCCGGTCCGCCTCTGCGCTTCCACGGTCGTTCTCGATGGTGGCGGGCAGGCTACCGAGGTGTCGTGGCACGACGAGGACGCGCTTGCGTCACCGAACGTGCGCCGGTACGCAATCGGCAACATCGTGCTCGCCGACCACGGGCGAACCGTCCGTGCACGGCTAGCGAACGTTGGGGAGCAGCGATATCGCCCAAGACTCGCGTCAGGCCCGTTGACCTCGCGCGCCCCGTTCAATTGCGAGGATGCGTCAGCGTGGAGCGCCCTTCAACAGGACCCACGGAACGCGCTGCCGGCCGTGCGAGTGAGCACGTCGGAAGGCGAGTGGTTCCCCCGCGCCGACCTGCTCGGAGGTGGGCGCTTCGATCGCTCGTTCGTCGTCGAGACCGACTCCGATGGCACATCGACGCTGCGGTTCGGTGACGGTGTTCATGGCCGAAGTCCGCGGTTCGGCGACGAAGTGAACGTCGTGTATCGCGTCGGCAACGGAACTTCCGGAAACATAAGCGCGCATGAGATTGGTCACCTCGTGTACGAGGTGTCGGTCCGAAGTGTCGCACGAGTTTCGAACATCATTGCGGCGGCCGGAGGAGTCGAGCATGAAACGATCGCTGCGGTCAAGCTCCTTGCTCCGACTGCGGCGCGGCGCACGTCGGGCCGATGCATCGTCGCCGATGACTACGCCGCAGTTGCACGCGAGGTGTCTGGCGTGGCGTCGGCGTCCGCAACCTTGAACGTTCCCGTCGGGGGCGGCCTGACGCGGATCGAGGTCTCGGTGTGGCCAGTGGATCACCAGGATTCGTCGCTGGTCTGCGCAGCGGTGGCTCGATCGCTCGGCCCGCGAACGGCGATCGGTCATCGTGTGGAGGTGCTTCCCTCGAAGGTGCTCCCGGTCCACGTGGCGGTGCGCATCGTCACCGAGCTGGGTCGGCAGGTCAACTCGGTCGCCGCTGCGATCAAAGACGAGCTCGGTCTCGGCGACCCTGACACCATGTTGGGCCTCTTCGGCAACAGAGGCCTCGGCGTCGGGAAATCGCTTCGGGTGACCGATCTCCTCCAGGCGATTCAACGCGTGACGGGCGTCCGGGACGTTACGGTTGCGACGTTGTGCCCGGCGGGCAAGGAACCCGGACAAGTCGCTACGACTATCACGCCCGAGCCGCTGGAGATCATCCGGCCCGTCGACGTCGCGGGCTTGCCAGGCCTCGATATCGATGTGAGAACGGGCACATGACTGCTCCGGGTGCTTCTGGCTCGCCGCCGCGGGCGAGTGCCCTCCGGCGCGATCAAGTGCTGGAGCGTCTGCGCGACGCCCTTGGTGCCGAGGCCCGGGATTCGACGCCCGACTTCGGGGTTGCGCTCGTCGAGTCGTGGGCGTCGGTGCTCGGCGTGCTTGGCTTCTACCAGGATCGAATCGCGGCGGAGAACTATGTGACGACGGCGGCCGAGCTCTTCTCCTTGCGCGAACTCGCCCGTTCGGTTGGCGTCGTACCAATACCGGGTACGGCGGCCACCGGCATTTTGATGTTCACGGTGACTGCAGCACCGGGCCTTGACATGCCGGTGACCGTGCCGGCCGGTACTGGCGTGCAGAGCGTCCCGGTGAAGGGCGGCGTCGCCCAGGTGTTCGAGACGTCGGGGGATTTACATGCTGACGCAGCATTCGATGCCATTCTGCCGCGCGATGAATCCGTTGAAATCACGCCCTCAATTCAACAAAATGTGCGGTCCTTGGTGGTGTCCCAATTTGCCAAAATTGCGCCCGGAGATCTCATCATTGTGGGCTCTCCTGAGAGCGCAGCGAAGCTTGCGGCATTCGCTCCGACCCGACGAGTGCTCGAAACGGTCACGCTGCCGGGACAGTATGCGACCCGGCTCAACCTCGCCCCTCTGGGCTCGAAGGACTCGACGGGCTCGACGGAGATGATCGCAGACCCTGTGATCGAGCGGCTTGTACCAATCGGTCCACTCTTCGGCCAGGGTTCGCCGAGCTGGGCAAGCGCTTCGGCTGCCCTGCGCGCTCAGTTCGGCATTCCGAACGCGGGGCTCTACGTGCTCGATGCATCCTCTACGCCAGCGTTCTGGGTGGCTTCGATCGATGGCCTTCCGGCGGTCACGATCACCTGCATCTTGGGGGCCGCAGGGTCGGTGTACGTCGGCACGGCAGGTGCCGGGATCTTCTCCACGCGCCGACCGATCAGCGCAGCGTCCACGTGGATGTCCGTGAGCCAAGGTCTCACGAGCACGAGCATCCACGCGCTTTGCGAATCCGCGACGGGCGAGCTGTACGCGGGGACGGTGCTTGGCGGCGTCTTCCGGTCGGTCGACGGGGGGAAGATCTGGGACCCGGTCCGCGGGCTGGGGGCAGCGCTGTCCCCGTCGGGCGGCATCGTCGCTTCGACGCGCCTGCCACCTACAACGGTTCGTTGCCTCCTGGCAGTCTCTGCGACGGACGCAACGGAGGACTCAACGGAGGTGTCGCCGACGGTGACAGCGTCCACGACACATCAGCCTGCGGCCGGCGGACACTCGTTGGTGGGTCGTCTTTGGGAAGCGGTCCGCTCGGCGGTCGGCGCGGTGGCTACGGAGGCCGAAAATGTGGGGCCTGTCGGCCGCGAGGCTAGGTCCGCGGGAGTGTCCGTAGGAACGGGCGATGGTGTCATTCCCGCTGCTGTTCTGCCGAACCCTAAGGCTGAGAACGCGACTGTCGCGGAACCGCGCCCATCCGCCGAGTTGTCGTCGATCAAGGCTGGTGACGCGGGCATCGACATCTCGCATTTCCAGCTACCGAGCGGCGTCCCGTGGGCGGCTATGTCGAACACCTATCGATTTGTGATCATCCAAACCACCTCGGGACGCACCACCATCGACGCATATCATGGCGCGCATCGGGCCGCCGCTCGTCGTCACGGGTTGGCGACAGGGTCCTATCACTTCGCCTATCCGCGCACGTCCGAAGGCGACGCAGCGGTCCAAGCGGAACATTTCGTGTCGACACTGGACAAACTGGACGCAATCGTGCCGGGGCTTGATTTCGAGCAGCCAAGTTTCGGCAGCTTCGGCCTACGAGCCGCCAACTGGACGGCGTGGATTCTCGCGTTCTGTGGCCGCGTTACGGAACTGACGGGCGAGACCCCGATGCTGTACACGAATCTCGACACGCTCGCCCAGCTCCGCTCGGCCGGTCCGATACCAGCCTCGCTCACGAACTATCCGCTGTGGATTGCCGACTATGGAAGAACGATTGGCGTGCATCTTCCCTGGACCTCATTTGCCTTTTGGCAGAGCTCCAAAGCTCACCGAATCGGTCCGGATGGACCGTTCGACTTCGATGTTGCCGGGCCCGATATCCGGCGTGCGCTCATTCAGCCAGCGCGAGCGACGACGCGGTTTTCGGATATCTGACCCGACGAAACCACCCAAACTGACCACCCAATAGGTGGAACGACCAATTGGGTGGAGTGTTCGTTTTGGTGGTTTTGGTGGGGGCCGAATCGAACCGTATCGCCGACGCTACGCCGATTAGGACATGGCGGTGAGGGAAGTTGGCGCGACGATCCGCAGCGCCAACGGTCGCAGGTGGACAGTGCAGGGTAGTGAGCCGATGCGGTCGCCGTCGGCGAAGAGCGCGAGATCGCAGTCTGCGGTGAGCGTCACGTCGGTTGCCCGCGCGACCGTGACCTCCGGCCGCGCCATATGCGCTCCGGTTTTGGCTTGCGCGCTGATTCTGGCCAGGCGGAGGACCGGAACGCCTTCGATAGTGAGAACATCGAAATACCCATCGTCGAGCGAGGCCGTTGGCACCATATCGAGCCCGTTGCCGTAGCGTCCGGAATTCGCAATGACAACCATGTGCGCCCACTGTGATTGCGGCGACATTCCGTCACACGCTAAAGTGAGTTTGAACGGACGCCACGCGATAGCAGCGACGAACGGGGCGACCCTGTAGAGCACTCGTGGGTGCAGCCAGCGGTTCGCGTTGATGATGCCGGTGGCCCGCCCGTCGATCCCCGCGTACGCGTTGCCCGGCACGAACCGGTCGCCAACCTCCAGGACGTCGATTCGACGCTCTGGTGTAGAGGTCAGGTAGTCGAAAAGCATGTCAGGTGCGGACGGAATGCACAGCGCTCGCACGAGATCGTTGCCGCGACCCGCTGGAACGATCGCCATCGTCCCCTCCGCACGCACGACACCGGTCGCGACGTCGCGCACCAGGCCATCACCACCGACGGCCACGACAACGCTGTGCGCCGCAGCGTCGAAGGCTGCGTCGATCGCATGTTCAGCGTTGCGACTGTGGACCGTCTCGACGCGATACCCGGCGTGCTGCAGCCGGACCGAGAGCGGTCCCCACACTGCGTCGGCTCGACCGCCGCCGGAGATTGGGTTCACGATCGCCGTGAACACTCTGCGGCCGTGTGTCAGCGAGGTGTCGTCTGTCATAGTCACGTCTGCACTGCCACGCGCGCCCGTTCCTCAGGCGTGAGCGCGTACGGGTTCTCCGGGGTCCCGAGCGCTGCCCACGCCTTGCGGAAGGGACCGAGCGAATCGAGTGCGCTGAAGTCGCCACGCACGGTGAGCCCGAACCCGAGGCTCCACCAGGCGAGCATCGCCAGCACAACGCAGAAAAGGACCTCTCGCTTCGCACCCTGTCGCAGCACCATGCGGCGCACTGTAACTGCGTGAGGTCCGGCGGTACGGCGACCGGTAGAACCGGCCAAAGGCGGCACGGGTTTCGACTCGCCAAGTTTTGAGCTTTTCCCCTACCCTCGACCTATGGGCAACGATGCCCTGCTGAGTCAGCAGACGCACATGCGCAGACGGAGCGAACCGGAACCCCAGGGTTCCCCCATCGCTCGAAACGGGCCGGGCCGACGCCGAAGGGGAGGTTGGACAGCCGTCCTGCTGGTGGCCGGCACCCTGTCGATTGTCGCAATATCGGCCCAACCCGACCGCGCGTCGGCCGCCCCCATCGTTCCGATCTCGGTCACGATCACGTCGATCACCCAACCCGACGACAGCATCGATCCCGGTGTGTTTCAAGGGCCCTGGGGCGATTTCTACGCCGGCGTCACGATCACCGGTACGAAGCTCGACAATTTCTCGCACCATCTCACCAATGGATTCGAGCTGGGCGTGGGGTACTTGTTTCCCGCAACGTTCAATGTCAAGGCATCGGAGTGGACGCTGTCGAAGGACGTCGACGCGGCAAGTGGCCCCGTTTCGGTCAGCATCGAGATCTGGGACAACGACGACTGTGACGACCCGTTCTGCTCCGACGCGGGCTTCGAACATCGCGTCTGACATCAGTGGCGATGTTTCGAACTCGAACCTTCCGGGCTTCGACGACTGGGCCGCGGTCGAGTACAACTTCGAAGGCACCGGCGTGTTCGCTGACGGAGCAACGTCGTCGTCGCCTCTCGAAGCGGACCCTGCCGCAATCGAAGCTGCGACTGCACGTCTCTCGGCCCTGACCCGACCGGTGATGACCGTTTCCGTGACCGGTCCGGCCACCTCGCTTCCGGGCGACACGCTGACATTCCAGACGATCGTGGCCAACGGCGGAGGGGGCCCGGCACTTCAGACGACTCTGTCCTTGACGCCCCCGTATGCAGGTGCCACCGCGCTCCCGATCGGTGCACTGCTGGTCGGCGCTTCTACATCAAAATCGGTCAGCTCAACCGTGCCATCGGATGCTTGTCCGTCGACGCTCATCACCAACGCAGTTGCGAGCTTCGTCGATTTCGCCTCGGTTCCCGGGTCTGCGACGGGCCAGGCGAGTACCACGGTGCTCGACGTGATCCCGCCGAATATCACGGTGGCACTCACCCCTTCGTCGCTGTTGCCTCCGAACCATCAGATGGTGCCGATCAACGCGACGATTGTGGCCACCGACGAGTGCGACCCGAATCCGGCCGTCCGATTGGTCTCTGTCGTGAGCAGTGAGCCGGACAACGGTCTCGGCGACGGCGACGCCCCCGGTGACATTGCCGACGCTGAAACGGGCACCGACGACCGGTCGATCACCGTCCGGTCCGAGCGGGCTGGCGGCGGCAACGGTCGGACGTACACCATTACCTACCAGGCGACGGATGCAAGTGGGAACAGCGCAGTTGCTACGGCAGTCGTGATCGTTCGAAAGAACAACTCGAAGACGTGATCCGCGCAGGGCGTCGAATCGGCTTCGCTGCTGACTCGACGCCCGCTCCGGTCAAGAAACCGTACGCCCGAGGGCCGACGTGATAGATCCGGTCGCGAAACTCCGGTGCGAGTTGGACAATCGGATTGCCGAGGGCACACGTACGATGTGCTCGAACCAGCGGAATTCGGACTATGACGCCAAGAAACCACCCGATCGAACCACCCAATCGACCGAATTGGCTATTGGGTGGTTCGATTGGGTGGTCGCGAGCACCAGTGCTCGGGTCCAGCAAAACATGGCGATAGGAGAGGGAAGTGGTCGCCGCCTGTTGGAGCGATGACTCTGTGGCGCTTTGTGATTGCGGATGCGTCTCGTCCAGGACCCAGTCTGGTTGCGGGCAACCACGTACATTGGCGCAATGAACACTCGCATCGTGCTGGCTCAGCGTCCGGTCGGTTGGGTCGACGAGTCGTGCTTCGCCGTCGAGCAGGTACCGGACCCGACGATCGGAGCGGAGGGAGTTCTGGTCGAGGCGATCTACCTGTCGCTCGATCCGTACTTGCGAGGGCGCATGAACGAAGGCCCGTCCTACGCGCCCGGATTCGCCCTTGGCGAGCCGATTGTGTCGCGGGTCGTCGCCAGGGTCGTCGAGTCGCGAAATGCGCGCTTTGCCCCGGGTGACTACGTGTGGGGATTTCTCGATTGGGCGGTGCGCGTTGTGGTTCCGCGTGGGGAGGGACTCCATCTCATCGACCGGTCTCTCGGTCGGATCAGTCATTTCGTAGGTGTGCTTGGTATGCCCGGGCTCACCGCGTGGGTCGGAGCGATCGAGTTCGGGCGTCCCGCGCCGGGTGAGACCGTCTACGTGTCCTCGGCGGCGGGCGCGGTGGGTCAATTGGCAGGTCAGTTCGCCCGACGGGCGGGAGCGCGGGTCGTCGGATCGGTCGGCACCGATGACAAGGTCGCCTACGTGCGTGAGCGGTGTCGTTTCGACGCTGCGTTCAACTACCGCCGTGACGACCTCGATGCTGGGCTGTTTGAGCACTGCCCCGCCGGAATCGATGTCTACTTCGACAACGTTGGCGGAACGACGCTCGAAACCGCCCTTCGACACGCGAACGTCTTCGCTCGAATCCCCGTCTGCGGAATGATCTCCGGGTACAACGAAACGACAGATCCGGGTATCAAGGGACTCCAGGCCGTGCTCTCGAAGCGGATCACGATGACTGGCTTCATCATCTACGACCACGTGCACAAGCTCGACGACTACCAGCGGCGCGTCGCTCCGTGGGTTCGCCACGGCGACATCGTGTTCCACGAAGACATCGTAGAAGGCATCGAGCAGGCACCGGCAGCGCTGATCGGAATGTTCAAGGGTGACGCCATCGGAAAGCGCCTCGTTCAGGTCGCTGCCGAGTAGGTGAGTCGCGCCTACTCGAGTTATTCACGCAGCTTATTCACACAGCACTTGTTCGAGCAGCTCAGCTCGCGGGACAGATGCTGGCTCAGCTCGGGGCCGAGGTCATCGCGATCGAACCACCAGGCGGATCGAGGTCGCGTCGCCTCGCCCCTTTGCCGGTGACCTGCCTTCTCGCGGGCGCGTTGGAGTGATGGGCGTTCAGCGCAACCCAGCGCTCGGTTGCGTCGGAGGCATCGATCGGGCAGCCCTACGTGCGTTCGCAACCACTTTCGATCTCGTCGAGGGCCGTTCGTCGCCACTCAAGGCTGGCCCGTTACCGGTCGATAGCCCGCAAATGAAGCTGCTGCACCGAGCGACCTCGGCGGAAGCCACGCGCCCGTTGCGGATGCGCCTCGCGGCTCGGGGTGCCGTCGCCCTCGCCGTCGCGTCCGCTGCAGGTTTCGGACGTGCTGAAGCTCGCCCCGACAGGTCGGTCCCTTCGGCGGACGACACGATTCCCACGACCACCGTCGCGTCCGGGCCTACCGAATCCCTGTCGTGGGGAGCGGGTCTTGACCTCGGTCACGACGAACGCACCTCGACTACCGTGCGTATCCCGAACGGACTATCTCCTACGCGGATCAGCGCAATCGTGTCCTTTCCGCTGCTCGACAGGACCGAGTCGTTCGCGCTGAGCGTCGCAGGGCGGCGTCTCGTTTCGGTCCGATCATCTGACGTGCTCCCCGACGGCACCATCCTCATCGAGGCGGCGATCCCTCCCGTGGCCGCCGGCACGAAGACGCTTACCGTCGATGTGGAGACGATCTCCGACCGCGTCGATGCCGCCTGCATCACACCTGATAACCAGCGGGTGCGCGTGCTCGACGGTGCGATCGCGATGTCGGGATCACGTATCGGCCCGCGGACCATCGCCGAATTCCTCGCCTCTGAACCGAGGCGGCTCACGATCGTGTCACCGACAGCGGCGTCCGACGCAGCGGCAGTGCAGCTCGCCGCTTCCCTCACGTCTGCGTTTGGGTCGACGACCCACCTCGACCTCCGCCGCAAGACCCCGGCAACGAATCGCGCCGGCGACACGCTCGTCATCCTCGGTCTCGCCACGCGAGTCGGTGCCGCGATTGACCTCATTGCGCCCGTGCCTACCCTCCGTATCACTGGCAGCGCCTCCACACTCCTGGACACGTCACGTGCACTCGGCACGCGCGAAGCCGTCCTCGCGGACACTGCGGACATGCGCGGCGCTCGTCGTACGGTGACAAACCCGACGCCGGGAACCGTCCGGATCTCGACGCTGACAGGCTCGCCCGCCAACGCCGCCGGACCGAGACTTGAGGGCAACGGCACGATGCGATGGAGTGCGTCCGTGCCACAGACCCGTTTCGGTCGAGCCATCGGTGGGATCGACATCGCCCTTCGCGGCGTCTCGACGCCGGTGCAGGGCAGTTCGGCCGCGGACGTGTCCGTCCTCTGGAACGGTGAGACCATCGCGTCCAAACCGCTGCGCGGTGGCCCCTTCGCGGTGAACGTCGCCGTGCCGGCGCGGCTTCTCGCACGCGAAAACACCCTCGCCGTCGACGTCCGCCACATCCCGTCGGGCGGACGTTGCGAGACCAAAGGGAACCCAATCCGGGTCGACCTCAACCCCGCCTCGACCTTGACCGCAACACCCGGACAGACCCTGGTGCCCGGCTTCGAGCGCTTCCCTCAGGTGTTCTCCGGACGCCTGAGATACGCCGTTGCGGGGGACCCGTCTCCGGAAGGGGTTCTCCGACAGAGCGGCCTGATTGCCGCAGCCTTGCAGAGGCTCAGCCCTGAACTGCTCACGACGGAGGCCGTCACCTTTCCGCTCTCTGGCAAGGTTTCCGGACCGCTGGCGATCATCGATGGACGTGCAACGGACGCTGCCCGGATGCGCGCCCCCTTCCGGTTCGGTCCGTCTCGCGTGATCGACGTTTCGCGCATCTCGGTCCGTTTTGACATCGACGGTCCGGTCGGAGCGCTCCAGGCATTCCGCACGAACGGCACTGATGTTCTCCTCGTCGCGGGCACGTCGTCGGAACTCGCCGAGGCTGCCGTCGACGCGATGTATGACCGCGCCGACGGTTGGTTCGTGCTCAGCGATGAGGTCCAGGTCTTGCACTCCGAGGGGCGTGAGCTCATCGGCGTCCCGACCGAGGACCTTGTGCAGCTCGCTCCTGACGCGCTTGCGTTGAACGACGTTGCGGCGACGCGGGGGCGTCGAGTGCCAAGCTGGGTATGGCCTGTGGCCGCAACACTGCTCGCACTGCTGGTGCTTCGGGGGGCGGTCGAAGGCTCGCGACTCTGGCAGTTGCGACGACGCGCAGCAGCGACGCTCGCGGACAGCGGTATGGCCGTTCCACCACGTCCGAAGCTCGAACGGCGACGCGGCGATCGAAGGCGCTTGCAGTCGCCGACGCGGCTTCGTGCCGAGCGCCGTCGAGGAGGCCAGCGTCGCCGTGACGGTTCGTGATGCTCGCGTCCGAAGCGTCCGAGGCCGCCAACGCCTCCGATGCCATCGGTCTCGACGACGAGCGTCCGCCGAGACCACACGAGCCGCCATCGCAGAGTCCGCTGCTCCAGATCCAGCGCCACCTGACGCGTCGCGTCGCTGATGGCCTCGCGCGTCAGGGACGCTCGTTCGCTCGGTCCGAGGTGGCCGTGCTCGCCGTTGCGTTCGCGTTCGGGACAGCCGCCCTGCGGTGGTCGTTCAGCCGAAGTCTCCAGCTTCGCAGTCTCGACTCACAGTCGCACCTGGTGATCGCCCGACGCCTCACCGACACGCGCGAACCCGGCCTCGCTCAGTTCGGCACGGTTTGGCTCCCGCTTCCGCACCTGCTCCTCGCGCCGTTCACGCTCGTTCGGAGCTGGTGGGCAAGCGGCCTATCCGGCGGACTGCTCGGCCTCGCGTGCCTGCTGCTTACGAGCGTGGCGCTCTTTCGCACCGCTGCTCGCGCGACCGCATCGGCCATCGGTGGCTGGCTCGCCGTCGCGTGCTTCGTCGCGACACCTTCGGTGCTCTACGTCCACACGACGGCAATGACCGAACCCGTCCTGCTGCTCACGGTCGCACTCACGATGGCCGGAGTCGCCGGGTGGGAGTCACGTGGCTGGACTGACACCGGCGGGGAGATCATTGTGTTCGCAGGCGTTCCTGCGGCCGGCGTCGTGCTGTCGCGCTACGAGGGCTACGCGTTCGTGGTCGCGGCCGCTGCCTATGTGTTCGCAAAACTGTGGCTCTGGCGCGGGTTGCGGGAGGCGTTGCGACGGACCGCGCAGTTCGTGGTCGTCCCGGTCGTTGCTTCGGCCGGGTGGCTCGTGTACAACGCCGCCTGCTTCGGCGACCCGCTCGCGTTCCAGCGCGGCGAGGGCTCCTCCGTCGTGCAGATGCAGCGACGACGTGCCACCGGGTCGCTGGTCGACCTCCACGACCTCCGCAGGTCCGCATCGACCTACCTGTGGGTCGCCCAGTCGATGTGCGGACGTCTCCTGCTCGGCGTCTCGCTCGTCTCGCTCCTCGTGTACTTGGCCGGTTTCGGGCCACGCATGCGCACGTCGATAGCGCTCGCTCCGCTCGCGATGGGCGCGTTCCATGTGATGTCACTCTGGGCGGGGCAGACGTATATGGCGCACGACTACGCCGTCCGCTATGGAATCGTCGTGATTCCCGCTGTTGTCGTGTTCGCGGCGTGGGCGCTGCTGCAGGGCGTGCGCGCAGCGACAGCCCTTGTCACGACGGTAGCTTCCTGGACGTTGGGCAGAATCGTCGATGCCCGCTCCCGTGCGCGGGCGCTCGTCATCGTGACCGTCGCCGCACTCAGCGCCACGGTCGCTGTGCAGGCCGGACATGCGTCAGCGGGGGCACTGCTGCACGAGGGCGAACTGGATGTTCGCGAGGTAGTCGACGTTCGGGAGGCGGCGGACTGGCTCCGAGCGAATCGACACGACGACCGCGACGTCCTCCTCGACGACGTGTCGTCACCGGTGCTCGTGCCGCTCGGCCTCTCGCTGCGTGACGTCGTCGCGTCGTTCAGCGGTCCGCTCTGGGGGACGGCAGTGCGTGGGCACCCCGAAGCCGTTGCTGGTTGGGCGGTCGTCCGCACCGGCGCTGCCGATCGGGTCGGCCAGGCGCTGAAGAAGCGGCCCGAAGGGTGGGTGCGCGCCTACGCCAACAACGGCGCGAGCGTCTACCGCTACGACCGTGAGCGGGACGCAGATCGTCGGCCGCTCCTGAGTAGCGCATCGCAGACGCCATCGTGAACGCCGCTGTGGCCGAGCAATGGGTTCGCCCAACGCCGCACCGCGCGACCGACGACCCTGATGCCGAATCGGTGATGGCGGTTCTGCTGCGACGTGGCCTGGTCGATGCCGACAGCGTGGCGTGGGCGCGGACCCGCGCTGGCGTGGTGGGCGTGACCGCACCGCATGTGCTTCTCACCTGGGCGAAAGTGAACCGCCTCCAGCTCTGGCAGGCCCGCTGCGAGGTGTGGCATGTCGCTTGGTCCGACGTCCGAGTTGACCGTCCTGAGCCCGCGCTGGTGCACGCCGCGGGCCTCGAGTCGTGCCTGGCGAACGGCTGGGTCCCGCACCATGTCAACGGACCGGTGCTGACCGTCGCGACGAGCGTCCGCCCGACCGCAGTTCACGGCGCTGCGGCTCTCGCTGCGGTCGCGTCGGTCGCACCGGCCGTGCGCGACGTCGAGTGGATCGGCTGCTCCGACCTGGACATCGACCACATGCTGCTCACGGCCTGTCGCGACGACGTCGCATGGGATGCCGCCGACCGGCTTACCGCCGAGCACCCCGATGAAACGGCCGCGACTGGTCCTGCGCGCTGGAACTATCCCGTGCTGGTCGCGATCGTTGTGATGTTTGGTGCGGCACTCGCGCTGCGTCCCGTGCTCACGCTCAGCCTCACCACGACGGCGTTGTCGGTCGTGTTCCTGATTGTGATCATTTTCAAGGCGGTCGCGGCCTACGCCGGCTCGCGAGCGTTGCGGCACCGAGAGATTTCGACGCTTCAGGCGATGGTGGACGACGCTTCAGGGCGTGAACGTTCTCGCCATTCGCGGGTTTCACTCCCGGAGCACTTGGCCGAGGACCAGCTGCCGACCTACACGATTCTCGTCCCCGCATACCGCGAGGAGGCCGTGATCGCGAAGCTGATCGCGAACGTGGAGGCACTCGACTACCCGCCCGAGAAGCTCGACGTGCTGGTGCTGCTTGAGGAGGACGACGAAGCGACGCTGGCCGCAGCCAAGGCCGCCCGCCCGCCCGGGTACGTCCGCCTGTTCGTCACGCCAGCAGGTACGCCGAAAACAAAGCCGCGCGCGTGCAACGCGGGACTTCGGTTCGCGCACGGCGAGTATCTCGTCATCTACGACGCTGAGGACCGGCCCGAACCGTCGCAGCTTCGCGACGCGCTCGCCGTGTTCGCGACCAGCGACGAACGCACCGCCGTCGTCCAGGGTCGACTCAACTACTTCAACGCCCGGTCGAACCTGCTTACCCGGATGTTCGCGCTCGAGTACGCGAGCTGGTTCGATTACATGCTTCCCGGTCTCGACGCACTCGGCCTGCCGATCCCGCTCGGAGGCACGTCCAACCATTTCGTGACGTCAGCGCTGCGAGAGCTTGGCGGATGGGACGCGCACAACGTCACGGAGGACGCCGACCTTGGTCTGCGCGCCTCTGCTCGGGGCATGCGGGTGGCCGTCGTCGACTCCACGACGTGGGAGGAGGCGTGCTCGGAGTGGAAGGCGTGGATCAAGCAGCGAACCCGCTGGATCAAGGGCTACATGGTCACCGCGCTCGTCCATACCCGCTCGCCGCGTCAAACGTGGCGTCGCCTCGGCCTGCGTGGCACGTTCGGTCTGGTGATGCTCGTTGCGGGGACGCCACTGACCTTCCTCGCGCTCCCCGCCGCGTGGCTGCTCGCCGCTGCCGTGTTCGTGACGGCGACGGTTACGCATCAGCCGATCCTGCCGTCGTGGGCACTGCGACTCGCCGCCCTCAACCTCACGTTCGGCTACCTTTCGTCGATCGCCACTTCGGCGTTCGCGATGGTTCGCCGCCGGGCGTGGTGGCTCGTGCCGTTTGCGTTCGTGAACCCGTTCTATTGGTGCCTCCATTCGATCGCCGCATACCGCGCGTTGTGGCAGCTGTTCTTCTCGCCGAGCGTGTGGGAGAAGACGCCGCACGGCATCGACGCCAAAGCCGAGCTCTCGCTCACGCACTGAACTCTGCGCTTCCTGCGCTTCTGCGCTGCTGATCAGCTTCCTGGCCTCGGCGGCTGCTGACGGCGGCCGAGCCTTGGGTTCGACATGACGGCTGCCGTTGCGCGGCGCTACCGTCGCTGACCGGAGCCCGAGCCTTGGGTTTTCGACATGACGGCTGCCGTTGCGCGGCGCTACCGTCGCTGACCGGAGGTACTGCTATGTCGGTCCAACGGAGCTACGAGGAACGTCACGAAAGCGCGAGCGTCACGTTCGCAAGGTTTGTCCCGGAGGCTGAAACCGAACGGGTCGCGCAGTCCTTCGGAAGGCGTCATGGCGTGCTCGGCGGATTTGCCTTCGACGTTGTCGGCGACATGTGGAACCGGCCCCAACTGGTCCGCCGAGACCGCTCGCTGCTTGTCATCTCGACGCTGGCCGCACAGGCACGCGATGAGGAACTCGTTCAACACACGAAGATCGGCCTGCGACACGGACTGACCCGGACGGAGATCGAGGAGATCCTCCCGCACGTCGCGGCGTACGCGGGATTCCCGGCTGCGATGGCGGCCAGCCGTCACATCGACGCTTCTTTTCGTGAGGTCGAAGGAGTCGAGCGTCTCGACGCGCGCTCGATCGCTGCGAACAAGTCGGACGCGGAGCGCGACCTCGATGCCCTCGACGTGTTCGCCACGATGACCGGACGCGCGATCGACGACACGGCGATACAGCTCGATTCGTTCGTCGAGCATCTCGGCCACGTGGGTGAAGTCGCGTTCCGGTGGGCGTTCGGTGAGATCTGGTCACGGCCGCATCTGTCTCGACGCGACCGCTCGATCGTGGTCCTGTCGATCCTCACCAACCTCGGCCTCGAACGGAGATCGCGACGCACGTGCGTGCCGGTCTCAACCACGGTCTGACCCGCGTCGAGATCGAGGAAGTCATCACGCACCTCTCGCTGTACGCCGGAATTCCGCGCGCGATCGAGGCGATGCGAACCGCGCGCTCCGTGTTTGCGCGCCTCGACGCGAAGTTGTGACTGCTCGACCATCGCGTTTGACGGAGTGATGTGCGCTCAGCGCAACGCAGCGCACGGTTACTTCCGAGGCTGCGATCGGACGTCGGCTACGAGCGCTGATGGCCAGCTTCACGTTGGTGGCGCAGCGCGAATACGTAGGCAGCATCGACGTCCTCGTCGTACTGGTACAGCGCGACGTAGCCCGACCGGCCTCGTGAGATCACCAATTCACGGAGGCCCTGGCTGACCGGTCGCCCGATGTTTGGGTGTCGCTTCAGGATTTCGAGACCATCGAGAATGACCTCGATGGTCCGCTCCGACTCTTCCGGATGACGCTCGAGGAGAAAATCGGTGAGCCTCTCCAGATCGTTCGCTGCTCCAGCGCTGAAGATCAGCACCGTCATTTGGTCGGCCGTACCAACGATTTCAAGTGTTTTGATCTCGGTCGGCTGACATTCTCACCGCGTGATTTCGCTCGAAGGTACGCCGCAAACTCATCACCATCGAAGGCCCGGCCGCTCTCGACCATTTCGTGCCGCGACCGAATCGCGGTATCGATGAAAAGCTCGAACTTTTCCTGGCTGTCCAGGGCCGACTCGATTGCGTCGACCATCAGGGAATGCGGCGTTGTTCCCTGCTTGGCCGCGAGAAGAGCAATCCGCTCCTTCGTGGCGTCGGAAAGCTTGACGGAAGTAGTTGGCATGTGATCCTCCGACAGCGTGGTGTTACGAAAGTAGCACCTCATCGCGCCGGGCCGGCATTGGTTGGGTGTTCGGTTTGCGGCTGGCGCGAGGGCACCCGATCATCGGCTCAGGGTGGAGCCGGAACCGATGTCTCTCCGTCGTGCGAGGTCAGGCTCGACCGAGGAAGGCAGCGAGGCGATCGGGCGCCGACGCCGAATCTGCGATCTCGACGATCGGCCCGAAGGGTGCGTCGGGGTCGGGCCCTCGGAACTGATCGGGCACCATCATCCGGGCCTGCGCTAGCAGTTGCTCGGCCATGGCTTCGTCGAGTTCCGGTGACTGTCCGGTTGCACGGGCGAGGTCCCAGCCGTGGATGAAGTGGTCCATGGTCGCCAGACCCATGAACGCGGCACCCGGGAACTCGCCGAACGGCAGCTTCACCGGTTTCGTGAGGGCACCGTCGGCACTGAAGGCGGCGAGCGCTGCAGCGATCCCCTCGTCGTACGCGCCGAGCATGTCGCCCGCTGTGTAGTCGGTCTGTTCGGTCTCATCGACCTCGGGCGATGCACCGGCATTGGTGCTGATTGCGAACCAGTGACTGCCGCCCACGATGTGGTTGATCAGGCGGCGTACGTCCCACGACGCGCAGGGTGTCGATTTCTCGAACTGGTCGGAGCCGACTCCTTCCATGATCCGGCGAGTGCTGGCAAAGGCGGCGGCGAGTCCTTCAGTGCTCATGTTGTCCTCCTTGGAACAACCCCGATTCGCGCGAAACGCGGGGTTCCGATCGTAGGAGAGATCGGCGGCGGCTGCACGGCCGGCGTCACGCGATGCAGTCGCTGGAATGCGCGAGCTCGGGCTGCCCAGAATGCGCGCACCTGTCGTTTGCACTGGGTAGCCGACAACGTGAAAAAGAGCAGACGAATCTGCGGGTTGTGGGCGGCGTTGCCGATCGCTCGTTCAGGTCTCAGCGATGTCAAGTCTCAGCGATGTCAAGTCCCTGCGAGCATGGAGATGTCGGCGGGTAGAGCAGTCCGCGGATCTCACGATGGAAGGTCTGTGACCTGCGACTTTATGGTGCGCCCCCTGGGATTCGAACCCAGAACCTGCGGATTAAGAGTCGGGCCCGGAGCCTGTTGCGAGGTACTGCCTGGTGGTGTTTGTGCTGGTCAGCATAGGTGCTGCGTCCGTCGAGTGCCAGCCAGTTCTGCCGCGAATTTAGAAGTTTCGCGTCGGATTCGCGTCAAGATTTCAGGGATCACTTACCGTCCAGCCTTGACTCAAAGATTCGGACCTGTTCGAGAAGGTGCCGCCTAACCTCTCCATCCTCCCCGCGCCCTGGCCCGCTGGCCCACTCCAATAGCTTGAGTGATCGAAAGGTCCCAAGGTCCTGCGCTAAGTGCTGCGCCGCTGAGACGACCTCTTGCGGCTCGCCGCCAATCAACTGAAGCTCAAAAAGGGCCCTTTCGAGGCTCTTGAAGAGTTCTGACCGCGCCTCGTGAAGCCGAGGGAGAGCTTTCCCGACCCCCGTCTCCGCGACCAGCCGAGCTATTAGCCCTTCCTGGAACTTCAGAATTGCGGTCATTGCTTCGGCAGAGTCTGCTAGCGAAATCGCGAGATACTCGAGTCGAACCGTGTTCTGACGGATGTGATCAAGCTCTTGCCGTTCTGAAATGAAACTTCGGTTGAAGAGGATCGTAAGGGGAATGACACATGCTGCGATAACTGCAATATTAATCCCCACCAGCGAAAGAACTTCACCAGCCTGGATAGCCCCGTTCAAGTTTAATCGCCCTTTTCCAGAATATTAATTACGCGTCGAATTTCCGTTCCAAAACTGTAAGGTTCGCTAAATCTCGACTTCTTGTACCACTCGATATTCATCTTCTTCGCGAGTGCCTCGGTCGCCGACAAAACATCGAACAGGGTGCTGTGAGTGAACAACACGGCGCGCTGCGGAAAAATGTCGGGTCGATGAAGCGCCAATTCCTCCAGCAGGACCAGCCCAGCAATCGAGCCGTCGTTGGTTCTCGCGTCCTTGAACGTTCCACTGCGAGAGGATCGCACGCCCAACATCACATCGATGATCACAAGCTCGACGTCGTGTGCTCCGCTGATGTGGGACAACGCGTCATCGGCATATGTAAAAGGTTTTACCTCGTATCCTTCTGCGAAGAGTTCGCTTCGAAATGGTTTTGTATAGCCCTTGTCTTCGTCGACAAAGTAAACGGTCAACTTTTCCAGCCTTTACTGTTTTATCGGAATTTGCACTTCGAAGGTTGTCAATTTCTCACCCGGAAGCAAGCGTATCTCACCATCAATTTTTCTCATTATTTTCCGGCAGTCTGCTAAACCCTTCCCAATTCCGATTGTTGAGCGATCTCTTGCTGCCCGAGCGCGGAATCCATCTTCAAAGACTCGCTCTGCGAGAGACGCTTGAATGCCAATGCCGTTGTCCTGTACCTTGACTACTACGTAGCCTGCCCGAAAGCTGGTCTCGATAAGCAAGTCTGCCTGATTGCCGTCGTCTTTTCCATACTTCAGTGCGTTGTCGACAAGATTGCGGAAGACGCATTGAAGCGCCTCGCGATTTGCCCGCACCGTTGTGTTAGACCAACCTAACCTCGGAGAGGGGACCCGAACTCGCCAATCGGTTACATCGTCCAATGCGCGTGCCTGAATAAGTCGAAGCGCTAGTTTTTGCACATGCGTCAGAATGTCGTACAGCTCGACATCTTCGAGCTCTATAGAACCCTCGGCCAACTCGCCTCGTCGGACTTGCGCCTCTACGTCACCCACAAACGCTATTGCATCTGATATTCGACTCCGATTGACATCGCTAATCGGATCACGCGCCTTGCCTGGCCGTTTATCGTCAAGCTCAACGTAAGCGAGGCTAAGCAACGCACCTTGAAGTGCTTGAGCAACTCCGTGCATTGCGCGGTTGTACCCGTATTCGTAGTTGCGACTCCGTTGTGTTTGAAACGCCAAAACGCCTATCAAACTTGCAGCGTATTTGGCGACTACCGCGTCCTCCCAAGATATCGAAACAATTCGACGGTGGGATCCGAACGTTCGGTGTTTGTTGAGCATAATAAGCGCGCCCAACCCGATGCCGCGTCCTTCTGAATGGCTGCGGAGCAACGGCGCGACGATTCCAGAATATAAGTGCGTAATGTTTTCAGGAACTCGCTCCGGATTGAGAACCCGATTGTTCGGACCATGCACACGGATATTGGCATCTGATATGGAACCAAGGATCGGGTTTCGAGACGATGAATGAAACGTCTGTGATAACGAATCCACACCGGCTTTGAGGCCCGTACTCCCGCGGAGGAAATACTGATCTCGAAGCGAGTCGTGAACGAAGACTGATACGGATTCGAATTCAGCCCACCCTTGAAACAGCTGGCAAAAGGCCTCAGAGAGTGCATTGACGGTTTCGGCAAATGCCGCTTGCTCGATCGTTCGCGCTCTCAAATCTGCCAAGGCTCGGTCCAATGACCCGACATACAGGCGCCCGATGATGGTCGCGAGGAGCTCGATCTCGAGCGCTGCCACTTGGACTGATTCGACGCTCGATCCATACAGGCAGACGCAGCCGAGCGAACCGACGTGATGGTTGTAACCAAGCGGAAAGGGGATGGACACAGCGGCAGCCGCTCTCGTCCGGTCGTCAACTAACGCCTTGTCCCTGTAGTCGGCGAGACTTCGAACGTCGGCCTCGACTCGGGTTGTCTGCCCTGTCACCGCGGAGCCCGCAAAGGTGGCGGAGGTGATCTCGTAGGTTGAGTACCTGGCGACATCAAACCCGTCTTGCGCTTTGAGGAGTAGCCGCCCTTCGTGCTCAGACCGGATGTACATCGTCACGGCTCCGAGATTCAGTTCTTGCCGGATTCGATGGACCAGGCTCTCGGCGAAATGCGACGGGTCGACAGCGATCGCCTCGTCGAGGTCACCTAGCAGGCTGATGGCCGCCTCTTTCGATATCGCCACATAGCGAGTCTACGAAACTGGGGCCTGGCCTGACAACTTTTCGGACGGCAGGTCAGCCTCTCGGGTGATCGGAGCGAAGTTCGTCTTCGATGCGAACGGTAGATAAGCCGGCTGACCGCCCTATCAGGGCCATGGCCGTGTCGAACGTCGCGAGAACAACGGGTCCCGAGAAGGCGTGTCAGATCGAGGTTGCTTTGCGGACGATTTCGGAGTCTGCATGATCGAGTCGGCGGTGACTTGGAGTATCGAATTGAATCTCGATTTGGGTGCTGAGGGAGCTGCTTTGGTGAATCGCTTGGCGAGTCGTGTCTAGCGAAAAGATGGCATCGATTCGGCGCAGGGTTTCTCGTGCTCTAGCCATTCGACGGCTGCCGTCGCGTTTCGCTTTGTCGATTTCTTCCACAACGAGAATGGGAACAACTACTACCAAACGCTCAGCATCAGGTCCGACCAGTGTCGACCAGTCGATATCATCAAAAGGCTGGCGGTGCTCGAGAAAGACATTGGTGTCCGGAACAATGACCGCATCCACATCTGTCCACCTATCGATCTCAGAACGGGTCGCCTTAATTGCGTTGTCAATTCGGGCAAGCACAGCTCTCTGCTCTTCGGCAAGAATCCAGTTTATTTCCGGTGAATCGCGACCGATCTGAAGAATCGACCAATACTTTTCCAGCCCGAGGAGTTCATGAACCGAAAGGCCGTCGACTAGACCCCGCAACGAACTTCCCGCGCTAGTAATCCAGCGACAGTAGGCGGAAAAGGCCGAAGCGTGCGGTGCGCTCGCCCCAGCGATGCTCTCCGCCCCAGCACGAATAGAATTCAGGTGGACGAGTATCGTTTGAGCGCCGCTCGCATAGCGAGTGAATTCGTTGCTATCCCCTCCCTCCTCGCTGTTCACGCGTCCCCTTGGTGAGTCGTAGGCCAGTTGGTGGCACCGTCCTTCGCCAAGTTAAACCCGTCACGGTCTGCCGGGACGAACGGAAGGAACGTGGATTGTAACGTCGGCTGCTTCCGACCTGGCTACCAGCGACCGTTGGTCGTGTGGGGCTGGTGCTACTCCGATTCAAGCGTGGTGCTGTCGGTTGTCGAGCAACGTCTGCGGGCTGAACCGTTAGCGCAAGTAACGGTTCGGCGCGGGCCCGGCACCATGCGGGCTGGGGTCTATCTCCATTTCGAGCCGTTCGGGATAATCGAGAACCCCTCGCCCGGCGCGCTCGGCTTCAACTTCTGAGGAGGAGGGAGCGGTCACCGTAGAGCACCACTCGTGTCGGCCACGTCTGCGCTGACGACTGTTGTTGACCGCGAACCGGAGGCGTCTTGAGTCGGTGGCTTGCCGCGTGCCGCCCGCCTCGTGTTGCAGTTCGTAGGCATTCGGTGGTCTCCTCGTCGTATCGGCCAGGCGCACACACGACGCTCGTATGCGTGCTTAGCATCGTGATGGTGGTTCTGCTGGTGCGTTCGACGTCGGAAAGGGACGACGCCATACTGATGATCTGGAAGCAGCCGCCGGACGCCCATCGACTCCACTCGTTGACCATCGGAAGGCTGACGCTGTCGAGGTCGATCGCGACCAGCAACCGAGGCGGGAATGAATGGCCGCCTTGCATCCGACTCGACTGCACGGTACGCAACAGGGTGAAGAGCGCGGCCGTGGCAACGGACTGGAGACGCGATTCCGTTGGCACGACGACGTACAGGGTGTCGCTGTTCTGCGGCGATCGAAGCGCGTGCGTGGGCCGCTGCGTTTGTTCGCACGTGCTGGCGTCGTTCCAGGCGCGCGTTGTCGATCGAAGCGTCTCCATGACTTGCGGGAAGATTCGGCTGTCGCGGGTTGCAATCGACTCGAGTTCGGTGACAACTCGCTCGGCGTGTGCGGCGACACCTTTGTCGGCGTGGTTGACGAGGACACCGAGGAACTTCTTGATCGTCGCCGTCGTGGTGGCTGATGGCCAGTCGCTTGCCCAGTAAGCCGCTTCGTGAACCGTCTTGCCGCTGCGTGCAGCAATCCAGAGGAGATGAGCGAGGACGGTGATGGCTTGCTCTGCACTCGGCGGCACTCGCCCGCCTTGCTCGCTCACGGAGTGCAGCAGGCGGGCCGCTGATTGCGCTCCTGCGGGTGTAGTCGCTTGGTCGAGCGGCGACCACGTCGTGTCGGCGCGGCCCGACGCGTTGAGCGGGTCGAACACGTAGATGTTGCCGAGAGCCTTGCGGGCGTCGAGAGAACGGTGGATGACGTCGAGGTTGGTTGACACGATGATGGCCGGGCCGAGCCAGCTCGCGGCGGAGTTAAGCGCCGCTTCTGTTGCTTGGTAGCGGTTCGGTGCGAAGAACATCACCGGGCCGCTTGCTTCCTTCGGTGCGTGTCCTGGCGGGTAGCTCGCCGGGTCTTCGGTGGCGAGCATTCGGCGCTTGTCGTAACGCGCGAGCACGAGACGATTGGGTGTCGGCTCCTCGATGAGGAGGTGGCGGATCTCTCGCCGTCGCGCCATCATCGAATGAAGGGCTCGCCGGTCTCGGGCCTTGCGTCGTATTCGGCGAATCCGTCTGTGAATTGCATCGATCACGATGAAGCCGAGCATGAGCAACGAGACCACAGCCAGAGCGCTGAGCATGTAGCCGACTGGGCCGGGTAGAAGGTGGCGGACCTCGATGGGCCATCCGAGTCGTGGGTCGCGCCAGTGGCGCACGATCGGCACGAGTGAGACGGCCGCAAAGCGAGCCGGGACGTGAAGAAGGGTTCGGTGGTTGATAAGCGCGCTGAGGTTCGCAGCCGCGAAGTTGACGACGGTCAACCCGAGGAATCCGAGGACGATGGTTGCAAGCCGGCGTGGCCAACGGCGTTCGCTGTAACTGCCGAACATGTCAGCGCCTCATTCCGCGTGACGGGCGGGCAGGTTCCATCTCAGGCTCGATGTCGATCGCCGCTGTCTGCGCGTGGGAAGTACCGAGCGCTGCGCGGAGGTGTTCGATTGGGTCGACGGCTTCGCCGGGCGTCGTGTCCCACGCTCCGGCGACGGCGTAGATGTGGTTGCTGTCTCGTCCTCGGGAGAGACCGGTGTAGCCACGCTCGGCGTAGAGGCCGTCGTCGCCGAGGAGGAATGTCTCGTCGCATGTCATGCCTTGCGCCTTGTGGACGGTGGTTGCGTACGCGTGGGTGAGGAGGCCGTCGGCGACGTAGTCGTGCGGCACTCGCATTCGTCGGCCTTCGTCGAGTGCTATGTACACGTAGTGATTGTCGGCGTGTCGGATGGTGCCGGTGTCGCCGTTCATGATGCCGAGGTCGTAGCGGTTGCGGTGGGCCATGACTCGGTCGTGGAGTCGAAATTCGGTGCCGCCGATTTCGGCGACGACGTGGCCGAGTTGATGGTCTGCGCGCAGATGTTCTCGGGCGCGTTCGTTGAGGTCGGCAACGTCGGCTCTTGACGGTGCGGCCATGATGGCGTGCTTGCCTTCTCGCACGGCAAGGTGCCAGTCCGCGACGAGCGCGGATCTGATTGCGTCGGCCGTGTCTGCGAGGGTGACGTTGCCGTTGCGTTCGAGTCGGTCGAGGGCGTCGTTGACGCGTCCGCTGCGGAGGTCGAGGAGTGCCGCTTGTTCGGCGGGGTCGCGTTGACGACGGTTCTCCGTGAGCGTGATGGCTGGGAGTCGTTGGGCGAGTGCTCGGAAGAGTCCCCTTGCGTCGACTTCTGGGAGTTGTCGGTCGTCGCCGATGCAGATGACTTTGGCGTTGGCTTTGTCGGCGGCGTCGATGATGGCGGCGAGGTGTCTGGTGCCGAGCATTGCTGCTTCGTCGATCACGACGATGGTGCGTTCGTCGAGTCGGACTCGTCCGCTGTTGAGTTCGCCGACGAGGCTTGCTGCGGTGACGGCAGGGATGCCGGTGCCGTTGCGGAGTTCCTTCGCTGCGCGAGCTGATGGCGCGGTCCCGATGATGTGGAGGTTGTCGCGTTGGGCGGCGTCGCGGAGTGCGTCGATGGCGTAGGTCTTGCCTGCTCCGGCGTGGCCTCGTACGACGTCAACGGTTCGGCCAGATGTCGCGATCGCGGTGACCATGCGGGCCTGTTCGGCCGCGAGCGTGGGACGGGCGGCGAGCGCGTTCGCGAGGCTGTCGGCGGTGATCACTGGTGCGCGTTGATATGTGCGCGTCGCAATGTCGACGGCGCGGGTTTCGATGGCGAGCATCTCCTTCGTGGTCCATCGGGTTGCTGTGAGCCTCACGGCAGTCGGACTTGCGAGGTAGGCGTTGGTGCGGTGGACGAGGTCGTCGTAGGTCGCGCCTTGGGTAGCGGCGTGGGCGATGGAGCGGAGGGCGTCTCGGCGTTGGTGGTGAGCGGCGTGCTCTGTGACGGTCTCGGCGATGGCGTGGTCGTCGATGCGAACGTGTGGTTGTCGGGGTATGTGGTCGAGGTGTCGGACGCTGAGCCCGATGACTTGGGCTTCTTGTTGCCATCGGGCGCGGAGTTGTTCTTCGGTGACGGCTGTCGGTTTCGACGGTCGGGTGACGAGCGCGGCGATGCGTGCGCCTCGGGCGGTATGGGTACCGCGGCGGTGCATCTCGTCGAGGACCTGGGTTCGTCGTTTGGAGAAGGCGCGGAGGGCGTCGTCGGAGATGTCGGCGATCTCGGCGACGCCGTGTTGGTTGGGTTCGTTGAAGAGGGTTCCGACGGTGCGGGCGAGGTGGCCGCGGGCGACGGCTTGGAAGATGGCGTCGGCGGTGTAGCGCTCTTTGAAGATTGGGCGGGCGTCGAGGGCGGTGGTGCGGCCGTCGGGTCCAGTGGTGAGGTTGGCGACGACGACGTGGCAGTGCGGTCCGGGGTCGCCGGCGCGGCTGGTGCGGTGAAAGAAGCTGGCGGCGAGGAAGCCGTTGCCGTCGAGGACTTCGGCTCCGGCGTGACCGCGGCGGACGTGGCAGGCGGTTTCCTCGAGGTAGCCGAGTGCGGAGCGGACGCCTTCGTGGAGTGCGCCTTCGACGGCGGCGCGTTGTTCGGGTGTGCCGAGGGCCCAGTAGATGCCGAACGACTTCGGGAGTGAGAACGTGAAGTCGTGGGCGGCGACGCGTCGTTGGGTGTCGGCGAACGGCTCGCCGGTGGTGGGGTGGCGGCCGTCGAGGATGGCCCGGAAGGCTGTCTCATCGACGGGGCCGTGGAGTCCGAGACTGGTGGCGAGCGACCCTTGCCAGCGACCGTGTGCCTCAGACCTGTCAAGGTAATAGCCAGCGTGGTTGATGTCTTCGGCGAGGTAGTAGTCCGCCGAGCGAACCTTGCCGTGCGAGATCATCGGACGCCTCGCGAATGGTTGCCGCCGAGGCGGCAGGAATGGTTGCCGCGCACCTTGGTGCACTTGTGTGAATTGAATTCGAGACGTCCGTAGGACGGCTCGAACCTTGGGCTGCAATGTTTCGTTCTCTGGGTGTTCATGCGGCGTCCTTCGGGTGGTCGTGATCGGCGGTCTCGCTCGGGTCGTTGGCGACTGCGTAGCGGTCGAGGCTCTTGCGGGCGATGACGATGCGACGGCTTCCGATGCGTGCGCATGGAAGTCCGGTGGTCTGGGTGGCGAGGTACTCGCGTGCCAGTCCGTAGGCGAGGCTGCGGCTGATTCCCAGGAGGGAAGCGGCTTCTTCGACCGTGATGAATGGTCGGTCGTTGTCGTGGGCGGGTTGATTCATCGGTTGCTCCTTGGTGTCGTGGTCGTCGATGGGCGCGACGAGAGAGAAGCTCCTGCGGGGTTGGCTTGCCGGGTGTTGCTCATGTCCTGATATCCGCGGCCGAGACAGGGCGCGGCGAACTTCTCGAGGAATCGTTCGTGGCCGAGGTGTAGCGAAGCGGATATTTCGTGTGGGGTCGTCGCGTGGTCTCGCACGTCTACTCATTCGCCTCGCGTCCGGCCGAAACGCAAAAAGAAGATCGAACTTGTCGCATACCGCGGCTCGGTGGCGAATGGGGCACTCGCGGGTGCCTGTGCGCGCGGGCCTGCGGCGGCAGCCGCTCTTGGTCAGCCTTCAGCCGGGCCGGGACGGCGGAGTCAAGACGGAGCTCCCGGAACGGAGCGCAGCGAAGTGAGGAAGAACGGTCTTGACGCCGACCGAGCGGTCTGGCCCCGTTACGCTCGAACGGAACCCGGTCGGAACCGCGCATGAAGGCTCTTGAGGGGTCGTTATGGCACGAACATCTTTGGAAGCACTGAAGGCGAGGAAGCTGGCCGCCATGAGCGCAGCGGAGCGAGAGACCTTCGATGCCGCCTACGTGTCAGTTCGTGATCTGGACGACGCACAGAACACAGATGAGTCTGTCGACCGGGACGCCACCGAGTCTTAGGAGTAAGCCAGATTCATGGTCTGCGGCAGCGTTCGATTGCGGCCGCGTAGTCGTCGACTGAGCCGGGCAGGATTTCGAACAGGACTATGACGGGATCGTCTCAGAGGAGACCGACGACGTGTGCGACCGCTGGTGTGTCGGGCTCGCCTGCGATGGTGGTCGCTCCGGGGAAGATGACTGCCGGGTTCCTGGCCTCGTGGAGCAGGGACCAGCAGTAGCCGTCTCCCTCTCGGCTGTTCAGGTCGGCGGGAAGGTCGACCGTCCACATGTCGACGATTTTCGCGCCGGCGGCCCTTCGCTGTCGTACCTGTCCCGTACGATCGTTCTCAATGACGACGACCAGCACTGAGGGAGGGCGAACATGTCTCCGCGTCAACTGAGCTTGATCGCGCCCGACGTGCCGGAGCTGATCATCGATCTTGCGGGCGATCATGGCGAGGTGTTCACTCGCCGGTGGGTCGTCGAGATGATCCTCGATCTCGCTGGCTATACGGCAGATGTCGACTTAGCGGTGCTCTGCGCCGTCGAGCCCTCCTGCGGAGCGGGTGCCTTCCTCGGCCCGATGGTCGAGCGCCTCATTGCCTCAGCGAAAGGGCATGGTCGCAATCTCGCGAACCACAGCGCAGCGATTCGGGCTTTCGACCTGTTGGCTTCCAACGTGGAGCTGTCGCGCAAGGCAGTCGCTGTTCTGCTCGAAGACTCCGGCATGAGCGCGCACGACGCTGCTTCATCTGCCGCCGCTTGGATAGCCCAGGCCGACTTCCTGCTTCATGATGCCGACGAGTACGACGGCACCGTCGACCTCGTTGTCGGTAACCCCCCGTACATCCGGCTCGAGGACGTCCCGGCGGCACGCTCTGCGCTCTATCGAGATCGCTGCCCAACGATGCGCGGTCGGAGCGACATTTACGTCGGGTTCATTGAATCCGGCCTCCGGATGTTGAAGGACGGTGGGGCGCTTGCGTTCATCGTCGCCGACCGCTGGATGCACAACCGGTACGGTGCCGACCTGCGACAGATGGTGTCCTCGGGCTTTGCTGTCGAGACGGTCATTGCGATGCACGACGTCGATGCGTTCGAGGCACCGGTCTCCGCGTACCCAGCCGTCACCGTCATTCGTCGCCAACCGCAAGCGAAGGCGGTGATCGCTTCGACGACGGCGTCGTTCGGGAAGGAGTCGGTCGAGCCGTTCCTGCGGTTCGCAACGAACGGACGGCGAACGACCAAGCGCAAGGACTTCGATGCCGCTCGCCTCGACTCGTGGTTTAATGGGCGCGACTCCTGGCCGTCGGCGAACCCGACGCAGCTGGCTCTCGTGGCGGACCTCGAACGCCGCCATCCTCTGCTTGAAGATCCACGTACGGGAACGCGTGTAGGTATCGGTCTGGCGACCGGGGCGGACAGCGTCTTCCTGACAAAGGACGCTGATCTCGTCGAGGAGGATCGACTCCTGCCGATGCTCCTCGCGAAGGACACGGCCGATGGGTCGGCTCGTTGGTCTGGCACTTACCTCGTCAACCCGTGGGTCGACGGCCGTCTCGTGGACCTCGGTGAGTACCCCCGCCTCAGGTCGCATCTACGCCGCAACGAGGCGGCTGTGCGCGGCCGACACGTAGCGCAACGCAACGAGAAGGGCTGGTACCGCACGATCGATCGAGTTGAGCCCGGACTCGCGGAGCGACCGAAGCTGTTACTGCCCGACATCAAGGCACACCCGCACCCGATCCTCGACGACGGCACCTACTACCCGCACCACAATCTGTACTTCGTGACATCGACCGGCTGGGATCTCGAGGTGCTCGGCGGGCTGCTGCTCTCCGATATCGCCGACCTCTTCGTCGGCACCTACTGCGTAAAGATGCGCGGCGGTACATACCGATTCCAGGCCCAGTACCTCCGGCGCATTCGCGTGCCCGTCGCAACATCGATAACCGCTGACGATCGTCTTGCGCTTTCGAAAGCATTCGGCGCCCGCGATGTCGAACACGCAACCGCCGTCGCGCACCGCGTTTACGGCGTCAGTCTGTAGACCAATCGAGGTCTGGGTTCATCGCCTTGAACTGAAGGACGCGGCCGTGGAGAGCGGCGACGAAGGTCTCAAACGACGTGGTTGGGCTTGGGTGCGAATGGTCTCCCGACCCTCGCGGCGTCAGGACCACGCACGCGGCGTCAAGCATTCGCTCCGTGATCATTCGCTCGAAGAAGATTCGGAATCGTTCGGCATGCGATGCATTCTCGAAGATCGGGTCTGGTGGGAAGATCGCGCCGCGTTGGGTCTTGGTCGGTTTGTGTACCGCAGCGTTGTCTTCGAGCACCATCAGGTACCCGATCCACAATCGCGAACCCTCACCTAGCAACCCGCGTTCGGCCGCCTTCCAAACATCGATCGCCTGCCCGAGAGCCTCGTCGGTCCGGTTGTTGAAGTTCTTCCCAACGTCCGGACCAACCATCGACTTCAGTTCGATGATCGCCATCGGCCGACCTCCCACGAGGATCGCCACATCCCAATCCTTGGTTCGCCGGAAGTAGCCCGGAACCGATCGCCGTTGCATTCTCAGGCGGTCGTCCGGAACTCCTGAGTCCCTGACGATCTGAGCAACGAGTAGCTCTATTGCCGAGAGATGTTTCCCGCCCGTGACCTCTCCTCTAAGGCTCAACGACCCAGCAGCACCGGTCGCCCGGGATCTGTCGGCTTGCTCGTTCCTGGTCTGCCAGAACGAGACGAGCGCGCTCTCAAGCGCCGTCGAGTAAACCCCGGGATCGAACATCGCTCCAACGGTAATCTTGAATGTGGAAAGTTTGGACCCGACCGAGGCCGCAAGGCATGTCAGCGCCTCCGGGCAGTTGGAGGTCCTTTTCGTCGAGGCTCGCGATGGAGACGGCGGGGTTCTCGTGATCGACGAGGTGGTCGGCAACAAAGTCTTCGTTCGAAAGCGAGATCCGGGCGAAGAGGGCTTGCCGACGCGGATCGCGTTTCGACCGGACTTGGAATTTTTGACGTGCGTAGCGGTTTCTCACGCCGGGCTAAATACCAGCGACACAGTCGGAGCGAACGACTGTCTGTACGGCGTACGTGTCTTGCCTGAAGGCCGGGGCGACGGCGTCGTATTGGCTCGCACCCTAGGACATGACGAATTGGACTCAGGGCAACGCGTGCACCTTCGGCCCGGTGAACGTCTTACTTTCCGTCCCGGAGCGCTTCGGGTCGCCCTCCGTGGCATCGACGCCTGGTACCAGACACTCGATCCGGAGCGCCCGTATGGTTCGCTGACATCGGCCGTGCGCGTTTGGTTCGGAATGAGCGGGGACCTCGACGAAGAGTTGGGCTGGATCGTGCTTTCCGCAGCGCGCCGTCTCGACACCGCAGAGCACCTTGCTCGTCACGTTTCGATCGCCCGAGAGCAGCTGCGATCCGAGGACCTCGGGGCCGCTCGATTCGCAGCGGCCGCAAACGAGGCTGTGTACCGATGCAGGAGTGCCTTGTGGCAACACATCGCTGTGTCTCCCTCGTTGAGACGGCGACGCACGCGCGTTCTCAGATCCCTGAACCGGTACTGCGAAACGCTGCCGCGTTGAAGGCGCTGCGCGACTCCTACGAACACATCGACGAACGTGCCCAGGGCAAAGGACGCAACCTGCGCGTCGAAACGGATCCGCGCGAGATTTTCAAAGACGCGACCAGCATCATTACTGAGGGCGCTATCTCGTTCGACGGCCGAACGCTCGATCTCACTGACCTGCGGTCAATCCTCGATGCGTGTCGAGAGGCGATATTCGCCTTGATTCCTTAACCGCGAAATCGGAGATGCCCGATGGTGACCGATTGGTCGAGCCTTCGACGACGAATCCCTGTTGGCTTTGGAAGTCCTTGGTCGAGCAGGTTTCCGAACTCAGGCGGCCGTGTGTTCGGAGCAGCCACGGAGCCGCCTCTCAAGCTCGACGGCATCATCGACGGCATCGACCGACAGGCCTGGGTACAGCGACGCGATCGCGTTTGAGGAGAGGGCTCGCTCGGTATGCAAAGCGAGCACCGCCGCGGTGGGGATGCGTGTCTGAGTGATGCACGGCTCGCCGGCGAGTACCCAAGGCGAGATCGCAGAATGCGCAGACGGTGCGAGGAGGTCGGGTGCCCAGATCGGCTGATCGCGCTTCGAGCGAAGTTCGTCGATTGGTTTGTGAAGTTCGAACGTGCCGAGGAGCGAATAGAACTCCTGGGAGGGCATCAAGTTGTCGCGATCGTCGGGCACCGCGTCGCCATGACGGTCGTTCAAGACGAGATACCACTTGGTTGCGTGGATGTGGCGAATGTCGATCCCGCGGGACAGCTGGCTACGGACATTGTCTACCGTCGAAGCGGCCAGCGATCTTTGCATCCCTCCTTGGCGCAGCCTCGTCAACAGTCGGAGCAAGACGAGGTCCCGGTAGGACCACATGGTCGGGCTCGCCGCGCTGAAGTCGGGTATGAGGATGCCGTCGCGCTGCCAGGCTTGGACGGTCGTCTTCGGCACACCCGAAAGTTGCGACGTTCGCTTCGCGTTGTACCGGCCACTTGGATGCTGGAGCGCGTAGGCGATCATCGTGCGTTCGGCGGTGCTTTGTTCTTCGGACACTTTGCACCTCCTTTCGTCGACGACGTTGGCGTCGTGCAGTATCTGCAAACGCTCGTCAAAGTACCCGGGCAGTCCCGCACGGTTGAGTCGCGGCTCGCGTGTCGCTTGTACCGTGTACAGGAATGGATCTGCCCTGGCCGCGTCACCCGTTACCGGGGGGAGGCTGCACAGGGGCTTACGAAGATGAATCCTAGAGGACCAGACGATGGCCGAATAGTCCATCGCTGAGCTGCGGCGGGCCACAGCGAGCCACGGATCGCGACCTTGCCGACGTAGATGCCGAAGGGCTACGCGACCATCGACCGCTCGGTCTGAGTTCGTCCTATGGAATTTCGCTTGCTCCGTTTGATTCTGTCCGTCAAACCCGAAGCGCCATACGGTTCTGCGCCATTTGACAGCGCTATGTCGGAGCGTCAGTCCTCACCACTCGGCCGAGGAAGTCGACGGAACCAACGAACCGGAATACGTCGGCCTCGGTCGTGCTGATCAGATCGCGGTGGAAGCTAGGATTGATGGCCAGTTCGGCTTGCTTTGGAAGTACTCGGATGCGGGCGGTTCGGCCGTGTATTCAAGGAGTGCACCAACCTTTGCCGTGAGTACCTCGCGAACTTCGCTCGGTGTGGCAAAGAAGAATTCGCGCCGTTCGTTGACCCAGTTGACGCGGCGATCTGCGAAGGCTTTGTGGAGTTCGTATTCGAGGGAGACAGCATCATCCGAGAAGAACAGGGCGTGCGTGTCGTAGAGGAACGGCACCGATGCGTCGCCGAGTTCGCGGACGCGGTCGGTTGGTTCGAGACGCCTGGTGAGTCCGATCTTCACAATGCCCGGCCCGAACGATCCGATGTTTGAGATGACGTAAACATATCCGGCTCGAATGTTGGCGAGGCGGTAGTCGTTGTGTGCGATGGCAGCGTCGAGATCGGTGAGCTTGGCAGCAAGTTCTGCGACACCGTTCAAGTCGCCGCTCGCCTGGAGCGACGCGAGAGCGTTTGCGTAGTGCGTTCGTTGTTTGTCGAGCCGTTCGCGTTCTGCGGTCAGTTCTTGTTCGGCGCGTCGTTCCTCTCGGAGTCGGTCCCGTTCTTCTCGTGCCTCTTCGCGTTCTTCCTGAACTTTCATGAGCCAATCGCCGGTCAGTTCGATCTCTTTTGTTCGAAGTTCGTGGTAGGCGGGGTTGATTCGCATTTCCATCATCGAACCGAGCTTTGCGATCGAATCAACTGACGTGCCCAACCGCTTCTTCGCGGTGACTACATTGCCTGCTCGTAATGACCGAACACAGTTGTCGGCCTCAGCGTTGTACGCCCGCAGCATCAGTTTTCCGAAGTCGCCGACCATTTTTCGGCCCTTGGCAAGACTGTTGTTGTAGGTGAACATGTCGCTCGCAAAGATCGCACGGCCGTCACGAATACAGTTTTTGATTTCGTCTTGAAGTTCGTCGAGCCGGGAGCGGTAACCGACTGCGCTTTCGAGGGGATGGTGGTACCGGTAGATCCCGACCTCTTGAAGGACGCGTGCGTCGTCAAGGTCGATAACTCCTTCCGCGGACGAACGCAGACTTGCCAACTCTGCTTCCAGTTCGAGCACGCGCTGACGAAGAGCGTCTGCGACTGCGTTGTCCCGGCCGGGCGTTTCGCCCATCGTCGCTGGTTGGATTGCGCCGTAGCCCGTCGGCGGCGTTGGTTGAATTTGTAATGGGGGTGTGTTCTCGGTGATCCAGAGCTGCCAGCCGTACGGCGGCTCCGGCCAGGTCGGATCGGGACGCCAATCTGTGGGTGGTTGCCATCCCTGAGGCGGGGTCGGCCAATTCGGGGGTGGGTTGAACCGCCGTTGTGTCATCGACGACGCACGCCTTTTGACATATCGACCGCGGTCAGATCGAACGGACTCTTCGAAATCAGACCTCCAAGGTGTTGCAGGGTTGCGCTCGGTACGACGTTCGCGAGGTCAAACGATGCGAATGTCGACCGATCGGCCGCCACTGCAACGAGCGGACTCTCGACATCGAGGCCGGTACCAGGATCGAGATGAGCGACAACGACCGTCAAGGCGATCGTGAGGATTTTGCCTGCACGGTCACTCTCGAAGACCTCGTGCGTCGAGCGCACAGCTGTCTGAGCGATAGCGCTTGCGTACCGGTCTTTTAGCTCCTTCGCCGGTACGACGGTCTCTGTTATTTCATCTTTGGCTTGAACGTACTTGTACTCCTTCACCGTCGCAATCGTGCTCGGTGGTGGCGCAACAACCTTCAGGGTCAGTTCCCTCGACGTGAGGTCGAAGGTGAAGTCGTGTTCGATCGGAAAGCATTCCGGGTAGACCGAATTCGACAACACGATCCCGATGTACTCGACGATCGCTTCCGGCACATCGAATGCGAGTTCGCCAATCAACTTGTCGAGCCGTTCGTTTTGCCGTGACACCTCGGCGTCGCGTTCAAGACAGCCGGCGTCATACGCGGATCGTGCCGACTCGACATGAGCGAGTCGCCGATTCTCCGCGTCGACACGAGCGGATTGTGCAGCTACAAATTCGGCTTCAATTCTCGCATTTGCGTCTCGCCAAGCTCCGAGTGCCCGTTCGTGCACGGCGCGGGCAGCGTTCAAGGCCTCCTCATGCCGGCGCTTGCCGCCAACGAGACCGGCGAGACCCTTCGGCGGAGGCGGCTCCACAAGCGAAGGCTCGGGCGGCCGGACTGGGTCGGCGATCTCCGGGATGGGAACGGCAATATCGGCCGCGACTTCAAACGGGGGGTGAGTGGCAAAGATCCGCAACGCATTGAGGTCGACGAAGTCGTCAACCTCAAGCGTTCCGGCCAGAATCGAGCCAAGCTCGTCGCGATTGGACACAAGCTCCGCATTCAAGGCGTCAACCTCAGCCCGGCGGGCTTCACGATGCAAACGCAACGCCTCAACATCCGCGGCCTTGCGGTCAGCCGCAGTGGCCTTCTCGGCTACGACCCGAGCTCGTTCGGCCTCGCGGAGCGCACGCTCGGCTTGCGCTACGACGCGTGTGTACTCGCGCTGTGCAGCGACCGCCTGCTGGCGATTGCGTTTCTCGGCGACCTGGGCTTGATGTTGAAGCTCAGCAAAGAACCCGCGCCGCCGTGTCACCGTCGGTCACCCCTTTTCCGTTCGATCGCGGCTCGAACGAGTCACGCCATACGAATCGTAACTCTCCGCACTCTCCGACTTGTCGTTGACGAACGTCGAACCGGTGAGGCGCGGTCAGGGATTTTGCCTCAGCGCTCCCTGAATGACGGCGGCTGCTTGCTCGTCCGCGCGCTTCGTGCGGTGCGCGTAGACCTTCATTGTCGTCGTGCCGTCGGCGTGGCCCAAACGAGCAGCGACCGTAGGCACCGGCACACCAGCGTCGAGGAGCTGCGTCGCCTGCCAGTGTCGTAAGTCGTGAAGGCGGATCGTCGAGCGCACTCCAGCAGCCTTGCGTGCCCGATCCCACCGCGGGTTGACCGTATCCGGCCGCCACGCTTCCGCCCCCTCAGCGTCAAATGAGAACACGTAGCCCGCCATCCGCACAGACTCGTCGACCGACGACACGCGAGCGATACGCAACGCCTCGTCGAGTGCCGTCCGCAAGGCCGACACCGTGTCCGGGTCCAACGTGATCACCCGCGCCGAGCGCGTCTTCGTCGGCCGGTCACCTTTCACGCCATTCGGCAACGCAAGATACGACCGTGATATCGACACCGAGCCAGCGTCGAAGTCGACGTCGCTCCATCGAGCGCCGCACGCCTCGGCCCGCCGAACTCCCGTGGCAACTACAAAGCGCGCATACAATCCGAACATCGGGTCGATCGCTGCGGAAGCAGCGAGCAACGCATGCACGTCATCGACCGAAGGCGGGTGTTGCTCCCGCTGCGGCTGCGATGGCGCAGAAGCAAGACGAGCGACGTTGCGACCGACGAGTCCCCAACGCTCACCCTGGTTCAGCGAGGCACGAATCACCGCATGGATCTGTCGCACCGTCGCCGGAGCGAGACCTCGCTTCGACAGCCGACCGTAGAAGCGGTCGAGATCAAGAACAGTCAGCTTCGAGAGGCGAGTCGGGCCGAAGACGGGCTTGATCTCGCGGTCGATGTAGCGCTGGTAGTTGTAGAGCGTCGCGTCGGAGCGTCCTCGCCCGGCGATCTGCTCCATCCAGCGATCGAGCAGATCGCCGAACGTCGGGTCGGCGGCGGTCACGAGTCCGTTCTGGACGTCTGCCTCCAACGCGACGAGCAACGCTCGGGCGGCTCGCTTGCCGGAGGCGGGGACGTTGCGGATCACCCGCCCGTACTTCCCGGTCCGCGGATCGAGCCCGGTCGACACGACCAGCTCCCACATCCCGTCGCTTCGCTCACGCAGCGTGCCCATGGTTCATCCTCTCATTCGCGGCAGATTCGCGGCAAGGGGTCTGGACCAAAGAGAAAGGGAGGGTTGAAACCCTCGCTGACCTGCGACTTTGTGGTGCGCCCCCTGGGATTCGAACCCAGAACCTGCGGATTAAGAGACCCGGCGAAATCGTCTCATACGACGCCAGGAGTGTCACTACGTGCACTTTTCCGCAGGTCTCCGTCTACTGGATACGCATACGTGCCACCAGTTTCACTGCGTTCCACATCGGGATAAGCACCGCGAAATCCGCACACAAATGTACCAGCGGGTTCACTGCGTCTCAGCCGCGGAGCGTGGTTACATCATTTGAGGTGCGACGGGCAATGGAAAACCCGGCCTCCAGTGGAGGCCGGGTGGGATGAGGTGAGTGTAGCCAAAGCGTTCACCGAAGACAAGACGATTGGGGTCCATGCTTGTGTGGGGTGGCTACCACCCTTGTGGTCGTCGGAGGCGTCTGGTTCCTTCGTGGACCGGATCGGCGAGTTTAGCGCTCGTGTAGTCGCCCGGCGCGAGTTGTGCCCACCAGTGATTGCCGACGCCGTCAGCGTGAGTTCCTCGAAGTGCTCCGGCGAGATGGTTGGCGGAGGGGTTTACCGTTCCGACGGGGACGTACTCGCGTGCGGTTCGGAGAGCGAAGGCGAGATCGCTGTCGTTCGAGATGACGATTGCGGCGTCGATTCGTTTTGTCAGGGCGTCGTGGAGCAGGTGCGCGGCGACGTTGACGTCGGAGCCTTTTTCCTCGCGTTGTGCGACTCCGACGACGTGCGGTGCAGCGCCAGGCGGAGAGGTCGGCCTGCGAGGTCGACGAGCTCGAAGGAGGCACCACGAGTGCGCCGGGCGAGGCCTCCGTTCTTGAGCCTCGTGACGTAGTAGCCGAATTCGACATGGTCAACGGAGCCGCTAGCCAGCAGGGCTCGAATGTAAATGTCTTGGTCAACAGCTGCTGACCGGTTCGAGCCCGTATCGACTCGCGCTGTGCAGTAGACAACGCGATCGATTGTTGCTGGTGCCCAGAGTGGTCGGGCTGCGACCAGGTTGGTCGTGACTGAGCGGAGGTCGAGCCATTTCCAGCCACGACTGCCTTTCCCGAACATGGACCGAGCGCGGTAGTAGACGTTGAACCCATCGACGTAGACGCCAACTCGCATTTGCGTTCCGGTCCTAACTCGCATGACGTGGAACGGCATCGTATCGTCGGCGCGGTAGAGATCTCCGACGAACGAGGGCGACGATGGGCTTCAAGGATAAGTACATACCGACACGGCCAGACCCGAGCGGCGCGCAGGTACCCGCTCGCGGAGCTGTGGCAGCCGGTACGGAGAGCCTGACGGTCGAAGAGCTGCTGCGTTTCAAGAGCCACATCGACGGGAAGAACGCCGACGTGATCGTGTATCCGGACCGCGTCGAGTGGGCGAAGGAAGGTTTCATGGGCACCGGAGCCAAGCTTGCGTTAGGTGCCGCGACGATGGGTGTCTCGTTGCTCAAGACTGGAGTGTCCGGAAAGACTCTCGGTTCCGAGGTCATTCCCGTGAAGTCGATCAGCTCTGTTACAACGAAAAAGGACGGTATGCGATTCACCCTCGTTCGGGTGATCTGCACGGGCAATACGATCGACTTCCGCGTGTCGCATTCGGACGCTGAGCCAATCAAGCAGCTGCTGACGTCGTTGATTTTGGGATCGCACCCGGCACTACGACGGGTTCAGCCACAGAGCGCTCCAAGCCCGGCATCCAGTGGCTCTTCGTCGAGCGTTGCCGACGAGATCCGTAAGCTCGCCGAACTTCGAGACGCTGGCGTCCTTTCTGAATCCGAGTTCGCCGTCCAAAAGACGAAGCTACTTGGCTGATCATCGCGCCTTCGCCACATTTGAAGCGGAAGAATTGTCTGTTCACGAAAATTGTCTGGATCGGACAAAAATAGAAAACAGACAATGTTCGTGTCTGAGACGATGATGGTCCGGCCCGGCGCGTTGCGACGCGATCGTCGTGGTCTCGTTGCTCGCACACGGTTGTGTGCGCTTCAGGCGTGGGTGGAACCGTGTCGTGGTTTGGTTCGTTTGTCGGCCGTTGGGGAACGAGAGGAGGGTGATGGGGTTGGTGTGGACATGGCCGTAGCGGGTAGCGAGGGCGAGAGCGCCGGAGAGAAGTGAGAGGGCTTGGTTGATCGATCCGACGGATTGGCCGTCGGCCAAGTCGTTCACGGAAGGCATCAAGGACGCCGTCGCTGCAAGCTGGCGATCCGAAAGACAACTGAGTGCTCGGTGATCTACTCGACACTCCAGCACAGATCTTCGTTTCTGCCGACGAGGCATTTTGATACGGCTGGCCCTGGCCGGTCTCGGACATCTGCTTTCATGACGCCGACCGCATTCATACGCGCGCTTACGAACGAAGCGAGTCGGTCAGCTGCCAAGAGGTTACGGATCATGACCGATGGGTTCGGCGAACTGCGTGCTTGACATCGTGTGAGATCTGCGGCCGAGTAGCTCGCGACCTAGTAGTCGAACATCGTCTGTTGGCGGTCTGACTGTGCGAGGACGCGGTAGTGGTTTTCGACGGTGCTCTTTGGTGATGAGAGCGCTTTGTCGGTGAGGATGCGGGTGTCCTTGTCACGCAAGGGACCCCCTCCCGGGTCGTCGAGTTGACGCTCGGTGAAGTGGGTGACGCGGTGTCGATCTGCTCCTCGCCACGATCGCCGGCGAGAAACCGGTGCGCGTCGTGATCGAACCCAGTCTCATACTTCGGGAAAGTACCGGGCCGGGCCCGAGCCTCAGAGGCACTCAAACCCCGTGGTGTGCACGATGTAACGGAACCGAGAACCAGCGAACTAAGAGCCGCGCGATTTGGTGGGCAAACCCCGGAGGTCGCACCCCGGATGCAGGGGTCACACGGGTCATTGCGTGACCCGAAGTAGTAGGCGCGCTGACCATCTGAGCTGTCCCGCAGGCGATGGGCTCGGAAGGTTGCCGCCCGAGATTCCCCACTCGTCCGTCGTCGGCCGTCGACCACGTACGTCTTCGTTTTGCACAAAGGCCCGCGATTTTCTATATTGACATCAATGTCATTGATCGTGCGAGAGCCCATGGACGACGTTCTCCTCGACGTCGCCTCGTACGCCGCGGCGTTTGAGTCCTGGCTCGCGGGTCGACCGGCGGCACTGTGCCGAGCATCCACGGCGATCGCCAACTTCGAACAACGGCTCCGGACGATGACCGACCTGATGGGCGACCTATTCACCGAAGGTTGGGGACGATACGGATGGCCGGAAGAGCTCGGCGGCCTCGGGGGAACAATTCTCCATCGGGCGGTGATGTGGGAAGCCCTGGCCCGCCATGGCGTACCCAGCATGGGCCTGTTCGAGCACCTCGAGATCCTCGCCCCCGCACTCGTGGCCAAGGGCCCCCAAGCCCTCGTCGCCGGGTGGCTGCCGGAGCTGCTCTCCGGACGCGAACTCTGGGCTCAAGGCTTCTCAGAACCCGACGCCGGCTCCGATCTCGCGAGCATCCGGACGACGGCCAGTCGAACCGACGAAGGCTTCGTCGTGAACGGCCGGAAGATCTGGACCAGCTGGGCGCGTTACGCCACTTGGTGTCTGGTCCTCGCTCGCACCGGGTCCAGGGAGTCACGCCACCGCGGTCTGACGGCGTTCGTCGTTGACCTACGCGACACAGGCGTGGAGGTGCGGCCAATCGTGCAGGCGAACGGCACCGACGAGCTGGCTGAAGTGACGTTTGACGACGTAGTTGTGCCAGCAGGTCGCGTCGTCGGCGAGATCGATGGCGGCTGGCAGGTAGCGATGCACATCCTCAGCCACGAGCGCGGCACGTTCGCCTGGTTCCGACACGCGTTCCACTACCAGCGGTTGCGCGAGAACCTGAGTCTGGCCCGGCCCGAAAACGACGTCGCCCTCGGAAACGCACTCCTCGACCTTGCCGCCGTCACAGCGACCGGATACGCAGGCCTCAAAGTGCACGCGTCCGGAAATCCGCTCGGCCCTTTGTCCGCGTTCCCGAAGCTGCTTCTGTGTGCGGCTGAACAGTCAGTCTACGACTGGATACTCGCAACCGACCCGGATCTCACACTCGACACCACCGAAGACGAGATTGCCGTGCAGCGTCAGGAGTATCTCTTCTCGCGCATCGTCACGGTCTATGGCGGTTCGCAGCAGATGCAGCTCGACACCATCGCCAAACAGATCCTGCGGCTGCCATGACCGCGGTCGAAATGGTTTCGGAAACCGAGTCCATGTTCCTGGACGCGGCGTCGACAGCGCTGGCAAACGATTCCGGTTCGGTTGCGCTCGATTCCCTTGGCTTCTGGGATCTGCTGTCGGATCTCGACGATCCCGAAGTCCGGGTGGCGGTCTTTGCGGTGTTCCGAGCGCAGGGGCGCACTCTGGCCAGTTCCCTCGCGCTCGGCGGGCTCCTCGCGCAGCCGTATCTCTGTCACACCGCCATCGGACCGGGTACCGTGGTCGCGCCCGCGTGGTGGAATTCGCCTCGGCATGGCTTGCGCTACGTCGTGGTCGCTGACATCGCAAACCGCGGGCTCCTTTTCGACCGTCCAGGACATGGTGCCTCGCTCGTCGAACGTGACGCTGTCGAGCTCGTCCCACTCGCAGTGCCGGGTATGCCCGACATGTGCGAGGTCCGGATCGACTGGGCGGCCACAGTGACCCAGACGATCCTGGCCGAGGCGGACGTCGCGCAAGCTCGTGCACGGAGCGCCTTCTTGGGGTACGTCGCCGTCGCAAACGAGCTCCTTGGAGCAGCTGAGGTTGCCGTCGGCCTTGCGGTCGCCTACGCCCGCAATCGTGAGCAGTTCGGCCAACCAATCGGAAAGTTCCAGGCGGTCCGGCACCTCCTAGCGTGGGCCCACACGGACTGCGTCGCAGTCGAAGCACTGGCCCGCCAACTCGTCACTCTTGATCGGGCCGCGTCTCCTCGTCTCGACCAGGTTTTGAAGGCGCTCGCCGGTCGAAACAGTCGCAAGGCTTGCGAACGGGCACTGCAGGTCCTCGGCGGTATCGGGTTCACGCAGGAGCACGACCACCATCGCCATCACAGTCGAGTACTCGCACTCGACGCACTCCTCGGCTCCAGCGCCACACTCACGTCCGAGCTTGGCAAGTGGCTTCGCGAAACGGGGACGGACCCACGTTTCCCGGCATCAGTTCTCGTCCCAACATTCCCCTGAGCGCCGCAGACGCTCGGGCTCACACCAAAGGATCGCCTATGTTTGACGCCCCGAACCTCGACTGGCTCATCTCGGTCGACGACCACATCCTGGAACCCCAGACCCTCTGGACCGATCGGGTGGCAGCAAAAGACCGTGACCGCGCGCCCCATATGGCGACCGTGGACGGCGTGGAGTGCTGGCTCTATGACGGCAAGAAGTTCCCCACCGTCGGGCTCAGCGCCGTCGCCGGGAAATCGAAGGAAGAGTTCAGTCCGGAGCCCGTGCCGTATTCGGAAATGCGGGCTGGCTGTTACGACTCCAAGGCTCGCCTCGCCGACATGGATCAGGCTGGGATACTGGCATCGCTGTGCTTCCCGACGATCACCCGTTTCTGCGGCCAGCTCTTCATGGAGGCAAGTGACCGCGAGTTCGGTTTCGAGTGCCTTAAGCACTACAACGACTGGATCGTGGAGGAGTGGTGCGCCGCTTCCCCAGGTCGCTATATCCCCTTGATGCTGATCCCGATGTGGGACCCGACGATGGCAGCTGGCGAGATGGAACGCATGGCTGCAAAAGGCGTCACGGCCTTCGCCTTTTCGGAGAACCCAGCCCCGCTCGGCCTCCCGACTATCAACGACAAGAACCGGTTCTGGGACCCCGTCATGTCGACGGCCAGCGATATCGGCATGGTTGCCTCAATGCACGTCGGGTCGTCGTCGACAATGCCCAAGATCTCTCCTGACGCGCCGTTCCTCGCCAACCTCGCTTACGGTGCAGTTCGTCCCGCTGGCGCAATGCTCGAGTGGATCTTCAGCGGGATGTTCCAACGCCACACGAACCTGAAGATTGCCCTTTCCGAGGGTGAGGTCGGTTGGATGCCGTACTTCCTGGAACGAGCCGAGCAGGTGCTCGACAAGCAGCGCTTCTGGGTGCAGAAGGGTGCCACGTTCGGGGATCACGAGAACTCCACAGGCATCGACCTCGAAACCCTGAACGTCCGTCAGACGTTCAAGGACCACGTGTTCGGCTGCTTCATCCACGACGACCACGGCGTCGCCAGCATCGATGAACTCGGCGAGGACAACATCATGTGCGAGACGGACTATCCGCACTCCGACTCAACCTGGCCGGATTGCATCCAGACGGCCCGCACCCAGATCGCGCACCTGTCGCCAGCCGTGCAGTACAAGATCCTCCGAGGCAACGCCGAGAAGCTCTACCGGTTCACACCGGCTGAGCCGCCGGTCCTCGTATGAGCGATACAGCTATTCCGGCGTTCGATCGCGGCCGCATCCGCGAGCTCTTCGACCTCCGCAACAACGCCGGTCTTCATAGTGGCGGTGACTACACCGCCGACCCGTACCCGGTGTGGGACGAACTGCGCGCCAGTGGTCCGGTGCACGCCGGGACAGTGCACTCGTTGACGGGCTACGCGGGCGAGGCGATGTTTCAGGGCCTCCCGTTTCCGGACCGCGCCCATTTCTCCGCGTTCTCGTGGGCAGCCTGCGACGCCGCGTTTCGTAACGACAAGCTGTTCGCCTCGTCGCCCCCCGGAGACGACGCTGTGGACGCCAGCGCGCTGAGCTATCAGACCAGCATCCTCTCCATGGGGGGCATACAGCACCGCCGGTACCGCGGCCTCGTGCAGCCGTCGTTCGTACCGGCCCAGGCCCAGTGGTGGATCATCAACTGGATCGAGGAAACCGTCGACGCGCTGGTCGACTCGTTCGTCAATGATGGTCGCGCTGAGCTGAACATCGACTTCTGCGCTTCGATCCCGGTGCTCACCATCACGGGCAGCTTCGGTGTGCCGGTCGAGCAGGCCCTCGACGTGCGTGCCGCCCTCAGCAATCCTGCGGCGGTCATCGGGCACCTCGCTCCGATCGTCGCGGCGCGTCGTGAGAAGCCGGAGTCCGATCTCATCAGCGTTCTCTGCCAAGCCGAACTTGTCGACGAGGATGGCACGCATCGCCTCAGCGATATCGAGATCTATACCTTCGCGGTCCTCCTGCTTATGGCCGGTTCCGGTACGACCTGGAAGCAGTTGGGCATCACGCTCGCAGCGCTACTCCAGCGTCCCGCCGTCTTGGACGCGGTCCGCAATGATCGGACGCTGCTCAAGGCGGCGATCGAGGAGGGGTTGCGTTGGATGCCGACCGACCCGATGTTCTCGCGGTTCGCCACGGAGGACGTCGACTTCTATGGCGTGCACATCCCGAGGGGTTCCGTGATGCACATCTGTCTCGGTGCCGCGAACCGCGATCCCGAGCGTTGGGAACGTCCGCATGAGTTCGACATCACCCGGCCACCGAAGCCCTCGATGGCGTTCGGGGGTGGTCCCCATATTTGCTTGGGTATGCACGTTGCAAGAGCGGAGATGTCTGTTGGGATCGGAGCGCTCCTCGACCGATTGCCGAACCTGCGTCTCGACCCCGACGCGCCCGCGCCCAAACCGGTGGGCATGTACGAACGCGGCGTCATGGACATCCCCGTCTTGTTCGGATAGCCGTGGCCGTGGACGACGGCCTTAACAAGCGTGCGAAAGCTGCGGCCTCGACGCCGGGAGCGCTTGCTGGTTGGCGCGTGCTGGAGATCGCCGACGGTGTCGCGGCGTCGTTCTGCGCGAAGGTTCTCGCCGACCTCGGCGCGGACGTCATAAAGGTTGAGCCGCCTGGAGGGCATCCGGCACGGGCATGGGGTCCCCGACGAATCGATGCAACACCGATCGAGCCGGGCGGCCGGTTCCTCTACCTCAATGCGGGCAAGTCCATCGTGGTCGTGCCCGCGGGGTCGCAGGGTCATGACGCCCTTCAAGACCTTGTGGGCGAGTGCGACGTCGTGGTCACCGACGACCGCAGCTGGTACGACCGTGACGGACTCGACGAATCGACGAGCGTCGTCGCCGTCACGCCCTTCGGGCTAACCGGGCCGTACAAGACGTATCGCTCCGATCACCTCATCACATTTCACTCAGCCGGGGAGGGGTCGATCCTGCCGAGCGGACCGGGCTGGAAGCAGTTTCCGGACCGTCCACCGATCCAGGCCGGTGCCGACATCGCAGAGTTCGACGCTGGCTGGAACGCCGCCGTAGCAACGCTCGGCGCGATGTACGACCGGCTTCGTACCGGTCGTGGACAACGAGTCGACGTATCGATGCAGGAGTCGGAGCTGACGCTGAATCGCACACGTCTCAGCCGTTTCAACAACGACGGTGTCAAGTTGGGTCGCGACGCTGGTCGGTATGGGGGCATGGGGATGCTCCGTTGTCGCGACGGCTGGGTGCAGGTCGTCGGAATGATGCCGTCGCAATGGGACGCGTTGGCGGCGTCACCTGACGCTGGCGAACTCGCCGACTCACGGATCGCGACTGCGGCTGCCCGAGCCGAGTACCCCGCCCTCTCGGCGGCGGCGATTCCGGCCTGGTGCGAGACCCGCGACAGAGCCGACATCGTGCGCATCCTGTCGGCCCTCGGAGCACCTGCCGGTGCGTACGCGAACACCGACGACCTACGCACATCCGAGCAGTTGGCACACCGCGAGTTCTTCCGCGAGATCGAAGATGGCAGGGGAGGGCTGATACAGGTACCTGGATCCCCCTACCGCTTGTCGGCGACGCCGGCGGAGGTCAGACCGGCGTCGGGCTTGGACACTGGGTTCGCCAGCGATCGAGCGGTGAAGGCAACGCTTCCGCGTGGACGTGCCCTCGAAGGCGTTCGTGTTCTCGACTTCACGTGGGCTGCCGCCGGTCCGTATGGCACCTGTCTGCTTGGGTTCCTCGGTGCCGACGTGATCAAGGTCGAATCGACCCGGCGTCCCGATCCGGCGCGACGAGGTTTCATGGCCGACTACGGCGGCACGAATCTGTCGCCCAATTTCAACGAGCTGAATCTCAACAAACGTTCGTTCCAGGTCGACCTCACCCAGCCCGAAGGCCTGGCATTGGCGCTCCGGCTCGTGGATTGGGCCGACGTGGTGGTCGACAACTTCCGACCCGGTGTGATGACGCGGTTCGGTCTCGACGCCGAGAGCCTGCTGGGCCGGCGTCCATCGCTCGTGGTGGCGTCCTCGTCGGCGAACGGCTCGACCGGGCCCGAGGCGATGGCAGCTGGGCTTGCCAGCATCTTCGGGGCGACCGGCGGATTGTCGGAGCAGACCGGCTACGAAGACGGCCCGCCCGTAGAGATCGGTGAATCAACGGACTACCGGAGCGGCAACGCACTTGCCGTCGGCATCCTTGCTGCCCTGCTGCATCGAGCACGGACCGGTGAGGGCCAACACGTCGACGTGTCATCTCGGGAGGTCGTCGTGGCGAGCACCCCCGATGCGCTGCTGGCCGACCAGATGGGGGTGTCGTGGGCACGACGGGTCGGCAACGGCCACCGGGAACATGCACCGCACGGTGTGTACCGGTGCCTCGGCGAGGATGAGTGGGTCGCGGTAGCAGTGGTCGACGACCCCTCATGGCGCGGTCTGTGCGCGGTCTTAGGGCGCGCCGAGTGGATCGCTCGCTTTCCGACCGCGCTCGCTCGGCGAGCTGTGAGCGCGGAGATCGACGCCGCCATCACCGCTTGGACCTCGCAGCGGTCGTCGCGAGTTGCATTCGAGACGCTTCAAGCGGTCGGTGTACCGGCGATGGCCGTGCTGACGAACGAGATGCTGGCCTCCGATCCGCATGTCGCCGCGCGTGCGGTGTTCAACGACGTTGACCATCCGGAAATTGGCCGCACCCGCGTCATGCGCGCACCGTGGCGGTTCTCGGACCTCGACGTAGCGATGTGCCCCGGTCCGCTGATGGGTCAGCACAACGACGAGGCGCTTGAGCAGATCCTGGGCCTTTCAGCGGAACAACGCGACGCGCTCAAGGACGTACTCCGATGACTGATTCTTCTCTTGAAATCCGAGTCGGTATGGTCGCCACAGGCGATGCCCGTGAGGTCGCGAAGCTTGAGGCGCGACCGATCGATTCCCTCTGGGTCGGCGGCCATATCGCGTCCCGTAACCCGAGCCCCGAGGCCATGATCGGTCTCACGCGGCTGGCCACCGTCACGGAGCGCGTCACCGTCGGAACGTCCATTCTTCTGCTCCCGCTGTATCCGCCTGCGCTCATCGCGAAGCAAGTTGCAGACCTCGACCGTGCCACGGGTGGACGGATCGTGCTGGGCGTCGGCGTCGGGGGTGAGTACCCGCAGGAGTTCCGTGCCATGCAGGTCCCGGTTGAGGAGCGCGGCCGCCGGATGGACGAGAGCATCCCACTGCTGCGTCGGCTCTGGACCGCGACGGAGATCAGCCACGACGGCCGCTACTACCCGATGCAAGACGTCAAGATCCACCCCTCGCCTGTCCAGTCCGGTGGTCCGCCGATCGTGGTCGCCGGTCGGAAAAAACCGGCAATGCACCGGGCCGCGCGACTCGGTGACGGCTGGTTCCCCTACATGTACTCACCCGGACGCTACGCGAAGTCGGTCGCGACCATCACGCAGGCGGCACACGAGGCGGGGCGAGACCTGGCAGGTTTCCATTGGTGCGTGTGGGTGTTTCTGAACATCAACCCCGACGGTGACGTTGCCCGCGAAGAGGCCGCCCTGACGATGGGTGGCAACTACAACCAAGACTTCCTGGAGATGATCGACAGCGTCGCCGCGGCCGGGACGGCGGGTGAGGTGCTGGCGAAGCTCCAGGCGTTCTACGACGCCGGTGCCCGACACTTCGTATTCCTGCCGGCCACGGGCGGCTCCGACCCGGCACCGGTGCTCGACCGGCTCTTCGGCGACGTCCTTCCAGGGCTTCGCGAGCGAGCTCTCGAAACCAAGCGGACCAAGCAAGCCGACCAGTAGTTCAGACCAACCACACAACAAGCGAGGAAAACCATGCCACAGAAGCGATTCATTGCACTCAGCGTGGCCCTGTCGATCGGAGCTGCCGCTCTGGCGACTACGGCCGACGCTGCGACCAAGACAACCAAGTCGACGAAGTCCAAGACGACCAAGGCAGCACCGACGACGGTCAAGCCTGCGACGACCGTGGCCGCCACGGCAACGCCAACCACCGCAGCTCAGCCGGCTGCGGCAGCTCGTGGCGGCAAGCCGGTCGATCCGAATGGAGTCCTCCGGATCGCCACGCAGTTCAACGTCGGGCCCGGCTACAACATCGACCCGGCCAAGGGCACGATCGTCACCTATGACGGGATCGCTTACCTCAACGTGGGAATGCCGTTGCTCAGCCGCGACGGAGTGCTTGAGCCGTATCTTGCCGAAGGCTACAAGATTCTCAGTTCGCGCACGCTCGTGTTGACGCTGCGAAAGGGCGTGACTTTCCACGACGGCAAGCCCTACGACGCGCAGACCCTGCGCGATGCGTACCTCGCTCGGCGTGACCTCGGTCCTTCGAATGTGTTCAGCACGATCTTTCAGCAGATCGACACGATCTCGGTCGACAGCCCAACCCAGCTGACATTCAAGCTCAGCACCTCCTCCGCCGGCCTCCTGGCGATCGTGTTGGGTACAGCGAACGGTTCGGTGGCGTCGCCGGGCTCGAATCCGAACCTCCCGGCCGGTGCGGGCCCGTACAAGAACGTCGAGTACCGCGACAAGCAGTTCCTGAAGCTCGAGCGATGGGACGGGTTCTACCGAGCGAAGGACTTCCCGATCAAGACGGTGGAGTACACGCACATCGCCGACCCGGCAGCGAAACAGTCGGCGCTGCGGGCCGGTCAGGTCGACCTGATCTCGAACGCACCTTCCGACGCTGACGCACTCGTGGGCACGGGACCGTTCGCCAAGGTCGTCACGAACAACGAGGGGACGTATCAGTTCTCGTTCTGTGGCACGTCTGCCCCGTCGTTTGACACGAAGTTCCGTAAGGCCGTCATGCTGGCGATTGACAAAAACCAGATCAACCAGGTCGTGCTCGGCGGAAATGCCGTTCCGCTCGAAGGGTTCTTCCCGCCGAGTTCGAAGTTTGCCGTCAAGGGTCTTTTGAAACCGCAAGGAGATCAGGAAGCGGCTCGCGCTCTGCTCAAGGAGATCAACTGGGACTCGTCGAAAGTGATGAACCTCGGCGTCTTCAACGTGCCGACCCACCAGAGAATCGTCGAGGTCATTCAGGGTCAGCTCGAAAAGGTCGGCATCAAGGTGCAGGTGCGTCCGATTCCGGTACGTGCCGCCGACACAATCAACGACAAGAACGGCGGCGGTGGCATCGTGCTCGCCCAGGTCAGCCCCGGCATCCAGAAGATGTCGACCACCTTCATTGACAGGGAGACCTCGTACAACCCATGCAGCTTCACCGACGCTGCCATGGCGGTCCAGATCCAGCGCCTCACCGATGGTGACGCGACGGAGAAGGAACAGATCGAGGTCTGGACTTCACTTCAGAAGCGTGTCATCGAAGATGCGCTCGCCATTCCGCTACTCACCCAGCCCGCCGTCTACGTATACAACAAGGACAGGGTGCAGGGGATTCAAGCGGGCACAGTCGGCCTCACCGGTGCGACGGCACCGTCGTTATTGCTCGACGGCGTCTCGATGATCGCGAAGTAGCGCCGATCACGTTGTGACTTCGTAACGGGCCGGGGCCTTCTGGATGCTCCGGCCCTTTGCGTGATGGATTGCCAAAAACGAAAGGATGTGCGCGTGAGACTGCTTCGTATCGTGGGCCTGCGGCTGCTGATTGCGGTGCCGGTGCTGTTGATCGTGTCAATCGGCGCGTTCGGACTGGTCCTTTTGATCCCCGGCGACGCGGCGCGTCAGCTCGCGGGCGGTGACTTCGCGACTCCCGAAGCGATTGCACTCGTCCGCGAGCGGCTCGGCTTCAACGACCCGTTCCTCACCCGGTATTGGCGATGGTTGACGGACGCGGTACACCTCGATTTTGGTCGTTCGATGCAGACCGGCAGACCGGTGCTCGACGACCTGCTCCAACGAATGCCCGCGACTCTGAGCGTGGCCCTGTTCGCCGTTGTCGTGGCCTTGATCATCGGGTTCATCGCCGGTGTCGTCTCCGGTGCGCGACCCGGCTCGGTCGGCGACAAATTCAGTGTTGCCCTTGCCACCATTGGCGTGTCGCTGCCCTCCTACATCATCGGCATCATCCTGGTGCAGCTCCTGGCGCTCAATTGGCACCTGTTTCCGGCGACGTTGTACGTGAACTTCGGAGATTCCAAGGTGGGCTGGTTGAAGTCGATCACGCTGCCGGGAATTGCTCTCGGTCTGTTGGCCGCAGGCGCTTTCAGTCGACAGCTGCGGTCGGGCCTGGTGGACGCCGTGAAGTCCGACTACGTGCGGACGTCCTGGGCGATTGGGTCGCCGCGCCGGAAGGCGATCGCAAAACACGCGCTGCGGAACTCGTCGATCCCGGCGGTCACGGTTTTTGGTTCGCAGCTCACCTTCCTGTTTGGTGGCACCGTGGTCATCGAGAGCATTTTCACCATTCCCGGAATTGGAACCTACATGTTTGAGTCTTCAACGAAGACAGATCTCCCTGCCATGCAGGGCACAATCATGTGGTTCGCGTTGGTGCAACTCGTCGTCTACCTGCTGATCGACATCATCTTGGTGACCATCAACCCGAGGGTGGCAGTGCGATGACCGACATCTCCATGATCGAGCCAAACGCTCAACAGGGTGAGCCCGCGCCCCTGTCGAGCCAGGCGTCGCAAGGCCCACTTCGTCGAGCGTTGTGGCGGATGCGCCGTGACCGGGTCACGATGGCAGCGGCGATCTGGTTGGCCTTCATCGGTGCAATTGCACTCCTGAGCCTCGTCTGGACACCGCATCCGGCGAACGAACAGTTCATTGCAGATCCGCTGGCGCACTTTGGCAACAAGGCGTGGCTTGGGACCGACGACCTCGGGCGCGATATCGCGAGTCGCATGATGGTCGGCGCGGCGGTGTCGTTGCGCGTGTCGCTCCTCGTGGTCGGCATTGCGATGCTTGTGGCAGTACCGCTCGGTCTGCTGTCGGGCTACAAGGCCGGATGGATCGACACCGTGATCATGCGAGTACTCGACGCGATCACGAGCGTTCCCGGCATCGTTTCGGCGATGGCGATTGTCGGCGTACTGGGGCCAGGTCTCACCAACGTGATGATCGCGTTGACCATCATCAACATCCCGAACTTTGTCCGACTTGTGCGGGCGCAGACGCTGGCCGTCTCGGCGGAGCCGTACGTCGCAGCGTCCAGATCGGTGGGGAGCAGGACGCCCTGGATCATGTTCTTCCGGGTGCTCCCCGGCGTGATTCCGGCGCTCAGCGTCCAAGCGTCGCTCGGGCTCGGTGGCACGCTCACGGCTGAGGCAGCGTTGAGCTTCCTCGGCCTCGGTGTCATTGCGCCCAATGCGAGCTGGGGCGGGATGCTCCAACGTGCATACCAGAACGTGCTCCGCTCGCCGTTCGGTCTCATCGTTCCGGTGTTGGTCATCGCCAGCGTTGTGCTCGCCTTCAACCTGCTCGGTGACGGACTCCGCGACGCACTCGGTGCTGGACACGCTCGCGGTTCGCGGAAGAAGGCGAAGCTCGGGATCACGTCGGTGCGGCTAGCAACGCCGTCCGTCGCGGCATCGAAGACTGGCGTCACCGACAACCGCCTCGATGTCATCGATCTCACCGTGCTGTTCGACACCGAGCGGGGACGGTTGCGGGCGCTCGACCGTGTCTCGCTAGCGGTCGCACCGGGCGAGATCCTCGGCATCGTGGGCGAATCCGGCTCCGGGAAGACGGTCACCGCGATGTCGATTATGCGGCTGTTGCAGTCGCCTCCGGGATTGATCACGGGAGGGCAGGTACTGCTCGACGGCACTGATCTCCTGCAGCTCTCCATGGACGAGATGCGGGCCGTCCGCGGGAACGAGATCGCGATGGTGTTCCAGAACCCGATGAGCTCGCTCGACCCCGTGTTCACCGTCGGCAACTCGATGCGTGAGTCGATCCGCAACAGCCAGAACCTCTCGAAGAAGGCGGCCGATGACCGTGCGGTCGAGTTGCTCGACCTCGTCGGGATACCGGCACCGCGTGCTCGACTGCACGACTATCCGCACAACTTCTCGGGCGGCATGCGCCAGCGAGTCATGATTGCGATGGCACTGGCGGGCCAGCCCAAGTTGCTGATCGCCGACGAGCCGACCACGGCGCTCGACGTCACGATCCAGGCACAGATCCTCGATCTGATCGTACGGCTCCGCGACGAGTTCGCGATGTCCGTGATCCTCGTGACGCACGACCTTGGCGTCGTCGCGGAGATTTGCGATCGTGTGTCGGTCATGTATGCCGGGCAGGTGGTCGAGACTGCGCCGGTGCACGACCTGTTTGCCTCGCCGGTCCATCCGTACACGGCCGGGTTGTTGGCTGCGGTGCCCTCGACTCAGGGAGGACGCCGACGCCTCGCGTCGATGCCGGGTCGCGTCCCCCAGCTCTACGCCATGCCCGACGGGTGTCGGTTCGCGCCGCGTTGCCCTCATGCGAACGACGCGTGCCGGGCGGCCGTTCCTGCCATGCACATCGTGCGGGCCCACGAGGTGCGCTGCATCCGTGCCGACGAGCTCATGCTGGCCGGTCGCTGATGAACTCGGTAACCGCCCCTGTTCCGCTCGACATGCCGCTGCTCGACATGATCGACGTGTACAAGGACTTCCCGGTTCACGGTCGAGGTTTGACGAGGGCCAAGCTGCGAGCGGTCAACGGGGTGTCGGTGTCGATCAACGTTGGCGAGACGCTTGGTCTGGTAGGGGAATCCGGGTCGGGAAAGTCAACCGTTGCGAACCTCGTGACCGGTCTCGCTTCCCCGACCAGCGGCACGATCACCGTTGCGGGCTTCGACGTTCGGACGTTGCGCGGGCGAGAGCAACGAGAACATCGCCGTCACGTGCAGATGGTGTTCCAAGATCCGTACGGGTCGATTGCGCCCACCGTGACCATCGAGGGCACGCTGGCCGAGCCGTTCCGCGCGCACAAGATGGGCGACAAGGCATGGCGCGCGAAACGGGTCGATGAACTGCTCGACCAGGTGGGCCTCGACCGCTCGCTCAAGCATCGGTTCCCGTCGGAGATGTCGGGCGGTCAGTTGCAGCGTGTCAGCATCGCCCGCGCACTCGCGCTGGAGCCGAAGCTCGTCGTGCTCGATGAACCCGTCAGCGCGCTCGACGTGTCGACGAAGGCCGATATCATCAACCTGCTGGCGGATCTCAAGGCGTCGCTCGGGCTGGCGTACCTCTTCATCTCCCACGACCTTTCGACGCTACGTGTGCTTACGGATCGTGTCGCCGTGATGTATCTCGGCGAGATCGTCGAAGAAGGTCCGTCCGACGACATCTACGAGAGTCCACGTCACCCGTACACCAAGGCGCTGCTTGCTGCGGTGCCGGTGCCCGACCCCGTGGCGCAACGGTTGCGGATCAAGGTCCCGATCGAGGGGGACATCCCGTCGCCGATGAACGCCCCTCCGGGGTGTCGGTTCCACACGAGGTGCCCGAACGTGATGCCGCACTGCCGCGAGGTTGTGCCGCAGCAGGTCATCGTTGGTGGTACTCGGGTGAGCTGCCACCTCTACTCGTCCGCTGCCGTTGTGCCGACCGCGATGGCCTGAGGCCGCAGCGACAAGATCGGCCGATTTGGTCCGCATAGTCTCGATGTCGACGTCGTTGAGTGCCGCTTTTTCGCGACGTGCTGGTGGCTTGACTTTGCCTGCGCACGCTACGATCACGACGATCGAAGGGGCTGGTATGCACGACCTTGTCATTGCCGGAGGAATCGTTATAGACGGTACCGGTGCAGCGATGCGCCGAGCTGACGTCGGCATCGACGGTGGACGCATTGCGGCCGTCGGGCCCGATGTTGGGTCGGGCCGACGCACGATCGATGCCGATGGACTCACGATCACCCCCGGTTGGGTTGATATCCACACGCACTACGACGGTCAGATCACGTGGGACTCCGTGCTCGCTCCGTCGTCCACTAACGGTGTCACGTCGATCGTGGTCGGCAACTGTGGCGTCGGATTCGCTCCTGCAGATCCTGACCGTCATGACTGGTTGATCCAACTTCTCGAGGGTGTCGAGGATATTCCGGGAACTGCGCTTACCGAGGGCATGACATGGGGTTGGACGTCGTTTCCCGAGTTCCTCGACGTGCTCGATTCACGACGCTGGACCGTCGACGTCGGCACGCAGGTTCCACATGCGGCGCTGCGGACGTTCGTGATGGGCGAGCGCGGTGCCGACCACTCCGCACGTGCCGATGCCGACGAGATCGCCGAGATGGCCGACCTTTGCGAGGCGAGCATTCGCGCTGGCGCGCTCGGTTTCACGACCTCGCGCACCACCGCACACCGAACGAGTCTCGGTCAGCAGATCGGTACCCTGACCGCATCTGCCGATGAAGTGCTGGGTGTCGCGTCTGCCCTTCGACGCGTCGGCACGGGAGTGATGCAGCTGATCTCTGACGCCTATCAATCGCCGGACCTTGACCTCGTTGCGAGCGAATCCGCGTTGCTTGGCCGCATCGCCCGTGAGCTAGGGCGACCACTCAGCTTTACCGTGCAGCAGAACGATGAAACACCGGATCGCTACCGTTCGTTGCTTGGTTCGATCAAGGAATGGAACGCGCAGGGAGCACACGCCCGTGCCCAAGTGGCTGTGCGACCGATTGGCCTGCTGACCGGAATGACGGCATCGGCGAATCCGCTGAATTTCTGCCCGAGTTTCCGGCCGCTGCGCAACAGTTCCGTGGCCGAGAAGGTGGCATTCGTTCGTAACCCCGACAATCGGGCACGACTCCTTGCTGAGCATGCGGCCGTGGTCCGCACGGGTTCGCTTCATCTCGCCCACAGCGGATACAGCCGGATGTATCCCCTGACCGATCCGCCGAACTACGAGCCAACGCCCGCCGACAGCGTGGCCGGATTGGCGGCCGCCGCCGGTCGCGATCCGCGCGAGACGCTCTTCGATCTGCTGCTCGACGACGACGGCCGACGCTTGCTCTACATCCCACTCATGAACTACGCGGGCGGCAACCTCGACGCAGTACGCGAGATGCTGCTGTCGCCGAACGCGATCGTCGGACTGTCCGACGCCGGTGCCCACTGCAATTCGATCTCGGATGGATCATTCCCAACCACGGCTATCACGCACTGGACACGCGACCGGACCCGTGGTGAAAGGCTGCCGCTTGAGATGATGGTGCACCACCAGACCCAGCGAACTGCTGCGCATGTCGGATGGATGGACCGCGGGGTCATTGCGCCCGGCTACCTCGCAGATGTCAATGTCATTGACTTGAATCGGTTGGCTCTCCAGCCGCCTCATATGGTGGCTGACCTTCCCGCCGGCGGCACGCGCCTTCTACAGGAAGCGGTCGGGTACGTCGCCACCGTCAAACGAGGCCAGGTATCTGTCGTGGAGGGTGTTCCCACCGATGAGCGTCCCGGGCGTCTTGTTCGCGGCACGACCCGCTCGCCGTTCTAGAGCGCCAGGCGACGAGTGGTCGCAGTGAGCGTGTGCCATCACTGGTCAGAAGGTAGGTGACTGCTTGTCCTCGAAGGTCTCTTCACCGTCGAGAGGAAGCGGTTCGAACCAACTCAGTGCGGCGTCGAGATCGCCCTCCCAATGCTCTCTTGAAACCTCGTACACCACCTCGATGCCGTTGCCGTCCGGGTCCTCGATGTAGGCACTGTGCGTCATCCCGTGATTGCCGCGGACCTTGAATTCGACTCCGTTTGCCTTTAAGTGACGGAGTTGGTCCTGCCACGCTCCGGCGGTGGGATAGGCGATTGCAAGATGGTTCAGGCCGAGCTGATTGCGTGGAGCAAGGCCCTGCCAATCGGCTTTCGGGGGAGTTTCGTCCGGGTGACCAACCTCGATTAAAGCCAGCTGATGGTGATCGTCGGCACTGCCGCGATAGAAGTACATCGGTTGCGTGACCCGTTGACTCTTCAAGATTCCGCACCGCTCGTAACCGAGGAGCCGAGTATAGAAATCGTGCGACTTCTCGATATCGCGTACCGCGATCACGAGATGGTTCACTCTGGGTCCGGCGGAGGGTCGGGTTGTCTCGGTCGTCACTTGATCTCATTCCTTTTTGTGGGTGAAGCAGTCTCATTTGTGGTGAAGAAGCATTCTCGCGGAGACGCGAGATCATTGCGATGGGGGTTGTTGACTCGTCTCTCCGAGATAGCTGGCCGTCAGGAGCTGGCGGTCGTTGGCGAGTTCGTCGGCTGTGCCCTCGGCGACGAGTTCGCCGTGGCTCAGCACATAGCCACGGTCACACACTCGAAGCGCGGCCGCTACGTGTTGCTCGACGAGCAGCACCGCGACGCCAGTTTCGGACGCGATCCGACGGACCATCGTGAGCAGACGCTCGACAATCAGCGGCGCGAGCCCCATGCTCATCTCGTCGACCATCAAGGCCCTCGGCTGTGACGTCAGTTTGCAGGCCAACGCCAGCATCTGTTGCTCCCCACCAGAGAGCAGCCCGGCGCGGCGGTCGAGCAGCGATGTCAGTTCCGGGAAGTAGTGAAGCGCAGCGTCGGCGCTCGACTGCGACTTCTTGCGTCGGTGCAACCGGAGGTTCTCGCCGACCGTCAGCTGGAAGATGATTCCTCGATCGGCCGGGAGAAGTGCGAGACCGCGGCGGGCAATGTGATGGACCGCGACGCCGATCGTCGATTCCCCTGCGACCTCGATCGAGCCGCTGATCGCAGGGAGGACGCCGCCGATTGTGAGAAGCGCTGTCGTCTTTCCCGAGCCGTTCGAGCCGAGAAGCGCGACCACCTCCCCAGCATCGACGTGCAGGTCGAGGTTGCGAACGACCGGGAGGCCGTTGTAGCCGGCGGTCAAGTTGGTGGTCTTGATGACACTCACGCCGGTCATCGTGCACCAGTCCCGAGATAGGCGTCGATCACGGTCGGGTTGGCTCGAACCTCGGCAGGTCGGCCCTGCGCAATGATGCGGCCGAAGTCGAGGACATAGACGTAATCGCAGACATCGAGCACGAGGCCCATGTCATGGTCGACGAGCAGTACGGCGATGCCGCGTTCCGCGATCGCGGACAGTCGACGACCGAGCGCCCGGCTCTCCTCGGTGTCCAGCCCGGCGGCAGGTTCGTCCAGTAGCAACACCCGCGGATTGTTCGCGAGTGCTCGGCTCACGCCAACGAGCTTCTGCTTGCCGTACGACAGTGTGCTGGGATCGGCGCGGGCCTGATCGGCGAGTCCGAGAAGGTCCAGGGGCCAGGTGACGTCGACCGTGGTGCCCCTACTCGGCGCAATCACGTCCCACATCACCGAGCGAGCCGTGAGCCGGTCGTTCGTGACCTGAAGATTCTCGACGACCGTCAGGTCGGAGAAGAGCTCGATCGATTGCCAGGTGCGACTCAGTCCCGCCCGCGTTCTTGAATGCGGCGATAGCTTCGCGATGTCTTGTCCGGCGAGTTGTAGTGAACCGACGAATGGTGTGAAGCCGCTCACGGCATCAATGAACGTGGTCTTGCCGGCACCATTCGGACCGATGAGACCGACGATTTGACCCGCTCGAACCTCTAGCGTGATGTCGTCATTGGCCACAACTCCGCCGTAACGCACGCCGATGCCGCTCGCTCGCATAGCAACCTCAGAAGTTTCCGCGCGAGCGGGCGTCCCGAGTGTTGAACCCGTCTTCTGCATGGCTGATGCTCCTTGAGTAGGAGCGAGCACCAACGTGCTGCGTTTGTCGAGCGCATCAGGCGTCGACGTCTGAGGAGTTCGGCGGGCCTTTCGGGTCGCACCTGCGATGCCCTCCTGGTTCATCACGGCAGTGAGAATGAGGCTGAGTCCACCGAACACGCCGTAGCTGTTCCCGAGGTCGAGCAGACGATCGAGCAACACAAATCCGACGCCCAGCGGCACGAGTGTTCCACCAACGATCGCTCCCTTCACCGACGTGATGCCACCCAGATAGGCGAACGCCAAGAAGCCGAGCCCAGCGGCCGCCGTGAAGCTATCTGCCGAGAGTTGACCTCGGCTGTACCCGATGAGCGAGCCCCCGAGGCCCGCCAGAAACGATGACATTGCGAACGCAACGAGTTTGTTTGCGGCCACGTCGACACCTGCGGCTGCTGCGGCACGCTCGTTGGACCGTATTGCAAGGAACCGCCGGCCGGATGCGCTCCTGGCCAGGTTGCCTACGGCGAGCGCGGCGATCACCAACACGATGAGCACGGCCAACCCGAACTGCCAGCGGGCGACGTTTCGTCCGCTTTGGATCGCCAGGTTCAGCCCGAAGAGCGTCGGCTTCTTGATCGGGTTCCCCGCCGGTTTCGTGAGCTCGGGGTTGCGAAAGACGAACCGCTCAAGTGCGATGGCCGCGGCCATCGTCACTACTGCGAGATTGGCACCACGAACTCGGAGCGCGGGTATGCCGATCACGACGCCGAACATGGCAGCGACGAGACTGGACGCCAGCACTGACAGCGGAAACGGCACGCCGAGATCCATCGTGAGCTTCGAGAGCGTGTACCCGCCGACACCAGCGATCGCCGACTGGGCGAGGGAGATCTGTCCGATGAACCCCGTCAGGATCACGAACGACAACATGATGACCGTCATCGCCATGCTGGTGATCACACCGAACCGGTAGCCGCCGGCGGTGATGAGGATTGCCGCCGCACCGACGGCCGTTGCCAGCACCACCACGACGGCGCGAGGAGCATGACGCGGAACAGAGGGAAGGCGGGGAATCTGCACTGCGCCGCGAGTGGGCAGACGGTCGCCCCAGATGAACAGACCGATGATGATCAGAACAAAGGGCACCGCGTCGCTGAGGCCGGTGATCGCCCACCTCGGCCACCACGGCTTGGACGTCTGAAACGTCACAACGGATTGGAACGCGCCGAGCGCAAGCCCCGCGGCGGCAGTGATTCCGATCGATCGAAGTCGTCCGATGAGTGCAGCGGCGAGCGCAGGGATGACGGCCAGCGCGTACGTGCCCGACGTGAGTGGGGTCGCCGGAGACACAAGGATGCCGAGGCCACCGGCGACGACGCTCGAAAGAATCCACGTACTCGCGGCAAGCAGCTGCGGTGAATAGCCGGCGAGAGCAGTGGCGCGTTCGTTCTCCGCAGCTGCGCTTGTGGCAAGACCAAAACGAGCCCATCGGAAGTATGCGGCGAGCACGATTGCGACCCCGATCGCGCAAATAGCAAGCCAGATTCGGTCGATGGGGAATTGCGTTCCACCGACGGAGAGCATCCTCCGACCGAAAATTGGTGCGATGGCCTTCGATGCGGTGCCGAACTGCAACGCGACGAGCGCCTGGAGGAACAACAGAATGCCGACCGACGCCACGACTTTGGCAAGCACGGGCGCGGCTCGCAGCGGCTTGAACACGAGCAGGTGCGATACCAAGCCGAGCACCGCGCAGACCAGCACGCCGATCAGAAAAGCGGGTACAAAGCCCACGTGGTCAGCGAGCGAGAACCGGTGCGGGATTATGGCAACTGGGAGAACGAGATCACCCGTCTCGCGTAGCTCCGCGTAGATGTAGGTGCCCCACATCGCGATGGCACCGGTGGCGAAGTTGATCACTCCAGCACCGTGATAGGTGATAACGACGCCCATGCCAATGGCCGCGTAGAGGCAGCCAAAGGCGAGCCCGATGACTGCGAAAGACAGATATTGAGCCATAAGGGCCTGTCCTCAAACTACTTGGGTGGCCGCTGGCCGAGGAGGAGCCTGAACAAAGGTCGCGCGAGGTGTTTGAGGTCAGGTCCTTCGTGGAAACGCGCCTGGTCCGGGACCCGTGTTGGTCCCAGAACCAGGCGCGTCAGCTCAGTGTTACTTGCCGGTCGACTTCTTGTAGGCGTCGAAGAAGTCGAGGACGACTTTGCGACCGAGCGTGCCGTCGGCCTTCTTCTCGACCTGCCATACAGACACGTTTGCACTGCAGTACGCAGGTACGTCGGGCCAGGGCTTGGCACCGCAGTTGATATCTGGTCGGAACCATCCGGGAATCGAGACGTTCTCGGACAGCACTGCCTCAACCGACTTCGACGTGACGTCGCCCTTGATCCTCTTCAGCGCCGATGCGAGTTCGGTCCAGGCACCGAAGGTTGCGATGGAGTTGCCGCTGATGACCTTCTCCTGGCCGGCATCGACCATCAGTTTTTTGAAGTCGACGAGCCGCTTTGCGATGTCTGCCGAGGACCCGCCGCCCGTGTCGGGCACCATCTGGGTGAGCACCGTATAGACGCCCACGGTCTTGTCGCCGAGAGCAGTCATGTATGCGGTGCAGGAGCCGGCGATGATCGGACCTTTGAAGTTCGCATTGAGCGCCGCAGTCACGAGCGCAATGCAGCCAGGCTCCGACTGCACGCCCCAGAATGCCTGGGCGCCGCTCGCCTGGGCCGTCGCCACGATCGAGGCGAAGTCGGGCGCGCCCGGGTCGATCGGGATCGTCTGCACCTCGATGCCCATGAGTTTGGCAATAGCCGGCACGGTCTTGAGAGCGAAGTTCTGAGCCGCTGGTGCGGCATCGTAGGCAAGGGCGATCTTGGTCAGCTTGAGGTTCTGCATCAAGGCCATCGTCCCGGCTGCCGTTGCAGCATTGGCGCTGCTCAGAACGTGGGAGCCCTTCGATGTTTCCAACGATGGCCCCCAGCCAACCGTGGTCAGGTGCGGAATCCCGGCCTCGACGTAGACGGGAATCGAGGCCTCAGCGGTGAAGTCGGCGCCCGTGAAGGCCAACGCGACACCGGCCTCAATCATCTTGTTGGCGCAGTTGATCGACGACTCGGGCGTGAGGCTGGTGCTGCACGACACGATTTCGATCTTGGTGCCGTTGATGCCGCCCGTCGCGTTGATGTTCTTGATCGCGACTTCTGCGCCGGCCCGGAAGTCGGGGAACGGGACCGGACCCGAGTCTTGATTGACGAGACCGATCTTGATCGGCTTCGCTGCTGCGGCCGTCGTAACCGTTGCCGCCTTGGTCGTTGGGGCGGTCGTCGTGGCTGCGGTCGCCCAGACCAGCTTGCCGGAGCGGCGCACGCAGGTCAGTGAGCCGGACTTGGCGTTGAGCTTGGCGCACTTGGCACCCGACTTCGCCGTCGCGGCATTGACGCCGACTGATGAATAGACGGGAATCACGACGGCGATAACCGCGGCGACGGCGAATCGGCTCATGCGTGACCGGCTTGTGGCGGATTGGATCATCGGAGGAACTCCTGGTTTGAAGGTGTGGGCGGGATTCCGAGGCATTGAAGCGGACCTGGTTGCAGGGCTGCCGATGGCGACCGTCCGTAGGACTCTTGATCTGATTTCAACGTTCGATTCCCCCTCCTGCTAGACGTGACATCAATCACAAGGTAGTCATTTTTGCGGTCGGCGTCAATCGAATGTCATACAACCGAGTGCCTCCGAGTAGGGCTTAGAGATCTGGTGTTGGCGGGAGGCCGAGCAGGTAGCGGCCGTGTTGAATCCGGTTGGTGTCGTAGTCGGAGCCGAAATGCAGACGACAGGCTTGCGCGTCGCGCCAATAGCGCTGCATCGGATTGGATTCGAAGATCGCGCTTGAACCCGCGCCTTCCCAGAGCCGGTTGATGACGGCAACGGCTCGCGTGGTGACGAACGGGAACGCGTGGAGCATGGCGTTGAACTGCTCCTCCGTGTATGGCACGCCACTCTCACCGAAGCGCTGCATGGATTCGGCGAGTTGGCGGTAGTAGGCAGTGAGCGAATCGAGTTCATGAACCGACTCGGCCAGTCGCATCTGGCTGGCTGCGTTGAGAATCCCTGGTGCGTTGGTCATCACGTGCTTGCGCATCCGCGTGCGATTCGTGTACTGCTCGATCATGCCGTCGGCGCAGCCGAGCGCGACAGCGGGGAAGAAGGTCGCGAACGCCAAGCCGAACGGCACGCGGCTGCCCCAGTTGTCGATCGTTCCAGCACCGCGACTGCGGTTGAAGTTCATCGCGAACACTTCTTCGGCCCGGACGTTTGGGACGAAGAGGTTGTCGAAGATGAGGTCGTTCGATCCCGAACCTCGCATGCTCATCGATCGCCACGTCTCGTCGATCGTGAACTGGCTGCGATGGGCCATGAAGAGATGTGGCCGATAGTTCCGACCGGGAAACTGGGCGTCGCTGAGGTCTGGCACCCCGGCACCGACCATCGCCCATTCGGCGTGCTGGCAACCGCTCGACCACCGCCCTCGGCCGGAGACGACCATTCCGCCTTCGACGAGTTTCGCCTTCATGGCCGGTGTGCCTGAGGAGGAAATCAGCGTGTCCGGGCCGGTCGCGAACACCTCTTTCTGAACGGACGGATCCCAATGGCACATGGCAATTTGGTGGACGTTCATCACGCCTGTCACCCACCCGGTGGAGGGACAGGCCTTCGAGACGGTGCGTACCCCCTCGAGGAAGTCCCACAGGTCGCGTTCGTCGCCGCCATGCTCTTTGGGCACGAAGGACCGCACGAAACCGGCGTCCCGAATGATCTCGATGTTCTCTGGTGGGACCGACCGGGCGTCCTCGGTCTGGTCGGCGCGCAATGCGATGGCTTCAAGGTGCGGCCGGACTCGGTCCGACAGTGTTGCTCTCACTGGGGCAGCCATGTTTCTCAGCAGTCCTAGGCCGCGAGCTGAGCGATTACGGCCTCTGCGGCGCTGACGATGTCGGCTGCCTGGTCCATCCGTTGACGGACACCCTCGGCTCTGATGAACGAGATGTCCCAGATGCCGAGGAACAGCAGGAGCATCCGAGTGATCGGCTCCTGGTAGTCGAACGCGTTCACCGGTGCCTCGGAGTAGTCGCCGCCGCGAGCTTCGATGACGAAGACGCGTTTTCCGAAGAGCATCCCTCGGCTCTGACCCGGTGCCGCGAACTCGAACGTCTTGCCCGCCACGGTCACGTGATCGAACCACGCCTTCAGTTGCGAGCAGATGGTGAAGTTGATCATCGGGGATCCGATCACGACGATGTCGGCGGCTTTGAGCTGGTCGACCAGGCGATCCGACACCGAGATCGCGGACGCCATCGCCGCTGTCCGGTCAGCGGGCGGGGTCACGAAAGCGCCGAGGAGGTCAGGGCCGAGGTGCGGCAGGGGATCGGTGACGAGGTCGAGGGTATCCACCTCGACGTTCGCGTGATTGGCCACCCATGTCTCGACGAACTTTGTCGAGAGCTGGCGGGTTAGCGACGCACCCATGGTCGGACTGGCCTGAATGTGCAAGAGCCGTGGCACGAGTTCCTCCATTTTGCCGGAGTGGTTACCGGGCCTCGTTGCAAAGTACGTGCCGATCGTGACATCGGTCCAATAGATAGTCTCGATATCACGCATTGAGATTCGTGATGTATCTACTGAGGTGCCCGTGACGGGCTGATGTACCGTCACGAAGCAGGAGGAGACGCGTTTATGTCAAGCCGGTCGAGGAACCTGAACCTGATCCCCGTGTTGCAGGCGCTGCTTCAGGAGGTCAGCGTCGTGGGTGCCGCGAAGCGGGTGCATCTCTCGCAACCTGCCGTGAGCGGTGCCCTGGCTCGACTTCGCGAGGAGTTCGATGATCCGCTTCTCGTGCGTGTCGGGCGTTCGATGCGCCTGACGTCGCGAGCCTTGCAGCTGCGGCCCCAGGTTGATCAGGTGTGCTCGGAGATCGAGCGGCTTTTCGAGCCGACCATTTTCGATCCGACCACCGATGACACTCATTTTGTCATCGCCGCTCCGGATCACCTCGGGTTTCTCCTGAGCAAGGCCCTTCTCGGACGACTCCATGAGGAGGCGCCGCGTATTCGAATCCGATTCGTCGCTGTCCCGACTGATCTTCTCGAACGCCTTCACGATCGCACGATCGACCTCGCGGTGTGCGGCAACTTCAACATGTGGCCGACGGCGAGGTATCAGTCGTTGCTTGAGGAGCGCATCGTTGTTGTTGTTGCGAAGGACCATCCTCTCGCAAAGCGGCGCAACGTGACTTCGGTCGATCTTGCGAAGTATCCAGGCGTCAACATCTTCACGAGCGTTGCGTCGTCGCCGGAAGATGCAAGGCCGATTACCGGCCTTCCCAGCCTCGATTGGGTGCCTCAGATTCTTCTCGGCCATTTCACTGATGCGGTGCTGCTTGCCGTCGAATCACCGAACGTGGCCAGGGCACCGGCGTCGCTTGCGGGATTCCTCAAGGCCATATTGCCGATAGCGGTTCTGAAGCTCACCGGTGAGGAGGATCGGGTTGACACCGGAATGTTCTGGGCGCCGGTCCACGATGCGAGTTCAGAACAAGTCTGGCTGAGAACTGTGGTGCAGGAGAGCGTGAATGCCTTCGAGGCGTTCTGACGCCTGATCTTCAGCTTTCGTTTATGACACATCTTCTTGACGGTCGTCGTCGGACTATAGTATGTTCCATCTAGCCACCGCTGGGAACGATCGGGACGCTGCGGGTCGAACGCTTGCGCGACCCACGAGCCAAGAGTGACCACGCGGGCCCGACTGAGGAGGAGCGATCTCTCTATGCCGATCGAATTCGGAATCTTCGACCACATCGAGGCATCGGGAGACACGCCCGCAGAGGAGATCTACGAGCACCGGATCGCCTTTTTGAAGCGGGCCGAAGCTGGAGGGTTTTCTGCGTTCCACCTGGCTGAACATCACGGCCATCGCCTGTCGATCGCGCCGACCGCCGCAGTGTTCCTGGCAGCGCTGGCCCGCGAGACCACTCGGATGAAGCTCATCCCTACGGTCGTGTGTCTGCCGCTGCATGATCCGGTCCGACTGTTCGAAGATCTTGCCATGGTCGACGTGTTGTCGCATGGTCGCCTGGAAATCGGTGTCGGCAAGGGCATCACTCCCTTCGAACACCTCCAGTTCGGGCATGACCCCGTCGAGGGAAGCGCACGAGCAGCCGACATCCTCACGATGCTGCTGAGGGCGTGGGAGACCGGCATCATGTCGAGCGAAGGTTCCGCGTTTTACAACTTCCTCGAGCTCAAACTTCCGTGGGCACTCACGCAGAAGCCGCACCCGCCGCTTTGGACCGCAGGCAACGTCGAAGCTGCGGGTAGTCGCGGCCACAATTTGGTGGCCCCGTTTACGATCACTGCGGAAGTGCGTGGTCGCTACGACCAGCTGCGTGCAGTGAGCCGCCTGCAACCGGGACATCACAATCCCCATGTCGCTGAGGCCACGGTCGCGCAGTGTCAGGGCGTCATTATTGGCAAGACCGATGCGGAGGCCGAGGCCGCTGCGCGTCGGGTGTGGAGCGGTTACGCGCATCAGCTTCTGCAGGCGCATGGAACGACTCCACCGCACCTCCAGACCGGCTTGCCCGACTCGGAGGACACGAAGCTTGCGGCAACACAGCTCCTGCGCGATCCAGTCGACGCGGGCCTGGTGGTTTGCGGAAGCGTCGAACGTGTTCGCGATTACTACCTCGATCGAGCCCGCGCGGGTTTCGCCAATCACTTCATCGCGATGCTTCCGTTCGGCACGATGACCACAGAGGAGACCGAGCGGACGATGGACGGTTTCATCGACGTGATCATTCCGGCCGTTCGCGAGATGGAACGCAACCAGCTCGGTGTGCTGGCCGGCGTCGCTAGCAACTAACCAACGAGGAGATCTGACGTGGCGCTGCAGAGTCGGCTGATAGAGGTTCAAAGTCTTCCCGTGGAAGTGTTCGAAGCGGGACAAGGGGAGCCGGTCGTTTTCCTTCATGGCGGCGGCATCATCGAAGGGTTCGACTTTCTCAAGGACCTGGCGGACCGGTTTCACGTCTACGCGCCACTGCTTCCCGGCTACGGTCGCAGTGAACCCAACCTGGCGCTGATCAACCGTGACACGGTCGCCGAACATCTCGGTCGGGTCCTCGATGCCTTGGGTCTCGACAAGGTGCACCTCGCCGGCCACTCCCTCGGCGGCTGGAGAGCCGCCTCGTTCGCGGCGCTTCATCCCGCACGTGTCGACCGGCTGGTGCTCGCCGCACCATTCGGCATGGACGTTCCGGGCCACCCCGTGTTCAACATGATGGCGGCCTCGCCGGCAGAGCGTCGCGGGGTGCTGACCTCTGACCCGAAGGTCTGGGTCGGCCGCGTCCCGACCGGACCCGACCCCGAGTTCGACGCGGCACGGGCCAAGGAACATCAGGCGATGGGTCGCTTCTCTCCCGGCCCGGCCGACGCAGCGTTGCCGGGCATCGCAACAACGGTTAGTGCCGAAACGCTCGTGCTGTGGGGTCAAGGTGACCGTCTCATACCGGTTGCGCATGCCGCGGAATGGGTGAAATCGCTTCCGAACGCGACGGCGCGCATTTTCGAAGGTGCCGGGCATCTGTTCTTCCATGAGGGCGTCGGCGTTGATGCGCTGGCAGAGTTCTTCAAGTAGTCGATTCATCTACACCGACATCACAAAGGAGTCGATCTCGTGACCTTTCTCAAGAATCGCTGGTACGTGGTGGCATGGTCCGAGGAGGTCCAGGGCGAGCCACTGGGCCGAAAAATCCTCGGCGAAGACATTGCCTTGTATCGAACGGAGAGTGGCAAAGCGGCTGCGATCAACTCGGTCTGTCCGCACCGAATGGCACCCTTGGAATTTGGAGTCGTGGTCGGCGAGAACCTGAAGTGCAGATATCACGGCCTACAGTTCGCGCCCGATGGAGGCTGCGCTGTAATCCCGAGTGGTGCCCGGTCGCCGAACATGCGGACGAAGGGCTACCAGGTCGCCGAGCGCGACGGGGTCATCTGGATGTGGTTCGGTGAGGACGACAAGGTCGCCGATTCCCCCGACGTTATGGACCTCCAAGGCCAGTACGGGGCGACGGTACGTGGCCATTTGCAGATCGACGCGCACTATCAACTGGTTGTCGACAATCTGATGGATGACGCTCACGCACCGCACCTCCACGCAGTGTTCGCAACCGAGGGGCACCTCCTCGCGCCGAAACCGGACGTACGAGCCGAGGGCGACCAGGTATTCGCGGACACCGTGATCGAAGACACCTCGCTTATCCCGGCATTTGCAATGTTCTACGACAAGCCGGGCAACGTTGATCAGTGGCTGAGCTTTCGATGGGATGCACCGTCGTTCGTCACGTTGGCTGCTGGCGTGCAGCCGACCGGACAGCCTCGAACGGACGGCATCTCAACGAAATCGGTGCAGATGATCACGCCTGCTACGGAGACCAGTTCGCACTACTTCTGGAGTGTGTCGCGAAACTGCAAGTTGGACGACGACGAGCTGAGCATGACGTTGCACGGCATCCTTTCGAACGTCTTCCGCACTGAGGACAAGTGGATGCTCGAAGGCCAGCAGCGAATGATGGGCGATCAGTCGTTCTGGGACAACAAGCCGGTTTTGCTGCCCCAAGACAAGGCGGCGGTTGCTGTCCGTCGTCGCATGGACACTCTCCTCGCGGCGCAGGCATCCGCATGACAGGTACGAGCCGAATTTGCAATTTCTCAGCTGTTTACTAGCTAAGACAAACGTTTCAGAGGAGATTGAAATGACGAAGCCGAACGGTGTGCACCATCTCGCTATATCGACGACACGAATGCGTGATCAGCTGGAGTTCTTTACCGAGGTGCTCGGGGCGGAGTTGAAAGCCATTTACTGGATGCATGGCATCGAGGGCACATTCCACGCCTTCGTAAAGCTCAACGACTTCTCCTCGGTTGCCTTCGTGCAGGGTCCGAAGGTGTCCGCTGGCGACGGGCCGAATCGGAACCTTGGCGGTGCAATGCAGCACGTGGCGTTCAATGTCGACTCGATCGATGACCTCCTCACGATGCGAGATCGCATTCGTGACCGGGGCTACAACGTGTACGGCCCGGTCGATCATGGCTTTTGCAATTCGATCTATTTCGCTGGGCTGGAGGGGATGGTGCTTGAAATCGCAACGTCCGAAGTGGCGCTCGACGAGCGGGCATGGATTGATCCTGAAGTGGTCGAATTGGTCGGCATCGACGGCGAAATGCTCGAACGGCTGAAGCATCCTCTGCCGTTCATGTCGCAGGGCGGAAAGATCCCGAACCCTCCTGTGGATTGGAGTCGGCCGCAGATTCCGTATATGACGAAGGAACAAGTCGAGGAACTCATGGCCAAACCGGACGCGCAAGTCATGGCCGAACTTGCGCAGCCGGACCCGCCCGTCAAGCTTGACAGCGCATCGCCAGGGTCTCGAACGTCGTGACGCGCATCGAGTGGGGCATGTTCGATTGGATCGACGCTCGCCCCGGTACGACCATTGGCGATCTCTACGAGGACCGATTCCGCATCATCGGCGCTGCGGAAGACGCTGGCTTCGCCGCCTACCACCTCGCCGAACATCACTCCACGCCACTCGGTACGGCACCGTCGCCGAGTGTCTTTCTCGCCGCGCTCTCCCAGCGGACGAAGCGTATTCAACTCATTCCGAGCGTCTATCTGCTGCCGATGTACGCGCCGCTGCGGCTCGCGGAAGAGATCTGCATGCTGGATCACCTCACCCGCGGACGATTCCAGTTCGGCATCGGCCGTGGAGCGTCGAAGTGGGAAGCGATGGGATTCGCCGTTGGCCCCGACGTTGCCAAGCCGATGATGGAGGAGGGCTTCGACGTCCTGTTGGGGGCGCTGCGCAACGGCGTACTCGATCACCACGGCGAGCATTACGACTTCGATCGGATCCAAACCGTGGTGCGTCCATTTCAAACGCCGAACCCGCCCGTGTGGTACGCCCCAGGCACACCGGAAACGGTCCAATGGTCGGCTCGGAATTCGATCAACATCTTGTCGAACAGCACTGCTGACAAGTTCGCAACGCTCGTCGATCTGTACCACGCCACCCGACGCGAAGGACTCGATCAGGACCCGGTCAATCCACACGTGACCGACCCGCGCATCGGACTTAGCCGCCAGATCTTCGTTGCGCCGACCGACCGGGAGGCGATTGAATTGGCGCGTGATGCATACAGCTCGTTCGTGCATAACTTCACCACTCTGTGGCACCAGAACGGTGATCACGGCGTCGACCGTATTCGGTCAGGCTTCGAGGCCGACTGTGAGCGCGGCATCCTTGTCATTGGTTCGCCCGCTCAGGTCCAGAACACCTTGGCACGCGACATCGAAGTCAGCGGGGCCAATTACCTCACCGGCTCGTTCGCCTGGGGCGGGCTCAGCACCGAACACGTCATTCGCTCCATCGAATTGTTCGCCTCTGATGTCGCGCCGGGCCTGAGTCGTCCAGCGGTTCGGGGAGTTTGAGATGACGCCACCTGGCACCGCGCTTCCGAGCGGGCTGCTAGCGCTGGATGAACCGATCGCTTTTGCCGACACGGAGCGTCGCGAGTTCCGTTTGGCCGGTGCAGGTGGCCCGGTAAGCGGAACGCTGGTCACGCCGCTCGGAGCGTCGCCGGGAATGCCGGCGTTGATCATCGGGCACGACTTGGCGTCCGACCACCGCACCGAGCGCTACGTCGATCTGGCCTGCGACTATGCGCGTCGAGACGGCTTTGCCGTGGCAATTCTTGACGGCCCTTTCCACGGCGACCGCCAGCCGCCGCTCGTAGCGGAGATGGAACCTGGCCCGGATCGATTCGCCCGGATGCGGTCCGAGTTGTCGAAGCCGGGCCAGTCCGAAGCGATGTCGGCCGACTGGAGGCTACTGGTCGATGTGCTGACCGAACTCCCGCACGTGGCAGCGAGCAAGGTCGGGTTCGAGGCTGTTTCGATGAGTGCCCTCCTTGGGGTCACTTTCGTGGCTGACGAGGCACGCGTGCACTGCGCAGCATTCCATGTTATTGGTATTCGCACCGGTGAACAGCGCAGTGCCGCTGGGCCCGAACTCGGTGGTGACCCCTTCGCTGCCAGCGTCGCCCGGATCGGCAATCGCCCCGTTCAATTGCTCGCGAGCGCCGGTGACACACTCTTCTCCCGCGCAAGCAGCGAACTGTTTTTCGACACGTTGACCGGTGAGGAAAAGGAGTTGATTGTGCTACCCGGCGTGCATTTCGACCCGCCGGCGAAGCCGCTCTCCGGGCGAGAGTACGCCGCATCGTTCTTCCGCCGTCACTTGAACTGATCCTGCCATCGTCCGTGTTCGGTACGGTGTCGAGATGAGCCAACCGAGGGCACGTTCGCTGATCTTCGACATTCTCGGAGACTGCCGTCGCGTCGGTGCCGACGAGATCCGCCTGAAAGTGCTTGTGCAGCTCGGGGAGCTGGTGGGAATTGCGGCCGAGAACATGCGGGTTCTCGTTTCCCGTATGCGCAAAGAAGGCTGGTTCGATGTTCGGCGTGAAGGCCGCGAGTCGATCTACACCTTTACCCCTCGGACTCTGCGGACCATCGAGGAAGGGCGTCAGCGGATCTTCCGATCGGAACGTTCAACCTGGGACGGATCCTGGTCGCTGGTGATCTATTCGGTGCCAGAGACGGATCGACCGACGCGCGAGCAGTTGCGACGAGACTTGTCGTGGCTGGGTTTCGGCTGTCTTGCTCCCGCGACTTGGGTGTCACCCTTTCCACTGCTCGATCGGGTGGCCGACCTCGGTGCCGCGCTTCCCAACGCGAAGCTCGACCTGCTTACCATGCGATCGAGCGGTCTCGCTGCTGACCGCTCAATCGTTGAGCGATGCTGGGAACTCGACTCGCTCAACGAGGAATATGCCGCCTTCATCCGTGACTTGCGCTTGCAGACGGTCGCGACACGTTGGAATCCCAACGATGCTGATGCCGCGTTCGCGCAGCGCGTCGAGCTTGTTCACAAGTATCGCCGGTTTCCGTTTCGCGACCCCGGGTTACCAGCCGATCTACAGCCGCCGGGCTGGCTGGGCGACCAAGGCCGCGAGTTGTTCCTCGAAGCGCATGAAGTGCTCGCACGCGGTGCCGAGGAGCACTACGCCAAGCTCGGCCTGATCTCCGAGTAGCGCACGCCGCTTCGGCCGCCAAATGACATGTGACAGTGTCACGGTTGCCGTCAGGAGGTTGTGGTAGATTCAAATAGGTGCAGGTCCAGCACTGCGTTGGCCGCCCGAACCGGAACACGGAGGACTACCCATGAGTGGCCGATTGGACGGAAAGGTCTCGCTGATCACCGGAACGGCAAGCGGCATGGGGAGAGCCGCTGCGCTGAAGTTCGCAAAAGAGGGTGCCCTCGTCATCGGTTGCGACGTCAATGCCGAGGGTAACCACGAGACAATTCAGATGGTCGAACGAGCCGGGTGTTCGATGACCGGTATGGCACCGGTCGATCTGAGCGACCCCGAGGCCGCGAAAGCGTGGGTCGACGAGTCAGCGGCTGTGCACGGGCGAATCGATGTCGTTTTTAACAACGCGTCTGCGCCGAGATTCGCGCCGCTTCCTGAGATGTCGGTCGAGATGTGGCAATTCAATTCCCGCAACGAACTCGACTTAGTTTTCTTCGTCACGAAGTTCGCGTGGCCGTATATGGCCGAGCGCGGCGGTGTATTCATTAACACTGGGTCGACGTCAGCCTGGACCGGCACGCCGAATGCTGGGATGGCGGCACACTGCGCACACAAGGGCGGCGTCGTGGCCTTCACCCGAGCGGTAGCGATCGACGGCAAGCCTTACCGCATCCGGGCCGTCAGCATCAGCCCCGGTCCGATCAGAACTCCCGAGACCGAGCGAAACTACTTCTCCAAGGTGCCGAACGCCGAGGCGTTGCTCCTGGACCAGTTGCTGTCCCACCGAATCGGGGAGCCCGAGGACGTTGCATCATTGGCAGCCTTCGTTGCATCAGACGAAGCCTCCTACATGAACGGCTGCGATGTGATCATCGACGGTGGACTGACCACCTTCTGAACGTTTCCGGTGCCACTAACCGTTCCGACCGCGGCGGATGACGCACCGAGCCTCGATTGGCTCATCCCGGTCGACGACCACATCCGCCGATGATCCCCGAGCTTCGAATGTAACGGTAAGGTTACTCGGTCGAGTTACGTTATAGTTACGTATGCAGGATCTGACCGAGCTCGTGGCCGAATTGCGTCTTGCAGGTGGTGATCGCACCGATGTTGAGGTGAAACTTGCCGTAGGTGGACTGCCGGTGTCGATCGGGCAGTCCTTGTCGGCGTTGTCGAATTTGCCGGGTGGCGGGTATGTGTTGCTCGGGATTGATGAGGGTGCAGGCCTTGTGCCTGTCCGGTTGCCTGATCGCCAGAAGCTCAAACAGGGGCTTTCTAGCCGTGGTCGGTCGCTTGTTCCTCCGCCGCGTATGTCGGTCTTTGATGCGACCGTCGATGGAGTGGTTATTGTCGCGGCGCGGGTCGAGGAATGCGATCCGGCTATGAAACCCTGTCGTACTTCGGTTGGCGGGCCTGCGTACCTTCGCGGATACGACGGTGACTTCACGCTTTCCGTGCTCGAAGAGCAAGCGTTTCTCGCCGCACGATCGGCACCCTCTGCCGACCGAATCCCGGTCGAGGGTCCAACGCTCGACGATCTCGACACTGATCTCCTGGATCGGTGGACGGAGAATGTCGGGCGCTTCGATGCCACCGGTTTGGGAAGATTTACGGGTGACGAACTCCTTCGGCGAGGTGGCGTGATCGATGGGAAGTCTGGACGTGTGACCGTGGCGGGGTTGCTTACGTTCGGGAAGTATCCGCAGGAATGGTTTCCGCGCTGGGTTGTTCAGCTCGCCGTGCTCCCAACGTTGAATGATCCGAGGGGCACTCGGGTCGAGAACGCGGTTGTTGCTTCGGGCCCGATTCCGGTGATGCTCGACGTTGCGGTTGACTGGGCGCGTCGGACCTTTGGGACGCGTGTTGTCGGGCGCGGCGACGGCACGGTTCGAGACGAAACTGAGTATCCGCTCGAAGCATTCCGCGAGTTGATCGCAAACGCGCTCATCCATCGAGATCTGTGCGCGTGGTCGGAGGGCTACGCGGTCGAGGTTCGTTTGGGCGAGGGCCGGCTCGTTGTCGCGAACCCGGGCGGGCTCTTCGGAATCAGTGTCGACCGTCTTGGACGCGAGGCGGTGACGTCAGCGCGGAACCGCACGCTGATCTCGCTGTGCCGCTTTGCTGAAACTCCGTCAGGGGTGCGAGTTGTCGAAGCGCTTGCGACCGGGCTGCAGCGCGTCGAATCGCAACTTGTGACCGCCGGTCTTCCGTCGCCGCGGTTTCTTGACCAGGGCATCCGGTTTACCGTTCTGCTCGAACAGGCACGACACGACCGGACGGCCCCATCGCTGAGCGGCACAGCACAGCGCGTGTACGCCGTTCTCGCGACGGGGCCGCGATCGGCAACGTTCATCGCCGCCGAGCTCGGATTGGAAGTACCCAACACCCGACGAGTTCTTCGCCAACTCGTCGTGCGACGCCTTGTGGTGCAGGAGGGCGGACCGGGCCAACGCGGGACCGTGTACCGGAGGACCGTCGTCGACAAATAGCAGGTTCGGCGTTGTCGTGGCCAGCAGCCGATGACAACGCCTGGCCCGTGATCGCAGGGCGCATCGACGAAACGGTGTCGGTAGCGCCGACCTTGATCAGTGCCTCGTAACGAGGTGTGGATTGTCCATAGCCTCGTTCATTCCTGCTCGCCCGTCAGTTCACGCGGCGGCCGGTGCCGGCCCAGTACTGCGCGCGGAGAACCTTCTTGTCGGGCTTGCCGACCGCACTCAGGGGGATCGCATCGACGATGTCAATGGATTTCGGGGCGTAGTGGGCGCCCTTCTGCGTTTTCACCATCGCGATGAGTTCATCGGTCTCAACGGTCTGCCCGGCACGCAGCACGATGACGGCTTTGACGGCTTCGCCCCACTTTTCGTTGGGGACACCAATAACCGCGACGGCGGCGACGGATGGGTGCGTCGAGATGACGTCCTCCACTTCTCGCGGGAACACGTTGAAGCCGCCCGAGACGATCATGTCTTTTGTGCGATCGACGATCGTGAAGAAGCCGTTCGCGTCTTCGCGCGCGACATCGCCCGTGTGGAGCCATCCGCCTTCGAAGGCCTTCTCGGTCTCTTCCGGCTTGTTCCAGTAGCCGCGCATAACGAGCGGACCCTGCACGCACAGTTCGCCGGGCTCGCCCTTCGGCACTTCGTTCCCGGCCTCATCGAGGAGTGCAATTCGTACCCACGGAGTCGGTCGTCCACACGACGCCAACCGTTCAAGGTCGTCGACGAGGTGCTCCTCTTTACGCATCAGCGTCACCGCCATCGGAACTTCCGTCTGCCCGAAGAACTGCACAAAGATGGGTCCGAGCTTGCGGATCGCTTCCTGCATCCTGGCAGGTGACATCGGCGAAGCCCCGTAGAACACGGACTGCAGGCTCGACAGGTTGGTGGTCGCAAACTTCGGATGGTCGAGGAGCGCGTAGAGCATCGACGGGACGAGCATCATCGACGTGATCCGGTCACGTTCGATCGCTTCGAGCACTGCCCCTGCTTCGAAGCCCGGGAGCACGAACATCGAACCGCGTTGCAACAGGATCGGCACAAAGAATGACGACCCGGCGTGGCTGAGCGGTGTGCAGATCAGGTGACGTACCTCCGACGGCCACTGCCATTCGGTAGTCATGATCTGGACCATCAAGGCGCTCGCTCGGTACGTGTTCATCACGCCTTTGGGCTTCCCGGTTGTGCCGCCCGTGTAGGCGAGGGCCGAGACCATTTCCGGTTCCAACAGCGGAGCGACGAGCACCTTGGGGTCGAACGTGGCCGCAAGCTCGATCAGGTCTTCGCCGATGCTGGAAGGGCCGTAGGAGAAGAGCCTGGTCAGGTTCGGGGCGAGTTCGGCGATTGTCCGGACGTGGTCTTCGAACGACGGATCGAAAATGAGCGTGTCAATCTCGGCGTCGGCCAACACATAGGCGTGGTCTTCCTTCGAGCCCAGCGGGTGCAAGGCTGTGTTGCGGAATCCGCCTGCCATGACCGCGCCCATCGAGAAAAGCACCTCGACACGGTTCTTCGACAACGTGGCGACGCCGTTGCCCTGTTTGACGCCCTTTGAGTGCAACGCCTGGATGTAGCAACTGACCTGATCGCGGACCTGCGCTGCCGACAGCACCTGGTCGCCGAGAAACACGGTCGGGTGGTCACCATTTCGGTCGAGGGCCGCGATCAGCAGGTCTGGGAGAAAGTTCTGGCGATGGAGTTCGGTCACGACCGTCAGTCCTCCACGGTGATGGCCATCTTCGGGCAGGAGAGCGCTGCAGTTTTCAGGCGCACGCCGAGTGCTTCGTCGGGCTGTTCGTCGAGAAGGACGAGGACGTCGTCGTCGCCCATGGCGAACACCTCAGGCACGTGCCCGATGCAGATGGCGTTGCTCTCACACTGCATCATGTCTACGACGACGCGCATGATGTCCTTCGGGTCCTTGAGTTGGAGACGGAACTGATCACTTGAATTCGTACCGGACCGGGAGATGTTTCGGACCCGACACGAAGATGCTCTCGACGTACGACGCCGGACCGTCGAGTTCGATCGATTTCAGCCGCGGGATCAGTTCGTCGTAGAACGCCTTCGCCTCCATCTTCGCAAGATGGGTGCCGAGGCAATAGTGGGCTCCGAAACCAAAACCGATGTGACGGTTCGGGCTGCGTCGGATGTCGAAGGTTCCTGAGTTCGCGAAGATGTCTTCGTCGCGATTGGCCGACGGATACGACAGGAGCACCGAGCCACCTTTGGGTATCGGGACACCGCGCAGCACGTAGTCCTCGGTAGACGTGCGCATGAACTGCTTCACGGGCGAGACCCAGCGGATCATCTCGTCGACCGCACTCGGCACGAGGGACATGTCGCTGGACAATGTGCGCATCTGTTCGGGGTTCTGCAGCAATGCGTGCATGCCGCCTGCGATCGCCGAGCTGGTGGTGTCGTGTCCGGCGGTGGCGATGATGACGTAGTAGCCAACGGCTTCCAGGATGCCGATCGGTTCCCCGTTGACTTCTGCATTCGCGATCACCGACGACAGGTCGTCTCGTGGATTGGCGCGGCGGTCGGCGACGAGTCCTTGGAAGTAGTTGAAGAAGTCCATCAGTCGTGCGTAGACGACGTCTTTGTCCTGTTCCCCGGTGATCTCGGAATCCTTCGAGCCGAAGAGTTCCTGCGTGAGCCGGAGTAGCAGCGGGAAGTCCGCTTCGGGTAGACCGAGCAAGGCGAGGATGATGTAGAGCGGGTAGTTCATGGCGACATCGGTCGCGAAGTCGCAGTTCCCACCGAGGTCGGCCATATGGTCGACGGCCTTCTTCGACAGTTCCGCTGCCCGATCGTTGAGCCGGGCGATGCTCTGCGGCTTGAACCAGTCGACGCTGATCTTCCGATAGATGGGATGGTCGGGTGCATCCATTTGCACGAGGGAACGAATCGGCATGCCGGTCGACGCTCGCGCCGTGTCTTGCGGAGCGGGTGCCAACGCCGGTCGGGGAGCGATCAGCCACTTTTCCGGCTGGCGTTCGATCTCCATCACGTCCTCGTGCTTTGTCACGATCCAGAACGGGTTGTATCCGGGCGTGTCCACATAGTGAACCGGCGACTCGCGGCGCAGCACTGCACAAGCGCTGTGGAACCGCTCCATGTCGGCATATGCCTTGGGGTCGGTGAAGACCTTGGCGGCCTCGTCAGCATTCATTCATTTGCTCCATTGTTCCGGGTAGTCATGTTGGTTCGTTCGTGTAGACAACTACGCCACCGAGATGCGGCGACGAATGGCAGGCGAGCCCAACGGTGACGCCAGCACGTTGGCGTTCCGCTGCTCGTCCGGACAGCTGGAGATAACACTCCAGCATCTGCGGGACGCCGTGCATGCGACCGTTGCCCAAGGCGCCACCGCCCGAAAGGATTGGCAGGGCACCGGGAATGTCACTGTCGATCCGTCCGTCCTGTACGAAGTGGTGTCCCTCACCAATGGGACAGAACCCGAGCACTTCGAGCCACAGGTACACGAACGGAGAAAAGCCGTCGTAGAGCTGGGGCAGGTCAACGTCGCTCGGTCCGAAGCCGGACGTGGACCACAGTCTGCGGGCGGTCTCTCGGCCCGTGTCGTAAAGATCATCGAGCGGCCAATGCAACGGAAGACGGCGCTTCGTCGGACTGCCCGATGCGATGCCCGAGATGTACACCGGCTTGTTCGGCAGGTCCGCGGCGCGCTCGGCCGATGTGAGGATGAACACGGCCGCGCCGTCGACCGGGATGTCGCAGTCGAGCCGACAGATCGGGTCGGCCAGCACTGGCGCTTCGAGGTACTTCTCGCGGGTCAGCGGCTTGTTGTACCAGTACGACGACGGGATGCGGGCACCGTTCTTGCGTGCCTCGACCAACACGGTGGCCATCGACTCTCGGGACGCGTTGAAGCGCTGTAGGTACTCGTTGTACGTGAGGCCGATCATGGCGAGCGGCCCGAAGAATCCTTGCGGTGCCGTCCACTGCATCGTCCCGGAAGCGGTCTGCATCGAGTTCCCGTGGTACTGACCCGTCGGATTGTGGAGTGCCCGATGTACGAGGACGTGGTCCGCCGCGCCGGCCGCGATCGCGTTGACCGCGAGGCTCACGGAACCAGGGAGTTGGCCGTAACCCTGGAAGCCGACGGCGTAACGCGGGTTGATGCCGAGCTTCTCGGCGAGCCATATCGATGAGACCGTGCTGACACCCTCCTCGGCCGTATGGCTACCAGCCGAGGGCATCATGGCGCTCGATGTGAACCCGTCGATTTGGTCAGGTCGCAGCCCCGCGTCGGCGATGGCTTGACGCGCAATGTCAATCGTAAGCGCGCCTAACGATTGATCTGCGTGCTGTTGCACCTTGCTGTGGGCGTAGCCAACGACGGCGACCTTGTTGCGGGCGAACTCGGTCATCGTTCAAACCTCTGTGAGCGTGAACGCGGGGACGGAAATCTCGGGTGACAGATCGTCGAACGCGACCCGAACGCGGTCACCGACTTTCAGTGGCACGTCCGGTCCATCCGTGAGGCGTCCGATCAAACGGAGATCGTCCTGTGCGTCGAGCGCGACGTCGACGAGCAAGAATGGAATGTCGGCTTCGAAGCCTGGGAGGAATGACTGGCGGATGATCACCCACGACCGCACGGTGCCGTCGCCACTCACCGGCTCCCAGCCGAACTGCGGATCGCTGTGCTGACAGCGCGGACACACGATGTCGGGTGGGTGGCTGAACTCGCGGCAGCGAGCGCAGCGTGCAAGCGTGAGGACGTGTGTTGCCGCGGCAGCCCAGAAGGGGGCCGACCGTTCATCGGGTACCGGGAGTACTCGAGTCACGGAATGACGTTCGCTTCCTGCAGCCCGGCGATGTCTTCCCAGTCGTAGCCGAGCTCCAACAGGATCGTCTCGGTGTGCTGACCGTGCTCGGGAGCGGGTCGCAGCGCCGGCGGCTGTTCGTCGAACTGCACCGGTACGGTTGGCAGACGGTACGTCTCGCCATCCTCCGTCGTGACTTCACCGATATAGCCGTTGGCGATGACCTGTGGGTCGGTGAGAAGTTCCTCGACTGCCTGCACCGGTGCCCACGGTGCGTCGAGTCCGCGCAGGAGTTCTTTCCACTGGGCGAAGGTCTTGCTTGCGAAAATTTCGTCGAGCGTAGCGACACACTCTGCCGAGTTCTTTCCTCGGGAAGCGTGGTCTGCGAAACGGGGATCGTCACGCAGATCAGGGCGGCCGACGATGTCGCAGAACGGTGCCCAGTACCGGTCGGATTCGAGGAACACGAGTGAGATGTGGCGGCCGTCGGAGGTGCGGTACTGCCCGACGAGCGGGCTGAACGTCGGACCGCGACCTTGAGCGGCGCGTGGCTGTTGGCCCTGGAGCGCCGAGAGGACATCGGACGAGAGCGTCCACATCGCCGTGCCGAGCAGCGATACGTCGACGACGGATCCCTTTCCGGTGCGACTGCGCTTCAGCAGCGCGCTGGCGATGCCGAACGCGAGTGCCATGCCGCCGTTACGGTCACCCATCGCGCCGCGCTGGCCGATCGGATAGTCGCGCTCCGGTGGTGTGAGCACGTGGCCGAGTCCACCGCGGGCCCAGAACGCCGACGCGTCGTAACCCGCCATCCCGGCGTCGGGGCCACGCATGCCGTAGCCGTTGCCGCGCGCGTAGACGAGCGCAGGGTAGCGCTCCCTGACCTGGTCGGCGTCGAGACCGAGACGGCGCAACGCATCGGGCCGCATGCTCGTAAGAAACACGTCGGCCGACTCGAGGAGCTGATGGAAGATGCGGATGCCTGCCTCGGAGCGGACGTCGAGAGCGATCGACCGCTTGCCCCGGTTGGCAAGTGCGATCGACAGGTTCACGCCGCCGCTGTCGGTCCCGATTCCCTGTGTTTGTAAACCCCGGTAGGGATCGCCTTCGGGACGGTCGACTCGAACCACGTCGGCACCCCAATCGGCGAGCAGTGCGCCGCAGACCGGGACGAACACCCACTGCGCCAGTTCGACGACGCGGATGCCTTCAAATGCTCCGTCGCCCATATCCGTCACCCGTTGTTGGGGGATAACACGACGATAGGAATGTCCCGTTCGGTGCGTGATTGGTACAGGTCGTAGTTCGGCCAGACATCGCGAACGATTTGCCACAATCGGGGCTTTTCGTTGGCCGTTGCGGTTCGGGCGACGACCGGTAGGATCTCGGCCTTCACCTGGATCTCGGCGTTCGGATTGGCCTGGACGTTCAGATACCACTGCGGATGCTGCGGGGCTCCGCCCATCGAAGCAACGACGAGGAAATCGCTGCCGTCCGTTCCAAAGATGAGGGCGGACGTACGCGGTTCACCGGTGCGGCGTCCCTTGGTCGTGAGCAGCAACGTCGGAACACCGTTCCACAGGTAGCCCGTTTCTCCGCCGGTCTCACGGTACGCGGCGATGTGAGTCGGCCCGAGAAGGGTGAAATCCGGGGCTTGGTATTTGGCTTCGCCGGAGTTATTGCTCATTTGGCCACGTATCCACCGTCGATGGGCAACAGGACTCCCGTGATGTTCGCCGCGGCGTCGGAACACAAGAAAACAGCTGCCTCGGCGCAATCTTCGGCGGTGATCGGCTTGCCGAGCGGGTGGCTTGCGCTCACCATCTTGGCGGCCATTTCCAGAGCGGCTGGATCCTCACCGAGGCCCCCAGCGCCCATGAATTTCGTGTAAGGCATGCCCGCAGGACAGATGGCATTGACCCGAATACCGAACGGCGCGCCTTCGATTGCAACGGACTTGGTCAGCAGGTGGACCGCCGCTTTGGTGGAGCCGTAGACCGACCCGCCCCAGCTGACGAGCCCGGCCACGGAGCCCGTGTTGAGGATGACCCCGCCCGTTCCTTGGGTCTTGAATTGCTTGACGGCGTGCTTGCATCCGAAGAAGACGCCGCCGAAGTTGACAGCGACCAATCGTTGGAAATCCTCCGCCGTGTGGTCCTCGAACGTCATGCCGAGTCGCGGCGTCGGGATGCCTGCGTTGTTGTACAGCACGTCCAAGCTGCCGAACGCCGCAACGGACGCGGCGATCATTGCAACGACGTCGTCCTCGACAGCAACGTCGGCGGCCACCGCAATGGCACTGCCACCGGCGGCCTCGACCAGTTGGGCCGTCTCCTTCGCCCGTTCCAGATCTCGGTCAGCAACGGCCACGCAAGCTCCCTCCTCCGCGAATCGGAGCGCGGTGGCGCGTCCGACTCCCGCTCCGGCACCGGTGATGACGGTGTTCTTGCCTGCAAGGCGTCCAGTCATTTGAGTTCTCCGATCGACATGTGTTTGACCTCCTGGAATGAACGAATGCCCTCCGGCCCGCGTTCACGGCCGAGGCCGCTCTGCTTGTAGCCACCGGCGGCGGCGTAGGCGCTGAAGATTCCGGCGTTGACGTTGACGGCACCGGAACGAATGCGACGGGCCACCGACGTCGCGGTGGCAACGTCACGACCGTAGACCTGTGCCGACAGGCCGTACGGGCTGTCGTTGGCGATGCGCACGGCGTGCTCCAGATCGTCGTAGCCGAGGACGCTGATGACGGGGCCGAAGATCTCCTCCCGGGCCGCACTGTTCGAGTTGTCGGGAAGGTCGAGCACGGTGGGCTCGAAGTAGTAACCCTTGTCCAGACCGGCAGGCCGTCCACCGCCACGGGCGACGACGCCGCCACCCTCCTGAGCCAGTGCAACGAAACGCTCGCATCGCGCCCGCTGTGCGGCGTTGATGACAGGACCCATGAGCTTGGTCGGGTCGGTCGGACTGCCGACCGAGATGTGCCCGTAGGCCGCGCTGACGGCCTCGACGACTTCGGCTTTCCGTGCGTTCGGCACGACCATCCGCGTTGCTGCGATGCACGCCTGACCGGCCGTCATCGCGACGACCGCCATGGCACCCGCGCCGACCTTGTCGATCGCGTCGTCGAGATAGATCTGGGCGGATTTGCCTCCGAGCTCCAGCGCTATTCGCTTCAGTGTTGGTGCCGCCTGGGCCATGATCTGTCGGCCGACCGAGGTCGACCCCGTGAACGAGACCATGTCGATCGCAGGGTCGGTGGTGAGCAGTTCGGCACCTTCGGCACCGTCTTCAACCACGACGCTGAGGACGCCGCGAGGCAGGCCCGCAGCGTCGGCTGCTGTACCGAAGATGAGCGACGACAGCGGCGTCAGTGGACTCGGACGCAAGATGACGGAGTTGCCCGCCATGAGGGCCGGAATCAGTTTCTGGAACGCCATGATGATCGCGCCGTTGTACGGCGTGATGGCCGTGACGACGCCGACCGGTTCGTGGCGTCGGATGCTCAGCAGCACGCGGCCTCGAATGAGGTCGTCGACGGGAACGGGGTTCGAATTTTCGTGGGACATCGACTGGAACAGGTCGATCGTCTGGCGCCCGAGCGTGAGGCCCATGCCGACCTGCGCACCATGGGCCATCATCCTTGGCTGACCTGCCTCCGCCATGATGGTGGCGATGAGGGGCTCGCTGTTGGCCTCGATGTAGTCGACGAGACGGTGGAGTACGAGCGCCCGTTCCTTGGCGGGAAGATCGGCCCAGACGCCGTCATCGAAAGACCGCCGCGCCTCGCTGATGGCTCTGCCAACCTCGGCGAGGGGCGTCACCGCGGCAGCTGCAACGGTTGTTTCGTCGGCCGGGTTCTCGACGTCGAAGGACCGTTCGCCCTCGACCCAGCTCCCTGCGATGTAGGTCCGTGCTCCGTCGACGAGGCCGGTTGCTGCCATTTGTTCACCAGTTCTCTCGGCGGGTCGACCGAATTGAAGTCGACCAAATTGAAGTCGATGTCGAAAAATGTTAACCCGTCCACGGAGGAAAATGCCAACGCGGCTCGCCGGGATCCACGACCTCTGTATCGAGCTCCGTCCGTCATGTCGCGAGTTGCGGGTGATCGAGCGAGTCGAGGTCGCGGATCGCCGCGCAGCAGCGACGGGCCATGGCGAGGAACATCGCATCGGCTTCGCGGCTGCGCTCCGCGGTGGCGTACATGCACCCGATCGTGGTGATCATGGGTGCCTGGAACTCGCCGAGTCGATAGTCGTCGAAGCAGCGGTCGAACGAGTAGCCCTCGACGCCCCGCCGGATCAGTTCGGTGTGGTACGCCGAAACAAGTTCTCGTTCGGTCTCACGACGCTGCCCGATGTCGAGGCTGGTGGCGAGGAAGTACGCGAGGTCGCGCAGCGGCGGGGCGATGGCGAGCGTCTGCCAGTCGACGGCCACAACATCGGCACCGTCGTTCGGATCGAACATCAAGTTGTCGAGGCGGTAGTCGCCGTGCGTCGGGGCGACCGTGTCGAAACCCGCCAGTTGCCACACCTCCAACACCGCAGCGGACGCTCGCAGCACGGCGATATCGGCGTCATCGAGGTCGGCCGCGAACCGGGCGACGAAACCGTCGGTCGCCGAGCGGCCGATCTGCGCAAGAAACGCTGCGCGTGCCTCGTTCAGCTGCGCGACGAACGAGAGATCCAGGAGTGACGGATCGTTCCATCGCGGAGCATGAAGACCGGCGAGGTTCACGGCGGCTGCGGCCGCTCGTGTCGGCGAGCACCCCTCGACCTGTACACCGGCCCGTCGTGGTGCGAGATCGTCGAGCAGCAGGGTGAACGACAACGCGTCATCGCTGATCGAGCTGTACCAACACGTCGGGACCGGGATATGGACCGTCGACGCGAGCTCGCGATAGAAGCCGACCTCGGCGCGGTACCCGTTCGCGACGCGTTGCCGCGCAGCGGTGTCCCCGGCGGCCAGCTTGACGATGAGCGTCGGGGGGAGTGCATCGCCGTCTATCGCGAGCCGATAGGTTGCGCCGGTCTGGCCGGCGCCGACTTGTTCGGACGAGACCGACCGCACCTCGGTGTCCAAGGCGACCGACAGCCATTCGATCGTGATCTCGTCAACGCTCCCGACACCCAAGTTCACGAATCGGAACGTTTCATCGGCCAGCCAGGAGCGGTTCGAGTGCCTTGCGTTCGTCGTCGCGCAGCAAGCCCAGCGCCTTGCCCCGACCCGGTCGCCAGTACACATCCTTGCCGCGCCACGCTTCGCGTCGCAGCGTGGTCTTGTCGATCTTCATGCTTGCAAGTTTGGGCAGATCGGTCGTCGGGCGCACGAAGGCCGGTACCCATTTGGGGCCGAGGTCGGCCTGCGCGGCGAGGAACTCGTCGAAGGCGACGGGGTCGAAACGCGCCCCCTCTCGCAGTTCGAGAGCCGTCATGACCCGATCGCCCACCGGGTCGTCAGGAACGGCGTACACCGCAACGGAGCGAACGTCGGGATGCCGCGCGATGATCGCCTCGACCGGTGCTGCAGCGAAGTTCTCGCCATCGACGCGCAACCACTCGTTCGAGCGACCGGCGAAGTAGAGCCAACCGTCGCCATCGCGGTACGCAAGGTCGCCGGACCAGTACCAGCCGTCGCGGAATCGGGCCGAGGTGGCCTCGTCGTTGTTGTAGTAGCCCTCGAAGCCCGACGCTGGTGCTGTTTCGACGATCTCGCCGACGGCCTCGTCGAGGTTCAGGGCTCGCCGGTCGGGGCCGAACTGCACCGGTGGACAATCGCGCAACGTGTCGGGGTCAAGGACTTTGACCGAGTCATTCGCCGTACCGAGCGCACCCTCTGGCATCGACGGGTCGCGTCGGATGATGATGATCCCCTCGGTCGATCCGTAGCTGTCGCGGACGTTGCAGCCGAACCGTCGTGCGAACTCCTTGATGTCGTGCGTCGACGCCTCGTTGCCGATCGCGAACCGCAGCTGACTGGCGGCGTCATCGGGCGCTTCGGGCACCGTGAGGATGTAGTTGAGGACCTTCCCTGTGTAGGTGAGGAACGTCGCATTGTGACGGCGGATGTCGCGCAGGGTGTTGGACGCCGAGAACCGTGCCCGCGTGGCGAGCGGTATCCCAGCCGTGAGAGCCGACGACCATCCGGTGAACAGCGAACTCGAATGGAAGAAGGGAAGCGGGGAGTACACGATGTCGGATGCGGTGAGCTCCGCGATGGTCGCGACGTGCCCGCCTGTACGCGCGAAGCGTCCGCTCGTGCAACGGACCGCTTTCGGAAGCCCGGTCGACCCCGACGTGAAGATCAGGAGGAACAGGTCCTCGTTGGTGACGTCGGCGATGGCCGCCGGGGTCGCGACCGCAACCATTTCGGCGTATCGAGCAGTGTCGACGACGAGCAGTCGGTTGCGCAGAACGGGATCACCTGCGCCTTCCAGCAACGGCAAGTACTCCGTCGCCGTGATCAGGATTTCGCAGTCGGTGTGCCGGATGAGCTGCGCGAGTTGCTCGCCGCGGTATGTCGAGTTGATCCCGACGACAACGGCGCCGGAGAGTGCCGCGGCTGCGAGCCAGAACACGTACTCGGGCACGTTGTCGAGGAATACGCCGATGTGCGGTGGCCGATCAGGATCGCGCAATTCGTCGAACAAGCCCGCCCGCCGCAACGCCCGTTCCACGAGGTCCTTGTACGTCCACACCTCGTCCTCGAATAAAAGCGCGGGGCTCTCATCGTCGGCGCGTGCTGCGAGCAGCTGGCAGGCGTTCACGAGCGGAGCGCGCTCGTGTCGATCATGCCGGTCGCGAATCCTGCGGTCGATCCTCGGTCAGCCACGAGGTTGACGCCGTTGATCTGACGCGATGCGTCCATGCCGAAGAACGCGAGCACCTCCGCGATGTCGGCCGGCGACGCGAGACCGGAACTCGCGTTGATCGAGAAGTCCATCACCTTGTCGGAGAAGGTCGCGCGAAAATCGTTCAGCAACGGCGTGTCGATCGGTGATGGACACACGCTGTTGATCCGCAAGCCACGGCTCGCGAATGGCACGGCGCGTCGCTGTGTGAGACGCTGGACGCACTCTTTGGAAAACGAGTAGGCGTCAATTCCGAGACTCTCGGTGCGGCCGTCGAACCATGCCGTCGCTTGGGTCCAGTCGTCAATGGCCAACAGCTCGTCGATCTGCTCGGTTCGCTTGTTCCACTGGAGCCCGGCCGTCGAGGAAGTGTTGACCACGGCCCCACCGGGCACCATATGCGTGCTTACGGCATCGGTCAGGTACCGCAGTGCGAGCACGTTGACCGCAAGGACGACGTGGCCCGGTGCCGTTCCGGCGACTGCGGCATTGTTGAAGAGAACATCGACGACCCCAATTTCTGCGACCGCTCGTTCGAGTGCCGAGCGATCGCTGAGGTTGGTCGGGATCCAGCGCTGAGATGCAGCGAGGCCCTTCGGTTCCTGGACGTCGAGCACAAGCACCTCAGGTGCGCCGAGGTCGGTGAGCAGCGTGACAAGCGCAGCGCCGACGCCGCTGGCGCCACCGGTTACGACCACACGTTTTCCTGCGTAATTGTAGATATTGGACACGGGTTCCTCCTGGTATCTAAGTAAATGGGTGAGATCAGAGTGAGCGCATACTGCGAGGCCCGACGATCTGGCCGCCATCGACCGTCAACTCGGCACCCGTGACGAACGAGGACCGATCGGATGCGAGATACAGCACTGCTTCGGCCACGTCTTCTGGCTGACCGATCCGGCCGAGTGGCGTCGCCGACAGAAGTGCTCGCATCGCCGGATCCTCGACGGGGAGCACCATCGGCGTCTCGATCGGACCCGGCACTACAGCGTTGACCCGAATGCCATCGGGGGCCAGCTCCAACGCAGCGACTTTGGTGAGGCCCCGCAACGCCCACTTCGAGGCACCGTAAGCACCGTGGTGGGTCCATGCCGTGAACGCAACGGTCGAGAGCGTGTTGACGATCGCTCCGCCGCCGACACGCCGCAAGTGCGGGATCGCAGCCTGGATGCCGAGGAACGCTCCGAGGCAGTTCACGCGGAACGTGTCCTCGAAGGCTTCGGGCGACTCGTTCTCAATCAGCGATGCGCGCAGCACGCCGGCGTTGTTGACGAGTATGTCGAGCGCGCTGAACGCTTGAACGCTCCGACTCAGCGCCCGTTCCCAGTCTTCGACATTGCGCACGTCAAGCTCGACCGTGAGGATCGAATCACCGAGTTCGTCGGCGAGCGACGAAAGCTGTTCGCTCCGCAAATCGCCTGCAATGACACGAGCACCCGCCGCCACGAAGCGACGCGCGATGGCCCGGCCCTGGCCTCGGGCCGCTCCGCTGACCAGGGCGACCTTGCCTTGCAGTTCGGCGCTCTGTGGCTCGGTCACATCCAGCCCGGGTTCATCTGCAATTTCGCGAACCGGTTTGATCGTGCGGCCCGATACGCCGGAAGAATCGGTGCGAGTTCGTGTGGCGTGGCACCGTGAAGAATCACGCTGTCGACTCCTAGGTCGAACTGGTGGTTGATGGCTGAGACGCACTGATCGGGAGTTCCCGTTGCGGCCGTAGCCAGCCACGCCTCGGGTATGACCGTTGCGAGGTACTCCAACTCGCTGGTCGTGGCGTAACCATCCAAGGAGCCACGAAAATCACGCACGAACGGGTCCTCGCGAAACCGATTCAGCGCTGCTGGGTCCCAGCCATTCGCATTGACCAACACGTCGCCGTAGCCCCGAAGGTACGACGCCATCCGGCCGACGGTCTTTTTCATGCGAATGTCGTAGTCGATGTGGTCGCCGATAGTCGCGAGCACCGACCACACGCGAACGCTGACCGGGTCGCGTCCGGCTACTTCAGCGCTGCGGCGTACGGCGGTGACTGCCGCGGTGACAGCAGCATCGTCGAAGAAGGTGTGGAGGACGACAGCATCGGCGACGCGCCCTGCAAATTCGAGGGTGCGCGGTCCCATCGCCACGAGCAGGATCGGGATGTCCTCGTTGAACCTCGCGTCCTGCTGCAAGGAGAGATATTTCCCGGCAGGTCCGTCATGTCGGACGACTTGCTCGCCCTTCCATAGACGGCGGAGGACGGACGCAGCGTCTTCGATCTGGGCGTTGGTCACGGGAGGCAAACCCATCGCCAGAAACAGTCGATCGAAGCCACGGCCGAAGCCGAGGGCGAAACGTCCGCCGCTCAGCCGGTGCATCGTCGTTGCAAATGTCGCTGTCACCAGCGCGTGACGGGTGTTGTGGTTGGTGGCGGCCGTGGCGATGCCGAGCGTCTCGGTCACCGCTGCCGCGGCACCGCACAGCGTTGCCGCATCCTTGGTGCTGAACCGCTCGGAGATGAAGACGGTGCCGAGTCCGAGTTCTTCGCCTTGACGCACCTCGGTCAGCAGATCGCGCGGCGCATCGCTGTGACCGGCGAGGCCGTAGAACCCGAGCTCGGGTAACTTCCCGAGTGGGCTGATCGTTGGAAGCGCAGTCACTTGCCACCTCCGTCGTGCGCGCTGCCTACGAGAGTCCAACGGCTGAGCCTGAGCGAGCATCTCCGAGGAAACAACATTGACGTCAATATAGAATCGCTGAGCACGGACTGCGCAATCGGTCCCCAGCCCAGCGACTAAGGAGATCATGTCGAACCACCCGGCCGCACCCGAACACCTTGCCGAGCGAGCCGCGAGGTACACAGCCGCTGGGCTGTGGAATACCCGCACCTTGGCCGACGGAATTGAACTCGGAGCGACTCAGCGGCCAGACCATCGAGCGGTGGTCGACAACGACACCTCGCTCACCTACCTACAGCTCCAACACCGTGTGGAGGCAGCGGTCAACGCACTCCTCGAACTCGATGTGTCGAGGGGCGATCCGGTCGTTCTCGTCGTTGGCAACACGGTGGCTGGCGTCATCGCTTACCACGCGCTCCTGCGGACCGGCGCGACGACCCTGGTTCTTGATCGGCGGTGCGGTGCGGCTGATGTGAGCCACGCTCTCGGGCTGTTGTCCGGTTCCGGTCGTGCGATCGTGCCCGCCGAAGAACGCGACCGTTTGCTCGCCGGTATCGATGCCGACGTATTGGTGCTCGAAACGGTAGGGAATGCCGCTGCGTCCGCGCCGACCGAGCGCTTGTGGTCGGAGCCTGACCGTGACGCACCGGCGGTGGTGCTCTTCACGTCGGGCACAACGAGCACGCCGAAAGGCGTCATCCACTCGCTCAACACGCTCACGGCTGGAGCGGACAACATGGCGCGCATCACCGGAGTCACCGAATCCGATGTGATCTTCCTCGTCAGCCCGCTGACGAGCATTGCCGGCATCATGCAGATGCATCTCGCAGCGGGCCGACACGCCTGCCTCGCGTTGGAGGATCGCTTCGATCCAGACCTGTCGCTCGATCGCCTCAACGCTGTTCACGCGACCGTGCTCGGCGGAGCGCCGGTCATCGCGGAGCGGTTCCTCCACGCGGCCCAACGTCGTGGCAGCCGAATCGCGCTGAAGACCGTTGCCCTCGGTGGCGCGATGCTGCCTCGTCCGCTCTTGGAACTGGCCACGGACACGTTCGGGATTGAGATCGCTCGCGTCTACGGATCGTCGGAGGCACCGAACTTCAGCGGCAGCACGCCCAACGACGATCGCGAACGACGGCTCGCAGACGACGGGATGTTGATGCCGGGCAACGAGGTACGGGTCGGATCTGTCGATCACCCGCAGGAAGGACTGCTACGAGGACCGTGCCTGTTCCTCGGATATGTCGATCCACAGGACAATGCTGCCGCTTTCGACGATGGTTGGTACCGCACCGGCGACTTGATCGACGTGAACGGCGGGCGCATCACGGTTGTCGGTCGTATCAAGGAGGTCGTCAACCGCAACGGGCTCAAAATCTCGCTACACGAGATCGACGCTGCCCTCGCTGGTCTCCCGGGTGCTCGTGAACAGGCTGCGTTCGCCATGCCCGATACGACCACGGGAGAGCGGATGTGCGTTGCTGTGCACCCACTCGACGGCGCTGTCGTAAGTCTCGAAGACGTCGTGGCATTCCTTCTGGCACAAGGGACGGCGCGGCGCAAACTCCCCGAAGAGGTCGTGCTCTGGAACGAGCCGCTGCCGCGCACGGCGTCGGGAAAAGTGGTCAGATCGCGCCTCGTGATGGAGGCACCGGCGAAGCGCTCGGCACCCGCCGAGACGACCGTTTAGCTGCCCTAGCTGGCTGGTGTCTTGCGAGCCCGCGGTCGGGGTTCGTCTTCCATTCCTAGGGCGTTGGCCCAGAGGCGGGTCAACTGATCGACGGCGTCTTCGAAGTCGTACTCCCGGTAACCCTGCACGAGCCACAGTTCGGCGAAGCGGGCCACCATCGCGCCGAGGGCGTCGGCAGCGGTCGTCGGGTTCAACTTCTTGTCGGCCAGTCCGTCGCGCTGGAGACGCTTGATCGACTTCTCGGCGCGTTCGACGAAGTGGCGCATTGTCGCTGTGCGGGCGGCGTTGACTTGGGCGTCGTAGCGCGACACCTGCTCGATGACACCCATCAACTTGGCTTCGTCGCGATAGCGCTCCAGGTAGCGGCGGTTGGCTCGGCGGATGCCTTCTCGGGCCGAATCAGTTCGGCGTGTTCGCGGTTCTTCGTTCTCTGACGGCGCAGTAAGTCGCGCTTCCTGCAGCTCGGCAACCTCGCGGAAGATCTGCTCCTTCGAATCGAAGTAGTGGTAAAAGGACCCGTGCGACAGACCGGCGGTCTCGGAGATGTCCTGGATTCGCGCGTTGAGGAATCCGTCGCGCTCGAAGATCCGCTTCGCTGCTTCGGTTAGGCGGGCGCGTGTCTCAACTCCCTTGCGCGACCGGTTGACCTCTCGGTCGTCCACGTCGGGAACGGGGCGCTTCGGGGCAGCAACAGTTCTCGGCAACGCAGGGTTTCCTTTCACACGAGCGACGTACGGCACGATCGACCCACTTCACGATTGGTCCATTGTGTGATTGTTGGTGTGATCGACGATTCGCGAGTGCACACGGTAATCGGCGTTGTCCGACGAGTGGTGCTCATCCGCGTGTCGGGGCGGCCGGTGTCGGCTCACGCGGGAGTCCGAGGCCGCGTTCGCCGATCGTGTTGCGCTGGATCTCGTCGGTGCCGCCGCCCAGCCGAAGTCCAGGAGCGAACAGGAATCGTTCCACCCACGGCGCGGAGCCGGGGTGGTCGGTGAGCGTCGCAGCCATTCCCAGGATCTCGGCCGCGGTGTTGGCCGACAAGCGGGCGTGTTCGGAATAAAGGAGCTTGGTCAGCGATCCTCCCGCCGGCACAGGTGCGCCCGACGCCACCCGCGAGACGAGCAAATCGAGTAACCGTTCACGAATCACTGCTGCAACGACCTGTTGACGAATAAAGGGTTCTCCATTGCGTCCGAGACTGCGTGCGAGCGCGACGAGCTGCGTGGCGGAGCGTGCGCTTGTCCCTCCGCCGATGGCGGCCCGCTCACTCGTGAGCATGGTCCGCATGACGTCCCACCCCGAACCGAGCCCACCGATGAGCTCATGATTGGGCACGAACACGTTATCGAGGAACACTTCGTTGAAGTGGTACCCGCCCGACAGCTGTCGCAGCGGCCGCACTCGCACACCGGGGTCGGACATGTCCATGGCGAAGCACGAGAGGCCCATTCGCGACGGTTCGCTCGACGACCGGGCCAGCAGGAGTGCGAACCCAGCGCCGCCCGCGCCAGAGGTCCAAACTTTCTGACCGGTGACCGACCAGCCGCCTTCCACGGGCGTCGCTGTGGTCCGCACGCTCCCGAGGTCAGAACCAGCGTCGGGTTCTGACAGCAGCTGGCACCAGCTGGCCTCGCCGCGAAGAACCCTCGGCAGATGTTCGATGCGCTGCTCGTGGGTGCCGTGCGCGAACAGGACGGGCGGGAGCATCTCCAGAGCAATGGCGAACATCTTGGTCGAGACGCCGAAGCGTGTCTGCTCGTCCGCGATGATCTCGTCCTGCCATGCCGGTGCGCCGTGGCCGCCGTACTCGACGGCCCAGGAACGTCCGACGAGACCGGCATCGTTCAGTCGACGCTGCCACTCGCGGGTGACAGCCACGGCATGGTCTTCCCGCGCCTGGTACTCCTCCGCCGTGGACGCGGCCACGATGTGGATCGCCGAGAAGTCGTCGGGCGCGCCTTTCCGCGGGGCATTCCGCTCAAGCCAGGCGCGCACCAGCGTGCGGAACTCTTGCGGGTCGGTCGCGAGATCGAAATCTGGCGGCACGTCAATTGTTGTACTCATTGGTCACCTCCGACGTCACGCAGTGTAGGGCCGATGACGTTGACGTCGACGTCGAAACTGTAGCGACTCCGTGTCGAGTTCGCCTTTCGTCGGCAGCGCGCCCCTCCGGTCGGGTGAGCCAGAGAGTCGATTCCGACGTCGACTAATGTTGTGGCCAATCCCAAACCCGACGAGGAGAACGATGAACCCGAGTTCCGAGGACCACATCGCCATTACGCAGCTGCTCGCGCGGTACTGCCTCTCGCTCGACGCCGATGACGTCGACATGTGGGTCGAACTGTTCACGACCGACGGCCGCTTCGAGGTGTACGGCCGCATTTGGGAAGGCCCGACGGGGCTTCGGGAAATGGCGGAGGCGGCACCGGGCGGCCTTCACCTCGGGGGTCCGCCGGTCATCGACATGATCGACGCAGATCACGCGAGGACGAAGCAGAACCTGCTGTTCGTCGACCGGACCGATGGATCTTCTCGCCATACGGTGTACACCGACGAGCTCGTCAAGACGGACGTGGGCTGGCGGATAAAGCATCGCCGAACCCAGTTCTTCACCCCGGACGGTCTCGCTGACCGACCGCCCCGCAAGACGCCACCAGCACCAGCAATGCCCTCGTGAGCGACGGCGCCCTCGACGTCACGCCGCCCGCGACCTACCTGACGCTCGCTGACACAAGCGAGATCGTGCAGCTGGCCGCCGCGTACTGCTGGTACGTCGACACGGCCGATACCGACGGGCTCATCAGCATCCTCGCTCCCGATGTCGTCTTCGCCCTCGGTCGTCGGGAAATAGTTGGACGTGAAGCGGTCATTCAATTTCTCGCCACCTCTGTCCGGGGAACTCATGTAGCCGGTGCCCCGCTGATCCGCTCGTCGACATCGGGTGTCGTCGGGTTCTCGCGATTCGTGTTCGTGCCTGCCGATGGCGGTGCGCTGATGTCCGGCGGGTATACCGACGACTTCGTGCAACTCGAACGAGGTTGGGTGTTCGCGCGTCGCACCGTCAGCATTGCGAGCGCCTCCACGGCCTGAGCATTCTCCGACTTGACGCCTGGCCTGGAAATCCATGCGCGCAGAACTTCCGCCTGCTTGCGCTACCGGGCCATGATGCGGCGAGTGTCTGGATAGCTGAGGTGGTGTGCGCCGCCGTCGACGAGCAGCGTGGTACCGGTGATGAACGAAGCATCGTCGGACGCGAGGAACGCCACCGCGCCGGCGACATCGTCCGCTTCGCCGTAGCGGCCGAGAGCCGTATTGTCGACGTAGCCCTCGACCATTCCAGGTATAGACCAAATGGGCTCCGTCGCCGGAGTACGTACCAAGCCGGGGGCGACAGCGTTCACGCGTATGCCTCGCGGACCGAGTTCGAGCGACGCGACGTCGACGAGCGCTACGACCCCGGCCTTCGACGCGCAGTAGGCGCTGACCGCTCGTCCGGGTTGCACGGCACTGATGCTGGCGATGGCGATGATCGAACCGCCGTCCGCCATCGAGCGTGCTGCCGCCTGAATGGTGAGGAACGCACTTGTGAGGGAGAGATCGACGATGGTTCGCCACTGAGCGAGGGTCATGTCGACGATCAGTCCGCCGACGCCACCGCCGGTATTGGCCACGGCGATGTCGAGGCGTCCGAATCGATGGATGGCGTGCGCCACGAGTGTGGCAGGACCGCCCTCGTGCGTGCCGTCGCACCGCAGCGTTGCGCCATCGTCACCGAGCGTCTCCGACAGCGAAGCGAGGGCAACTTCGTCGATGTCGCCTACGACGACACGGCCGCCGTCGCGAACGATCCGTGTCGCGATCGCACGCCCGATACCAGACGCGCCGCCGGTCACGATCGCTACTTTGCCGTTGAGTCGTCCAGGGTGATCCACTTGATTCTGTTGATCCACGGAGCCTCGCTCTGACGACCGATTCGACAGCCTCACTCTGACACTAAATTGACGTCGACGTCGAGTCCAAGGCTTGAGGTGAGAAGGCATCGTCGCAGCCGCGACGAGGTACTCCCTTCTGCGAACACTTATGCCACAGATTGATATACTCCGCAGCATATGAGGCCGCTAACACCGGAAGGCATTTTCGATCGCATCGATGAATGGCGAGAACTCTCCAATTTTATGGGCGAGCCCAGCCGGCTCGGGGTTGTGTGGGGCCCACGTCGGGCGGGGAAGTCAGTACTGCTTGCGGCGCTCGCCGAGGCAGCAGGCGGACTGTACGTCGAGGCGGTGCGACAAGACGCCGTACTGAGTTTGGCGGACATCGGCCGTGCCGTCGGTGTGAGGGCAGGTGTCGGGGCGGTCAACTACGCGACATGGGCTGACGCGATCGACAGCTTGCTGTCATTACCGAACTGTCCTGTCGTGGTACTCGATGAGTTTGGCTACCTATGCGAAGCGAGTCCGGAACTTCCATCGATCATCCAGCGTGCAATTGATCGGGGTCGGCGAGCCAAATTGGCCAACGCAACGCAACCCAGCCGCCTCGTGCTCTGCGGTTCGGCAGTCGCGCAAATCTCACATCTCCTCGATCGTGATCAGCCGCTCTTCGGGCGAGCCCAATTGGCCCAGGTGATTGATGCGTTCGACTTTCGAACCTCGGCAGCCTATTGGGGTATTGCCAAAGATCCGCAGCTCGCAGTTCTGCTTCATGCCGCGCTCGGCGGCCTTCCGGGATACCGCGACGTGGTGACCGAAGGTCCGACGTCGCTCACCGACTTCGACGACTGGATCACAAGCCGCGTTCTCACACCTGCATCGCCATTGCTCGAGGAAGACACGCTCGTGCTGCAGTCATCGGGACTGTCCGCGAACGTGTACCGGTCAATCCTTACCGCAGTAGCTCGCGGTGACCGCACGCCGACCGGAATCTCATCGCGCACCGGCCGACCGGTATCGGCCCTTGCGAGACCAATCGAACGTCTCACCGAAGCTGGTCTTCTGATTCAGGTTCTCGATCCAGTGCGTTCGAGACGCTCTCGCTACGAACTCGCCGACCCTTTCATCTCGTTTCACGACGCGATAATCCGACCGAACCGCACGCGAATCCGTCGACGTCAACAGCGAGTCGTCTGGTCGGAAAGCAAGGCCACGTGGAGCAGCCAAATCGTTGGACCACAATTCGAACGGCTGTGCCGGGAAGCAACTCTTCTGTACGGTGCCGAGTTCGGCCTGCAGGCGATTGCCAGTGTCGGAGCTACCTCGATTGCCGATGCCAAGGGACGTCGCGGCCACGAGCTGGACCTTGTCGCTACGAATTCGTCCGGGGGCATCCTCGCCATCGGCGAGGCGAAACACACATCTACGGCGCGTGGTCCTGCTGACCTCGAACGGCTTGAACACATTCGGGGGCTGCTTCCTGCGCCAACCGATCAGCTGAGTCGGCTCCTCCTGTTTTCGGCCAGCGGATTCGAGCGCAACCTCGTTCGTGCAGCGAGCACTCGGCCTGACGTCGAACTCATCGACGTCCGCCGCCTCTACGGACGCTGACCGAACTGGTCAGCAGTGGCGGAAACAGGGGCACGTATGGCGACAGAGCGCAAAGCGCGACGGTCAGCCGTCCTCGGCAAAACGAGTCGTGGCCACGACGGCGAGGGCGTCGGACTCGACGTCGCGCACTTCGACCTCACCGATCGCGCCGTGTACGACTGCGCTGGCGACGGCACCTGTCCGCACGGGACGGAGGTATCGCATTTGCAACGAAACGAGAGTCGTGGGCTTGTCGACGGCCGACAATGCGGCCTCCTCGACCGGAATCGCGAGGAGCCCGCCCATCAGCGTCTTGGACGAGTTGAGGACGTGCGGTGCGTGATGGAGCACGGCGGAACCCGGCTCGGTTCGTGTGCAGCCGACCCGCTCCGCAAGTGGTTCGACAAGCTCGCCGCGCACCGCCGCGAACTGGTCGAGTGCCCAGTTTCCTGCTGGCATCGACAGACGCGGATCGGGCGCCACCATGAAGAAGCTGTGACCGAAACCGACGCGCTCGCCGGTGTCGTCGAAGAAATCGATACTGCATGCGTGAACGGCCGAGCCCGCCTTCGTGAGCTTGCCGACGGTTCTCATGGTCGGCGTGCCGCTGATCGGCTTGAACAGGTGGATGTCCAGGTTCAGAGTGACTGGCACGCGTGGTGCCATGTCGCGAACGGCGAGGAGCCCGAGCACGACATCGGCCCATACGAAGACGACCGACGCGCGCAGACTGTTCGTGCCGGGCACCCACATCGTGGGAACGACCTGGGCCGTCCCGTGGAGTTCGTCGCCGACGGCCTCGATTCGCAGCCCGAGGTCGCCGATGACGGAACGTGCGACGGGGTCGGAATTCAGTGTCGGCTCAATCATGTGTCTGGATGCTTATCAGAAATACTGTGATTTTTCGACCTCGACGTCGATATCGACTTCAGGTGGCTGGACGAGACCCTCAGGTCGCAGGCTTCCGGGGCGTCGTTGTGCGGGACTTCGCTGTCTTCGTTGCACCCGCTTTCGGCGTCACCTTGGCAGCCGACGCTTTCTTCGGCACTGCCGTCTTCGACACGGCCGTCTTCGGCGTCGCTTTGGTCGGGGTCTGTCGAGACGATCGCTTCGGAGCGGATGGGTGGTCCTCGTCGGCGGCGAGGGTGAGTAGCTCGTTGTAGCTGGCTTGGAGACATTCGGCGTACCAGGCGGGGTCGGGGACGACGTCGCGACAGGCGCTGAAGGAGATCATGAGCTGGCCGCAGTAGCTGGTGGCGATGTTCATCAGGCCCATGCCGTCGTGCACTGGTCCCATCCCGTAGGTTGCGACCAGTCGTGCTCCTGCGGAGTACATCGCGACCTGGGGCCCGGGCACGTTGGTGACGACGGTGTTGTACCTCGGAGTTGTTTGGTTCGCGATCGCTAGCTCGCCTCCGAGTCGAGCGGCAAGACCCATCAACGCGCCTGGCATGAATGCCGCGAGTTCGGTTAAGTGACGCGCCCCGACGGCGTGGAGAACGGCCTTGGCTTGCACGGTGGCGTCGCGTATTGCTGCGAATCGTTCGGTCGGGTCGGCCACGTTGGTGTGGAGCGGACAGATCATCGCTGAGACGCTGTTGCCGTCGGTGGTTTTGTCGCCGGGATCGCGGACCGACACGGGGATCATTGTCACGAGTGATTCGGTTGGGAGTTCGCTCTTCTCGTTGAGGTAGCGTCGAAGCCCACCGGCGACGATGGCGAGGACAACGTCATTCACGGTTGAACGGTCGAGTGACGCCCGGATCTTCTTGACATCTGCGAGGGGTACGGCGAAGCCGTCCATGACCCGATTTGGTGACATCGTGACGTTGAATCGTGTACGTGGCGGCACGATTTGGTTGGCTATCGTGCCCAGGGCCGTTGGTGACGCGGAGCGCACGTCGGGGAGCGCTCGCGTCATCATTTGAGCGAACTGAAACGGTCGCATCGCCTGGTTCATCCCGGCACGCCCTAGCAGTTCCCATGGCTGCGGGATCGTCTCGGGTTGCCAGGCGACCGTGGGTGGGGGCGTCACGGCGTCGGGGATCAGGTCGTGTAGTGCGGTGAACATTTCGGTGCCGGATACGCCGTCGACGGCAGCGTGATGGATTTTGGTTACGTACGCGTAGCTGCCGCGTGGGACTCCGGTCACGTTGTCGAGTCCCTCAACGACGTAGAGCTCCCAGAGCGGCCGGTTTTCGTCGAGCGAACGGGCCTGGAGGCGTGCGGACTGGATGCAGAGCTGACGCCAGTCGCCGGGCTTGGGCAGGGCGATGTGGCGAACGTGGAATTCGATGTCGAAGTTCGGGTCCTCGACCCAGTACGGATGGTCGAGGTCCATTGGTACGCGGACGAGTCGCTGGCGCAGGATCGGTGCCAGGTGGAGCCGCCCCGTGAGGTACTCAAGTATCGACTTGAAGGTGACGAACCCTCCCGGAGCCGTAGACGGATCGTAGATCGCGATCGATGCAGTGTGCATCGGCGCGTTTACCGTTTCCGTGTACAAGAAGCTCGCATCCTGACCGGATAGCTGGCGCACAATTGCCCCCTCGTGTCCTTGGGTCCGTGGAGGACCGCAACCGCATTCTGACTGAGCGAAATGTCACATCGCAACCGAAACCCATTACCGTATTTCCGATGAACGAAACCAGTTCGCTCCCGCACGACGAAGAGTTCCAGCCGACGGCCGCGCCACCCTTCCATCAACTCGCTCGGGAAGTGTTTGCCGTTGGTGAGTTCGGGCTCTTCATGGCAGTGATGCCGATGCTGCGCATGGCACCGCGTCCAGCGCAACGTCAACCGGTGCTCGTGCTACCGGGCTTCGGAGGTGGAGATGCAAGCACAGCCCCGCTCCGCTCGTATCTGTCCGCGATGGGCCATGCGGTGCACGGGTGGAATCTTGGAACGAACTGGTGGCGTACTCCGGAACTCGTCGAAGGCGTCCCGCGAAGACTGATGGAACTCCACGAAAAGAGTGGTCAGCAGGTCAGTGTTGTTGGCTGGTCGGCCGGCGGGATCTGGGCACGCGAACTCGCACGAACGCATCCTGACGTTGTGCGCCAGGTGATCACGCTCGGCGCACCCTTTCGCCTCCGCGGTGGCGACGAGGCCAACACGGCGTTTCTGTACAACCTCGTGAAGCATCGCCATGTCCCGGAACCGGACGAGAGGCTTCGTCCGGAACACCACCGGGCGCCGCTCACGGTACCGACCACAGCGATCTACTCACTGACCGACGGCGTCGCAAGCTGGCAGGCGTGCATCGAGACAGCCGGCGATCGCCGCGAGAACATCGCAGTACGAGGCACCCACACCGGACTCGGCCACAACATCGCCGCCGCCTACGCCGTCGCCGATCGCCTCGCACAGCCGCAAGGCACGTGGACGCCCTTCCAATCGCCGGCCCACCTACGACACCTCTTCCCGACCGCAGCCGTCTGGCACAACGGTCGCGCGGTCCCGCTCCGAGACATCGACGCTGCCTGATCCGCCGTCGATGAGGTCAGAGCTTCACTTCGTAAAGGTCAGCTCGCGGGCATTGTCGTACATGATGCGCCGCTGATCATCGGCAGAGAATTCAGTGACGTTCGCAAGGAAGTCTTTCGGTTGAGGAAATCCTTCGCCGTGCGGCCAGTCAGAACCAAAGAGGATCCGTTCGACCGGCAGATGGCGGGCCAGTTCGGGCACGCTCTCTTCGACGAATGGCGCAACCCAGCAGTGCTCGATGAACTGGTCCTTGGGGTTCGTCCGATACCCGCCCGTGTGCCCGAGTGTCTGAAGTGCGTGCAGCAGCGACGGCACCCAATGGCACCCGTTCTCGATGTACGCGACCCGCAGCCGGGGGAACCGCTCGAAGAGTCGGTGAGCCACGAGGATGTAAGCGAAGTCATGGACGATCCGGCCCTTCAGCAGAGCACCGAGCACGGGATTGGCCTGCAGTCGCATTGCATCGCCCGGCGTCGGCGAGCCGGTCGGATTCTCATCCCACACTCGGCCCATCACCTCGGGGAGTTCGGCGTACGTGTCATCGTTCCCGTCGTGCGGCGCGACCACGATCCCCGCCTCCTGAGCCAGTCCCCAGAACGGGTTGAACATCGGATCAGCGGGAGATCGCCAACCGTCGACGGTAAAGGCCGCGCCGTGACGCAGGGCCACAACCCGTGCGCCGTGGTCAATGCACCACCGGAGTTCGCTTTCGGCCGTCAGGGGGTCGGAGAGGTTCATGTACGGCACGCCGAAGATGCGGTCCTGGTAGGCGAAGCCCCACTCCTCCTCGATCCATCGGTTGAACGCCCGCATCACCTCCACGGCCGCCTCTACATCGGTGTGCATCGGGGCTTCGAGCACGACGCCTTGCGACGGGAACATCCACGTCGCCTCGACGCCCTGCTGGTCCATGATCCGTAACCGATCGTCACGCTTGTACCACTCGGGATGGTCGGCCGGGGGTACGTTGAAGGCCGCGAGGAACGCCTCGCGAGTGATCTTGCCCTTGAAATAGTCCATGAACGAGCCGGGCTTCGGGCGGGGGTGCACGTCGCCCGGCCCCGGAAGACCCGCGAAGACGACACCGTCGATGACGTAGCGCAGCACGCCATCGACGTGCTTCACCTGCACGCCGCGTTCAGCGAACTTGGGATTGCGATGACGGGTGAAGGCATCGCTCGACTCCCAGTAATGGTTGTCGGCGTCGAACAGCCGGTCGATTGTTGGTGTCGTCATTCGGGTCTCCCGATCCTGAAGGCCCGGCCGCTATACCAGCGTGAGTTCGCGGGCGTTGTCGACCATGATCCGACGTTGATCGTCGATCGAGAACGTGACCACATTCTCGAAGAACTGTTTCGGTTGCGCATGCCCTTCGCCGTGGGGCCAGTCCGAGCCGAACACGATGCGCTCGACCGGGATGTGCTTTGCGAGTTCGGAGACGCTGTCCTCCACGAAGGGTGCCACCCAGCAGTTCTCGTGGAATTGGTCGACGGGGTTCCTCGTGAACATGCCCGGGTTCTGCCCATGCAGCACCTGGAGACCGTGGAGAACGGAGGGCACCCACGTGCCACCATTTTCGATGTACGCCATCTTCAGTCGCGGATGCCGCTCGAAGAGCCCGTGGCCGATGACCACCGCAGCGAAATCGTGGATGAGTCTTCGCTTCATCAACATCTGGACGACGTTGTCGTTGACCGTTAGCGCGTCGGCGAGCGAGAACTTCCCCGACGATGCGGCAACGCCCAACTCGACGGGCTGTCGCGCCCACGTCCGTGCGATGGCGTCGGTGACTTCGACGTAACCGTCCTCGAAACCCGCGTGCGGTGCGACGACCACACCGGCCTCGGCGACCCGTGCCCAGAACGAGTCGAACTGCGGATCAGCGGGTGAACGCATTCCTTCAGGCGTGAACACAGGTCCGTGGCGAACGGTAATGACCCGAGCGCCGCGACCGAGGCACCACTCAAGCTCGCGGATAGCCGCGTCAAGATCGGACAGCGTCAGGAACGGGACGCCGAAGATGCGGTTCTGGTAGGCGAACCCCCAGTCGTCGTCGAGCCAGCGGTTGAACGCGCCGAGAATGTGTACCGACGCCTCGATGTCGGGCTGCATCGGTCCTTCCATGCAGACGCCGTGCGACGGGAACAGCCAGGCGGCTTCAAGTCCCTGGGCGTCCATGCATCGCAGACGGGCGTCGCGGTTGAACCATTCCGGGTGGTCCGAGGGGGCCTCGCTGTCGTAGGAGCTGGCCATGCTTGCCTTGCCGGCGTCGCCTCGGAAGTAGTCGACGAATGAGCCGGGTCGCGGGCGGCCGTGGGCATCGCCGGGCCCGACCAGAATCGGGTGGAGCCGGTCGCCGATGACGTAACGAGGCTTGCCGTCGCGTTCCACGACACGGACGCCACGGTCGGCAAACGCTGGGTCGCGATAGCGGGTGAACGCGTCGCTCGGCTCCCAATAGTGGTTGTCGGCGTCGAAGACCGTCGGGATAGCAGCTGCGATGTCCACCATGGTGGCCATGGTGCCCGCCTCAGTCCGTGCCGTGACGCAACAAGCGTCCGGGGGTCGCGTTCGTGCACTCGCCGTCGATGAACGTGGTCACGCCGTTCACGATGATGCGGTCGTAGCCGACGGCTTTCTGGATCAGACGCCACTCGTCGGCGGGGTAGTCCCAGACCCGCTGCTGGGGGAGTGCGTCAACGGTCTCGTAGTCGTACACGATCACGTCGGCGGGAGCTCCTTCGACCAGAGCACCGCGTCCCTTCAGACCGACGGCCTGCGCCGGGTAGGCGGACAACCGCCAGTGAGCGTCTTCGAGCGACATGATCTCGTGCTCACGAACCCAGTGGGCGAGCATCTCGGTCGGATAGCGGCCGGTCGTGATGAACTTCGTGTGGGCACCGCCGTCGCTGATGCCGGGTAGAGCAACTGATGACGTGGCGACCTCCTTCACTGCCTGGGGGTCCATCGGCACGATTGTTGTCTCGAACCCGGCCTTGAGGCGAGCGGCAACGGCGATGTCGAGCATCACGTCGAGCATGTCCTTGTTTTCGCGTGCGGAGATTTCGCCGAGTGTGAACCCTTCATATCGCGACTTGAGCTCCTGCGCATTCGGTGTGTCGCTGGAAATCCACGTCACCTTGATCTCTGGCATTGGGTACTTGGCGGCACCAAATCCACCGTCGGTGAGCAGCAGTGTTTCCTTCAGCGCGACTCGACGTCGCGGGTCGGAAAACTTGGCGATCTTCTCTTCGAGCGTGCCGAGGCAGGCTTCCTTCCAGGCCGGGAACATGTCCATGAGGTTGTAGTCCTCAAGGACGATCTCGGACTTGAAGCGGACCGTTCCCGCCTGAGCAAACACCCGCAGGCCCTCTTCTTCGTTCAGTACGCGGAGGCGTTCGATCGCTTCATGGTGCGTGTATCGCATCTCGCCGTGCTGGTTCACCGCACCGGTCGGCCCGAGCGCGTTCCAGATGATCGGACGCCCGCTCTCTCGCGCGATCAACGCGGCAAGTTCCATCGGACCGGTGATCTGCGACGTCCCGCGCCCGACTGTGCGCAGCGCACGGGAGAAGGCGATCAGCTCGCGTTCGGTCATGCAGTCGGTGACCATCGGGGTGCCGTCGAAGTCGAGCTGCACGTTGCCGACGTCGCCCAGAACCTGTGCGCTGAGACCACAGCCGCCTGCCTCCATGCCCTCGATGAGGAGTTGACACATGCGTTCGAGTTCCTCGTCGGTGCAGCGTCGCTCCTTGGCCGCGTCGACGCCGACCACGTAGCCGTAGAGCGGTGCAAGGGGCACGAGCGACATCATGTTGACGCCCTTCGGCGTGCGGTCGACGCTGTCGAGGAACTCGGAGAACGTCACCCAGTCCCACGGCATGCCGACCTGCATCGTCTTGAGCGGCACGGCCTCGTTACGCGACAGCGACATCATCGCCCGATCGCGATCCTCGGGCTTGCACGGCGCGAACCCGAAGCCGCAGTTGCCGATCACGACGCTGGTCACGCCGTGCCAGCCCGACATCGTGCACCACGGGTCCCAGAAGACTTGGCTGTCGTAGTGGGTGTGCAGGTCGACGAAGCCGGGGGCGACAATGCGACCGGCCGCGTCGACGACCTCCGTCCCTTCCGACGCCGGAATGTTTCCGATCTGCGTGATCCGCCCGCCGGAGATCCCGACGTCGGACTTGTAGCGGGGAGTGCGCAGTCCGTCGATGACGGTGCCGCCCTTGATGACGATGTCGTAATTGGGCATGCCTTCCCTCTCTCGGCCTTGGCCGGGGGTCAGTGGGTGGCGCTGGTCGTGTGACCGAGGCTCTTGCTTGTCGAACGTACAGCAAGTTGATGGTTGCCGTCCAGCACGGAAATCGGTACGGTGGTTGTGAAATGGCGACGACAGCACAGCCCCGCCAGCCCCGTCAGCCACGGCGGACACAGGTCGAACGCCGACGGAACTCGGAGCGTTCGCTGCTCGCTGCTGCTGCCGAAGTCATCGCCGAGCGCGGGATCGACGGTGCGTCGCTTGCGAGCATCGGGGAGCGGGCCGGTGCCAGTCGTGGCCTGCCGAACCACCATTTCGGGTCGAAGGAAGCGCTCGTCGCGCAGGTTGCGGCCAGCGCTCAGGATCGCATCTCGTCGTTGACGGTCGCGGCGATCGAGCGAGCTCACCGCCATGTCGAAGAACTGTCAGGGTTCGAATTGGTGCGAGCCACCATCGACACGTACCTTGCGCTCTTCGAAAGGTCCCTCGCCGAGGACCGCGCACTTATCGTAATGTGGGGTGCAACCTTCCCATCCGAGTCATCGGTGGAAGGAATGCTCGAAGCCGACCGCCGAGCCTTCGACGGCTGGGCTCGGGTGATCAAAGAGGGGCAGGGCGACGGGTCGATCCGGCCCGACATCGACGCAGGAGCAACGGCCGTGGTGCTGCACGGCCTCACTCGTGGTGTTGCGGCCCTGTTGCTCACCGAGTCGGAGCACACCGACATGCGCAGCGTCCGGCAGACCGTCGACACCCTGCTCGCTGCGGCGCTTGCGCCCCTGGCCTAATGGCCAATGATGACTCCGGCATTTCTCTTGTTCAGATCGCTGGCGATGGAACGTCCATCTCGACTGTCGCCTTTTCCGCGTAGAAGCTAAGTAGGCCGGCGATCGCGGATGACTCTGGCGTGGGGTCCTCGTAGGACCATGCGATGTCGTCGATGCGCGTGTCTCCGACGACTGCGGTCCAGTACGACGCCGTGCCCTTGTACGGGCAGTACGTCGTCGTCTCGCTCGCGATGAGTTCGACGCCCGCAACGTGCGACCGGTCCACGTACAACTTCGGGTCGAGCGACGTTTCGTACAGCGAGACGGTGTCCGTCGTGTCGAGGATGCAGACGTCGCTGACAACGACACGAAGACGTCGACCGGCGCGGACGCAATCGATCCGGTGGTACGGGTTGCGGATGCCGAACGTCCGCTCACCCTCCTCGAACCATGCATCGACGGACGACCAGGAAACCACGACGTATCCGTCGAGTTCCGGCAACGGTGCTGCGACGACTCCGTGCACATCCGCTGCCGGGAACGCGTACGTGGGCGGGCGGCCTGTTCGATGCACGAGCACGACGCGCTCACTGTCGACGACGGTGTGGCCGTTCGCCGTGGCCTGCACACGCTTGCGGTACGGCTCGACGTAGGTCATCGGTCCTCCGAGTGGGGGACTCAGCTTGCCTGCTGGGTGCGAGGCGAATGGACCCTGTCCAGAGGTCAGCGTCACGGTGTCAGTCCAGCGATGGCGGGGGCGTTCACATTGCCGTCCTGTCGTCGCGTGGCCGGGCGTCGGAGAACTCTCGCACCATGGCGTCTACGGTAAACGACGCGACCAAGTCTCCCGCTTCGGTGTACACCCGGCACTCTGAATGAGTCATCCCATCGCCAGCAAACGTCGAGAGATGGTGGTAGCGCATCCACTGGTCGGCCCGCACGTGGGCATGGAACGAAATGGCGATCGCGTTGATCGCGGTGGACAGCGTCCGATGCGCCGAGTCCTGCCCGATGCCGGCATGGGGCCGTAGCGCAGCGGCAATCGACATGTGCCCGCTGAACTGTGCGCAGAGTCCTGCGTGCAAGGGCTGGTCGTCGGTGACTTCGGCGAATCGAACCCAGGTGTCAAGTACCGGCGGACCGATCGGCGCGTCGGGATCGCCCGTGTACGCATCATCGACGATTCTCAGGTCCCGCCCGACGACTCCCATGTCGTACGGCACCGCATCGTCGGGACCAGTTGAGTCGGGCGCGGCAGAGGCGTGGCGGATCACGTCGGGAGCGGTGACGTCGAGAAGGAAGGTGCCGAACGCGCAGAGTCGACCGTCCTGCTTGACGCGCACGCTGACGGTTGTCAGTGTGCGACCGCGGCTCAGCTCTTCAAGCTCAAAGCGAAGCGGCTGTAGCGCATCGGCACCCCGGGTGAAGACCATATGTGCACTTACGACTCGTCGCCCTGGAGCATGTCGACCACACGCCACGATCGCCTGACCGAGCATTTGGCTCCCTTCTACGATCGGGCGATGGGAGTAGTGCCCCCGCACGGCGCTCACGTAGATGCGGTCGCCAACGGGTCGAACGTCGAGGATGTCGATGAGATCGGCGATGTCGCCCCAGGGGTCGGCCACCCACGGTGTTACGGGCATTGTCTGCGTCTCCGAATCATGTCGGGATGATACCGAACTCGACTCAACGTTGATGTTGACGTCGAAGTCGATGTAGAACGAGGGCGGAGGTATTTGTCATGATCCGAGTCAAAGCGGCGTTCTTCAGCCTCACCCCGCCAAATCCGCCCGACGACGACGGCAGCTACCTGAAGTGGCACCTGCTCGACCACATGCCCGAGCAGTACCAATTGCCGGGTATCCAGTTCGCGCTCCGGTACATCGCCGACGGCGAGTACCTCACGAGCCGCATCGCCGGAAACGGCCCTCTGGCCGATGTCGGCAACGTCGTCAACTACCTGCTCGGCGATCCTGTCCAGCAGACGCACGACGACTTCTGGGAAGTCGGTCTCCGGCTGTCCGAGGTCGGCCGCTTTCCTCTGCGTCGGCCAAGTCTTCAGATTCGTATGCCGGCGCTGCTCAGTTGGTACTCGTCGCCACAGGCGTTGGTGTCCGCCGAAGTCGTGCCGTTCCGACCGCATCGCGGCGTCGTGGTCGTCGTCGAGGAGCCCGTGGGCAACGACATCCCCGGCTGGCTCAAATGGCTGCACACCGACCACTATCCGGCAATTCTCCAGACGCCCGGTGTCGCGGGAGCGTGGATGTACGGGTCCACGACCACGTGGAAGCTGCATCCGGTTGTCGAGGGGAACCCCGAGTACACAACGGTGATCTACCTCGACGAAGACCCCCTCGCCGTCACGAATTCTCTGCGCCCCTTGATCGAGCGGCGCTGGGAGTCGGGTGCAGTAGTGCCGCTGTTCGCCGGACCGCTGCGCTCGATGATCCAGTGGGAAGCCTGGTGAAGCTGTCGATCGGAACGCCGATCGTGACGATGACGCCCTCGTCGCATTCGCCGTGGGAGCCGAACGGAACGAT
>JAYSSR010000088.1:0-64171 GCA_043720395.1 Acidimicrobiia bacterium
TTGCGTGACGGTCAACCCGCTGTCATCATGGTCCAACCAACCCCAAACCGGTGTTGGGAAACCAAACAACCGAGCCTCCACCAGGCCCAGGGCGGTTCACGGCGAAGGAGATGGCGAGTCTTGCCATGCTTTCCAACCACCGGATTCTCCCCGCGTTCGGACTCGGTGCGGCCGACGCTCGGGAGCACTCCGGATTCGGTGTCGCACGCGAGGATCGCGCTCCGATGTTCAACGAGTCGCTCGCACTGATGCGTCGCCTCTGGGCGGAGACCGACGTGACCCACGAGGGCCGCTTCTACTCGTGCGCCGGTATCACCGTCGCGCCACGGCTCACGAAACCTCTCGACGTATGGCTCGGCGGCCTTGCACCAAGCGAACTGCGTCGAGTCGGACGCCTCGCCGACGGCTGGCTCCCGAGCTTCATCACGCCGTCGGAAGCGGGCGAGAAGAAAGCCACCGTGGTCGCTGCGGCCGAGGAGGCGGGACGGGTCATCGATCCAGAGCATTTCGGCGTCCTGATCGTGTACTCGTCGGGCGCACCGCTTTCAGGCGGGTTCGTGGACCGCATTCGTGCTCGTCGGCCCGACGTGACGGACTTCAGCGAACTCTTTCCCGTCGGCACAACGGCCGTGCGAGCGCTCGTCGAGCGGTTCATGGACACGGGATTTTCGAAGTTCGTCCTGCTCCCCGCGGCCCCGGTTCCCAACATGACGGCTGAGCTTGAGTTGCTCGCCGAGGGCGTGCTCTCGCTCGAAACCTGACGCAGGTTTCAGCCGACGGCGATCGTGGTCGAGGGCACCGTGGTCGTGGTGGGCAACGTGGTCGTGGTGAGCACCGAGGCGGGGGGTTTCAACGGGTCAGGGAACGCGCCCGTCGCGACGTTGGTTCCCCACTCGTTCAGTGAGTCGATCATGACCGAATCGGTAGTGATCCAGTGCAGCTCACCCCCGTCGGGAACATCTCGATAGCGGACGTTGAGCAACCCATTACTGCTTCCAAACTCAAGGTCCGCGCGGCCGGGGATGTCGCGCTGCGCGAACTTGGCGTCTGAGTAGTCGCCACCGAGATACCGGGTCCGTTGCCATTTCATGGTCCGGCGAATCACGTCGACCGTGACTGCATCGCTGGCGACCACGGGCGTCATACGCAGGACCATGCCGTCTGGCAGCTTGGTCCACTGTTCCGTGACCCTGTCGACATCACGGAGAACGACCGCATCGCGTCGAAGCTGCTGTTCGACGCTGCGATTGTGGCGAGCCGACACGATGTTCAGTATCAGGAACGCCGAGTTGATGAGCAGGAGCAGTCCAATGACGTGCACGCCTTTGATGGCCCTTACCTTGGCCAACACATCGCCGACGCCACGTCGCGCTGCTGGTTCGGTGACGTCCGTTGTGTCGCCCGTGTCTGCTTCGGGGACCGTGGTCGCTGGATCAGTTCCTGAAACAGTCATCGCACCCATCTTGGCCGGACTTGCCAACTCCCGGCGACCGAACCATCTGAAGTCCTATCAAGTTTCGCGTCCGCGACCGTCAACCTGCCCGTAGGAGGTGCCGATGGGAGGTTCGTGCAGTTGCAAACCGCGCCCCAACCCGCGACCCCAGCCCCGGCAGCTACGCCGACAGCCACGCCCGACCTACGGATCGCAGGCGTCGCAGAACTGCTGCAATCTCGCGCCTCCGGAAACGTGTTGCTGCACGCGGATGGCCGTGTCGTGTACTTCGGCGGGATGGCCGCAAAGCTGCTCGCCGTCAACGCCGACTCCTCGGTCCAGCGGAACTTCTTCGATCTGTTGCCCCCCGAAGCCGTGGCGCCCGCTGCCGAGGCGTTCGGCCACGCACGTACCGGTGTCTCAAATCCCCCATTCGCCATTCGTACGGTTGGGCCTCAAGGTCCCATGAGCCTCGCTCTGCAGTTCAGTCCGATCATCGAAAACGGCGCACTGCTCGCCGTGATGTCCAACGTGATCGAACTTCCGACCCGCCACGCCATCAATGCCGCGCTCCGCGGCGACTTTGAATCCTCGAGACAGCTGGCTTCGGAGTCAACGCTCACGGTGTTCCATCTCGACGGACGCGGGCAGTGCACCTTCATGGACGAAGGCTGGAGCGCACTGACCGGCCAGCCAACCTCAGAAGCTCTCGGGACAGGTTGGCTGCTCGCCATACCGGAGACGGACCGACAAGTCTTTCGATCCCTGGCCGGTGCAGCGCACCAAGCCCGCCACGGCTGGCGAATCGAGGTGGCACTCCTTCGCACGACAGGCTTCGCCGAACCGGCCGAACTCGCCGCCGCGCCCATCATCGCCGCAGACGGACGCATCGTCGCCTACGTCGGGCTTGTCAGCTTCGACGCTCCGTCAACGTCACAAAGTGCTCCATCACAAAGTGCACCATCACCGGTCGGGGGTCGCGCGCCCGTTCTGCAAGCCCGGAGCGAGCCGACAGCCGGTCAGATCCAAGGGACTCCTGTCGATGTGAGGCCGGAGCTCGTCGCCCGACAGCCGATGGCCGCCCCGGAGAAGTTCGCGCTGGCGCAGGTCCACTCGAAAGATTGGGCACCAACGGTCCAGGAGGGATACACCGACCCGTCCCTGCTCCTCGACCGCATCCACAAGGCCGATGTCGAGGATGCCCAGAGCGTTCCCGAGCCCCGCGTCACCAGCGAACAGTCGGCCGTGGACAAGACGACAGGGCTCGCGAACAAGCTCCTCTTCGCACAGCACGTCCAGTCGACCGTGTCACGGATGCAGTCCGACGCTCTCACGGTGTCGATCTCTTTCATCGACCTTCACGGCCTCGAGGTCCAACGCTCAGCTGTTGGCTCGCGGGTCGCCAACGACTACCTCTTTCTTCTCGCCAAGCGCCTCGAGGCCACCATTCGAAGCATCGAAATCGCCGGCCGGATCGAAGGCAACATCCTGGCAGTACTCAGCATCAATTGGCTGTTCGCGGAGGATCTCCCGGTCGTCGCTCAACGCCTTATGGGCAAGCTCGGTGAACCGTTGGCGGGCAAGGAAAGCTCCGAGATGACCGTGGCGATGAACCTCGGCATGGCGGTCGCGTCGCCTAACGAGGACGTCAACGTGTTGTTCCGCCGGGCATGGGATGCGCTGCAACGATCGAAGGATAAGGGCTCCAACGAGTTCGAGATCGCCTACGCGGTGTGACGATCTAGCGTCGGGCAATGAGTCCAATGCACTGTCCGAATAATCGGTCCCCACGCCGGGTCGAGATGTTGGTGTTCGCCGTGTTCGCCACCGTGTTTGTCGTCGCCCGTTCAGGGTCTGTTCTCGCAACCTCCGTGACCACGACACCGAAGCTCCGTGGGGATCGAATCGTCGCCGAGGGCCTTGACATCGCTCCGAAGATTCTCTTCAACCGAGCCTTGAACGCAGCGTCGCCCGTCAAGGTGCGGGCCACGATCCGCCTGAGCGATCTCAAGGACCCTGTCGGATTCTCCGGCCAGGTCGATCCCTCAAGCGGGGCGGCCACGCTCACAACTCGTTTTCAAGGTCTCTCAACATCGCTCCGCCTGCTTGATGACAGCGGCTACCTCGCGTTGTCCGCGGACGACAAGGCGACCTACCTCGCCGACTGGCTCTCTTTCGACCTCACCTCCTCGGACGTTCCGTTTCTCGGCCAACTCGGACGGCTCGTCGTGGCGCGCCCCGAACTCCTTACCAGCGTCGGCACGTGGAAGACGATCACGACCGCCGATGACCGGTCCGCAGGACTCACTCGATATCGCGGGACGGGCGACGTCCAAGCGCTTGCCCTCGACAGGGTCGCCGGGTTCAAGCCAGGCGTACGGGTCGACCTCTGGGTGAACAGGTCGATGTTCGTGACGAGGGTCGATTGGCGCATCTCTCCTGACTCATCGGCCGACGCCCAAGGCGTGACCGCAACGGCACGCTACGAACCGGGCGTACCCATCTCGCCGGTCAAGCCCGTCGGCCGAATCGCCGACTACGCCAAGCTCATTGCTGCGAGCCCGACCGCAGATTCGTCCGCAACACCGGCCTAACACCGGCCTAACGAATGCCGGCGTGACTCATGCACGCCGGTCGACGAACACGCCGGTCAACGAGCAGGCGGCGACTTCGTCGAACCCTTGGCCAGCTTTCCAGCGGGCGCTGACTTCGCTGCGGCCTGCTTGCTCGTGGGCGTCTTTGATGCCGCTGCCTTCTTGCTCGTGGGCTTGACGGTCGGCTTGACCGTTGGTCTTGACGCCTGCTTTGCCGGTGCGGCCGTCCTCACCGTAGGGACCACCGGCGTTGTTGCAACCGCCGGTACCACCCCGCTCGCCGGAGACGAAGCGGTGGATCGCCGCGGGGTTAGGAACCGATCGAGACCCGGAAAGAACTCACCAAACGGAGCGAAGCGCTTCGGGATCTCCGCGAATCCCTCCACGACCGCAATCATCTGTTCACGTAGTAGATCGAGTGTGTCCGGAAGTTGATTCACAGCCACGCGGTCGAGTGTGCCAATGGCTCGCTCCAGGTTCGGCAGGAGTCTCTCGATGGGCGATTCGAACGCATCCGTGAGCCGACGCATGCGCTCCGTTGCCTTTTCGATCTCGGGCCCGAACATCTTCACGGGCCGCTCGATCTCATCGGCGAGCGCGTCTAGGCGGGTCGCGAGTCGCTCGACTGCCGCAGCGGCGCGCTGCAACGACGCGATCGTCTGTCCGATCGCCGCGATCGTCTTGCGGCCGCCTTCCGCCATGGTGAACACACCACTCATGAGGTTCGCCGGCCCGCTGAAGAGTGATCCGAGATCGAATTCACCGCGAAGGTCGCCGTCGCTCTGTTTGTTGGCCATGTTCTCGACCGTACCGCGAAGCGCGGAGAAATTCCCGCCCACCCGCCCAGTCAGTTCCCCGCCCACCCGCCCAGTCACGAATCAACCCGACTGAATTCCCCGCGCATGACCGACCTCGCGATGTCTCGCGCCGTCACGACGAAGTACGTCGACCACGCCAGGATTCCGAGGAACTTCGGGCCATCCTCGAACAGCACCGCGAAGTCGTGTCGCCCAGGGTTGACAGAAAGGTCAACGAGAAACGACATCGCCTGGGCACTGAGCGACGCGGCCAGCAGTTGCCAACGTGTTCGCACAAGGTCGCGGACATGCGCCGTGAGCCACAACAGGAGCGGACCGAGGACGAGCAGCTCACCCGCCACTTTGGGCAGACCGATTTGTCGGAGAACCCCCGAGTGGAGTCCGAACAGATCATCGCTCAGGAGAACGACCGTGACCACCGCACCACGACGGAGAAACACGGCCGCGTCAACGCGACCCCCAAACGACGCGACCCACGAGGACCACGCGGCACTCGTCGCGGCAACGCACCATGCGACTGCGCCGAACTGGGAGACAATCCCGGCGTACCACGCTGCCCCACCGACCCACGTCGGGTCAAGGAGCAACTCACCGACGTCGCTTCGCACGGCGACCATGGCCAGCACCGCGCAGCCCGCCGCCCAGACAACGAGTAGCGGCACGAGCAGCCGGAATTGATCGCGAAGCGAAAACCCCCGACGTCGTTCGAGCGGAGCCGTCGGCTCGTCGATGGCAGGCCCCGGCGAGCGCGGCGGCAAGTCGAGACGCGACGTGGGCACAGACGCACTTCGGCATCCACAGCAACGAACCTGAATCCACGGAATCCGTCTTCGGATGCCCTCAGGTTGGCGAAGGGAACGCACTCCTCGCTAGGTACCATCGCCAGGTGTCCGTCTCCCTCCTCCCGTCCCTCACGCCAGGGCGAGTTCACCTCCTCATCGTCGAAGATGAACTTACGATGGCCGAAACGCTGCGTGACGGACTGTCGGCCGAAGGTTTCGACGTCACCCTTGCCCACGACGGCGATGAGGGCTTCCGTCTCGGCTGTGACGCCGCGCTCGACCTCATCGTGCTCGACATCATGCTTCCACGACGCAACGGGTACCGGGTCTGTCGAGACCTCCGAAGCGCCGGCGTGTCGACGCCGATCCTCATGCTCACGGCGAAGCAGGGTGAACTCGACGAGGCGGAAGCACTCGATACCGGGGCGGACGACTTCCTGTCGAAACCGTTCTCCTTCGTCGTTCTGCTCGCCCGACTCCGAGCGCTTCAGCGGCGCAGAACAACGATCGCAGGCTCGTCTGATGGTCGGCTGCAACGCGGAGACCTCATCGTGGACGTTCGTCAGCGGAGGTGCTGGCGCGGCGAGCACTCCATTGACCTGACAGCGCGTGAGCTGGATCTGCTGAGCGCGATCGTCGCCGCGAGCCCGGACCCGGTGTCGAAAACGACGCTGCTCGAACAGGTCTGGGGCGCGGAATTCGAAGGCGATCCGAACGTCATCGAGGTCTACGTGGGTTACCTGCGGCGCAAGATCGATCAGCCGTACGGACGAGCGGGACTGCAAACCGTGCGAGGTCTGGGCTACCGCTTCGACGCCGACCGATGAGCCCAGCAACGCACTCCATTGTGGAGAGCACCTCGTGAAGATCGCCCGACGCGTTCCCATCGCGGTTCGTATCACGGTGGTTGCCGTCGTCGCGCTGGCCCTGGCACTGAGTGTCACGTCGGTACTGTTTCGCGGCGCGCTCCGTCGCGCTGAGATGGCGGAGCTCGCGGAATCCGCGCGGGCCCGCCTCGCTCAGACCGTGGAGATGGTTCGAAGCGGCGAACTCCCGACCCGCCTCCCTTCGCCACGCGACTCACCCCTGATGGTGCAGGTCGTGCGAGCTGACGGCACCGTGATTTGCTCCACGCAGAACGTCGGGGACATGCATGCAATGGTGACGCCGCCAAAACTTCGAGTCGGCGAGGTCCAACGCCAGACGGCCACCGTCGACGGTGCGAGCGTTCACGTGTACGCGGCCAGCAGCGCAGGCGCGAACCAATCCAACGTTGTGCTCGTCGCGGCACCAATGCAGGCCGTCCGCACGGCCGACGCACGCCTCACCCGTGAGCTGTGGTTGTTCAGCCCACTTGCCCTCCTGGCGTCCGCTCTCACCGTGTGGCTCGTCGCGCGCCGCGCGCTCCGTCCGGTCGAGCGTCTCCGTTCCGAGGTCGATACCATCACCGCAGAGAACCTCGGGGCGCGCGTGTCGGCCCCACCGGTCCACGACGAGATCGGTCGTCTTGCACGAACCATGAACAACCTTCTCGATCGGCTTGAGTCATCGAACGTCAAGCAGACTCGATTCGTCAGCGACGCGTCGCACGAACTGCGTTCGCCGCTCGCAGCGGTACGCACTCGGCTGGAAGTGGCGTTGCGGAAACCGGCGACGACTGACTGGCCGAAGCTCGCAGGCGGCGTACTCGCGGAGAACCTTCGGATGGAACGCCTCGTGAGCGATCTTCTGTTCTTGGCGCGCGCCGACGCCGGGCTCGCACGACCAGCTGTCACGACCGTCGATCTTGAGGACATCGCGATCCAAGAGATAGAAGGCGTACGTACGATTTCCCGCGTGCCAATCGACGCGTCCGCTGTGTCGGCTGCCCGTGTGCTGGGCAACCCTGATCAGCTTCGACGAATCGTCGCGAATCTGCTCGACAACGCGCAGCGTCACGCCACGTCTTTGGTGGCCGTGAAGGTCGCTGCGGAGGGCGGCGATGCGGTCGTGACAATCAGCGATGACGGGTCCGGCATTGCACCCGAGGACCGCGAGCGCGTGTTCGAGCGATTCACCCGGCTTGACGGCGCACGTGCGAGGACGGACGGCGGTGCCGGTCTTGGCCTCGCGTTGGTTCGCGAGATCGCGACGGAACATGGTGGCACCGTGACGCTCGGTCAGCGAGCCGGTGGCGGCACGGAGGCCGAGCTTCGCCTGCCGTTGGCTTAACCACGCTTCAAACCGGACGACAGCGTCTCCGGTCAGCCTCACGCCGACCGAACGATCGGTAGCCTTTCGACGTGCCACCAAAATCTGCTCCGGCTCGCGCGCGCTACGACCTCGACTCGTTGACCGCCGTGGCGCTCAGCGTCTTTCGTGAGAAGGGCTACGACGCAACGTCAATGGAAGACCTTGCCTCGGCAGCTCGGCTCTCCAAAGCAGCGTTTTACCACCACATTTCGGCGAAGGAGGACCTGCTTGCACGCGGCCTCGAACGCGCACTCGACGCACTGTTTGCCGTTTTCGAAGAGCCCCTCAGTGTCGACGGAGCGGCAATCGATCGACTCCGTCACGTCGTTCGGCGGGTCGTCGAGTTGGAGCACGAATTGTTGCCGGAGGTCACGGTGCTCCTGCGGGCACGCGGGAACTCCACGACGGAACGCGCAGCATTGGATCGCCGACGGCGCTTCGACCGGCGCGTCGCCGACCTCGTCCGAACGGCGCAGTCGGAGGGGACCCTTCGGCCGGACCTCGACGCCAACGTTGCCAGTCGGCTCGCGATTGGCATGGCTACCTCCGTCACCGAGTGGTACCGACCCGGCGGGCGGCTCTCCGGTCGTGACCTCGCCGACCATGTCGTCACGCTGGTGTTTGGCGGGCTCGCGACGCGGACCACCGCGGGGAAGACAACCAAAGTTGCAAAGGCGCGACTTTGAGCGTCTGCGAACTGTCGCGACGTTCCCGTTGAGCTTTCGGCAGGGGGCCGGGTTCGGTGCCCTGGCTGGCCCTTTCGCTGCGTCAGACGATCGAGCCGCCGACACGTGTGCCGCGTCCGCGGAACACCGCAATGCGACGTCCCCCCGCACCGGTCACCGCAACGTCGGTGATCCCGGTCCGGCCGCCGGTCCACTGTTCCATTGCCTCTGCGACAAGCAGCTCGCCAAGGCGCGCCGGCGCGAGGAAATCAACCCCCGCCCCTGATCCAAGCGTGACCTGGTTCCCGCTGTTCGTCGCGTAGGCGAATGCCGAGTCTGCGAGCGTGAAGATCATGCCGCCGTGGCAGACGCCGTGCCCGTTCAGCATGTCCGGACGGACCGGCATGGAGATGCGCGCGTACCCGATGCGAACCTCTTCGATCTGCATGCCCAACGTCTGCGATGCCGAATCCTCGCGCCACATCTCGGCCGCAACATCGGCTGGGGCGACGTCGCTCACCGGACGCTCGTCGGATCGATCACCCATGAAGAACTCACCACCGAGCAGCAGGGTCGAAGGCCACCACGTCGAGGAGCGATCGGTGGATGTCGCCAAAGTCTCGATGTCGGGCGCGTCGGTCCCGAGGTTCTGCAGGGGCTGCGGTGTCACGGGCGAGGACGAGGTCTGCACGGTTGAGAACATCGGCAACATGCTCCAAGAAGTTGACCCATCCTGAGGAGTTCATCCCGTTGGCGAGGGCACCGACGAATGGCAGCAGAGAGTCGACCTGCGATTGAAGGCGAGCGTTTCCGTCGCTGTGTCGGCCGAGACGGGAAACCAACTCCGTCGCATGACGCGCGTGAAACGTCTCCTCGGCGCACACGATCTCGGTCAACGACGCAAGACCCGCAACTGCCGGGTGGCGTTCGGCGATTCCACGCCACCGGAACGGTTCTGCGATGTCGTACAGCAGGTGCCGAACGAGTGAGCGCTCCCACGGCTGACCGTGAAGCTCTACCAGTGCGCAACTTCGCCATTCGGACGCTGGTCGACGAGTGATCCCGGCATCGCGTTCGATCCAGTCCGGCCAGATGAGGGCGTAGAGCGCCCGTGCATGGCCGAACTCATCCTGTGCGATGGACGACAACGTGAGGTCCTCCTCCAGGAATGGCGAGAGACCGAGCCATTCAGAGTGTCGATGCCCGATCACGAGTTCGTCATCGGCGAGGGCCAGGAGTTCCTCATAGCAGTCACCGGGTAACGGTGAGGGTGGTGATGTCACCACGATCGCGTTGACATCGACGATCCTCGCGTCACGGTCACCAGGCGCGCCGAGAGCGCTCATTTCGAGCCTCCCGCGCGTCGTCTACGACGGCGCTCGGCAACGACCTGTCCGTCGTTGATCGCATGTGTGCGCCGCGTCCCCGCCACGAGGTCCGCAGGATCGAGGACGAGGATCGAGTCTCGTCGCACCACCCATGCGTGCGAACCCTCTCCACGCCGTATGTATGTCTCGCGTGCGAAGAGCAATGCAAGTCCGTCGTCGGGCGCGTCGAGGCTGCCTGCGTGAGAGAAGCCGTCGCGTCCGGGTGGCTTCAGGAACACTTCATACGTGTGCACAGGAATCCCGCCGCGTGGGGACAGGAAGCGAAACCGTCGTGTCGATGAGACCACGACGATGGTCGTGCATGACCTCGACGACATTGCGACAGTCGTCGCACCACTTGACCGAACGGCACGACGTGGGCCCGACGGCCGCGACCGCGCCCAAGGCGACCGACCCACAGAAGGGGCAGACAACGACGTCGTCGGTGGCCACGGCGACCCCCAGTGCCGCGAGCCGGGCGCGTCCAGCGGTCGAGATCGCGGCGGTCGTCCATGGCGTCGAGACGTCGAAGGTGACCGACACGGTCGTGGCACCCGCAGCGAATGCGGCGTTGCGGACGTCGCTGGCAATCATCGTGAGTGCCGGACAGCCGAGAAACGTCGGCGTGAGAACGATCTCGATCCGGCTGGGTTCCTCCGGCACTGGCGCTTCGACGCGGCGAACGAGCCCGAGGGAGCCGATCGACACGCCCGCGAGTTCAGGGTCCGCCACTGCCTCGACCGCGACGCGCACAGCGCCTTCGAGCGGACTCACGACGCGCCCGCCTCGATCAACGACTGCGAGTCGAGGGCGGACCTGACCCAGTCGGTGTCGTTCCATGCCGCGAGTGAGCGCTGGATGCGCTGTGCCGAATCCTGCCCAGCGTTGGATTGAGCGGCCGACAGAGCACTCCAGTCGATGTCGCCGATCACCCAACGTCCGGCCTCGTCCTTGTGGAGCGACGCGTCCGGGATGGTGAATCCATAGTCAAGAAGCATCGGAACGAACTTCTGGACGTACTTGTCGCGTAGCGCCTCATTCGTTTCGCTTTTGATTCGCCAGCGCAGAAGGAGGTCGGTGCCCTTCGTCGGAGGACCAAAGAAGTGCATCACGGCCTCCCACCACCGGTCGAGCGCGTCCTGGAACATCGCTCGCTGTTTCGCGGTGCCGTCCGCAAGCGTCAACAGCATCTCCTCACCGTGTCGCATATGGAAGCCCTCCTCACTCACGATGCGCCTCAGCACCCGGCGGTAGGGACCGTACGAGCAGTTCTTGAACACCGCCTGTTGCGTGGTCAATGCCGCGGCATCCACCAGGAACGCGATCACGATCTGGTCGGCCCAGGTCTGCGTCTTGTAGTGGAACACGTTGTGGAACTTCGACTGGCCCGCGAACAGATCGGCGAGCATCTGCTCTCGGGACTTCATTCCGAGGTCCGCTGCCACCATGTACAGCAGGTGGGCGTGACCGATCTCGTCCTGCGTTTTCGCGAGGAATGCGAGCTTGCGATGAAGCCCCGGCGCTCGCGAAACCCAGTAGTGCTCACACAGTCCTCCGAACAGCTCGGAGTTCGCATGCATCTCGATGAAGCGGAAGACCTCCTCGCGGTAGCGCAACGGCATGTCGTCGCCCGCTTCGACAATGCCCTCGCCCGCAATGAACACGTCGAATTCCTCGTCACCGGTCCAGGTAGCCACGCAACCATTCTCCCGACCGAACGTTCGGTTGTCAACCGAGCATCGGTGAGGCGCCGAAGATTCAAGTGCGGGTCGCAGGGCGTCGATCTGCTCAACAACCATAAATGTCGGCGCCACATGCCTACGATTGATGAAACCCCCTGAAAGGTGAACACATGCGACGTACCTCCCGCCTACTGGCGGTCGCCAGCGGTTTGGCAGTCACTGCCCTCCTCGTAACCGGTTGCTCTTCATCGAAGGAGTCCTCCGACACGGTCGTGTCAACGGCGGATTCGGCGGCGGCAACCGAGGCGGCACCGACCGAAGCACCGGCAACCGAAGCCGGAGCAACCGAAGCCGGAGCAACCGAGGCCGCAGCCGCGGGCGACACCGTCGCAAGCGGATCCGCAGAAGGAGCAGTTGGCGAGGCACTCGTCACTCAGATGATCGCCGGAATGAACGGCGGCGCAACTCCTGACCCGGCCGACGTCAAGTGCGTGACATCGAAGGTGAGTGGCGACGACCTGGCGAAGGTGATCTCCTCAGCTTCAGGCGGCGCACCGCCCCCAGAGGCCATGACCGGCCTCATCAAGGCAACGTTCCAATGCAAGCCAAAAGGCCTCGCTGACTCCCTGATCTCGTCGGCATTCACCGACATGCCAGCCGACGTCACGCCAGACCAGAAAACCTGCATGGCCAACAAATTCCTCGACACGATTGTCGCCGACGACGAGATCCTCGCTGCCGTCCTCGCCGCCCAGGACAAGCCGCCGACCGCAATCCTTGCGAAGTTCGACCCGGTCGTGAAGGACTGCGTGCCCGCCGGAGCGACGCGCGACAAGCTGCTCGCTGAGCTGCGCAAGGGCTGATTCACTTGCGGGAGAAGTGTTCCCGCAATTCCGTCGGAACTAGGCAACAACAAATGAGCGCGGTGGCTTTGGTCGCCGCGCTCGTGTCGTTTTGCCTAGTACTCCTCGCCGCCACGAGCCATGCACAGGAACCCGGCTCAACAACCGCCACCGGACCGGTTGACCCGACGAACGCGCCGACGAACGCACCGACCAGCCAGCCACCGGAGTCCACAACCACCCTCGACACGCTGCCGCCGGAAGTCCCCGTCACGCGGCCCACATCCCTGACCACCCTCACACCGACAACCACCACGACGCTCACAACCCTCCCTGCTTACGTTCCGAGTAGCGATCCAACGCTCGCTCCGGTCTGCGCTTCCGCCGTCGGTGCAATTCCAGTCACGACACCCATGTCCTGTCGCATCGTCGCCTACTACGGGACGCCGCTCGCCTCGACGATGGGCATCCTCGGGCGGCTCCCGCGGTCGGAAATGCCGAAGGCCCTGCTTGCCGACGTGCGGGCATGGGCGGCCGCAGACCCGTCGGTCACGACGCGCTGTGCCTTCGAGGTGATTGCCATAGTCGCTCAAGCATCCAAGGGCCGGTCCGGCCTCTTCCGCTCGAGGATCGGCGCTGGACCGCTCGACGCCATCATCCAACTCGCGCGGGCAAACGGATGCATCACGATCCTCGATTTTCAGGTCGGCCAGTCGAGCGTCCCGATCGAGCTTCCCTACTTCCTCCACTGGCTGGCCCAACCCGACGTCCACCTCGCACTTGACCCCGAATGGGACATGCCACCAGGCGTCGCACCGGGCAAGAAGATCGGCTCAATGGACGCCGTCGACATCAACAGCGCGATCGCTACCGTCACGCAACTCGTCCGTACCCAGAACATTCCGCCGAAACTCGTCATCGTGCACCGATTCCGTGACTTCATGGTCACCAACCCCGGGGCGATACGTCCGACGCCCGAGGTCCGCCTTCTTATGAACATGGATGGCTTCGGCCCACCAGCGTCAAAGCTCGCCGTGTATGCACGCGTCCGAACCGGTGTCGCAACCGACCTCACTGGTTTCAAGCTCTTCACGAAGCTCGACACACCTATGCTCCAGCCCGCCGACGTACTCTCGCTGACGCCCCCACCGATGTTCATCAACTACCAGTAGAGCCTTCTAAAGTCGTCGCCCATGCCATGGGGAGCAATTGCCGGAAGCGGCTGGGCAAGCGGCCTCAACCTCTATGCCACGATCCTTTTGCTCGGATTCGCTGGCCGCCTCGGCTGGGCGGCAACGCCGACACCGTTGCAGTCCACCCCGGTGCTCGTCGTAGCGGGTGTGTTGTACGGGATCGAGTTCTTCATCGACAAAATCCCGTTTGTCGACAGTGCCTCGGATGCCGTCCACACGTTTATCCGACCGCTCGGCGCGGCGTGGCTCGCCGCGGTGATGGCCGGTGACACGAGCTGGATTCAGCGCTCGTTCGCAGCCCTTGCCGCTGGGACGCTCGCCCTCACGAGTCACGGAGCGAAGGCGACGACGCGTGCAGCGGTCAACACGTCACCCGAGCCGTTCTCGAACATCGCGCTGTCCTTCACCGAAGACGGAATCGTCGCTGCGATGGTGGTTCTCGCCCTCGCCCATCCGGGGCTTGCCGGAGTGGTCGCCGTCTTGCTCTCCGCCGCGTGCATCGTCGTGATCTGGAAACTCGCCAGGTTCGTCCGACGGATATTTCAGCGGACGCTCGGCCGAACCGTGAACGGCCTCGAAGTTTGACGCGTAGTTCGGAGGGCCTACGCTCTGTGACCATTGTTCCGTCCGGAACGACGACCAAAGGGAGAACCAATGAAGCGTGGCGTACTCGCCATCACACTGGTCATCGGTTCGTTGTTCGCAGGCGCTTGTTCGAGTGACAAGGCCAGCGACACGACCGCATCGACCGAAGCAGCCACCGCGGACACCGAAGCCGCCACCGAAGCTCCGGCCGACACTGCCGCTGTCGTTACCGAGGCAGTTGCCACAGAAGCTGCGGCCACCGAAGCGGCCGCACCGGCAGCGGGTGAAGCCGTCAAGGCCGCATGGATTTACGTCGGTCCGACCAACGACGGCGGATGGACCACCGCCCACGACAACGGCCGCAAGGCCGTCGAAACCGCTTTGGGTACCACGGTTGTGACCACCTTCAAAGAGAACGTCCCGGAAGGCCCCGAAGTCGCTCAGGTCATCGACGACCTCGTAAAGGACGGGAACAAGATCATCTTCGCCACGTCCTTCGGGTTCGGCGATGCCATGATCGCTGCGGCGAAGAAGTACCCCGACGTGAAGTTTGAACACGCGACGGGCCTCCCGAACGATGTGGCCAATTTCGCTACCTACTTCGGTGCTGGCGAGGAAAGCCTGTACCTCTCGGGAATGGCAGCCGGGAAGGCAACGAAGAAGAACGTGATCGGCTTCGTTGCACCGTTCCCGATCCCGGAAGTCGTCCGCCACATCAACGCCTACGCCCTCGGTGCCCAGTCGGTGAACCCTGCAGCGGTCGTCAAGGTGGTGTGGATCAACTCGTGGTTCGATCCGCCCAAGGAACGCCAAGCTGCCGAGTCGCTGATCGCCGGTGGTGCCGACGTGATTGCGTCGGGTGGCGACAGTCCTGCGCCCGGCGACGCCGCCAAAGCCGCAAACGTTGCCTGGACCGGCTACGACTCGGACCAGAGCGCAAACTACCCCGAAGTCTGGCTGACCGCCGCCATCTACGACTGGGGCCCCTATTACACCAAGCAGGTCCAGGGTGTCATTGATGGCAGCTGGGCGAAGGGCGACTACTACGGCAACATCAAGGACGGGTTCACCGGCCTCGCACCATTCGGCAAACTTGTCGACGCGGAAACGCAAGCGGCCATCGAAGCCAAGAAGGCCGAAATCGTCGCGGGCACATTCAACGTGTTCGCAGGGCCGATCGTCGATCAGTCCGGTGCCGAGAGGGTCGCCTCGGGTGCCTCGTTGCCCTTCGGTGACCAAATGTCGATGCAGTGGTTCGTCAAGGGCGTCGACGGCGAGCTTCCGAAGGCCTAACCGGTCCGGGATTTCCGGTCGGTCGGCACCAGATGCCGACCGACCAAAACCCTGCCCTGCATGAACGCCTTGTGAGCACTCCTCCGAATCAGCCAACCGCCGGGGTCCCAACCCCGGCGGTTGTCATGTCCGGGATTACCAAACGGTTCCCGGGTGTCGTCGCGAACGACAACGTGTCGTTCGAGCTCCGACGTGGCGAGGTGCACGCGCTCCTTGGCGAGAACGGTGCTGGCAAGTCGACGCTCTCCAATGTCTTGACCGGCCTCTACCACCCTGATGCGGGCACGGTCTCCATCGACGGTTCCCTGGTCAGGTTGAACTCCCCACGACACGCAATTGACCATGGGATCGGCATGGTGCATCAGCACTTCCGGCTGGTGCCGACCTTCACCGTCGCCGAGAACATCGTCCTCGGAAGAACCGGTCCTCTGGGCCGTAAGGACGCTGAAGCACGCATCCGCTCACTGGGCGAGCGGTTCGGACTTCCCGTTGATCCGTCCGCCAAGGTGTGGCAGCTTTCGGTCGGTGAGCAACAAAGAGTCGAGATCCTCAAGGCCCTTGACCGTGAGGCGACGGTTCTCATCCTCGATGAGCCGACGGCGGTGCTCACGCCGCAGGAGGCCGATGCGCTGTTCGTCACGTTGCGGAAAATGGTTGCCGCCGGTCGTTCCGTCGTGTTCATCTCGCACAAGCTCGACGAAGTAATGGCGGTGTCGGACCGCGTCACGGTGCTGCGCGACGGACGCAACGTGGGCACGGTCGATGTCGCCTCGACCTCGCAACGTGAGCTCGCCCATCTCATGGTCGGACGCGATGTCGTGTTCAACGCCGACGCTGGCAACGATCGTCCGGTCATCGACTACGACCGGGTCGTGCTCGAAACTATCGATCTGCGCGCGTACGACTCCCGTGGTCGGGCCGCCTTGACCGGCGTCGGCCTGAAGGTGCACGCCGGTGAGATCGTGGCGGTGTGCGGAGTGTCGGGCAATGGTCAACGGGAGCTCGCCGAAACGATTTGCGCCACGAGGCGCCGGACCTCGGGGATGGTGCTTATCAACGGGCAGCGAACATCCGGCGGGGATCCTCGCGAACCAATAGCACTCGGAGTCGCACACATCCCCGAGGATCGTCTGCACACCGGGCTCGCCGCGTCCGCGTCGGTTGAACACAACCTCGTACTGAAGTCCTATCGGCGGCCACCGATCTCAACAGGTCCGTTTCTGCGCCACGGCGCGATCCGTCGCAACGCAGAAGAGCTCATCAAACGGTTCGGCGTAAAAACCCCAAGCCCATCAACGAGCACTCGACTCCTGTCCGGCGGAAACATCCAGAAGGTGTTGCTCGCTCGTGAGATCGGGAGCGAACCGGCGGTGCTCGTCGCCGCCTCACCGACTCGGGGACTCGATGTCGGGGCGATCGAGACCGTGCGTTCGCTGTTGCTCGATGCTGCACGACGTGGCATGGGCGTGCTCCTGATCACCGAGGACCTCGAGGAGGCAATCGCTCTGTCGGACCGGATCCTCGTGATGTACGAAGGATTTATCGCCGGGACGGTTGAGCGGGGCAATGCCGACATCGCCGAGATCGGACTTCTCATGGGGGGTAGGACGTGATCCGCCTCGAACGTCGGTCTTCCACTCCGCCGCTCCTGCGATGGGCGGTGCCGGTCCTCTCGATCATCGCCGCGCTGGTTGCCGGTGCGCTCCTGATTGCAGTCAGTGGGAACAACCCGATTGACACCTATACGCGCATCGTTGATCGCGCGTTCGTCTCAAAGGGTGCCTTCTCGGCGACGCTGATTGCGGCCACCCCCCTCCTGTTCACCGGCCTGGCAGCGGCAACCGCGTTCAGGATGGGAGTTTTCAACATCGGTGGGCAGGGTCAGTACTTCATGGGCACGATTGCCGCCTCCGGCGTTGGACTCGCGTGGGGCGAGTCGTTCGGAAGAGCGGTGATCCCATTGATGATTCTCGCTGGCGTCATCGCGGGCGCTGCGTGGGCTGCAATTGCGGGTGTCCTGCGAGCGTGGCTGAACACCAACGAAGTCATCACCACGCTGATGCTCAACTACATCGCGGCAAATTTTGCGTCGTATCTCATCTTCAACTCTCGGTCGTACTGGCGTTTGCTCACCGGCAACGGGCGCATGTTTCCCCAGGGCAAACGGTTGGCCGAACGCTCCGACTGGCCGACGCTGACGTTGGGCTCCCTCGCCGTCCCACTCGGGTTCGCCGTCGGTTCCTTCGTGGCCCTCGCCACCTGGACGCTGTACAAGCACACGCGGTTCGGCTTCGAAGTCGCGATCATCGGCGACTCACCCGCGGCGGCGTCGTATGCCGGCATGCGGACGAAGCGCAAGGTGCTTTCCGTTATGGCGCTGTCGGGTGGACTCGCCGGCCTCGGCGGGGCGAGCGACGTCGGCGACTTCAGGCACGTCCTCGATCCGAAGGGACTCGGCCAGGCGGGCTACGGCTATGCCGGGATCGTGATCGCTGCGCTCGCGCGGTTCAATCCCGTCGCCGTCGTGTTCGTGTCCGTGCTGATGGGTGGTCTCGCCAACGCCGGACGCTCGCTGCAGGGACCTGACTTCCCGGCAGGCCTCGTCGGCACGCTGCAGGGGATGGTGCTGTTCTTCGCCCTCGGTGGCGAGATTCTCGCCAGGTACCGCGTGCGCCGCGTTCCCCGTCAAGTCCCGAGTGCGCTGGACTTCGCGTCGTGAACGCGAACCTGTTCATCGTGATCGCTGCGTCGGCGATCTACTACGGCACACCCGTGCTCTTTGCCGGGCTTGGCGAAGTGCTGACGGAGCGGTCGGGTGTGCTGAACCTCGGCGTCGAAGGGATGATGCTGCTGGGCGCGGTTGCCGCGTCGTGGACCTCATCGCGATTGGGCGGGCCGGGCTGGCTTGTTCTCTTGCTGGCGGTGCTTGCCGGGATTCTGGCCGCGTCGCTCGGTGCCCTGTTGCACGCGTTCGCGGTCATCACCCTGCGGGTCAATCAGACGGTGTCAGGCCTTGCGCTGACCATCCTCGCTGGCGGCGCCGGGCTGTCGTCGTACCTCGCGAATGTGTGGGGTTTGAAGAATCCGGCCAAGCACCAGTTCGGCAAACTCGACGTGCTCGGACTGGCCGATATGCCCATTCTCGGCCCGCTGCTTTTCAACCACACACTGCTCACGTATCTGTCGTGGGCACTCGTCGCGGCGTCGAGCTGGTACCTGTTTCGGACACGCGCCGGACTGCACCTCCGAGCGGTCGGCGAGTCACCCCAGACGGCCGACGCCATGGGCATCAACGTCGTGAAGACACGCTATGTGCACACCTTGATCGGCGGCGCATTGGCCGGTATCGGTGGCGTGTGCTTCTCGCTCTCGATCGTGCCGACGTGGCAGGACGGCATGACGGCTGGCCGCGGCTGGATCGCGATCGCGCTCGTGATCTTCGGCTTCTGGCGTCCCGATCTCACGATGGTCGGCGCCTACCTGTTCGGTGCGTTCGCCAGCCTCAGCCTCACGTTGCAAGCGCGCGGCGTCAAGATCTCACCGCAGCTGCTCGACTCGCTGCCGTATCTCATGACGATCGTGGTTCTTGTGCTGGTGTCCGGGGGCTGGGCCAAGCGTCGGCTCGGTGCGCCCGCCGCTCTCGGCGTTGCCTACGAACGCGAGGCGCGCTGACCTTCGACGTTCGGTCAAAGGTGCCCGCCGAGCGAGGTGGATTGCCAGACATCGCGGCGCGACTGGCGCTCCCGGGCCGACTCGTCTGAAACTGGCGACCGTGACCGACCTCTTCACCAACCACGAACGCTATGCAGACCTCGACGGGTGGCACCGCGAAGCCGATTCCCTCCGGGCGCTCGGACCGGTGCATCTGATCGACCAGAGCGACGCGGGGTTTCGACCGTTCTGGGCGGTGCTCGGTCACGACGCCGTGATGACCGTCGAGCGTCATCCAGAATTGTTCACGAACGAACCTGAGCCCGTGCTCGGTCGCCAAGCCGACATGGAGAAGGCGCGGGCGTCCGGTGCGGTCATCCGTTCGCTCATCCATATGGACGCCCCGGATCACCCGAAGTACCGCAAGCTCACCGCGGACTGGTTCAAGCCTGCGAGCCTCGGCCGCCTCCAGCAGCATCTCGATGAACTAAGCGCGCAGACGATCGCGAAGATGGAGTCGCTCGGTGGGTCGTGCGACTTCAGCCGCGACGTTGCGGTCTGGTACCCGCTTCAGGTCATCCTCGCCATCCTCGGACTTCCGGAGAGCGACTACCCGCGAATGCTGAAGCTCACGCAGGAGCTATTCGGCGCGAGCGACGACGACACGGGCCGCGGAGCACGAAAAGCGGACGACCTCATCGCCGTGATCATGGACTTCTATGCGTACTTCATGACGCTGACTGCCGAGCGTCGTGCGGCCCCAACCGATGACCTTGCGACGCTCATCGCAACCGGTCAGATCGACAATCTCCCGATGCCGGATATCGAGACCGTCAGCTACTACATCATCACGGCGACAGCGGGCCACGACACCACGTCGGCCGCGATCACGGGTGGGATGCAGTCCCTCATCCAACATCCGGAACAGCTCGCTCGTCTGCAGGCCGACCCGACGCTCCTCAAGTCCGCGGCCGACGAAATGATCCGCTACGTGTCGCCGGTCCGACACTTCATGCGAACGGTTCAAGAGGACACCGACATCGCGGGTACGGCCGTGAAGGCTGGCGACTGGGTGTACCTGTCGTATTTGGCTGCGAACCGCGATCCGGCGGTCTTTGAGGACCCGCACACGTTCGACGTTGCCCGCGCAAACGCCGACCGCCACCTCGCATTCGGCTTCGGCGCACACTTCTGTCTCGGCGCGCAGCTCGCGCGCATGGAGCTGCGGACGCTGTTCGGAGCGCTTCTGCCGCGCATCGAACACATCGCGCTGGCGGGCACGCCCACGAGCATGCGCACAATCTTCGTGGGCGGACCCAAGTCGCTCCCCATCTCGTACCGCTTGCGAGCCGCCACGTGATTCCACCTGATTCCACCCTGCGCCGAGCCCCGTAGAACCGCCGTCAACGCTCAACCACTTCCAATGCAGCTTCGCGGTACGTTCAGTGGTTCGCGGTACGTTCTGCGTGCCCTGAACATACCGCGAGCCCCCGAACGTACCGCGAGCCACTCTGGCCGGGCCGCTAACCGAGCGGCCACTCGTGTCGGGCGCGCAAGCGTGCGGGTGAACCGTTCAACCTGGAAATCATCAGCAGCGAGAACAGGCAAGTTCGGCAGCTTGAAGGTATGGGTCGAATTCGTCGGATGCGGATGCATCGTTTGGCGGACCGAGTCGATCGGTGACGATTCGCTAGATCAGTGCTCGAACGAGGTATCGGCCGTAGTCCTCTGTGTCCGAAGCACTGACGATGAGCGTCTCATCTGCACCTTCCCAGACGAGAGCATCGGCGACGATGATCGCCGTGGCGAACTCCGGTGGTCGCCAGTGACGTATCTCGAAAACCTCGGCGCAGTTCTCCACCTCGAAGTCGAACTCGCCTCCGGCAAGCGCGTCGCACTGCAGCTCAGCTGAGGTCCAGCAAACATTCTGGTTGGGCAACTCGGTCGATTTGTTGCGCTTGGCGCAACATTCCGGCAGCGGATTCGAACTATGGACGACCGGCCGGTAGGCCGAACAGCGCACGACAGTTGTCGCCCCCGAACTTGCGTCGGTCAGCCTCCGGGAACGACGCCACCAAGTCGTTGAGGTCATGGACGTATTCCGGCGTGTGATCCGCGTGCGGGAAGTCCGACGCCCAAAGGAACCGCTCCACACCGAACCGTGCAGCGAGCGACGGAATCGTCCGCTCGTCGGGATCACAGCTGATCCAGATGCGCTCACGGAAGTAGTCGCTCGGCTTGTGCTTCAACGGGACGCGCTCGCCGATGAACGTGTGCCCGTACACCGCGTCGATCCGGTCGAGCCAGTACCCGATCCAACCGCCACCGGATTCCAGCACGAGGAACTTGAGCCGCGGAAACTGGTCGAAGACGCCGTAGTCGAACAGCGTTGTGAACTGATGCCGGACGCCATCCGAGGCCTGCACTGACGCGAGCAGACGCAGCTGCTTCACGTTCTCCCACGTCCCCATCCGCGTGCCCTTCGTCCACTGCGGCTCGAACGTCGGATGCAACGCCAACGGGACGCCGAGATCCTGTGCAGCAGCGAATACCGGGTTGTTCGAGGGATGGCCGAGCGGGCGTCCGTCGTGAGTGAACGGTGCAACGTAACCGCCCTTCGCCCCTTCACCGACCGCCCGCTCGAACTCCTTTGCGGCAGCCACCGGATCGCTCAACGAGAGGTGCGCAGTCGGGATGAGGCGCGGTTGGCCAGAGCAGAACTCACAGATCCAGCGGTTGTATGCGCGCGTATAAGCCTGAGCAAGTTCCGGATCATCGACCTCCGCCTCCCACAACAGACCAACCGTTGTGTAGAGCATCGCAATGTCGATGTTCTCGGCATCAAGCAGATCAAGCCGCTCTGTCGGGTCCATCGATCCGTACGGCGCCTCGCGAAGGTACGTGCGCTTAGGATCCTTCTGCATGTCGGCGAGGTCAGGAGCGCCCATGGCACCGAGCGTCGAAGGAAACCCGCGCTTGCTCATCGTAGAGCGCTGACCGTTGATCTCCAGCTCCTCCAGCCCGTGCTCATCGACCACGATGCGCAAGGCGCGATCACGGAACTTCGGGTCGATGTACGTCTCCCACAGATCCGGCGGCTCGAGGATGTGCCCATCGGCATCGACAGCACCCTCGAACGCGACTCGGTGCGCTTCGTGGAGCGGTTTCACGGACGGCACGGCGACGGTCATTTGAAATTCCTCTGGGAGTAGGCACCGAGCAACCTACGTCGACGCGCCGAATCCTGAAAATCCCGCTACCGAGCGAGCCCGTTCCGCGAGACTGAGCCCATGCAGACGCCACCGGTTGTCGTTGCGCGCTCACTCACGAAGCGTTTCCGTGAAAAGACCGCAGTCGACGGGCTCGACCTCACGTTGGTCGCGGGCGAGCGAGTCTTACTGCTCGGCCCGAACGGTGCGGGCAAGACCACGACGCTGCTCATGCTCCTGGGTGCCGTCACGCCTGATGCGGGTACGATCGACTTGGTCGGCCATCGGCTCCCGAAGGGCCGAACCGGGGCCCTCGCTCGGGCAGAGGCAAGGCGTCGATGGCGGCTACGGGCGATCACGACCAACCGTACGCCGTTCCCGACCCTCACCCAATGCTCGATTCGTGTTTTGACCTGGGCCGCGGCCCCGTTCGTTGGGACAGTTCCCGCCGCTGAGCGAGGTGATTCGTCCCAACGTCGCGGGTGGAGCTGTCGCTACGAGCGCAGGATCAGGACGCTCCCGCCGTGTTCGATCACGACCTCGATCATCGGCGTTGCACCGACTCGGGATTCGACACGAGCATCCACGGCGAGCACGCCGAGATGCACCGCAAGGTCCGCATCGCCGATGACGCGTAACGTCCGGAGCCTCGCAGCTTCCGGCATCAACGTAGTCGGGTGATCACTCCCCCAATGAATGAGGAACGGTCGAACAGCAAGCCCAGCGATCAGGACCGGCATCGTGAGCTCCCAATTGAGCGTCACACCGTCGGGCCGGGTCCGCGACATCGGGACCGCATCACCGACCGACCAGCCGACCGCGCTCGCAGCGTCAACCGCAGCATCCATCGCCTCGACGCGCGCCGCCCACCCGATGAGACGCTGTGCAGCGAGGTCGTCGACGCCGAACGGTCGGGGCTGCGCCGGTGCAGGCTGCTCAGGGTCGGGCCCGATCACTTCCAGGTAGGTGCCGCCACCGAGATTCGACAACAGATTGCGTGTGCCGAAGCCCAAGTGCTGCCCACCAGTTGAAAAGGCAATGCCGTGTTCGCTGTCGAACCATCGTGCGGACGCTGCGAGGTCCGGGGTCGCCACGACGAGATGGTCGATCACAGTTCCACCGCCGTGAGGTCGTCGCCGAGCACGATCGGACCGCTGAAATGCGCTGCCGCCCGGGACCGCCATTCGTCCTCTTGACCGGGTTGCATCGGCGGGACGTAGTGGGTCAACACGAGAGTGCCCACCCCCGCCCGCGTTGCCGTTCGGGCAGCGTCCTCGACCGATGAGTGGTAGTCGAGAACGTCTTGGAACCTTGGACTGGGCACGAGTTTCACGAGGTCGTCACGGAGCACCGTCTGAACGTAGGCGGTCGCGCCCGCGCAGATCTCATCGAGTCCCGCGCAGGGCACACCGTCACCGCCGAGCACGACCGACGTGGGCCCGTCGTCAATCCGGAACGCGACCGTCGGCTCGACCGGGCGATGGTCGGTCGCAGCGACCCGCACGCTCGCCGCACCAACCGTGAACACGTCACCCGGCGAGACCTCGAAGACTTCCACGTTGGGCATCCACGTGAGATCGTCGTGGTGCGCAAGGCGATAAGCAATGTCGGGCGCAAGCGCCGCGAGTGTGGCGTCGACGACTTCACGCAACCTCGGCGGTCCATAGATCAGCAGGGCGCGACCCTCTGGGCTCATGATCCAGTGCGTGGTGATGATGTCGTTGAGGTCGGTGATGTGATCGCTGTGCAGATGCGTGATGAGCAGCGCGTCGAGCATCATCGGGAGCACACCAGCGGCGGTGAGACGCAGCAGCACCGCACGTCCGCAGTCGACAAGCAGGTTTGTGCCGGCTGTCTGGACGAGCGTTGCGGGTCCCGCCCGACGCGGGTCGGGCAGGGGACTTCCCGTGCCGAGCAGGGTGACCTTCATGACGTTGTTACCAGTCGCATGCGGCACGGTACCGCTGCCTTTGTTGTGGCCCCATTTCCAGGAGCGTGGGACCATGGACCCATGCCAGACATGAACGAATTCAACCAAAACGTCATCGCCGAGTTCCGTGCCAACGAGGGCAAGGTCGGGGGACCCTTCGAGGGTGCGCCGATGATCCTCGTCACGCACACGGGTGCCAAGAGCGGCAATTCCTACACTTCGCCACTCGTGTACTCCCGCGACGGTGACGCCTATGTCATCATCGCATCCAAGGCCGGAGCACCGGATAACCCGCAGTGGTTCGGCAATCTCGTGGCTCACCCGAGCATCACGGTCGAAGTCGGCACGGAGAAGTTCGCCGCGACTGCACGGGTGGCCGCGGCCGACGAGCGGGCGCGCCTCTACAGGGCCCAGGCCGACGCCATGCCGAACTTCGACGAGTACGCGAAGAACACCACCCGGGAAATCCCGGTCGTCGTGCTCGACCGCGTCAAGTAATCCCAGCGATTGGCGACCGCGGTTCAGTCGACCATCGTGAGCCCACCGCTGACGCTGAGGACCTGGCCCGTCACAAAGCTCGCCATGTCGCTCGCAAAGAACGCGATTGCATTGGCGATATCGCCGGGCTGGCCGAGCCGTTTCATCGGAATGGCGTTCACGAGGGCTGCCTTGATCTTCTCCGGCTGGTTGTTGAACAGGGGCGTATCGGTCGGGCCGGGGCACACGCAATTCACGCGGACGCCACGGCGAACGACCTCACGGGCCAACGACTTGGTGAACGCGATCACGCCCCCCTTCGCTCCGGCGTAGACCGTCTCGCCGGAACTGCCGACCCGGCCGGCATCACTGGCGACGTTGACAATCGCGCCGCTCCCCGCCTCCATAAGCAGCGGCAGGAACGCCCGCGAGACCTGGACCGGACCCATGAAGTTGATGGCTACGACCTTCGCCCAGTACTCGGGGGTGTTGTCCATGAACGGCTCGATGATGTCCCATCCAGCAACGTTCACGAGCACGTCGAGGCGGCCGAGTTCGCCCTGCAGGTGCTCGGCCAGTCCCTCCGCGGCAAAGCGGTCGGTGATATCGAGGGGCCGGAACATCGCGTGGTGTCCCTGGGCCACGATTGCCGCCGCGGCGGCCTCGCCGCCGTCTCGGTTGACGTCGGTGAGTACCACCGTCGCTCCCAGTTGGGCGAAGAGTCGAGAGGTGGCGGTACCGATGCCCGATGCGGCACCGGTGGTGAGCACGATCTTGTCGGTGAAGTCCATTTGGTCCTTTGTGTTCGTCAGAGCGTTCGCGCAATGAGCTCGCGCATGATCTCATTCGAGCCGCCATAGATGCGATGCACCCGAGCATCGGCAAAGGCGCGGGCAATCGGGTAGTCCCAGATGTACCCGTAGCCACCGTGCAGCTGCAGACACTGATCGAGCGTCCGACCCATCATCTCGGTGCACCAGAGCTTCGCCATCGCTGCGACCGCGGGGTCGAGCGTGTCCCGCTCGCACTCCATGAGGCAGCGGTCAACGAATACCTGGGCGATCTCGATCTCGGTTTTCACGTCGGCGAGTTTGAAGCGCGTGTTCTGAAAGTCGGCCACGCGTGTGCCGAACGCGACTCGTTCTTTCGTGTACGCGCGGGTCCAGTCAAGCGCCGCGGCCGACGTCGCGACCGCACCGATCGCGATCTGCAGACGCTCCCAGGCCAGTTCTTTCGCCAGCAGCGCGAAACCGCCACCCTCGGTTCCGAGGATGTTCGCGGCAGCCACATGGACGTCATCGAAGAACAGCTCACACGTGTCTTGAGCCTTCATTCCGATTTTCTCGAAGTTTGCGCCGCGTGACACGCCCGGCGTCGCGGTCTCAATGACGATCAGCGTCAGGTCCTTGGTCGACGCTTCTCGCGACGACTTCGCGGCCACAACCAGAAGATCTGCGCACTGACCATTCGTGATGAATGTCTTCTGCCCGCTCACGATGACGTTGTCACCGTTGCGAATTGCGGTCGTGCGAATTGAGCGGAGGTCACTTCCGGCACCAGGCTCGGTCATCACGATCGCACCGATCAGTTCGCCCGTTGCCATCCTCGGCAGCCACCGAAGCTTCTGTTCCTCGGTGCCGTGGTTGGCGATGTACGGCGCAACGATGTCGGAGTGCGTCGAGAATCCTGGACCGGAGAGCCCGAGGCGGGCCTGTTCCTCGATCACGATCGCCGACGCAAGACGATCTCCGCCGCCACCCCCGTAGGCCTCCGGGATGCCGAGGCAGAGCAGACCCGCTTGTCCCGCACTGATCCACACTTCGCGCGGCACCACGCCGTCCTTCTCCCACTGGGGATGATGTGGCACAACCTCGCGCTCGAAGAACAATCGCGCGGTGTCACGGAGCAGGTCGTGCTCGGTGGTGAACAGCTCACGCTTCAACATATGGCAATATATTGACATACCGTGCACTGACACGTCCACCGTACGCACGAGGATGTCTACCCGCGACCTGCGCCCGTCACTGGAGAACCCGTGGCCCACTGGCTGATGAAATCTGAACCCGAGGAGCTGTCGATCGACCACCTGGCGCGCGCTCCCAAGCGACTGTTTCGATGGGATGGCGTGCACAACTATCGAGCCCGCAACTGGATGGCGGCGATGATCCCGGGCGACCAGTTCTTCTTCGCTCATTCGAGTTGCAAGGTCCCGGGAATCGCTGGTGTGGCAGAGATCGTGGGCGACGGATACACCGACCCCACCCAGTTCGACCCATCGAGTCACTACTTCGACGCGGACTCCAAGCCGGAGAAGCCGCGATGGCTGAGCCGCGACGTCCGATTCGTCGAACGTTTCCCGGAGGTGCTCAGATTGCAGGAACTACGCGCGCATACGGAGTCTCTCGGCCCGTTCCAGTTGTTACAGAAGGCCAATCGGCTCAGCGTGATGCCCGTGTCGGATGCGCAGTGGGAGTACGTCGTGGCGCTCGCTCGCCGAGGCTGAACCGGTCCGACGGACTACGGCTCGGCATTCACCTCAGCCACCACGTCGAGCAGCTGCGCGAGCGTCTCCAGGCGATCGCCAGGAGTGCCGCTCAGCTTCGCCTGCAGTGACGTGATCCCCGCCGAGCGGTACAGCCGGAGACGAGCCTTGATCATGTCGGCGGTGCCCAGCAGGTTGGTCTTCCAACCAAGCTCGATCGGCACCCTTGCTGCGGCCTCGTCTCGCTTGCCGTGAAGCCACAGCGATTGCACGACTGCGACATCGTCGGCGAAGCCCTGCCGGGCGAACGCCGCGTTGTAGAAGTTCTGGGTGCGCGAGCCCATCGCTCCAATGGTGAACGCGTACCCGGCCGCGTGACGGCGCGCCGCCTCGTCGAAGTCGTCGGTGAATTCGACCGCGACCGGCATCACGAGGTCGAGGTCGCTCAGCGTCCGCCCGGCCTTCTCAGCTCCGCGTCGTAGGTCGGTGAGGAACACCTCCGCTGTCTCCGGGATGAACGCATTGCCGAGCCACCCGCTCGCCAACTCTCCCGTCAGCGCGAGGTTGCGGGGCCCAAGCGACGCCACGTAGATCGGTATATCCACCGGCGGTGCCATAGAGCGCAAAGCGCGACCCGGTCCAGCGGGGAGCGGCAGTTCGTACACCTCGCCTTCGTAGGCGACCCGATCGCCGCGCGCCGCCATACGGACGATCTCGATCGTGTCGCGCGTCGCGGCGATCGGTGACGCAAATCGGACGCCGTGCCACCCCTCCATAACCTGTGGCCCGCTGGTGCCGATGCCGAGCAGGAACCGTCCGCCAGACAGGTGTTGGAGCGACATGGCGGACATGGCCAACATGGCTGGGGTTCTCGCTCCGATCTGAACGATGCCGGCGGCGATCTTCACCGTCGACGTCTTGGCGGCGAGATAGGCGAGTCGCGTGAGTGCGTCGTGGCCCCACACCTCCGCGATCCAGACGCTGTCCACCCCCAGCCGCTCAGCGTCCGACACGAATGCCGCCTCGCCGGGGTCGGCCATCGGAACCGCCACGCCGACGCGCAGCGGTGCTTTGGCAGGTGTTGGCCCAACGTCGAGGTTATTCATCGCGCTCCCGATTGTCGGCCAGTGCGGCCACGTGTGAGTCTTGCCGAACAGGCTCGCTGCGACGCGTCCCAGCAACGTCACTTCGAGGAGTCCCGATGGATCAGACCGAATACCGATACGCCGACGGTCCCACAACAGAGGCGTCGCTCGTGATCGACGCTTCGCCGTCGGTGCTGTGGACGCTGGTCTCCGACATCAACCTCCCGGCTCGGTGCAGCACCGAATTCCGAGGGGCCGAGTGGGTCGACGGTGCGACGGGCCCTGCCCTCGGGGCTCGGTTCGAGGGCAGAAACCACCACGACGCGATCGGGTCATGGACAACTCCTGCAACGGTGGTCGAGTACGAGGTCGATCGCACGTTCGGCTGGTCGATCGGCGACCCCGCAGCACCGTCCGCCTCATGGCGGTTCAGGTTGGCACCCGTAGGCGACAGCACGCTCGTGACCCAGTGGATGCGCATGGGTCCAGCGCGAAGTGGACTGAGCGCGGCAATCGATGCCATGCCGGACAAGGAGTCCAAGATCATTCGACGCCGTCTCGAAGAACACCGGACGAACATGGAGGCAAACCTCGCTGGCATCAAGGCACTCGTTCGTCCGTGACGACGTCGCGGCCTCAAATCCGTCCGCGCGGCCTCAGATCGGCCCGGTTTGAGGCCACACCGACCGATTTGGGGCCACAACACACCCGTCGATGTGCGACAGGATGGACGCATGTCTCCCAAGCGTCCCGTGAAGGTCAAAAGTTCCATCGCCAAGCTTCGGGGAGTCGATCGGGAACGAGCACTACATGCCGAATACCTGATCGAGGACCACGAATATGCACGCGAGTCGGCCGACTTGCTTGCCTATGTCACGTTCCCGCTTGACGACGATGTCACCACCGGGAAGGCCTTCGCTGGCGATCTGGGTTCGCTGTCGATGGACGTTGCCGCGTTCGCGGAGACCTCCACGCCAGGTGCCGCGGTGCACGCAGCGGTAATGGCCGTCCATGCGTTCCGCGCGTCCGCCGAGTCGCATGGCGAGGACTACTACGTGCGCAGGCTCGACCGGCTCCTCGTCACGCTGCCGTCGATCGAGGCCCGCTTCGGGGACTAGTGCACGCGGCCACGCGCTTGGGCTGGCTGGACCGACGGGGCTGAAGCACCGCGACGGAGAACCGGAATTTGAACCGGCACTAATTTGCTTCAATCCGGGCGACGCATGGGTCCGAAACCCTAGAAAGGCCATTTTTTACAGTTGTTTGTCAGACTCGAACCAAGAATCGACAGTCCGTTCCAAACCGGCAACTAGTCTGACCACATGACCGCCCGCACGCGGCTTTACACGCACCTGCGAGAATGTGCCGGGCGAGTATCGAACCACGCAGGTGAGCGTCGGTCGCCACATCGCTCCAGACGCAGCGTCGTTGAACGGGTTCGATCGGCGCTTCGATGCGTTCTACGGCAAGGCACGCGGGATCGACGACACGCTTCTCGTGGTGGCAGCGGCTCACCACCGAGCGTCGTGGGTGCACCCCTTCGAGGACGGCAACGGTCGAGCAGTTCGACTACAGACGCACTGCGCCCTCTACCCGCTCACCAACGGCCTCTGGTCCGTCAGCCGTGGGCTGGCCAGGAATCGAGATCGCTACTACCAACACCTCGCCGAAGCGGACGCGCCGAGAGCTGGCGATCTCGACGGACGCGGCAACCTCAGCGATGCCGGACTTGCCCGATGGTGCGATTGGTTCATCGAGCTGTGCGCCGACCAGGTCGAGTTCATGACAAGGCTGCTGGACCTCGACGGGATGCGGCGTCGAGTTGCCGCACTGATCACATCACGTGCGGCCGAGGACTCCGGCTATCGCGCCGAAACGATCACGCCGCTCTTCCACCTTTTCGCCACAGGTCCGACCCCTCGGGGCGAGTCCTACGCATGACCGGACTCGGCGAGCGGACCGCTCGTGCAGCGCTCGCGCACTTGATCAATTCGGGGCTCGTAACGTCGCCCAGCCATCGCGGGCCCGTACGGATCGCCTTCCCGCTCGCCTCACTGCAACTGCTCTTCCCGGATCTCTACCCGGAGGCTGCGACGAGGCGCGCTGGCCTATAGCCATCGTCGGCTTCCGGTCTTCCGTCGTATTGGGCGCATGCCAGCGCGCGTCCGAGAGGTGGCCGTAGCATCGGGCCATGACCGTGAGCAGCTTTACCGCCAGCGTCGGGTCGAAAGCGCCCAACTTCACGCTCACCGATCAGCACGGCACGACCTTCGAGTTGGCCACTGCTGTTGCCGATGGCCCGGTCGTCCTCGTATTCCTCCGCGGATTCAGTTGACCGTTCTGCCGAAAGCACCTCTCGCAGTTGCGGGACGACATCGATCAGTTCCGCAAGGTCGGCGCGACCGTGGTTGCGATTGCGCCCGATAACGCAGCGGGCGTCACGCGGTTCGTCCGCAACAGCGAGTATCCGTTCTCGCTCCTCCCCGACGACACACACACCGTGTTCGATGCCTACGACGTGGTCAGCACGATGATGAGCCTCGGCCAGCGGCCAGCATTGTTCGTCGTCGACACGACGGGCGCGGTGCGCTTCGATTCGATCGGGACGCAGCAGTGGCAAATACCGTCGAACGAGAATGTCCTCTCAGTCATCGCTCGCGCAACATGTACTTCATGACCTTGCCGGTCGCGTTGGTCGGCAGGTCCGAAACCACGGTGACGTACCGGGGAACCTTGTAGTTCGCCATCCGCTCCCGGCACCATGCCACCACCTCGGTCGGGTCGGGTGTCGCACCACCCGTGCGGGCCACGACATAGGCGTGGCCGACCTCGCCGAGTCTCTGATCCGGCACACCGATAACGGCCGCCTGCAAGATCAGCGGATGGCCGATCAGCGCAGCCTCGATCTCGGCCGGGTAGGCGTTGAAACCGCCCACCACGTACATGTCCTTGATCCGGTCCGTGATGCGGACGTACCCGCGCTCATCCATCACCGCAATGTCACCGGTTCGCAGCCATCCATCGGGCGTGACGGTCTCGGCCGTGCGTGCAGCGTCCTCGAAGTAGCCGAGCATCACGTTGAAACCACGGCACCACAGCTCGCCAGGTTCGCCGGTTGCGAGGTCGTTCCCGTCAACATCCACGATCCGCACCTCCACACCCTCAACGGCCCGACCGCTCGTCCGGGCGATCGTCTCCGGGTCGTCGTCGTGGCGGCACATCGTGACGACGCCCGTGGATTCGGTGAGTCCGTAGCCCGTGACGATGACGTCGAACGTAAGCTCTGCGCGCATACGAATGACCATCTCGACGGGGACGCTGGCCGCGCCCGTAACCGCGAGACGTAACGTCGACAGGTCGTACGAGTCGCGGCCCGGATGGTCGAGGATCGAGAGGAACAGCGTGGGTGGGCCGGGCAATGCAGTGACGCGCTCGCGCTCCACGAGCTCCAGCGTGCGAGCGACGTCGAACACGGCCTGCGGCACGATCGTGCACCCGTTCATGACGCAGACGATGATGCCCGCCTTGTAGCCGAATGTGTGGAAGAACGGGTTCACGATGAGGTAGCGATCGCCCGGTGAGAGGCCGATCACCTCGGCCCAGCCGTCGAACACACGAAGCATCTGGGAGTGCGTACTCATCACGCCCTTGGGCTTGCCCGTGGTCCCCGACGTAAAGATGAGATCCGACACATCGTTCGGGGCCACGGCCATGATCGCTACATCGAGAGCGACGTCGTCCACCGACCCGCCCTCGGCGACAAATGCCGACCAGGTCTGCCAGGTGATCGTTCGTTCGAGATGTGGGAGCGACTCACCGCAGTCGCTCAGGGCACCGACGAAACTGCCGCCAAGAAAGCCTTCCGCGCATATGAGTATCCGCGCCCTCGATGTGTTCAGAACATAGGCGGCCTCAACGCCCTTGAAACGCGTGTTGATTGGCACGAGCACTGCTCCGATACTCAAGGCACCGAGTCCGGCGAGGACCCATTCAGGCGAATTCGGTGCCCAGATCGCGACCCGGTCTCCTTTTCGGACGCCCTCGTGCAGGAACGCCGCCGCCGCTCGTCGGACGTCGCGGCAAAGTTCAACGAAGGTCCAGCGTCGTGTCAGGTCATCGGCGTCGACAAGCGCCTCAGCGTTGCCGAAAAGCTCGGCAGCCGCCCTCACCATCACGCCCACCGTGCCCCACGCAAGGTCGGCTCGGCGGCGGGCACGTTCAGGCGCGACGGGTTGCATGAGGGATAGGTCCTCCGGGAGTGGCGTGACGCAGCGTCAGGGTAGCGGCGGGGAGCAGTAGCTGACAGATTGCCGGCTCGTCGGCGAAGTGGATAGCTTCGCCAGATGCCGTCGCTTCTCACCCTCCACGTCGCCGATGATCCAGACCTCTGGGCGCAGCTCGGGTTCAACGTTTCCGCCGGTCGGGTCCGGATTGCCTCAACCGATATCGTGCTGAGCGCTCCCACCGACGGGCAACCGTGCGGCATCGTGGCCTGGACGCTTGATCTTGCCGACGCCCCGACCGCGATCGACGGGCTCGCGACGCGGTCGAAAACGGACGCACATCTGCCCCTTGACATCCCTCTGCCAACTCACCCCAACGGAACCACCGGAATCGATCACCTCGTTGTGTCGACCCCGGACCTGGAGCGGACTGTCGCAGTTCTTGAAGGTCTCGGCATGACCTGTCTGCGACGTCGCGATGGAACCGCGTACGGCAGCCAAAAGATGCGTCAGGCATTCTTCTGGCTGGAGGATGCGGAAGTCGTCCCGCCAGATCGCGTCCAGCTCGAAGTGGTCGGACCCGCCGAGCCCGACCCCTACAAGACCGACCAGCCCGCGGTGTTCTTCGGCTTAGCGCTCGTGAGTACCGACCTCGACGCGACCTGCAACTTCTACGGCGACCTCATGAAACCGCCGACCAACGCCGTCCAGCCCGGACGGCAAATCACGGTGCTCTCTTCGCGCTCCGGTTGCAAGGTCGCGCTCGCTTTCATGAGCCCGCACTCCAATCTCCGGGAGTGAGCGACCCAACGAGCTGACAGCCCTCAGCCAAGCCCGTGCACAAGCCGAGGCAACGCGTCGGTCGGCCGCGCGCCAAGGCGCGAGATCACCTCAGCCGCCGAGATGTTCCCGATCTCGGCGCAACGCTGCAATGAGAGCCCCTCGCTGAAGGCATAGAGAAATCCGCCGGCATACGCGTCGCCGGCACCAGTCGTGTCAACGACCGACTCCACGGGAGCGGCCGCCGATTCGATGACCTCGCTCCCGTGCACGACAAGCGAGCCCTTCGATCCACAGGTGATTGTGGCAATTTCGCACATGTCAGCAACGCGCTTCACCGCGGCATCGAGATCCGTCGTCTCGAACAATGAACAGATCTCCGCTTCATTGGCAAACAAGATGTCGACGCACGATGGAATCAGCTGATTGAACTCCGCTCGGAACCGTTCAATGAGGAATTGGTCGGAGAGAGTGAACGAGAAGCGCTGACCTGCGCCGCGCACGGTCGAGATCGCGTGGAGCAATGCCTCGTGAGCGCGGACTTCGTCCCAGAGATATCCCTCAACGTAGGTAACCGCCGCGTTGGAAAGCAGTTCATCGTCGATGTCGGCGAGGCGGATGCCACGCGCCGCGCCGAGATAGGTGCACATCGTCCGCTCGGCGTCGGGTGTGACGTTGATCAGACAGCGTCCGGTCGCCGCGGCACCGGGACCCGTCTCCAGAATGGTCGAGTACTGCACGCCGACGCGGTGGAGATCGTCGGCGAATGCGTGTCCGAGATCGTCTTCTCGGACTTTGCCGACAAAGGCAGTCGCGGCACCGAGCACCGCACTTACCACCGCCGTATTGGCCGCCGACCCGCCCGACTGAACGACCAGCGACTGGCCGCGGCCCTTGGCTGCGCCAACCATCGCCTGGTACAGCGGTACCGCCCGGTCTTCGTCGACGAGTTCCATCGAACCCTTCACGAGCTGATGGCCGTGAAGAAACGGATCGGTTGCGTGACCGAGAACATCCACGATTGCGTGGCCGATCGTGACAACTTTTGGTCTGACGGGTGCATTCACGTGCCGAGACGATAGTGGGGACGGTACGGAGACGGCACCGAACGCAGGATTGGGACGGTCAGGTCTCGTAGGGTTTGCCACGTGAGCGCAACCACCGCCCTGACTGCAACGGACCCCATTTGGAACCGTCATCGCCTTGCCCGTGACGTCGTGCCGAGCCGCTATGACCTCACGATTGCGCCCGACCTCCGAGCCCGCGACTTCGTCGGCGACGCCGCCATCAGCATCGACATAGCCCGTCCGACCACCACGATCGAGTGCAACGTCAAGGAATTGGAGCTACGGGCGGCATGGTTGGTGGGCGCTGACGGTGCCCGAAACGAGGCGACGTGGACGCTCGACGAGTCGACCGAGCGGGCCACCTTCGCCTTTGAACGGACCGTCGAGATCGGCGGAGCCAAGCTGCACGTCCAGTTCCGTGGCGTGCTCAACGACAAGCTCCGAGGTTTCTATGCAAGCAGCTACACGGCAGCCGATGGGACAACCAAGGTCATCGCAACTACCCAGCTGCAGTCGACCGACGCACGGGGCGTGTTTCCGTGTTGGGACGAACCAGACTTCAAGGCGATCTTCGCAGTCACCCTGATCGCCGACGAGGGTTTGCTCGCGGTGAGCAATATGCACGAATTGTCTGCCTCGGTCATGCCCTCCGGCAAGCGCGTGATTCGCTTCGCCGACACACCCAAGATGTCCACGTACCTCGTCGCGTTCGTGGTCGGTGAACTCGAAGCGACCGACCCTGTCGACGCTGGCGGCGTGCCACTGCGGGTCATCGCGCGACCCGGCCAACAGCACCTCGCGGCCTTTGCCTTGGAAGCGGCCGAGTTCGCTCTCCGCTACTTCCACGAGTGGTACGGAATTGCGTATCCGGGAACGAAGCTCGACCTCATTGCGACGCCCGACTTCGCGTTCGGTGCGATGGAAAATCTCGGTGCCGTCACATTCCGAGAGACACTGCTGCTTGCAGATCCGGCGACCGCTACGAAGGCAGATCTTGAACGAATAGCCGACGTGATCTCGCACGAGATTGCACATATGTGGTTCGGTGATCTCGTCACGATGAAATGGTGGAATGGCATCTGGCTGAACGAGGCATTTGCGACGTTTGCCGAGATCTCCTGCTGTGCGAAATTCCGCCCGGAATGGGACCGTTGGACCAGTTTCGCGGTGTACCGGTCAGCAGCGGCGTCCGTGGATGGTCTTCACTCGACAAGGCCGATCGAATTTCCTGTGGAATCCCCGAGCGACGCGGAGGCCATGTTCGACGTCCTCACCTACGAAAAGGGTGCAGCAGTACTGCGCCAATTGGAGCAGTACCTCGGGGAGGATCAGTTCCGCGACGGTGTGCGGCACTACCTAACGCAACACGCCTACGGGAACACCGAGACCATGGATCTTTTCGACGCTATCGGTGAGGTCACCGGTGAGCCGGTCCGGACGCTGATGGACGGCTGGATCTTTCAGGGCGGCTACCCCGTCATCGACGTTTCGCTGGACACGGCGACCTCCACGATGCAGTTACGCCAGCGTCATTTCACCTACCTGCCCGCCGCCGACGGGAATCCGAGCGAACGATCATGGCTTGTGCCGATCCTGTTCCGGACCACGGGGACACAGGGCGAGGACGTGACCGGTCGGGCTTTGCTTGAAACGTCGGAGCTTCACGTTCCGGTGCCCGCCGGGACGTCGACCGTTGTGGTGAACGCGGGCGGGCACGGCTTCTACCGCGTCAACTACACAGCAGAGCTTCTCGACGCGATACGCCCGCGGTTCGCAACCCTCGCACCCGTCGAGCGGTACCAAATCGTGGCCGACACGTGGGCATCGGTCCTGCAGGGAACCGTACGCGCGCAGACGTTTCTCGACCTCGTCGCCGGACTCACCGAAGAACGCGACGTGAACGTGTGGACGGCTGCAATCGGTGGGTTGACTGCGCTGGATCGCGTATTCAGCGACGAGCGACGAGTCGGTCTCATAGCACTGGTCTGCACTGTTCTGCGCCCGATCGCGGCCGAGTTGGGCTGGCAGGGCGGTGTCGACGAAGCACCGTTGCGGTCGCAGCTGCGAGGTCTCGTCGTTTCCACACTCGGCACGCTCGGTCAAGATGCTGGCACCCGAGCCGGCGTGGCTGAACGCATCGACGCCGTGCTCAACGGCGACACCAAGATCGATCCCGACGTCGCGCCGGCCGTGATCACCATCGGTGCGGTCACCGGCGACGCGTCGGTTTGGGATCGCTACAACGCACGACGCACAAACGCGTCACCACAGGACAGCGTCCGGTACCTCCAAGCTCTCGGGATGTTCCCCGCTGAAGCGGAGCTTCACCGAACGCTCGAAATGATGCTGTCCGATGGCGTCCGCACCCAGGACGCTCCCTACGCAATTCAGCGCATGCTCGTCAGCCGCAGTGGCGGGCCCGTCGCCTGGGCGTTCCTTCGCGACCGTTGGGACGAGGTGTGCGCGAGGTTCCCTGACAACGCGATCCCCCGCATGGTCGAGGCCGCGAGTACCCTGAGCGAGCCAGTCACCGCCGCCGAGGTCCGGGCGTTCTTCGGCCCGGACGGTGGCCACGACCTGCCCAACGGGCGGAAGAAGGTCGCTCAGATGCTCGAACATCTCACGGTCAACGAGGCCCTTCGAGCCAGGGATGCGTCGGCCTGACGGACCCTCAGTGCGCTTCGATGAGCGAGTCGGCGCTGAGGGTTACGACCTCGACCGGCTCGACCAAGCCACGCACGTCGATCCGACCCACCGGGGACTTGCGGACGCGCTCCGGTGCAAGGCCTGCAACCACGTCGGTCACGAGTACCTCCCCGGCTCCGGCGTCGCTGCACAGGCGACTGGCCAGGTTCACGGGCGTACCGATGTAGTCGTCGCCTTCGAACAAGATCACCATGCCGCTGGCGATCCCGGCCCGCAGCTCCAGCGGAAAGCTTCCCGCTCGAAGCCGAAGCCCGATATCGAGGATGGCGCTGATGAGCGGGGTGACTTCCACGCCCACAAACATCGCTCCATCGCCCAACCACTTGTCGACGCGGATCCCGTGGTGACTCGCTACGTCTCGAACAACGGCCCGGAATTCGGCCAGAGCGTTCACCGATGCGGCGTCGCCGAATTGGTCCGTGAAGTTCGTGAATCCCGAAATATCGAGGAACGCGAAGCCCCGATGCACACGAGTGACGGTGGCGTCGGTCTCCATCCCGTACGCGAGGCTAGCAACCACACGGGCGTTATCGGCCGACAAGACGCTCGACCTGAACCCTCAGCAAAGACTTGCTCACTCAGAAAGTCCAAGGAGACTTCGGAAGTGCAGGCCCCGCTCCGCGTAGTTTGCGAACCTTCCGAAGCTCGGAGCCGCCGGCGAGAGCAGAATGACGCCTCCCGGCGGCACGACGGCGGCCGCACGGTGGACCGCATCGTCGAAGTCAGAGAATGCCTCGACACGAACAATCGAACGGTCGGTTCCAGCCCGTTCAAGCGCCTTCTCGATCAGCGGGACGATCCGCTCCCCGCTGTTCGGCACCCCGCACACCCAGGTCGGTGTCGTTCGCAATGCCAAGGCCGACGCCAACGTCGAGTAGTCGAGCCCGCGGTCGTGGCCACCCACAATGATGCCGACCGGTCGATCGTCGAAGGCAGCAAGTGCGGCGACCGCAGCCTCGGGTGCCGTTGACAGCGAGTCGTCGACCACGAGGCGACCGCCCACTTCGCCGACGACCTCAAGGCGGTGAGCGAGCAGTCGGAACGATGCAATCGCCGACGACAGGGCGTCGGAATGCGCCGCGAGATCAACGCCCGCAAGCTCCAACGCCGTCAATGCCCCGCACAGGTTCAGCACGTTGTGACGCCCACGCAGCGCCGAGCCGGCCGTGTCAACAACGACCGTTCCGTCGGGACGACAGACAGCGGTCGATCGGGCGTGCAGCCCAACGCTTGAGCCGTAGGTTCGCACCCCAGGGAGGGCGTCGATCCGTCGAGCGACTTCCGCGTTGTCCGCGTTTGCAGCAACACCGATGTCGCCCCGGTGCGCAAAGAGGTTGCACTTGTCGGTGTAGTAGCGCTCGACGCTCCCATGCCAATCGAGATGCTCCGGGAAGAGGGCGGTCAGGACGCCGACCTCCGGGGAGTTTCGGACCTCCGCGGCTTGAAAACTCGAGGTCTCGACTGCATACCAGGCGTCGTCGGAAGCAGCGAGACCCCCCGACAGTTCCTCGTCGAGGACGTCGAGCAGCGCCCGGCCCACGTTGCCCGCCAGGGTGGCCGGGCGTCCGACCGCCGCGAACAGGTGCGCGACCAACGTCGAGGTCGTGCTCTTGCCCTTGCTGCCCGTGACCGCAACGGTCCGGTCACCGTTTGTCTCTGCGAACCAAAGTGCGGTTCCGCCGGTCACCAACACATCACGTCCAGCAACGGCGTCGGCAAACGGTCCGTGGTACGGACTGACACCCGGCGATTTCACGATCACCTCGACGCCGCGCACCACCACGTTGTTGCTAGAGCGGACCACCGCAACATCATCGAATTCGCTGTCCATGACGGGGACCTCGTCGCCGTCGACCACCACGGTCAGCTTCGCAGGCCGGGCATGGCGAAGCAGCAGTCGAACGGACGCCCGGCCCTCCATGCCGTACCCCCACACCACGACACTGCGTCCGGTCAGATCTCTGACACGCATGGTCACGCGCCCGAACCAACCAACCCTCGAAAAGCGGGAGGCATCCGGTCATCGTCCGCGCTGGCAAAGACCGCCTCACGCTCGCTCAGCGTCGCAAGTAAGCCGCGCTCGCCAACCTCGCTGCACAGCGCGAGAACCACCCGATGCTGTGACCATTGCACCCGCTCACTCAGCAGCGACAGGGCCACCCGGCATTCGACACTCTCGCCCACACACTCGAACGGCTTCCATTCGGTCAACCCAAGCAACGCCCGGAGCCCATCAATTGGCGAGTCGGCAAGAACGTCGGAGCCCCAGATTCTGAACAATTCGCCGGGCCCAAGCACCGTTGCTAAAGCCAGATACACGAACTGACATTTCGGGCATTGTCCGCACCACCGAGAGATGCGTCGAGCAGGATCGAGGCGAAAGGCAGCGTTGCACGATGAGAAAGACTCGAAGTACCGCTCGCAGGTGTCGGCAAATGCTCGGGCGATCGACAGTTCAGAAAGCGGGCACAGCAGAGAGAAGTAATCGAGCGATGGCACGACACGCTGGATCAATCCCCGGAGGATGTCCTCGGCATCGGTGCTCTTCGACCATTGGTGGTTGATCTCGACACCTCGGTAGATGACGTTGCCCTCCGACGCGGACCGCTCGTTGCTCATCACGACGGCCTGGTGACCATGAAGGACTGCGGCGCAAGCGACGGCAAGAGAGACGATCGCCGTCGCCGGGACGTGGCCGTTGCGCGCACCGTTGTCGTTCAGCCAGCGAAGCTGCGAGTCAAGATGCCGCTCGACGGCGATGTCCGGCAGCGCTGCATCGTTGATGACCTCCTGAATCACGGGATAGCGATTCACGGTAATCACCGTGGGAACGAGCCCCGCGCGTCGCAGCGCCTCAATGCTCACGCACGAATCTTTCCCTCCGCCGATCGGAACGAGCGGACCAAGTGGCAGCGTAACGTCGCACAAAGGAGCCGACGACTCTGCTCGCGAGCGATACGCAAACTCGGGCCACAGCTCGGGATCGAGGCCGTTCACCCAGCAGTACTCACCGAGACCCTTCGCGAGGATGGTCCGGTGTGCATCAATGTCTTCGGCAGTCCATTCGGCGAATTCGACAACGACATGGCGCGGCGCAGCAATCTTGTAGTAGCTCAACCCGGCGACAAGACCGAGGTGACACAAGAGCGCCTCGAAGGAGGCGCGACGCGCCGTAGGGACAACCTTCGACGGGAGCGGGAACACGAAGCGCTCTCCGCAGCGCAGCGCAGCAACCCCGGCACGGTCCACCAAGCGGTAGCGAAACGTCACCGTGACCTGCTCGATGCCCCACTCGACCTCCTGCCCATCGACGTGAAACGCGCTGATCGCCTCCGGGTCGAAGCGTTCCATTGTCAAGCGCGGACCCAGAGCTGGGATCGACGCGTCGTCACAAGGCCATTCGCGTCAATGCCCCCGACCACGAGGCCGTTCTTTCGACGCTCCCACAACCACATCCCAAGCGTCTCGCCGGGAACGGGACGGCTCAGGTAGTAGCCCTGCCCGATCTCGACACCAAGCTCCGCCAGCGTGGCCCAGGTGACCGCATCTTCGACGCCCTCCGCCACTGTGCGCATCCCGACTCGCTCCGACAGTTCGACGACCGCCCGCACGATGGCCTGCGACACCTCATCGTCGGCAATCCCCATCACGAACGACTTGTCGATCTTCACCTCATCAGCCGTGAGGCGGGCGAGATAGGACAGCGACGAATACCCAGTTCCGAAGTCATCGATCGAGATGTCGACGCCAAGTTCGTGAAGGGCGCGAAGTGAACCGGTGACGACGGGCCCCTCGTTGACAAACTCGCCTTCCGTGAGCTCCAGGGTGAGCATGGAAGCGTCAACACCAGCGCGGACGAGCGCATCCGCGACGGATTCGGCGAAGTCGCCCTCGCGTAACGATCGGGCCGAGAGGTTCACGGCAACATGAATGGCAATTCCTTGATCACGCCAGACCGCACATTGCCGAAGCGCCTCATCGAGCACGAACGCGGTGAGCTGATGAACCAGTCCAGCGTGCTCGGCGAGCGCGATGAACTCGTCGGGCGAGATGAATCCGTGGACCGGGTGTATCCAACGAAGCAGAGCCTCGGCACCGACAATTGCACCCGTTTGAAGGTTCGCCTTCGGCTGGTAGTACACGAGGAGCTTGCCGTTGGTGATCGTTTCGCGCAGGTCTGCGAGCAGTTCCAAACGTCGGTTTGAGATCTCTTCGAGGTCGGGATCAAAGATCTCAATCGCGCTATCTCGGTGAAGTTTCGCCTGGTACATCGCGACGTCTGCGCGACGCATCAGCTCACCATGATCGCGCCCGTGATCGGGAATCAGCGCGACACCGAGGGCAGCGTCGGTCCGCACGAGGATGTCGCCGATCTGGTGCTCGGAATCGACGGCACCTTGGATCAACATCGCAAATGCCCGTGCGTGAGCGACATCGTGAATGCCCTTCACGAGGATCGCCAACTCGTCACCGCCGAGGCGCGCCACGACTGCATGACGCGGGGCCGCTTCAACAACGCAGTTCGCTACGGCGACAACGAGCGCGTCGCCAACCTCGTGTCCGAGAACCGAGTTCACGTCCTTGAACCGGTTGAGGTCGAGCGTCAGAATCGCACCCGACGTTGGTGCCCCCTCCGGGAGAGTCCTTGTGTAGTCGTCGATCGCCTCGTTGAGTGCGGCACGATTTGCGAGCCCCGTCAAAGCGTCCTGGCTTGCCGCGCGAATGCGATCGCTCTCCTCCTGGCGAACCTTGCGCTCCAACTGTGCGGCATGGATTGCTACCGACGTCTGCTCGGCCATGGTGGTGAACAACTCACGCTCGCCGGGCCCAAAGGTGTTCAAGTCGGCGGCACGATTTCGCACGGAGAGAATGCCGAGAAGATCCGACCCGTGAAGCAGTGGAGCAGCCATCGCGTCGCGCAGGCCAACGGTCGTGAGGTACGCAAGTTCCGGTTTGCGGATTCCTGTGCACAGAGTCGTTCGGCCCTGCCCGAGAACCGACTGCCACAGCCAATCCGACGTCGATGGTACCGACGCAGCGTGTTCCGCTGATCCAACGGCATGGCGTATTCCGATCTCGCCATCGAACAACACCAGCTCAGCGCCCTCGACACGAAGGACGCTGGTCGCCCGCTCCAACGTGCTGCGTATGACGTCTTCGAGTTCGACCGACCGCGTGAGACCGGACGTGAAATCGTGAAGGAGTCTTAGCCGGGCGTGGCGCTCCCGGAGCACAATGAACGCCCGATACGTCAGCACCAGCAACGACACGTTGATGAGGACAAGCAGGATGGCAGCCCGACTCTGGGTCGCCACGATCGTGGCCACGAGTGCAATCGAGCCGAAACCAAGGCAACTCGCAAGGCCAACGATCAGCGTCGGGGCCACAGCGGATCGTTCGACGCTGGTTCCCGAGAAGGCGATCACCCCAATCGCGACAACAAGTCGAAGGAGACGCACCGCCAACATGACGAGAAGTGCAGTCAGCCATGCCCGTGTATGTGCGACAAAGAGTTCATCCACGAGACCGCGCACAATGGCAACGACGACTGCGGACTCGGCGGCCGTGAGCGCACCGACGAAGAAGAGTCCCCAACCGGTACTGCGCCGTCGGCCGGTCCCCGCGCCGAGGAGCGTGCCAAGCAGCGCGGCAAGAACGATCGACACGGGCCGGGTCCCGAATAGAGCTGGCAGCAGGATGATCTCCGGGGCCGTAAGCACCTGCGTCGTACCGGAAATCCGCTCGCGAACGGAAAAACGAGCGGCGAGAACAAAGCCGATCCCGACCACCCATGCGGATACAGCAAGGCCGTTGTCCGGGGCACGACGATCGCCCAGGTACCGGTCGGACACGAGCGTGGTGAGCGCTAGGAGAAGAGCCACGCACGCACCGAGGTACAGGTTGTCCTCGGCCTGTAGGAGCAAACTTGTCGGGGCGCGACGGGGCGGCTTCACTCGGCGCAGGCGCTGGAGACCTCTGGGGTTGTCGAGATTCACAAATGCCTCGGGAGCATCTTCTCGCAGCGACGTGGGCCGAGCGGGTAATTCCCCGCTTCAGTATTCCACGTAGACTGAGCCGACGTTCAGTTTTGTGGCAATTCGGCCACAAAGAGCGCACAGCTGTCGTCTGTTTGCACCCTCATGGCGGTAGACGGCCGGACAAACGCGGCCTGCCCCTGTCCGAGTCGACACGACGGGCCGTGGAGATCCACGACGTCTCGCAGCTGTGCGTCGCCCGAGCAGCAGAACACAATGCGCGGACCTCTGGACGCTTCGAGCGTCGCCATCGCGCCCGGTCGTTCCAATTCCAGCCTCCTGAGCGCGAAATCCTCGACGTCGACGCGCCAATCGTCAAACGCGCCAACGCGCTCAGGGTGCAGCACCTCAGGTCGGCCCGGAACGGGACCGAGGACCCGGAGCAGCTCCGCCACGTCGACGTGTTTGGGCGTCATGCCACCTCGAAGCACGTTGTCGGAGTTGGCCATGAGTTCGAGGCCGAGCCCGTCCAGATAGGCGTGTAACTGGCCAGCGGCCAGGAACAGCGCCTCTCCTGGTGCCAAAACCACGTGGTTGAGCAACCCTGCGACCACGACACCGGCATCGGCCGGGTAACGCTCGGCGAGTTTCACGAGGTACGTCGGACAGGTGTCAGCGGGGGACCCAACCAGCAGGTCGGTCCAACGCCGCGCCTCGACCGGACTGGCCGAAAGAATCGCTCCGACGCACCGGCGAAATCCCTCCGGCGATGGGTCGGAGGCGAGTCCACTCAGGGCCGAGCCGAGCAAGGGGTCGACACCGAAGAAGTGGCGAAGTACGGGGAGCGATTCAGAAATTGGAGCGAAACCGCAAAGAGCCGTGAACGTCGTGAGCGCCACGATCAGTTCCGGCTTGTGATTCGCGTCGCGGTAGTTGCGCTCCGGGGCAAGCACAGCAATACCCGTCGAGTTCTCGCGGGCGAACCCTTCCCGCGCCTGGGCCAGCGAAGGGTGTACCTGGAGCGAGAGAGGTGCTCCTACCGAGAGGATCTTGAGCAAGAACGGCAGCTGGCCGCCGAACCTGTTCACGGCGGTCCCGAGCCACGACTCGGGATCGGCCGCGATGGCGGCATCGAGCGACACTTCATCGCCGGTGCCGTCGCCGGCTGCGAACGATGACGGAAGTGAACGATGCGCGCCGAGCCACCATTCGGCGGCCGGCTCACCGGTTTCGGGGATTCCGAGGAGCCCCGGAAGCTCGTGCGACGTGCCCCACGCATAGCGCTGCAGGCGTCCGTGGAGTCGAACAATGGTTGGGATACTGCTCGCCGAGGTGGACTTGTTTGCTTCGGGCACGGATATCGCCGCCTTGGAGTTGGACGTCAGGCGAACCTATCGGCACTTCTCGACCTTCCTGAGAGGGAGCCGGTTGCATTGTCGCGTGTTTGTGTGACAATTTCCCCATGACGCCGACTCGATTCCACAAGATGCCCCGGATGATCGCCGCGTCGGCGACCATCGCACTAGCGACAGTCGGAGGGCTTGCGGGCACCGCGCGTGCCGACGACCTGGGCCCAACGGTGACCACCACGAAATCGGCCGACGCTCCAACGACAACGGCGAAGCCCGGGGCGTCAGAGACCGCGACCACGGTCGCTCCAACGTCGAAGCCAGCGGCACCCGCAGCGACAACGGTCGCGACAACGGTCGACCACCTGGCACTCGGACGGGCGGCAAAGGAGAAGAGCGACTGGAAGACGGCGATTGCCGAGCTGACCCTGGCCGTGGCTGCTGCGCCGAAGAACCCCGACGCGTCCAACCTGCTCGGCTATTCGTACCGCAAATCGGGGAACCTCCCGAAGGCGTTCGAGTTCTACGCCATCACTTTGAAGCTCGACCCGAAGCACATCGGAGCGCTCGAATACCAGGGCGAGGCCTTCGTCGAATCAGGTCAGATCGTGAAGGCAAAAGCGAACCTCGTGAAGCTGGCAACCGTGTGCAAGAACAAGACGTGCGAGCAGTACGTCGACCTCTCGAAGGCCATTACCGCTGCGGCGAAGAAGACACCGACGACAAAGAAGAAGTGAACTCCAGGGCCTCAACCCCCTCCACGGTTCGAACTCTTTTGCGGACCGTAACTGGCCCTCCGAAATTCAGCAGCTGGGCTTGTCCGCTCGAGACTTAACGGTTTCAAGGACTGCTACGGCTGCGTCCTTCGTTTTAGACCACGCCTGTTCCGGGGCGATGCCGTTTAAGAACTCGACCGTGAGAATAGGGATGCCTTGTTCGATCCCGGCCCACGTACCGAGCGATCCGGGAGTCTTCCTACCGAGACCTCCGGAATCGACTACCTCCATCCCGGACTTGTCGGACCAAACCTTCGCGAACCCGCCGGCTGGACCGTCGAAGTTGATGAAGGTTCGGCCTTTCCAGCTATGCATCACGACAATGAGGTCCGGACCGTAGGACAACACCACGTCGTGGAGCGTCACGCTCTCCGGCTGTGACAGTGGACTTCCGCCGTAACGTTTGTCGGTTGGGTCGAAGTTTGACGTCGGGAAGTTGCGGTTGAGGTCGACACCGTTCGCGTTGGACCGATTGTGTGCTGCCCGCCCGTCGGGGTTGACGTCCTCGATCTGAACCAGATCTACAAGCACTTTGGAGGTGCTGAGCGCGACAGGTAACTGCTCGGTTGCAATTCGCCCTTCCGGCTCGTCACCGTGGATGCCGCCGACCCACAAGATTCGCGCCCCGCCGCTTTGGTGAAAGCGTCGTGCCCGAATCGACCGCCCTTCAACGGAAGTTCCAATCTGGGACCACTCCGCGTCGAGTTTGGAGACCGATTCGCATTTCGATCTGTCGAGTGTTGGCGCTGATCCGTCCGAAAGTGCGGGCTCGGTCTCGCGCGTATCGGTCTTGCCTGGAACAGTTGGGGCCGGAGCTTCAGGATCTGATCTCGAATCCGTCGTATTCATGGCAGTTGAGGTCTCAGCAACTTTCGTCGCAGCAACCGTCACCTCTGTAGTAAGCGGGCGCGTTGACACTGATCCGCACCCGGCGAGCGAAACGACCGAGCCAACAACGGCCATGCGATTGAGTATTCGCCTGATCGCCGAGCGTCGATTTCTCACTCACCCCTCCCGACAGCCTCGAGTACAGCGCTCAGGCCGTCAATCGCCTGAGACCGAGCTGTTCGAGAAGACGTGCCTCGCTTGAATGTAAGAGTCAGCAGAGGCACGCGCTGATCTACCCCCAGCCACTGTCCGAGGGACCCGGGGGTTCTCTTGAAGGCAGAAGCAACGCTAAAACTTCGTGATGCTGACGTGAATGTGTTGGCGTACGAGCGCGCCGGTCCGTCGAAGTCCACGAAACCCGACTGACTCGAGCTACTCACCGATGTGAGAACGAGAACCGGAGAATTGGCTTTGACAAGTTCATAGAACGCTCGCGTCTCCGGTTGGTCGAGCGGCGAATTCCCATGCGCCGAGGAAGGCGTGAACGAGTCGGCGGGGAAGTTTCGATTGAGGTCCACACCATTTGCGTTCTCGCGAACTCCACGGGTGCGGCCATCGGGGTTGAGGTGACTTACAGCGATGAGCGTGATTTTCCTGCCGAGCGCCGGAGTCATGAGGTCCAGCGCAGCTGTGGGGAGATCCGTTCCCTCCACCTGGTCGCCGTGGATGCCACCGACCACGATCACTACACGCGGCCCGCTCCCACTTCGCCAGCCACGAAGATCCAGGCCCCGGACAGACTGACCAATGACCATCGGCACGGTCTCAACTGCTGGAATCGGCGGGTCAGTAATAGTCGGTGGGCGAGCAATAGGAGGAGGGATTATTGGCAGATCGGTCGCTTGCGCTGCTGTCGTGGTCACGATCGCCGCTGTAGTAGTCACAGTCGTGGTCGTAGCGGTCGTCGTCACTGGGGAGGCGACTGTGGTGGTGCCTTTCTTGCCCGAGGTACCGATCTTGGTGCCGACGCCGATCGCGCCTCCAAGGACGATGACGGCGAGTCCTACCCATAGCGCTGGTGATTTCTTACGGGGCGGCCGAGTGACGATGGGGAGGGCGGGTGAGACAAGCCGCGTCGGAGAGGCAGTCTGCTGAGAAGGGTTCGAAGTACCGAGCCGAATCGTCCGCGTGACATCTGCCGCGGGGTTGTTGGCAGTCGAATCGGGACCGCACCCCAAAAGCACCTCAAATTGACCGATGTCGGAAGGGCGATTCGCGGGTGCGATTTCGAGCCCCGCGGTAATTGCGCTGCCCACCGCAGTGTGTTCTGCTGCAAACGGAAGGGGTGATAGTTCGACCCCTTGAAGGCGATCAATTGCTCCGGTCGGCACGTGGCCAGTGAGCAGGAAATAGCCCGTAGCGGCAAGGGAGTAGATGTCAGACGATGGACCAAATCGTCCCCGCCCCGAGTACTGTTCAAGCGGGGAGTATCCCGGTGTCACGAGTCGAGACATGTCAGTGGTGATCTCGTTCGCGAAGCTTCGCGCTGCACCGAAATCTATGAGAATCGGTTCGCCTTGGACACACATGATGTTTGAAGGTTTCACATCGCGATGGAGAAGGACTTCGTTGTGGACGAGTGCCAACGCCGATGCCACAGAACGCAGAACGGCGCCGGTGTCGTCCGGGGAAAGTGGTCCGAGGCGTTGCACCCTTTCTTCATAGGTCTCACCGTGGAGGAGTTCCATAACCAGATACGCCGTGTTTGCGGTTTCGAAGACTTCAAATACCTGAACAATTGCGTGGTGCCTCAGGCGTGCAAGAGTTTGCGCTTCCTTCACGAATTGAATGCGCGATTCGGCGAAGCTGGCTGCGGCTGGCCCGGTGGGCATGACAGAAACGCCATGGCGGACGCAACCACCAGGGAACATTTCTTTGATCGCGACCTGTCGGTCCAGGCGCGTGTCATGGGCGCTGTAGGTGATTCCAAAGCCACCCTGTCCGAGCACAGCATCGAGACGATACCGGGCATCCAGAAATGTGCCTGGTGCCAGGGTCGCGAAGAACTCCGTAGGTTCCAAAGGCATGCCACACATGGTGCAGACGGTCGCAGTGCCTTCGACCATAGACCCACACGTACTGCAATTGACGCTGTTCATACGTTGCCTTCCCACCTGTTCGACAGAGCAACGACCGATCGTACTTCTGTCGTGCCCGACCTGCCCTCGGTTGCAGGACCATGCTCGCTGGGTAACCGTACCTTGCTACCGCACCGGTGTGAGCGGCGGGTCTCCTCGATGGCAGGCGATGGCATTGCGGGCCGCAAGGACGGCCATGGCATCGCGTGTCTCCACGGTGGCAGAACCGAGGTGCGGGATGAGCACCACATCGTCACGGTCGAGCAAGCCCTCGTGAATCTGTGGTTCGTGCTCGAACACGTCGAGGCCGGCACCGGCGAGTTGGCCGCGTCTGAGCGCCTCCACAAGGGCCGCCTCGTCGACGATCGGTCCGCGCGCCGTGTTGATCAAGTGGGCGGTCGGCTTCAGCTTCGCAAGCAGAGTTGCGTCGACCAGGTGATGTGTCGCAGGTCCATAGGGACAGTTCACGGACACGATGTCACTGGTCGCGACAAGTTCGTCGAGCGTGACCAGTGCAGCCCCGAGTTCGGACTCGATCGACGCCGCAACCGGGTGGCGGTTGGAGTACACGATCTCCATTCCGAACGCCCGTGCTCGAAGGGCGAGTGCCTGGCCGATCGTCCCCATGCCGATGATTCCGAGTCGTCGACCCTGGATGCCGGACCCGAGCAGGTAGAACATCCCCCACTGCCACTTCGTACGCGAACGTATGATTCGCTCGCCCTCGGCAAGCCGGCGTGTGGTCATCAGGATGAGCGCCATGGCAATGTCGGCGGTCGCGTCCGTGAGCACTCCGGGCGTGTTTGTCACGATGACGTTACGCGCCTGACACGCAGACACGTCGATGTTGTTGTACCCGACCGCAACGTTCGACACGGCCTTCAGCTGCGGGCCCGCGGCGTTCAGGAGCTCCGCATCGACGCGCTCCGTGAGCAGCGTCACAAGGCCATCGGCACCACGCACGAACGCAAGAAGCGCCGCACGTTCCATTGGTTCGTCGCCATCCCATGCAACGACCTCGACCGCTGAGTCCGCCCGCAGTACGGCGATGCCGGCCGCCGGGATTTTCCCCGTGACAACGATTCTGCTCATTCGGGTCACCGTACCCGCCGGTGGCTCACTCCACGGTGACCGACTTGGCGAGGTTGCGTGGCTGATCAACGTCGCGGCCAAGCGCGACGGCACAGTGATACGCCAGGATCTGCAGGGGGACGTTCAGCACGATTGGGTTCAGCTCCGCAGTGACCGATGGGACGAGGATCACGTCATCGACGAGACCATCGGGGAGCGGCCGTTGGGTGACGGCGATCACGGGACCCTTGCGAGCCCGCACCTGCTGAATCGAGGACAGGTTCTTCTCGAACAGGTCGTCGTCGGGAAGCACGACCACTGTCGGAAACGCTTCGCTCACAAGCGCGATCGGGCCGTGCTTGAGTTCGCTCGCCGCATAGGCCTCGGCATGGATGTAGCTGATCTCCTTGAGCTTGAGTGCACCCTCGAGCGCAATCGGAAACCCCGTGTTGCGGCCGATGAAGAACATCGAGGTGTAGTCCTTGTACTTCTCGGCGATCGCCTTGATCTGCTCCTCGGTCGCGAGCGCTGCGGTGACCGCCGCCGGCAACGCCTTCAGGCCGTCGATCACCCGGCGGCCTTCCGACGGACTGAGGTCGCGGACCCGGCCGAGATGCAGGCCGAGCAAGGCGAACGACACGAGCATCGACGTGAACACCTTCGTGCTTGCGACGCTGACCTCGGGGCCCGCGTGCATGTAGATACCGTCGCACTCCCGCGCGATCGTCGACCCGACCACGTTCACGACGGCGAGCACCTGCCCGCCCTTGCGCTTGATCTCCATGACGGCGGCGAGCGTGTCGGCGGTCTCACCCGACTGGCTGACGGCCACGTACAACACGTCGGGTTCGATGACTGGATTCCGGTACCTGAACTCGCTCGCCGACTCCGCGTCCGCGGGGATACGGGCCATGTTCTCGATCATCTGTGCGCCGGCGACACCCGCGTTCAGCGCGGTTCCGCAGCCGATGAACTTGACGCGGCGGATGCCCATCAGCTCACGAGCACTCATGTTGACCCCACCGAGCTTGGCGGTATTGAACCGCTCATCAAGGCGTCCCCTCAGTGCACGCTCAATGGCGAGCGGCTGCTCGTGGATCTCCTTCTGGAGAAAGTGCTCGTAGCCGCCCTTGTCGAGCTGCTCGATGTTCCAGGTCACGTCGAGCACGCGCTTCTGCGTGGGGGTCGCGTCAAGCTGGAACGTCCGGTAGCCATCGGCCTTCAGCACGGCCATCTCCCCGTCGTCGAGCGGCACGACCTGCTTGGTGTGGCGCACCATTGCGCTGACGTCGGAGCCGACGAGCATCTCCTTCTCTCCCACGCCGAGAATGACCGGTGAACCGTTGCGGGCCACCACGATCCGGTCGGGCTGCGATGAATCGATGACGACCAGCCCGTAGGTGCCCTCGACCTCTGCGAGCGTGTGGCGCACCGCGTCCTCCAGGTCCTCGCCGTTCTCCCGACGGCGTCCGATCAGATGCGCCAGCGTCTCGGAGTCGGTTTCGCTGGCGAACACCACACCGTCGACCTCAAGCTTCATCCGCAACTCGGAGGCGTTCTCGATGATGCCGTTGTGCACGACGGCCACATTGCCTGTCCCATCGAGGTGCGGGTGTGCGTTGGCATCGCTCGGTTCACCGTGGGTCGCCCAGCGGGTGTGCCCGATGCCGACGTTGGCGCTCAGCTTCTTCGGGAGCACCGATTCGAGCTCACGGAGCTTGCCCTTCTTCTTGAACGACACGACGCCAGCGCCGCCCTTGCCCTTCACCAGGGCAATGCCCGCCGAGTCGTAGCCGCGGTATTCGACGCGCTGGAGACCCTCCATGAGGATCGGCACGCAGTCCTTTGGTCCGATGTATCCGACGATGCCGCACATGTGGTGTCTCCTGGGGGAAGCGGTTCAGTGGCGCATTCGCGTGCGCTAGCCGTAAATCATTCGGCGAATTTGACGTTCGGTGAGCTCCGGAGCGGCAACACGCCACCATCGGAGCTCCTCCGCTATCTGGGCGAAGATCGCTGGATTCGCGAGCCCCACATGCTGCAGTTCGCCATGGCGACGCCGCACCAACCGTTCGACCGGTTCGTCGAAGTACGCAAGCACCTCGTCGACCACCCGCCGTGCGTCGGTCCGCCTTAGGGGCGTCATCCGCACGAGGTGGTCGAGGAGCTCGTTCAGCTGCTCCCCGCTCTGGTCGTCGGTGTTCGACAACGTCATGGCCCGGTCATCCTGGCGAACTCTGGCCTCGGTAGCAAGTAATTTGCCCGCAATCGGGCAGAATGAGGGTCGATCGACCTACAAGTGCCGGGCCGATTCGACCTCGAAAGGCGATGTTTGGGCGAAATTGCCCGTAGATCGGGGTCGATCGACCAAACATCCGTCGTGTCCACCCGTCGGCGTGTCACGCACGGCAAGTTGCCTCCATGTTTGGTCGAAATTGCCCGTAGATCGGGGTGAATCGACCAAACATCTGTCGTGTCCGCCCACCGGCGTGTCTTGCAACGGCAAGTTGCCTCCATGTTTGGTCGAAATTGCCCGTAGATCGAGGCCGATCGACCAAACATCCGTCGTGTCCGCCCACCGGCGTGTCTTGCACGCCAAGTTGCCTCGATGGTTTGGGCGAAATTGCCCGTAGATCGGGGTGAATCGACCAAACCCCTGTCGTGTCCACCCACCGGCGTGTCTTGCACGGCAAGTTGGCTCGATGCTTGGTCGAAATTGCCCGTGGATCGGGGTGAATCGACCAAACATGAGAGGTGATCGGCCCCGACCCCAACCGACTCGGCACCGTCCACGCAGAACCTCTCAGTGCTCGGAACGGTCATACCGGCGAACCCGGACCCGGGTGTCGCGATCGTGCAGTTCGTCGACGAGGGCTAGTCCCCATTCGGGACGGACCACGGGACGCTTGTGTGGTGTCACGACGAGCAGCGTCCGAGAAGCCTGTGCCAAGCCGACACACACCATCGGCAGCCACGACGGCTCGCAGAGATGGAGCGCGTACGAGCAGATGATCACGTCGAAGGAGTGCCCCTCCATCGCGCCGCCAGCAATGTCGGCGAACGACCAGGCAGCCTCAACGTCGCGGCCGTGGCGGGCGCGAAATGCCTCACCGGTGTACGGGTCACTCGCTCGGATACGGTCCGCTGCGACGCCGAGACCGACAAGTGCCGCCGTGACTTCGCCCGAGCCGCAGCAGAGATCGAGACACGAAGGACCGTGCGACCAGAGATCCGACCATGTCTCGTACGCAAGGCGCATCGCGACCGTGATGGCCTTCTGGTGCGGATTGGCATACGTGTCGCCGTATTGCTCGTAGAACCCGGAAGCGCCCTTGGGGTCGGCGGCGTACCGGTCCCGGATGCCGTCCGGCACTGGCGCTACTGCCCGGATCGGGCGTAGTTCGCCTCGACCGCAGCCTTGGCCGGCGCCCACCAATCACGGTGTTCGCGGTACCAGTCGATGGTTGCAGCGAGCCCAGCACGGAAGTCCGTGAACTGCGGTGCCCAGCCCAATTCACGACGCAACTTGGTCGAGTCGATCGCGTACCGCATGTCGTGTCCCGGCCGGTCTGCCACAAGGTCGAACGCGTCGGACGGCTGTTCGGACAGTTCCAGTACGAGCTCAACAACGCGACGGTTGCTCAGCTCGCCATCGGCTCCGATCAGATAGGTCTCGCCGACCCGGCCCCGTTCGACGATGGCCAGAACGGCAAGCGAATGATCTTCCGCGTGAATCCAGTCGCGCACGTTCGCCCCGGCGCCATAGAGCTTCGGGCGAATGGCGCTCAGCACGTTGGTGATCTGGCGGGGAATGAACTTCTCGATGTGCTGGTAGGGCCCGTAATTGTTCGAGCAGTTGCTGATGGTCGCTTGCACGCCGAAGCTGCGAACCCACGCCCGCACCAAGAGATCCGACGCCGCTTTGGTCGATGAGTACGGACTTGACGGGTTGTAGGGAGTGTCTTCGGTGAAGCGGGTCGGATCGTCGAGTTCGAGGTCCCCGTAGACCTCGTCGGTCGAGATGTGGTGGAACCGGGTGTTCTGTCGTCGGACGCTCTCCAGCAAATTGAACGTTCCCAGCACGTTGGTTTCGACGAACGCCTTCGGCCCGGCAAGGGAGTTGTCGTTATGGGACTCAGCCGCGAAATGGACGACGAGGTCATGGCGCGCCACCTCTTGATCGACGGTGTCCGCGTCGCGAATGTCGCCGTGGATCAACGTGCAGCGAGACGGATCGGCCGATGCGAGGTTCGCCGGATTCGCGGCGTAGGTCAAGGCATCGAGGACCGTGACCGTCCAATCAGGGCGCTCGCGCAATGCCGTGTGGACAAAGTTCGAGCCGATGAACCCCGCACCGCCTGTTACCAAAACCCGTCGTGCACTCATTTGCTCAATTCTACGACCGCGCTCTGACACCGATCGGTGGACTCGGGTCTGCTCAACTAGCGAGGTGGATTCCTCCCGCCCGACCAATACCGCGCTACTCGATGACCTTCGAGCGTTCCTACGTGAGAGTCCTTCGCCGTTTCACGCCGTGGCCTCGGCATGTCGACGCTTGGACGCGCTCGGGTGGAGTGAGCTGGCCGAGGGTGACGAATGGACCGCGGCGGCCACCGTTGGACGCCGATACTGCGCGCGCGGTGGGGCGCTCATCGCATGGGATTCGACCGATACCGATCCGCTGACCAACGGCTTTCATATCATCGGCGCGCATACGGATTCACCCAATCTCCGCGTGAAGCCGAACCCCGAATCGTGCAGCGTCGGCTATCGCCAGATTGGCGTCGAGGTCTACGGCGGCGTCCTCGCGAACTCGTGGCTCGACCGTGACCTGGGCCTCTCCGGACGCCTCGTTCTCAATGATCGACGCGAAGCCCTGGTGCTCGTCGACCGGCCGATCGCTCGCGTCGCACAGCTGGCCATCCATCTCGACCGCGACGTGAACGAACGAGGCCTGGTGCTCGACAAGCAACTCCATCTCCTGCCGATCACCGGCCTGTCTGGTGAGGCGACCACACCGCTCATCGAGTTGGCCGCGACCACCGCAGGCGTCGCGTCGGCTGACATCGCGGCGTTCGACCTGATGTTCCACGACCTGACCCCGCCCGCATTGCTTGGCCTCGACGAGGAATTCCTGTCAAGTGCTCGTATCGACAATCTGTTCTCCTGCTGGGCGGCAATTCGAGCACTTGGCGCGCGACGTGCTGGGTCGGGGTCGGTCCCGATCGTGGCGCTGTTCGATCACGAGGAGGTGGGGTCCGCATCGACGACCGGCGCGGCCGGTGCGCTATTGGAACGTTGCCTCGGTCGACTCGGCGCAGCCCTCGATCTCGGCATCGACGGTCTTGCACGCGCGTTCAGCGCGTCGTCGTGCGTGAGCGCCGACATGGCTCATGCAGTGCACCCGAACTACGCGGATCGCCACGAACCGAACCACCGGCCGGTTCCGAACCTCGGGCCGGTCCTCAAATCCAACACGAACCAGCGGTACGCGACCGATGCGCGAACGTCCGGCTTGTTTTCGGACGCTTGCAGGCGAGTCGATGTGCCACTCCAAAGCTTCGTCTCTCGCAACTCGCAGCCATGCGGGTCGACCATCGGCCCGATCACGGCAACTCGACTCGGCATCGACACCGTCGACGTTGGTTGCGCAATGTTGTCGATGCATTCCGCGAGAGAACTGTGCGGCGCTCATGACGCCGAACTGATGGTTCGAGCGCTCACGTCGTACCTGGAGTCGTAACGCGCCACCTCGTGGATCTCGGAGCGCATCGCCGCCTGCACTGACTACGGTTCACGGATGGCCACCAAGTCGACGAAGGTACCTGCCCTCCACCCGCACCCCCTGATCCTCGGCATCGATATCGGTGGCTCGGGGATCAAGGCTGCCCCCGTCGATCTCGACACCGGACACCTCGCACTCGACAGACTTCGAATCGAGACCCCGCAGCCGTCAACCCCCGAAGCGTGCGCAGCGGTGGTCGCAGCGCAGGTAGCTCATTTCGAACACGCCACTGGAACAGCTGGTCCGATTGGAATCACCTACCCGGGCGTCGTGTGGGACGGCGTCACGCACACGGCGGCCAACGTCGACCAGGGCTGGATCGACCTCGACGCGGATGCGATGTTCGAAGCAGTTCTCAAGCGGCCCGTCACCGTGCTCAACGACGCGCAGGCAGCGGTCCTCGCGGAGTGCCGGTTCGGCGCGGCCCGCGGCGTCGATGGTCTGGTACTCATGCTCACCTTCGGTACGGGGATCGGCAGCGGGCTTGCGTACCGGGGAGTCGCTCTGCCCGGCATCGAACTCGGGCACCTCCGCATGAACGGAGGCGACGCTGAGCACTACGCCGCTGGAAGTGTGAAGGATCGGGAGAAGCTGTCGTGGAAGGAATGGTCTCGCAGGGTGAATGAGTACCTTGCGAGGATCGAGAAGGTCCTCTGGCCCGAATTGATCATCGTCGGTGGCGGACTATCGGATGAGCCCGAGAAGTTCCTCCATCGACTCACGACTCGCGCACCGATCACAACAGCCAAGCTCGTCAACGGGGCGGGCATCGTCGGCGCGGCGATTGCCGCGACAAGTCAGCGAAACATCCACAAAAGCTGACCGGCGTCAGCGAGCTTCGATGAGCAGCGTCGCCGCCGACCGTCCGATCGGCCCGCTGAGATCGTGCAGTTCCGCCGACGCGATTCCGACTCCGAGGTTCGACAGACGCGTGACGGCGTCGAGACAGATCCACGGACCGACCGGTTCACGATGCAACGAAACGGTCAGATCCGCATTGAGAAATAGCCAATTCTCGGCCGCCAAGACCGACGATATGGCGTTGCCAAAATCACTCAACGCGAGCGCAAGCGCAACGCCTTCCGCCGCAACCTCGTCGACCAACGGGGGCAGCAACCGTCCCCACATCGTGCCTGGCCCGATCCGGCCGAGTTCGCCGCGGATGAATCGCAAGTCAACGGCCTCGGCGTGAATCCGCGGTCGGAGAAACCTGGACGCTCCACGTCGGTCGGCCACGCTTCGCCGTGCTCTGGAAGGCCAACCGCACCGTGCGCGCTCGTGGAGGCGGCGTCGAAGGCGTCGTTGGCGTGCATCGTTTCACGGGGTAACGCCAAGTCAGCGCGCCGGACCCGAAGTCCAACCGCTCGGACGACCTCGGTCCCTTCACCGGCGGCTGATCCCGTCCACAGTGACGCCTCGACCAGCTGTACCTTGCGGCCCGGGCGAGTAGTGCGCACCGACGCCACCAGCGGCGTCAACGGCACCGGCCGAAGCAACTCAACCGTGGTCCGAGCCAGCAACATCTCCGCGCCGTTCTCGTGACGCTGGATCAGGTGGCCCACGAGGGCGGCTGGTGGACCGCCATGCTGGGCGTCGGGCGACCACGGCCCACGCGTGTATTCGGACGGGACAAATCGAAACCCGTCGGACGAGTAGAGCGGCTCCATATTGAACTTGGTCAGGCGGTCGGTCGCGTGAAGCCCGCAACGCGCTTGTAGCTCGCGCTGATCTCCTCGAGCTCGCCTCTCGCGAACACGTCGTCCACGTTCGCGAACCCGCCGGGTGCACGCTCCTCGGCAAGGTCCAGCACGACCTCGGGACCATGGCGCCGATTGTTCATCACGATCTGTGCAGTAGCCGGACGACGCGCCTCCTCGTAGGCCGCCAACGCGACGTCAATGTCTCGGTGCGCGGTGAACGCGTCGGCCAGTGCTCTCGCGTCGAGGACCGCCTGCGACGCTCCGTTCGAGCCGATCGGGTACATCGGGTGAGCAGCGTCGCCGAGCAAGGTCACCCGACCATGCGTCCACTTCGGCAACGGCTCCCGGTCAACCATCGGGAACTCGAACACATCCCCGCCGCCTGCAATCAACGCCGGTATATCGAGCCAGTCGAAGCGCCAATGGTTGAAATGTTCCGCAAAGACACTCTTCTCGACGCGTTTGTTCCAGTCTTCGCGTCCGCTCAGTCCCTGCTCGCGGCGGTCGAGTTCCGCGATCCAGTTCAACAGCTGGTTGCCGTCGGCGTCCGGCTCCGTGATGGGGTAAGCCACGAACTTGACCTTCAGGAATCCGGCCATGAACATCGACGCTCCGGTGAGAAACGGTTTGCCCACCGTAACCGCGCGCCATAGGAGGTTTCCGGACCAATGCGGTGGTCCCTGATCCGGGTAGAACGTCGCCCGCGCGGTCGAGTGGATGCCATCCGCCGCGATCACCACGTCCGCGCTGTCGTGCAATGTCGTGCCGTCCGCACGCACGTCGATCTCCACGGTCGGACGCTCCGTCGAGCTGCCGGTCGTAAAGGACCGCAGTGCCATTCCGGGGCGAATTGCCTGATCACCGAGACGTCGGGACGCTTCCTCGACCAGCGCGACCTGCAGCCGCCCCCGGTGAAGGGACAGCTGTGGCACGGGGTACCCGGCCGCGAGGCCACGCGGCTCGCGCCAGATCAGCTGTCCGTGACGGTTGAAAAAGCAGAGCTCGCCGGTGGCCAGCCCAAGCGACTCGATCAGCGACCTGAGGCCCAACCCGTCGAGCACGGCCATTGCATGGGGCAAGACGTTGATGCCGACACCGAGAGGCAACAATTCGCGCACCGACTCATACACCGTCACCTCGTGCCCGTCAGCGTGCAGCGCCATCGCCGCCGTCAGCCCACCAATCCCGGCCCCAATCACGATCGCCTTCACCCACCACACGCCTTCAAGGACTTCAAGGAAGTGGAGATGATGGGAATCGAACCCACGACCTCTTCATTGCGAACGAAGCGCTCTGCCAACTGAGCTACATCCCCTTGAGAGGATCAGATGTTAGCGCACGCAAGCGGAAGTTTCGTGGCTGTCTCCGATTTCCGATTCGCCTGCTCAAGGCCACTTTCCCGGTCGAGGAGGCAGCCACGAAACTTCCGCGATGCGCTACTAGCGCACCCGACTCAGCGGAACCCCTGCCTTCACCCGCAACAGGAGTACGACGTAGATCCCAAGCGCCGCGTCAACCAAAACATGGACACCGAGAAGGACCCGCAGACCCGGAACAAACGACAGGAACAACGTGACGACCGCCAAGGCAGAGAGAGCCTTCACGATCTGACGCTGGCGACGAACGCGGCGGGAGGCCTGGCGCGGTGATGCCGGACGATGACCGGGACGAGCCGCTGACGCTCCCCAGGAGGTCACAATCGGCCGAACCGGCCCCCCCTCGTACGGGCGACCACCAGGTGCCGGCCACAACACAGCCGCACCCGGACGTGAGCCGACGGTCGACCGTGAGCCACGACGTCGAAACAAACTGGCGAAGCTGCCGCCGAGGCCGAGCAACGCCGCGCTGCCCCGTTCGGGACGCCGACGAAGACCGGCAGGTATGAGGACCGCAGCCCAGCCGATGGCCAGGAGCGCGAGGAACAATCGACCCACTACGTTTCATTTCCTTCTGTCGGGTCGATCCGCAAGGGACCAACGAGTCAGGGTGTTGAACGACCGTCAGCTGAGAGTCTTACACAGCGACGACGGCACGAGCGGAAAGTGCGCTCTAGAGCTAGCAAATGCTAGCCGTAGTTTGCGAAGGTCCGGCGCGAGTCAGTCAGCGGGGCGACGGTAATGCCCGGAGCGTCCGCCGGTCTTCTCCCACAGCGTCAGTTCACCGATCACCATGGATTTGTCCGCAGACTTGCACATGTCGTAGATCGTGAGCGCTGCGACCGCGCAGGCCGTCATCGCCTCCATCTCCACACCCGTTCGGTCGATCGTGTCGACCTCTACCTCGATCAGAACCCGATCGTCGCCGAGTTCAAAGTTCACGAGGACCGCGCCGATCAGCAGCGGGTGGCACAACGGAATGAGGTGCGCCGTCTGCTTCGAGGCCTGGATTCCCGCAACCCGAGCGACCGCCAGCACATCACCTTTCGACATGGCGTTCGAGGTGATCCTGTTGACAGTTTCAGGTTCCATTCGCACTTCGCACCGAGCGACGGCGCGCCGATGCGTGGGATCCTTCGGCGTGACGTCGACCATGCGGGCCCGGCCGAGCGGATCGATGTGGCTGAGAACGCGATCGGACATGAACCGCTCAGCCGCCGATCTGGCTCATCGAGCGCGCAGGTCGGATGAAGTTGACCTGACCGATGTGATGCCCTGCCCACTTTGTGCCAACGGCCCGGCGGATCAGCGTTGCGAGATCGTCATCGGTGCCGCCGGAGCGCATCACGTCGCGCAGGTCGAACTCGTCGGTCGCGAACAGACAGGTACGGAATTGTCCTTCGGCCGTGATGCGAACCCTGTCGCAGTCGCCGCAGAACGGCTCGGTGACGCTGGCGATCACGCCAACATCGCCGATTCCGTCGGCGTAGGCCCACTGAGCCGACGGTTGGCGGTCGTGTGCGACCTTCACCAGAGGGAATGCCTCGTTGATCCGCGCGATGACTTCCGCGCTCGGTACGACCTTGTCGCGCGACCAGGCGTCGTCAGCGTCGAGGGGCATGAACTCGATAAAGCGGACGCCGACGCCATGGTCGCGTCCGAACCGCGCGAAGTCCACGATTTCGTTGTCGTTCACACCGCGCATCAACACAACGTTGACCTTGATCGGATCGAACCCGGCGTCTTTCGCAGCCTGGATACCGTCGAGCACCTTCGGAAGGTCGTCGCGACGCGTCATCTGGTAGAAGCGGTCACGGTCGAGCGAGTCGCACGAAATGTTGATCCGTCGAAGTCCTGCGGCGCGCAGATCATCGGCACACAGGCGAAGCGACGACCCGTTCGTGGTCATGGCAAGGTCGACGCCGAGTCTGCTCAGACGCTCGACCAGAACCGGAAGGTGGGCACGAACGGTTGGCTCGCCCCCGGTGAGGCGTATGCCCTCCACGCCGAATCGTTGCACGAACACGCGGGATACCCGCTCGATTTCCTCGAACGTCATGACCTCCTCGCGGGGCAGCCACTTCATACCTTCCGCTGGCATGCAGTAGGTGCATCGGAAGTTGCAGCGGTCCGTGATCGAAATCCGAAGATCGCGAACCGTCCTACCGAAGCTGTCGACCAAGGGTGCGTCCATGAAACTTGAGCGTACCGCCCCTGTCGATCAATACGATCGGCCCGCCGGAGGACACCTCAATCGAGAAGGAGGATATCGACGCCTGATCCGGCCGCCACGGACGGGCCGTCCGGCAAAATCGCGAGCGCGTTGGCGAGTGCCATCGAGCGGAGAAGGTTCGACGCCTGACCACCAGATGACTGCGCCACGAGCCGGCCATGGGAGTCGAACTCGGCACGTACGCGGGCGAAGTGCGTCTTGCCGTCCGGGGAGCGCGAGAAATCCTCCCCTGCAACGCCACGAATCGGTCGGCGGTGGACTCGGTCATCGCCATGACCCATCATGCGGCGCAGCCCCGGGCGCGCGAAGAGCTCGAAGCTCACCATCGACGACACGGGGTTCCCGGGGAGTCCGAACACCGGTTTCCCCGCGATCAGACCGAATGCAAGAGGCTTCGCCGGACGAATCGCAATCTGCATCCATCGCATTGGCTGCGCGCTCGCCGTCGAGAGCTGATCCAAAACCACCTTGACGAAGTCGAAGTCGCCGACGCTGACGCCACCGCTCGTCACCAACGCGTCGCAGGTTTCGATTCCCGCAAGAACCCGTTCTCGGATCTCAGACTCCGTATCGCGCGCAACGCCCAAGTCGACCACTTCGACGTTGGCAAGCGTCAGAAGGGCCAGCAACGTGCAGCGATTCGAGTCGCGGATCTGGCCCAGTCGCAATGGTGCCGGTGCCGCAATGAGTTCGTCGCCCGTCGAGAGAACGCCGACGCGGACACGGCGGTACACGGGAACGGTCACGAGGCCGATGCTTGCGAGCACGCCGAGATGACCGGCGCTGAGCGTGTCCCCGGCTCGGAACACGGTCTGGCCGATCTGAACGTCTTCCCCTGCGTGTCGGATCGACGCACCTTCCGGTGAGGACTGGAGAATGCGAACCACAGTTGACGGTGCGGTGGGATCGGTGTTCTCGATCGGAACGATCGCGTCCGCCCCGGCGGGCATCGCGGCACCCGTCATGATGCGTACCGCCTGACCGGGTCCGACCGGCACCAGGGGTTCACCGCCAGCCGCGAGCGTCGCAATGACCGGCAATTCAACCGGGACGCTGGCTACGTCGGCAGCGCGCACGGCGAATCCGTCCATCGCGGTGTTGGCGAACGGTGGCACCGCCTCGCGAGAAACGACGTCCTCGGCAAGCACACAGCCCAGGGCCTGTCCGACAGGCATCTGGACGACGGGCAGACGCGAACAGTTCGATACCACGAACTGCTGCGCCTCAGCAAGGGTGATGGCAGCCATCCCGCCAGGGTAGGTCCGCCGTTCGCCCATGGCAGGCGGAGTCTTACCAACCGGCCGCGAGGAGCGTCGTCAGTGTTTGGGCTTCAGCGTCTCGAAGCGAGATGAGCGGTTGAGCATCTTCGGAGAACGGCCAGTCGAGACCGAGGTCCGGATCGTCCCACCGGCATCCGAGTTCGTCGTCCGAGGACCATTCTTCACTCGTGCCGTACAGGTGGATGGAGGCGTGCGGGCTATAGAACCCGTGCGCAACGCCGACGGGAATGAACACAGCGTTCACCTGGTGCGGCGACGGCTCGACCACGATGACCGCCGATTGCCCTCGCGTCCCAGAGGTCGTTCGGAGGTCATAGAGACCGATCACCAACTGCCCCGAAACGGCAACGACCCAATCGGAATGACGGCGGTGGGCGTGAACGCCCCTCATGACGTGGCTACCGGATGAGGACACGTTCCATTGAACAACGGCGTCGGGCAACCACCCGAATCGACCGAAGACCGTCAAGGTGCCCCGTGCATCCCCGGTTGCGGGAAGTCCGGCGACGATCACATCGTCGATCGGGGAGGTCCGTTGCTGGAGTTTGGCAAGGGGATTTTCCACTCCGGCAGCATTCCACGGACGTTGAATTGTTTTGGGTATCCTGCCTCATGTTGATGGGTCTGGTGGGATGTGGACCCTGGGGCGCTTTCGTTCTTCGAGATCTGCGGGCTTTGGGATGCGACGTGTCGGTCGCCGCTCGGCACGCAACGTCGCGACAACGCGCGTTCGACGGTGGCGCACGGCCGGTTGTTTCGACGATCTCCGAACTTGTTTCAGCCGACCCAGACGGATACGTCGTCGTTACCGAGGCGTCGCATCATGCGACGGCGATTCTGGAACTCCTGCCAACTGGTCGGCCGATATTCGTCGAGAAGCCCATGTGTACGAACCCAGCAGTCGCTCGACAACTCGCTGATCGAGCCGCTGGCCAGCTGTTCGTGATGGACAAGTGGCGCTACCACCCTGGCGTGGCGTTGCTCGCGGAACTGGTCCGAGACGGCACCCTCGGTGCCATCGTCGGTCTCCGACTTCGCCGGAACGAACCAGGATCGAAACATCGCGACGTGACGGCCCCCTGGACGTTGCTCCCACATGACCTCGCCATCATCGAGGAACTCATCGGCTCGATTCCGCCGATTCAGGACGTGGTCGCCGATTGGAGCGCCAACTTGATCAGCGGGATAACCGCTCGGCTCGGCTCGGACCCATGGGTAGTGATCGAGTCATTCTCCCGAGCCCCGCGAAAGGAGCGAGAAGTCATCGTGTTCGGAACCGAAGCGGTCGCGGTGCTCGATGATGGTTATGCAACCCAGGTCGTCCTGCACGCGCAGGCACCCGACGGGTCATTCGGACCAATCCGTCGCCTCGAAATCGCCGGGGAGATGCCGCTTCTGGCTGAACTTCGCGAGTTCGTCGGATTCGTAGCCGGCGGTGCACTCCCACGCGCTGGCGCCAACGACGGTGCTCGTCATGTCGAGATCATCGATGAACTGCTTTCGAGAGCGGCGAGAGTTTCTGCGTGACAAAGGCAATCGTTCTCATACCGACCTTCGATCACGGGGAGACTCTTCGCCCCGCCATCCATGCCGCGCTGAATCAAACGGTGAAGGACCTCGAGATCGTGGTGATCGGTGATGGTGCACCGGCTTCAACGGCGACGCTCATGGACGAGATTTGCGAGAACGAGCTGCGGGTCTCCTACCGAGCATTTCCGAAGAGCCCGAGGACCGGCGAGCCGCACCGGCACGAGGTTCTGCGGTCAGCCGACGCGGAGTTCGTGCTCTACCTCTCCGATGACGACATCTGGATGCCCGACCACGCCGAGCTGCTGATTGCGGCTCTCGATCAACACGATCTCGCCGTCTCGCTTTCTACGGCGCTGCTCGCAGACGAAATGTTGAGCGTGTCCGGGATCGATCTCGGCGACCCGACGGGCCGGGCGATCGAACTCAGCGGGTCAAGTCGGGTCTCGCTAACCGAGATGGCTCACCGGTTGGATTCCTACCACCGCCTGCCGTACGGGTGGAGGACGACCCCAGCCGGCCACTACACCGACCACTGGATGTACCAGCAATGGCTTGGCGAATCGTGGGTTCGGGCGACGACCGTGCCCGTCTGGACCCAACTACATTTCCCGACGTCCGTCTACGGAATGTTGTCCACCAACGAGCGAGCCGCGCAGCAGTGGAAATGGTGGGCGCAATTTGGAGCCCCAGGCTGGACTTCCCGTCGCCAGGAGATCGTGGTACGGGCACTCTTGCGGCAATCTGCTGGTGTCGAGCAGTACTGGACCACTATGTCGGAACGGGAACCCGACGAGTCGGGTGCACGACGCGAACGTGATGCAGCTGCGTCACTCGCGAGAGAAGACGGCCTCCGAGCCGACCATCTCGCCGGCATTGCCGAGATCGAGCGTCTGTTGCGCCAAACCCAACATCTGGAGGCGCAAGCCCAAGACCTAAACCTGAATCCACCGATTGGGTAGGGGCTGTTGGTTCTGTGGGGCTGTGGGGTTGTGGGGTGGGTGTTGGGTGCGGAGGGGTGGTTGCGGGGCTGTGTGG
>JAYSSR010000089.1:0-19355 GCA_043720395.1 Acidimicrobiia bacterium
TGGGTCTGGCTGAGCTCGGCACAACTTGGTGTTGTGTGCCCGTGCACAGGATTGAGGCCAGGGGCCTTCCCGGCACCACGTCATGTTGCTTTGTGCACGCCTTACAGTTCGATATTCGGTTGGCCCCGCTAGACCCGCTTTCCTTGTCATGGCGTCTGACTACTTCGGGCCGGTCCAGATGCGGACGTCGCGGAGGTTGCGCCATTGCTGAGCGCAGTCGAGGCCGAAGCCGACCACCCAGTCGTCGGGGATCGTGCGGCCGAGGTAGCGCAACGTACTGAGGTCGATGTGCTCGGCCGACTCACGCACGAGCAATGCGCACACTTCTACGCTCGCAGGGTTGCGCGACAGCAGAAGCTCGCGCACGTACGTCATCGTGAGGCCGGAGTCCACGATGTCCTCCACGAGGATCACGTGACGCCCAGCGATGTCGGTGTCGAGGTCCTTCACGATCCGTACGACGCCGCTCGATGTCGTCGATGCCCCGTACGACGAGACCGCCATGAAGTCGACCTCGGTGCTTACCCCGATGGCGCGGGCAAGGTCGGCCATGAACACGAACGCGCCCTTCAGGACGCCGACGAGCAGTGGACGCCGATCGGCGTAATCAGCCGTGATCCGCGCACCCAGTTCGCGTACGGTCTGCGAGAGTTCGGCCTCGGAGACGAGGACGTCGCCCAGCTCGGGGAAGTTCGAAGGGTCAAGGCCTGCGGCCGTCATCGGCCGTCCGGTTCGTGACCGCTCGGCCCCACGTGGGTGTCGAGCCAGACGTTGAGCGGACCGGCCGCCTTCCAGAAGGCAAGGATGGTGTCGCGGACATCGGGCGACGTCATCGCGTGCTCGTCCAGTATTTCCACGACCGCAATGCATCCCTTCCAACGCAACCGCTCGATGCGCTCGTGGTCCTTCGGGTAACCCCTCGGAACGGTCTTCAACGGCTCGGAGCCGCCCGGCTCGACCCGGTACCCCTTCTTCGTAAGCGTGCTGATTATCTTCTCAAGGGCCGGTCCGTGGACGTCGTGGGCAACGGCTGCCCGGAGCCGTTCGATCTGATCCGACGCCAGCATGTAGGCACCAGCCCCTGCCATCACGCCCGAGCCGGAGAGCTGGACATAGTGCAGCGTCGAAGCGTCGGTCTGGTTGACGGCACCGTACTGGGTTTTGTATGGGGACTTATCTTTCGCGAAACGCACGTCACGGTTAGGGCGGAAAACATGCCAGGGCTGGCAACCGGCGGGGAAGCTGTCGAGCAGCGTCTGCATGGCGCTCTTGACGTGTTCGTCGAAGGTCGCCTTGTGATCGAGCCAATACGTCTTGGTGTTGTCCGCTTCGAGACCCTCGTAGAAGTCGAAGGCAGCGGGGGAGAATCCGGTGAACTTGGCAACCATGGTGGTCATTGTTGCCGACCGGTGCACGCAAGCGGAAGTTCCTCGCGTGACGTCGGATCGATCATGCTTGCGACGCCGGGTTCAGGGCGAGGCGTCACGCGAAGACCTTGTGCGGCGATGCACCGGTAGCGGTCGGCAGCAACGCCGTTGGTCAGCCGACCTCGACGGCAATCGTTGGTTCGATCGCGAGGTCGTCGAGCACTGTTGGTTCGGTCTCCGAGACAGGTGCGACCGCCACGGGCGTTGGCTCGGTGACGGGGGTGAGCGAGGCCTCGGTGGCCACCGGCAGGGCAAGCGTTTCGGCCGCGACCACCGGCAGCGTCACCTCGGGCGCGGCGGGGACCGTAACGTCCGGGGCCGTGACAGCCGGGGCGCTGACGTTGGGCAGTGCGACTGCGGGAACGGCCGGGACGAGCACGGAGACGTTCGACCCTCGCTTCGGTGCAGCGGCAACGGCAGCGGGCTTGCCGGTTGAGACATGGCCGTTGAGCCAGCGTCCGATCGGACCCCAGCCCATGAAGGCGGTGAAGGTAATCGCGCCGATGATGAGACCCGCACCGAGGACTTGACGCTCGGCGTCGACAGGAATCTCCGGGAACAGTACGCCGACCCCTCGGCGACGTTCGGCGACAGTCGCGTCGTCGGTGATGTTAGCTTCGTCGCGAGTTGAAGTGCTCGCGGGCGACGCCAGATAGTCCTCGATCGGTCGTCCGATAACCGGGCGGGTTGGGGGTGAATCTTGTTCGCTCATGTGGTGGGAGGAGTGGGTGCGGGAAACCCGCACCCACTCGTCATTCCTTTTATTCAGTCGGGACAGTATTCACAGCAAGTGGCCGGGTGGCCGAGGAGCGAACGTCAGTCGCTGGACTTCTGCGGTGCGCCCACAGCGTCATAGACGCGCGGCCAGAAGCGGTCGCGAGCTGCCCAGATTCCGCCGACGCCGAACTTGATCACGAGGATCGCACCGAGGCTCGCGATGACCGTGCGGAACAGCGTGTCCACAACGTCCTTGGCGACCTGGATCTGGTCGAGAGCGGCAAATCCACCGATCAGCCAGATGCCGGCAACGGCGGCCTTCGTGGCGAACGAGCCGTAGCTCTGGCGTCCGGTGACCGTCCGCACGACGTCACCGACCTTGTCGGCGACGATGCCCGTCACGAACAGGATGGCGATGGCAACGGCGATCTTCGGGATGTAGGCCATCATCGACTTGAGGGCGTCGGAGATCGGGTTCGGGCCGAGGACGCCGATGGCGATCTGGAGCACGAGCAGCACGAGGCCGAAGTAGAGGACCTTCACGATGACATCGGAAGCCGAGCCGATTCCGCTCTGCTTGAGGGTGCGGCCAAAGCCCGAACGATCGACCACGTGGTCGACCTTGGCGGCGGTGAGAACGCGGCGGAGGATCTTGCGGATCATCTTCGCAACGAACAGGCCGATGATCAGAACGGCAAGACAGCCGATCAGCTTGGGAACGAACGTGGCCACGTCGTCCCATGCGTTTTGAATCCCGGAACTCCACTCGATGGTGGCAATGGACATTGTCTCTCCTTGGAGATGTGTGTGGCGGTTGGCCCCGGCTACGAGTATCTGTACGTCGAAAAGTCGCGGACGGGCTGCGCGTGATTGCAGGCGCGTTCAGTCCCTGCGTGGCCGGAGGGCTTTCGCTGGGGTTTCGGGCGGTCCTGGGCAATTCGCCCGGACGCGTGGCCCGGCGTGAGCCGCTCGATCAGCCGAGCGCGGCGACGAGGTCTCGCACGAGATCGTCGGTATCTTCGAGCCCGACGGAGAGCCGGAGTGTGCCTTCCGAGATTCCCGCATCGGCGAGCTCGTCGGGATCGAGCCCGGCGTGACTGGTCGTGGCCGGGTGCGTGAGCAACGTCTCCGGGCCACCGAGCGACGTTGCAATTCGGGCGACGCGAACGCGCTCCATGTATGCCGCGGCGGCCTCGCGACCACCATCTAGGTCGAACGTGAGCAGGCCGCCGAATCGACGCATCTGACGGACGGCGAGTTCGTGTTGCGGGTGCGATGCGAGCCCGGGGTGTCGAACCCACCGGACGCCAGCGCCCTTCTCAAGTTCTTCAGCGATATGAAGCGCACTTACTGATTGCTGCTGCAGACGAACGCCAAGGGTGCGCAGGCCTCGGAGACCGTTCGAGGCGTCGTGCGGTGAGGCCGTTGCGCCGAGCAGGATGGTGTAGCCCCACAGCCAGTCGATCACATCAGTTTCCCCGGAGATGACGCCGAGGCATGCGTCGTTGTGACCGGCGATTGCCTTCGTGGCGGAGTGCATCGAGAGGTCAATGCCGGGACGGAGCGTTTGTTGGCCGAGCGGCGTCGCAAAGGTGGCGTCGACGAGCTTGATCGGGCCTTGAATCGCGGCGATTTCATCGAGGTCGACAAGATCGACTCGTGGGTTGGCGGGCGTCTCGGCGAGCAGCAGGGTCGTGCCGGGTCTGGCGGCAGCCTCGGCGAACGCGCCCGGCTTCGTAACGTCGACCAGCGTGTAGGCGATGCCGAGGCGGGCTGCGACGACACCGAGGTATTGCAGCGTGCCGCCGTACATCTGTTTCTGCGCAACGATGTGCGACCCCGTGGGGCAGAAGGCAAGGATGGCACACGAGAGCGCACCCATGCCCGAAGCGAACGCGAGCGATGCGTCTGCGCCCTCAAGTTCGGCAATGGCGTCCTCGAAGGCCCGCACCGACGGGTTGCCGTGGCGGGCGTAGAACTTTGTGGTGCGTGGCGTCTTGGCGATCATGGCAGTCTGAAGTGGCGAGCCAATTTCGAACGTTGTTGAGGGCCAGATGGTTGGGGCCAGTGCGCCGCCCGAGTCCTTGCGCCCGGCCATGATCGCGAGCGTCTCGGGTTGCAGAGCGGGCGGAGTGGGGGCGTCGTCGGTGCTCATGGCGGGAACAAGGCTACTGGCGGGGGTTGGTTCGACCCGCGTCGATTCCCTTGACGACGTTGGGAAGATTGGCTACCTCCGGGGTGGCTGATGTTCCCAACGTCCGCGTGCTCTTGCAATGTTGGGAAGATTGGCTACCTCCGGGGTGGCTGATGTTCCCAACGTCGGAAAGGGCAGCACGTGCGATGATCGTCCCATGCGTCTCGTGCTTCTCCACGGCCACGACAGTGCGCCGGAACGGCTGACCGAACTCTCCGCCTCGTTGGTCGCGCTGGTTCCCGACGCTGAGGTCATTGTGCCGCTTGGGAGCTGCGACGTCGGCCCCGGAACGTATGCCTGGTGGATGGGGGAGGGCAGCGACTCGGAGGCCGTGGCCGCGCTCGCTGCGTTGCGTCGCCGGGTCGATCTGGACGGGTCGATCCTGATCGGCTTCTCACAGGGCGGTGCACTGGCGCTGACAGCGGCGATGGACCCGACGATGTCGTTGCGCGGAGCCGTGTGTGCCGGTGGCTTCCTCCCAATCGGCGTGCTGGTCTCGGCGGGTGCGCCACCGCTGCTGCTCCTGCATGGCGAGGACGATGAGGTCGTGGACGTGTTCTACGCAGAGACGCTCACTCGGTCGGCTGACAAGGCCGGGATCGACGTCACGTTGCAGACGTACCCCGGCGGCCACCGGTGGAGCGATGACGCGGCGGAGCGCATCGCTGCTTGGATCGCCCAGGTGGTCTGAGCTTGTTCGCGGCCGGCGTGTCATGTCGCGTGCAACTGGTGATCTTGGGACGCGTTTGACGTGGGATTTCGCGTCCCGAGGTCGCACGATGTACCGCGCCGGGTTCGTCGCGCCGGGTTCGTCGCGCCGTGCCCGATGGCCCGGCGGCTGGCCACTGTGGCAACCTCGGTAGGTGACACCTGACGGGCGAATCGTGACTCGCCCGTTCGTGATCGGGTTTCTGATGACGTTCTTCCTGTATCTCGCGATCGGCGCGAGCATCCCGCTGCTGCCGCGCCTCGTCACGAATGGTCTCGGTGGCGATCGGGCCGATGTCGGACGCCTCTCGGCGGTGTTCTCCGTCGCTGCGATCGTGTGCCGCCCACTGCTGTCGTTGATCTCTCGACGAGGGGCCCGCACCCTCGGCATCGCCGGGTCGGTCTTTGCCGTTACTGGCTTCGCTCTGATGTGGCGCGTGCCGAATCTCGCGGTGCTGGGCGTCTCACGGGTGTTCGCATCGGTCGGCGAGGCGCTGGTGTGGACGGCCTTTGGGACGCTGGCCACCGCCAATGCTCCCGCGCACCGCCAAGCCGAAGCGGTGTCGCTCTCATCGGCCGCGATCTTTCTCGCCATCGGCATCGGACCGCTGCTGACTGAGCCGCTCGCACGATCGGGTCGATTCGACGTGGCGGTGCTCGTCGCGTTGGCTGCGTCCCTCATCTCTGGCGCGTTGAGTTTCATGGTCCACGGCGACTGGGTGCCGGGACTCGCCGACCGGAAGGGTCGATTGAAGGCAAAGGAACTGTTCCACCCCGCTGCGCTGTTACCGGGCCTCACGCTTGGCCTGGTGATTCTCGGGTGGAGCGCCTGGTCGAACTTCATTGCTCTGCGCGCAGATGAAGTTGGGATGGCCAATGCCGCCATGCTCTTCATCGTGTACAGCGTCGTTTCGCTCGGTATCCGACTCGTCGGCGCGAAGCTTCCGGAGCGTTTCGGGCTCCGACGAACCGCCTCCGCTGCGGCGGTCATGGTCGCGGCGGGGCTGCTCGTACTGGGGTCGTCAGATACCGCGATCGGGCTCGCGGTCGGAGCTGCGGTGATGTCCATCGGAGTCGCCCTGAACTTCCCGGCACTGTCCGCGTTGGCCCTCGCGCAACTGAAGGACCCGGCCGAACGGGCCGTGCTGTTCGGCAGTTTTGGCATGTTCTTCGAGGTCGGCGCTGGCATCGGGGGTCTTGTGATCGGACCGGTAGCTCGCAACTCCGGGCTGCCGGCGGCGTTCCGGTTCGCAGCGCTCGCTCCGCTGCTTGCGCTGGTCACGCTCCACCTGCGCAAACGGTCGAAATGAGCGAGCAGAATATTGGGTCGTGACCCACGAACATGACCGCCGGACGAAGATCGTTGCGACAATCGGCCCTGCGTGCACCGAACCGGCGGCGCTGAGAATTCTGCTCGCGGCAGGCGTCGATGTGGTGCGGCTGAACCTCTCGCACGGGTCCGTCGAGGAGCACCTTGCACGAGTGGTCGCTGTACGCAAGGCGGCTGCGGACATCGGCCGCGTGGTGGCGGTGCTCGCCGATCTGCCGGGCCCGAAGGTGCGAGCCGGAAGCTTCGGAAGCGAGAGCGCGCAGTTGGTTGCGGGCGAGTCGTTCGAGCTGAGGCCGGGCAACGACTCGTCGAGCGCGGACCTGATCGAGGTCGACTATCCGACGCTGCTGGAGGACCTCGCGGTCGGCGACCGCATTGTGATCGGCGATGGTGCCATAAGCGCGCGTATTACTGCGGTCGATGCCATTTCCGCAACTGCGCTGATACTGACCGGTGGACGGGTTGCTGGGCGTCCGGGTGTCCATCTGCCCGCAACCCGACTGCGCCTGCGGACGCCGACGCCCGAAGACCTCGTGCTCGCGAAGACGATGGCGGAGGCCGACGTGGACTTTCTCGCAGTCTCGTTCGTGCGGACAGCCGACGACATGCGCCTCGTGGCAGCCGCTGTTGCCCATGTGCCGAACCCGCCGTTGCTCGTCGCCAAGATCGAAACCGGCGACGCAGCGGGTGACGCGCTCGCCTCGATCATAGCGGAGTCGGACGCGGTCATGGTCGCACGCGGTGACCTTGGCATCGACTGCGATCTCGCCGACGTTCCGCACATCCAGAAGCGGATCATCCGCACGTGTGTCGAGGCGGGCGTCCCGGTTATCACGGCGACACAGATGCTGGAGACGATGATCACGGCACCGTCGCCGACCCGCGCCGAGGTGAGCGACGTCGCCAACGCGGTGTTCGACGGAACCGACGCAGTGATGCTGTCCGGCGAGACCGCAGTCGGCCACGATCCCGCGCTGGTCGTGCGGACGATGTCGGAGATTTGTCTGCGCGCAGAGCAACAGGCGTCGTATCGGGCGTGGGCGTCGCGTCTCGGTCGAACCCAGCGCGCCGAGCCTGTCGAGCGGCGTCTGCGAATCACTCAGGCCTTGAGCCATGCGGCTTGGCAGGCTGCGGAAGACGCTGAGGCCGACGCCATCGTATGCTGTACGCGCAGCGGCGACACGGCCAGGTCGATGGCCCGGTTCCGTCCGCTGTCCCGGCTCATCGCGGCCTCGCCGAGCGCGCGTTCGGTGCACTGCCTTGCGCTCTCGTGGGGTGTCACGCCGATCTTCATCGGGGAGCAGAAGTCCGCCGACGACATGATCTGGGTGGCGGTCGAAGCGGCCACGAAGGCGGGTTTGGTGGCGACGGGCGACCTCGTGGTGGCCCTTGCCGGCACGGGCTCCCAGCGGGGCGCGCCGACCGACCTGGCCCGCGTCATCGAGATTCGGTAGCACTCGGTTTCGGTTCACGAAGCGTGCGGGTCCGCCGTACGGCCATAGATGGGCGGCCGACTTTGCGGACGCCACCCGACGCGGACGGGCCCCACCAGCGTTCGAGCTTTCGCGGATCGGCCCAGAGGAGCCACACGCGGTCGATCGGGGCATCCCATTCGCTGGTGACGGTCATGGTGAGGGCGGTCGAGTCCTTGCGGAGATCGGTGATGGTCATGGAAGTGCTCCTTCGTTGGGTTGCGTTCCGTTGTGTTGATCGGTTTTGAGATCGGGTTGGCCGGGTGCGGCGACGTCGGGTGCGTCGGAATCGGGTTGGGCGAGGACGTCGCCGAAGCGCTGCATGCGGCCGCGCCTGGGTCGATGTGCGCTCAGCGCTACTGAGAGCACGGAAGCTGCGGCGGCCAAAGGGACTCGGTCGAAATGTTGCGCTGGGAACAACAATTCTGCTGCAGGCTGGCGCTGTGGCGTCACTCGTCGAATCGGTCCGCAGGTGACCGCGATCGCTGACATTGGGAAATGTCAGCGATCATTGACATTAACATGGAGTCAGCGTACGCTTACATCATGCACGCTCGAACGGCGAGGGAAATCGGTGCCGTCATCCGTGAGCGACGGCGAAAGCTGGGCTGGACCCAAGCTCAGCTCGCGGACACCGTAGGCGTCAGTCGCGTTTGGGTCATCGCGATCGAGCAGGGCAAGTCCCGTGCCGAACTCTCGCTGGTCATCCGTACATTCGCGACGCTGGGCCTCGTGGCCGACGTCATAGAAGCACCCGTTTCGCACGGTGGCGTCGACCTCGACGAGCTTCTCCGCTGATGGACGGTCGCGAGCTGGAGATCTCGATGGACGGCCGACGCGTCGGCGTCCTCGATGGTGCCGATCGCCGCAGTCTTCGGATCATCTACGACGAGGACTGGTCATCGGACCCTGATTCGACACCGTTGTCGGTGTCGATGCTGCCGGCCGCCAGCGTCCATTCCGGAAAACGGGTGGCGGCTTACCTTTGGGGTCTCCTGCCGGACAACGACCGCGTCCTCGAACGTTGGGCCAAGGCGAACCAGTGTTCCGCCACCGATGTCTTCGGAATCCTTCGAGGTGTCGGCGCGGACGTTGCGGGCGCAGCCCAATACCTCGAACCCGGCACAGCGTCAGAGGACGCCGACGCTGGCACGTTTGAGCCGCTGGGCACTGATGGCGTAGCTGCGCTGCTGCGCACCGTCCGAGCCGACGCGACGGCCTGGCATCCGCAAGCCCGCGGGCACTGGAGCCTCGCCGGAGCACAAGCCAAGATTGCTCTTGCCTACGACGGATCGACGGCGAGCTGGGGCATCCCAGCGGGATCACGACCGACCACGCACATCTTCAAGCCGGGGATCGCGGGTCTCGTCGACCACGACATCAACGAACACCTCTGCCTGGACGCCGCCCGCCAGCTCGGGTTGCGCGTCGTGGAGTCGCGGGTACTGCGATTCGACGACGAACGCGCACTCGTGGTGACTCGCTACGACCGGCTGCTACTGCACGGTGAGATGCGGCGAGTCCACCAGGAGGATTGCTGCCAGGCACTCGGCATCCACCCCGAATTGAAGTACCAGGCTGATGGTGGGCCGTCCATTGAAGACATCGCCACGTTGCTGCGTGACGTCGAAGTCACCCACGCCGACGCTGACGTTGACGATCCGCCCGGGGCGCGGCAACGGCCTGGGTGACGTTTCGTCGGCGCAGTGTGGGTTGAACGGACCACTGCGGCCACAGCGCCACATCGACGCCACAACGACACGCTGTGCCGTCGATGTGGCGCTGCGCCGCCACTCGTCTCGGCGAGCGGAGCGGCCCGAGGTAGCTGGGGGCAGGCATACCCCCAAGACCCGGGTTGCTGGGCTCGGCTCCATCGCTCGGGAAGTGTCACCTGGGTGGACGGGGGTGGGCGGTACGGTGGACGGGTGGCCTCCCCCCGTTCCGCAGCGTCGAAGAATCCCACCGGCAAGCGGACCGCCAAGGCGACGCCGGTCAACTGGGCCGAGCACGGGTTCCTCCGGGTCGCCGCGATCTCACCGGTCGTGCACATCGCGCGGCCCGACCGCAACGTCACCGAAATCGCCGCGTGGGCGCGCAAGGCGAACGGTCAGCAGACAACCCTCGCCGTCTTCCCGGAACTTTCTCTCACGGGCTACACCTGCGAGGACCTCTTCCTCACCGACGACCTCCAGCAGCGCTCCGAGCGCGCACTCCTCGACCTCGCAGCGGCGACCGCCGACCTCGCGACCGTCCTCGTGATCGGCGCGCCCCTCCGAGCCAGAACGGGCCGCAGGTACAACGCGGCAGTCGTGCTCCAGGAGGGCCGCATCGTCGGGGCGGTCCCGAAGCAGCACCTCCCGAACAACGGCGAGTTCTACGAGCGGCGCTGGTTCACGCCCGGCGCAGGCGCCTACGAGACCATCGAGCTGACCAACGGCTCGGCCACGCAGGTGTTCGACCTCACCGCCGACGCCGTCTTCGACTTCGGACGCATCCGCCTCGGCGTCGAGATCTGCGAGGACCTGTGGGCACCGGAGCCGCCCAGCGGGCGACTCGCGTTGGCGGGCGCGAACGTGATCGTGAACCCGTCGGCGAGCAACGAACTCGTCGCGAAGGCGGAGTATCGGCGGACGCTGGTCACGAACCAATCCGCACGCCTCCACGTCGCCTACGTCTATGCCGGCGCGGGACCGACCGAGTCGACGAAGGACCTCGTGTTCGGCGGCCACACGCTCATCGCCGAGAACGGGACGGTGCTCACCGAAGGCGAGCGGTTCCGCCTCGACGGCGCGTCGTGCCACGCCGACATCGACCTCGACCATCTGGCCAACGAGCGCGCCCGCAACATCACCTGGTCGACCGCGCCGACGCCGAACGGCACGGTCGACGTGATGGGCGAACCCGTCGCTCCCAGCCTTACGACGCTGACCCGGACGCTACCCCGCAACCCGTTCGTGCCCGACGCCCATGCGACCCGCGACGAACGCGCCCGCGAGATCCTCGCCATCCAGTCCACGGGTCTCGCCCGCCGGCTGATGGCCGCGAACGCGCAGCGGTGCGTGATCGGCGTGTCGGGCGGGCTCGATTCGACTCTGGCACTGCTCGTCACCGTCGAGGCGTGTTCGCGACTCGGACGCTCCCCGAACTCGATCCTCGGGATCACGATGCCCGGCTTCGGTACCTCCGCAAGGACCCGTAACGCGGCCGACGATCTCATGGCCGGACTCGGCATCGAGGCCCGTTCGATCCCGATCGACAAGGCCGTCAAACAGCACTTCGCGGACATCGGCCACGACCCGAACGATCACCGCGTCACCTACGAGAACTCCCAGGCGCGAGAGCGCACGCAGATCCTCTTCGACGTTGCCAACCAGGTCGGCGGCATCGTGGTCGGCACGGGCGACTTGAGCGAGTTGGCTCTCGGCTGGTGCACCTACAACGCCGACCATATGGCGAACTATGGCGTGAACGCTGGTGTTCCGAAGACGCTGGTCCGTCACCTCGTGCGCTGGTACGCGGATCATGTCGCCGAGCCGAAGACAGCAGAGGTGCTTCGCAACGTGCTCGACACGCCCGTCTCGCCGGAGCTCCTCCCGCCGGACGCTGCGGGCAACATCGTGCAGGAGACCGAGGACGTGCTCGGTCCCTACGAGCTGCACGACTTCTTCCTCTGGCATTTCCTGCGCAACGGTTCCACCATCGCGAAGATACGTGCACTTACGAATCTCGCGTTTGCCGGAACGTACGACGCTGCCACGATCGATCGCTGGCTCGGAGTGTTCGTCACGCGGTTCCATCTCCAGCAATTCAAGCGCACCACGCTGCCACCGTCTCCGAAAGTGGGCTCCGTCAGCGTGTCGCCACGTGGCGACTTGCGAATGCCCGACGAAGTGGACCCCACGGGTCTCGTGTGACCCCCACGCGCGCAGGGCCCGCTCAGAGTTCGCGTACGTAGACCCATGGCGAAGCAGTGATCTCCACGCGGTGACGTGGGCCGGGAAGGTCGACGAGCGACGGGTCGTGGTAGGCAACGTCGCCGTCCCACATCGTGAACGCACGCTTTCCGATGGCGTCGTCGTCGTAGCGATGGAGCAGCGTCCGATAGAGGAAGGGCTCCGCATCACGCGCCTCGGCGAGCACCGCATCCACATTGTTATGCGCGCCTATGATTGCGAGGCTCACGAATGTTGGCGGGGCGAGTTCGATCTCACCGCGCTCGCGCCGCTCCAGCATTTCGGTCGGGCGCACCCAGGCGTGGTCCACGATCTCACCCTGATCGATCTCCACGTCGTGCAGATGCGGGGCGCGGGCGACGAAGAACCACGTGGCGAATCGTTTGATCTCCACGGGAGGCGGCATCCAATGCGAGAAGCGCACGAAGCTCGACTCGTCGAGGTCGATACCCGACTCCTCCTTGGCCTCTCGCACGGCGGCAGCTAACTCGTCGGCGTCATCCGCGTCGACGCGTCCTCCCGGGAACACCCAGAACCCGCCGAACGCGCCGCCGCCCGTGCGCTTGAGCATCAGCACCTCGACGCCGGGCTCTGCATCGCGGACCAGGATCACCGTCGCCGCGGGAATCGGTGCCATCGGTGTGGCGGTCGGGGCCGGGTCGTACGGGATCGAGGTGCTCACCCCGACACTCTCGCAGGCCCGGGGGTTTGCGGTGTAACCACATCAGATGCGAGGTCAGATCCGGATGAGGACGTCCATGCCACTTTCCATCGCCTCGACAGCGAAGCGAAGGTCGGTGACGGCGAGAAGAAACTCGTCGATTCCGCTTCGAGCCATGATCTCCCCAAGTTCGGAGGCACATTGCTCTGGCGTGCCGCGAACGACCTCACCCATGTCGGGGTGGGTCGCAATCCGTGCTGCCATCTCCGCCTCACTCGTGACGATCGCCGCTGACCAGCAAAGACGCGGCGCTCGACCGGCTCGTTCACCCGCGTCACGGACGACCCGCACGGCGTCGGCGAGTTCGTGTCGGTTGACGTTGTGCAGCACGACCCCATCTGCCAACTCACCAGCCAGTCTCAGCATTTTCGGACGTTGGGCGGCGAGCCAGATTTCCACCGTCGCATCTGCGAACGGCACGCCGGCTCCGGTGACCGAGAAGTGTTCGCCTCGGTAGTCGATGGCGTCCCCGTTTCGGAGGGACCGGCAGATCTGCAGCGCCTCGCGCATTGCGCGCACCGGATGTGACCCGTCGATACCGAGCGAATCCAGCGTGTCGCGGTCGCACGTACCGAGTCCAAGAAACGCGCGACCGTCGCTCAGTTCCTGCAACGTCGAGACGGCGGCCGTGGCGAGTGCGGGATGGCGGGTGTCCGGACAGACCCCGAATGGTCCGAGCCGAATGGTCCGTGTCGAAAGCGCCATGGCGGCCAGCGTTACGAAGACGTCACGTGCCGAGGGCCCGCCGTCCGCGACCCAGCACCGCTCGAACCCGAGATGCTCCGCCTGCCTGCCCAACTCGACAAGATGTCGCGTCGACGCGTCGGGGAGGCCGACGGAAGCAATGAGTCCCATGAGCGTCCAGTCTCGTTGTTCGAGAAGTCAGGTCGCGACACCGGGCGCGTGAAATGTCCTGGGTCGATCGCCTCAATTGCGGTGCCAACACCGAACGCGGCTTCAGCCCTGTCGCCACACGTCCGAAATTGCGGGGAACGCCGTTCGTGGCATGTGAGGAGCAAAATGAATCAGAACCGACCGTCGCAGGACCTGCACCGTCGCTCGCGCCTGCGTCTGGTTGGTGTCGCTGCCCTCGTTGCGAGCACGGTGCCCGCGGCTGGCTACGTTGCGACGACGGTACTTTCGGCCAGCGCTGCGACCGGGTCGGTTGCCGGGTCGGTCTACCGTGACCTGAATCTCGACGGGATCAAAGACGTCGGTGAGGCCCCGCAGGCAAACCTCTGGGTGAAGGCGTTCGGCCACAACATTGGTGCCGACGCTGCGCTCAACACCGTTGACGACACGGAGACTGCGTTTGGTCCGACGCTCACCGCAGCCGACGGAACCTGGTCGATTGCGGGTGTGTCGAGCGATGACATCGTCCGCGTCGAGTTCTACGGCCTCGACCTGAACAGCGACGCCACCATGCAAGCGTCCGAAGAGACGCTGCCCTCGTGGCTCGCACCCGGACCGATGTCGTCGGCGGGTGCCGGGTCGAGCGTGCAGTTCGCTGCCCTGAACGCGAGCGACGTTACCTATGGCGTGGCCAACCCAGGCGACTACTGCCAGTCGAATCCGGACCTCGTCACGGCCTGTCTCACACTCGGCAGCAACCCAACCTATGACCGTGCCGTGATCTCGACGCCCTCGTCGCTTGGCGGGACAATCGTGTCCGAAGCAATCACGAGCGCCGTCGGTGCCGTCAACGGTATTGCGACGGGACGTGATGGGAACATCTACGCGGGTACCTACGTCAAGCGCCACACGGAGTATGGGGCCGCTGGCAACGTCAACGCGATTTATGTGATGACGGCGGGCGGTGGTTCTACCTCCTCAACATTTGTCACATTGCCTGGCGCGCTGACTGCGCACGAATCAACGAAGTACATCTCCGACGATGCGATCTGGAGCAAAGTAGGCAAAGAGGGGATCGGTGACATCGATATTGCCGAGGACGGGTCGGCCCTCTATGCGGTCAATATGGGTGATCGAGCGCTGTATACCGTGCCGATTGTCGGATCGGGTGCCGGTGCCACCGCCGGGACGGTCACGAATGTCGCGATCACGTCCCCCTCCGGATGTGTTGACCCCCGTCCGATGGGACTCGCGGTCAAGGATGGGTTGGTGTTCGTGGGCGGCGTCTGCTCCGCCGAGACGACGGCCGATGCGGCGGACCTTGACGGTTACGCGATGGCGTTCAATCCGGGGTCGACGGTGCGGGTATTCGACGGCCAGACAATCGCTGCCGGTGGGTTCGCGGCGAACGAGGTGCTCCGGTTCGACTTCACCTATCCGCGAAAGGCTGCGTACTGCGCGGATATTGCTGGTGCCTGTCCGCAGCGCCCATGGCCAACCTGGAACGACACGGACCCTCTGAGCGACGGGCCGATGCTCACCGACCTTGAGTTCCGCAACGGCGACCTTGTCATCGGCGTACGCGACCGCATCGGCGACAAGACGGGGAACTCGACCGAGCAGTTCGGCAATGACATCACCTATTCGGCCACCGCTGAGGGCGATCTGCTGCTTGCGTGTCGCCAACCCGCTGGCTGGACGCTCGAGTCAAACGGGTCGTGTGCGTCAACGACCAACGGTGCGCTTGTGGGCGCAGGAATTGGGAATAATCAGGGTCCTGGTTCCGGAGAGTTCTTCTACGACGCGGCGGAAAATCCGGCAAACACCGGTCACCCCGATGCATCGATGGGTTCGATCGTGATCGTTGGGTCGACCGTGTTTCACACCGCTGCTGACCCGACATCGAATGGATTCACCAATGGGATCAACAGTGTTTCAGCTGCAAATGGAGCAAGACTCGGAGGACTGCAGCTGCAAGACACCACCGCGAGCTTCTTTGGCAAGGCGAACGGTCTCGGCGACATCGAACTGCTCTGCGGGAAGGCACCGATCGAAATCGGCAACCGAGTGTGGCTTGACGCCAACCATGACGGCATCCAGAACCCGGCCGAAGCCCCACTCGCCAACGTCGCCGTAAACCTGTACGCGGCAGATGGCACGACGCTGCTCGGGACAACGTCGACCGACACGAACGGCGTCTACCGGTTCACGAGCGTCGGAGGTACCGCCTCCACGGCCGACAACCTCGTCGATGTTCTGTTCCCAGCGACCTCGTACAAGGTGCTTGTCGACGCAACACAGTCCGTGCTTATCAATCGGGTTCTGACCGTGGCGAACAAAGCGGATGCGACGGTCGGCGACAACTCCGACTCCGATGCACTGCTTGTCGGCACTGACGCTGTGATTTCTCTGACCACGGGTGGTGCCGGTGCGAATGATCACACCTTTGACCTTGGCTTCTTTCAGCCATATTCACTGGGCAATCGAGTGTGGATCGACACGAACGACAACTCGCAGATCGACGGTGCCGAGGTTGGTGCGGCAACGGTCAACGTCGAGCTCCTCGACGCTTCGGGCGCTGCGGTTCTCAATGGTTCGGCGGTCGCGATCACGACGACCACCGATGGAAGTGGCTACTACCGCTTCGACGGGCTGGTGCCGGGGCGGTACCGAGTCCGGGTGACTGGTCCGGTTGGCTACTTCTCCTCCACGATCGACTCGCCGAGCCCCGACGATGACGTTGATGCCACGCCAGCATTGGCGTCGGACAACGGTCTCGGGACGAGCAACGTTGCGACCTCGGCTGTTGTCACTCTGGGCGGTCCGACCGAGCCGACGCTTGAGACGGATCTCGTCGGCGGTCCGAATCCGCAGGGTGCCGGAATCGCCGACAACGCAGCGAACATGACGGTGGACTTCGGGTTCACCCAGCCCGTTGTGACATCGACGACGACCACGACGATGCCAACGACGACCACCACCGCCACCACGACGTCGACGGCACCTTCGTCCACTACGACTACGACGTCGACGGCACCTTCGTCGACCACATCGACCACATCCACCACATCCACCACATCCACGACATCCACTACATCCACCACATCCACCACATCCACGACCACGACGACCACCCCGCCGGGTACGTACAGCATCGGCAACCTCGTGTGGATCGACTCCAACAACAGCGGAACGGTCGATGGTGCCGAGGTCGGTCTCGACGTTGTCACGGTGCGGCTGCTGAGTCCGAGCGGGACCGTGCTGGCGGCTCAGGCAACGTCGAGCGGTGGCTACTACCTCTTCACCGGTCTTGCCGCGGGTGACTACATTGTTGAGATCGTGACCCCGACGGGCTACATCTCGTCGACCGGTCCGGTGAGCCAGTACGAGCCTGCGCCAGACGTCGACTTGAACGTGAATGATTCCGACGACAACGGCACGGCCGTGACGGCGACGATCATTCGTTCAGCGACGGTAACGCTGGGAGGCGTTGAACCAATCGGCGAGGGGGCAACACCCGGCCACCCCGATGCGACGTCCGACGATCTGTCCAACGTCACGGTCGACTTCGGCCTGTTCCTATTCACTCCGGTCGTTGTGATCACGACCACGACGAGGCCGTCAACGGCGACGACCCTAGCGACGACAACGACGACCACAACTCTGCGGACAACTACGACCCAGCCAGCTCCCACAACCACGACTTCGACCACGAGCCCGACGGTGTGCACGACGGCAACCATCGGCGATTACGTGTGGAAGGACTTCAACGGTAACGGCAAGCCGGACCCGAATGAGAAGCCGATTGTCGGTGCGGTTGTCCTGTTGAGCAACGCGCAAGGGTTCAATCTGAAGGCGATTTCAGGTTCCGATGGGTTCTACCGCTTCGACGGGCTGCCCGCCGGAACGTACACCATCGAAATTCAGTCGACCACGAGCCCCACCAACGGTCCGAGGGCCCGGACGGTGACCGTTGGATGCAACGAGTCCCACCTGGAGGTGGACTACGGCTTCAACAAGGCAGGCGTCAAAGGCGTTCAGATCGAGCAGGAATTCGGCCTTTCCGTGACCGGTTCCTCGACGCTGCTCCTTATGGCGTCGGCGCTGTTCCTGTTCGGCATCGGCTGCCTCGTGTTGACTCGTCGCCGACGCGGAGAGCACTTCGACTACGTGTCGTAGACACCGAGCGCCACTCCCTCAGCCGCTCTGCCGCGCCCTGCGGTAGTGACGGATCAGCGCGTTGGTGGAGCTGTCGTGGGCAAGTGCTGCGTCGTCGAACGATGGCGCGAGCTCGCGGCCGATGTTGGTCGCGAGCACCTTGCCAAGCTCCACGCCCCACTGGTCGAACGAGTTGACGTTCCAGATCACGCCCTGCACGAACACCTTGTGCTCGTAGAGCGCGACCAGCTGACCGAGCACGTTCGGAGTGAGCTGCGGGGCGAGAATTGTTGACGTGGGGTGGTTCCCGTGGAAGGTCCGATGCGGGACCAGCGCGGCAGCGCTTCCCTCCGCCGCGACTCCATCTGCAGACTTACCAAACGCGAGCGCCTCGGTCTGCGCGAAGAAGTTCGACATCAACAGGTCGTGGTGATGGACGAGCGGATGGTTTGGCGTGACGAATCCAATGAAGTCGGCCGGGATCAGCGACGTTCCCTGGTGGATCAGCTGATAGTAAGCGTGCTGACCATTTGTGCCGGGGGTGCCCCACACGACGGGCCCGGTGTCGACGGCGACCGGCTCGCCATCACGATCCACCGACTTGCCGTTCGATTCCATATCGAGCTGCTGCAGATACGCCGGGAACCGTGAGAGTTCCTGTGCGTAGGGGAGCACCGTGTGGCTCTGGGCGTCGAGGAAGTTGCGGTACCAGACGCCGATTACGGCCATGATCGCGGGCAGGTTTTGCGACCACGGCGTGGTCCGGAAGTGCTCGTCCATCGTGCGGAAACCGGCGAGCATTTCACCAAATGCGTCGGGGCCGATGGACAGCATAAGCGAAAGGCCGATCGCCGAATCCATCGAGTAGCGCCCGCCGACCCAGTCCCAGAAGCCGAACATGTTGGCCGTGTCGATGCCAAACGCCGCGACCTTCACTGCGTTCGTGGACACGGCGACGAAGTGTTGCGCGACCGCAGATTCACCAAGCGCGCGTACGATCCAGTCGCGGGCCGACGTTGCGTTCGTGATCGTCTCGATCGTGGTGAAGGTCTTCGAGCTGACGATGAACAGCGTCTCCGCGGGGTCGAGTCCCTGGGTGGCCTCGTGAAGATCGGCCCCGTCGACGTTGGACACAAACCGGAACAAGCGGGAGCGGTCGCTGAACGCACGCAGGGCGTCGTAGGCCATTGCGGGTCCGAGATCCGAGCCGCCGATGCCGATGTTGATGATGTTTCGGATGACCTTGCCGGTTGCGCCTTTCCACTCGCCGCTGCGCACCCGATTGCAGAACGCACCCATGCGGTCGAGAACCGCGTGGACGTCGGGAACGACATCATGTCCATCGACGATCACGCTTGTGTCGCGGGCAGCTCGCAATGCGGTGTGGAGGACAGCCCGGTCTTCCGTCGTATTGAACCGCTCGCCGGTGAACATCGACTCGATGCGGTCGCGCAGCTGGGCAGCGTCGCAGAGGTCGAGCAACGCAGTGATCACCTCGGCGTCGACGCGGTGCTTCGAGTAGTCGAGACGCAGGTCGCCGCCCGTGACGGTGAAGCGATCGGCGCGGTCAGCGTCGATTGCGAAGAAGTCCTGTAGGTGGCGTTCACGGTTGGCGGCGGCAAGTCCGGCGACTCGCTCCCAGGCGGGAGATCCAACGGTCGTGGCGGAAAAGGTGAAACTCATGGCCGCAAACGTTAGGCGGACCGCTTCTGGCCGCGGTGCCGGCAGGTCGCGGTACATCCGGCGCGTCCGCGGTGCGTTTGGGCGCGCCTTGTGTACCGCAAGCGGACCGGATGTACCGCGACAAGGGGGTGGCCGAGCCC
>JAYSSR010000090.1:0-6486 GCA_043720395.1 Acidimicrobiia bacterium
GAGCACAGTGTCTGCGTGCTCGTCACACCCGACGACGCGGCGGCCAGGAATCAAGGATGCCCCTCGTGTGGGGCCGACGACGCGATCCGGTTCCTCGGCACGCAGATCGCATCGCTCGCTTCGGTGGCCATCGGCGAGATCTTCGGATCAACACGCGTGGCGGTGGAGGAACGAAAGCTGCTGGCCTTCGCTGACTCCGTGCAGGATGCCGCGCACCGGGCATCGTTCTTCACCGCGCGCACATACCGCTTCAACCTGCGCGCCCTGATGTCGTCGATCGTGCAGAGCCATGACGGCGAAGTCACCGTCGACTCCTTGGGTGACGCCTTGCTCGGCGAGGCCGCGCAACGCGGACGCGACGTCGTGTTCGGTCTCATCCCGCCCGACCTGGAGCGGGAGAAATCCGTTCGATCGCTCTGGACCGACCATCCAAATCCGGTCGGTCGCAAGCTGCTGAACAGCCGGCTCGGCTTCGAGGCGGTACTGGAATTCGGGCTGCTGGCCCGAGTCGGCCGCACGCTCGAACTGACCCGTTCCGCCGTGGCTGAGGTGACGATCAAGGACTTCGACGGCCTTGTTGCGGGAGTGCTCGCTTCAATTCGCGCAGGCGTTGCGGAACTTCCGATGGACCTCGAGGCACGGCTGGCTCTGTATCTACGCGGCGTCGCCGAACGCTTCCGCATCCGCGGCGCGGTGTTCCATCCACTGCTCGACCCCTACGTGAGTGCCGATGGCGCAACCTTCCGGCTGTGGGGCGGGCGTCCGCTCGGCGCTCCGGTGTTCACCGATCGACAGTCGAGGCCGACGTTCTTCACGGACACGATCCGTGCGCACGGGTTTGACCCGATCGGTCGAACCCCGGGGCGAACTTGGCTCGTGGACTTCGCCACCCGCGTCCTCGGCGTGCATGCAGCCGACGCCCCCGAGGTCAACCGGCGAGCGATCGCTGCGCTGGAGTCCTTCGACGTCATCACCTCGCATCGGTCGCAGAGTGGCGCGCTCGTCTACGGGCTCCCTGCCTCCAACATCACGGTGTACGACGTGCCCTCGGTCGCCGACGAGACGTACCCGAACTCCGACGACGAACCCAAGCCGAGCATCGTTCGCTGTCGGGTGTGCTCGCATCGCTTCGCAGTGCCCCCGAAGTCGATCAATACGTGGGCCGGCACGCCGTGTTTGCGATTTCGCTGCCCGGGGTATTTCGACATTGCACCGATCGAGCGATCGTCGACATATCGGCGAATGTACCGCTCCGGCCAGACCCGGCGGGTCGTCGCCGCGGAACACACCGGGCAGCTCTCGCGCCGCACGCGCGAGGCCGTGGAGGCGGCGTTCAAGCACGGTGGCGGCCCCGATGCACCGAACGTTCTGACGTGCACGCCGACGCTGGAAATGGGCATCGACATCGGCGATCTCTCGGCCGTCATGTTGACGTCGGTCCCGCGTGGCGGGGCCGCCTCGTATGTGCAACGCGTCGGGCGGGCCGGCCGCAAGACCGGCAACGCGCTCGTCGCGACGTTCGCCGGAAGTGACCCGTCGAGCCTGTATTTCCTCGATAACCCGTTGCGCATGATCGACGGTGAGATCCGTCCACCGTCATGCCACCTCGACGCCGTCGAAGTGTTGCGTCGGCAGTTCCTCGCGTTCCTCCTCGACGGCGCCGCTTCGCGCGACATCGCCGCGCCATCGATGCCTCGTGAGATCGTCGAGGTCCTGGCCAAGGCGCCACAGAGTTCGGCCGCACCGACCTGGCTCGGCGCCGCGGTCGAAGCCACACGATCCGATCCCGCAATGACCGATCGGTTCGTCGCGCTATTCGGAGACCATCTCTCGCCCGACGTGGTGGCGTCCATGCACGAATTCTCGGCCGGCGGACTCGACAATGCGGTCAGGCGGGCTGCCGCCCGTTGGCAGGAAGAGCTGAGCGACCTGGAGCGCCGACGCGACCGGATCACTCTACGAATCAAGGCCCTCGACGCCCAGGTGATCAAGGACCCCGACGAGACCGCGGACCTCCGCGCGCTACGCGGCGAACGAGCGGTGATCGGGTCCCGGATCACGCTCCACCGCAAGGACTACACGCTCTCCGCACTGGAGCGGTGCGGTCTGCTGCCCAGCTACACACTGACCGACGAGTCCGTCGAGCTTGACGCCGTGCTGTGGACCGTCGATGCCGATGGCGACCGCACGCCACAACAGGAGTCGTTCACCCGCCCCGCTCATTACGCGATCCGCGAGTTCGCGCCGGGCAACACGTACTACTCGCAGGGCCACCGCTTCGTGATCGACGCGCTCGACGTCGGCACCGGGAACGAGCCGCTGTACGAGACGTGGCGCCTCTGCCCGGAATGCGGATACGGGGCGACCGATCCGGGTTCGACGACGTGGACCGTATGTCCACGTTGTATGAGCCCGGGCATTTCCGACCTCGGCGCACAACACCGGCTGCTTCGCATTCGTCGCGTGTTGTGTATCGACAGCGAAGAACGGGCGAGGGTCTTCGACGAGACCGATCAACGCGAGCGAGAGCGGTACGACGAACTCATCAGCGTGGACGTGGACCCGACGCGCGTGGTGCAGGCGTTTGCGCTTCGCAACGCCACGTTCGGTGTCGAACTCTCACGCGGCGCGCGGATCCGCATCCTCAACCTCGGCAACGTCGAACGACCCGGCGCGCCGACGAGGATCGCCGGGCAAGCCTTCAACGCCACCCGATTCACGACGTGTGCCCACTGCGGAGTGGTCCAAGGGGCGCGGCCGCTCGGACCGACCGGAGTCGTGCGCCACCTCGGTTGGTGCCGAACCCGCACCGGCACGGCCGAGTGCTGGGAAGCGCTGATGCTGTCGCACGAGCTCACGACTGACGCGATCCGCATGCTCGTACCCGTCGCGTCCGTGGAAGTCCCGAACCGGCTCGCCACGTTCAAAGCCGTGATCCGGATCGGCCTGCGCATCAGCTTCGGCGGCGACCCCGATCACCTTGCCGTGGTCACCTCCGACATGCCGGCCGGAGTCACCGGCCCGGTGTCGACCGTCGGTGGCGCCCGGCGGAACTTCGTCGTGCTCTACGACACCATCCCCGGCGGCACCGGTTACCTCGACCGCCTCGCCGATCCCACCCGGTTGAGAACCATTCTCCTCGCGGCACGGGAGCTGATCGCGACGTGCGCCTGTGCGGAGGAAGGACTCCAGGCCTGTCACCGTTGCCTGCTCGGCGTGGCTGACCGTCAGGAGATTCCGCTCGTGACGAGGGCGCTCGCGTTGGAGCAGATCGACGAACTCCTGCGTGGCTGGGATCCCGAAACCGTCGCAACCGTGGCGTCGCTTCCGATCGACCAACTGGAGGAGTCAGAACTCGAACGGCTCTTCCGGGTCGCGCTCGTTGCCTGGGATGCGCAACGCAACGACGTGATGATCGTCGCCGCGCCCGGAGGCCGACAGCACGGCTACGACCTGCGCATCGAAGCGGACCGCGCGGTTGGTCGCGCCGAGGCCGTCCGCTGGCGCATCCGCGAGCAGGTCGACATCAGCCTGCCCGGAACCTCGTGCCGGCCCGACTTCCTGTTCACCCGCGTCGATGGACCACCCGTGGAGATCGCTGTGTTCACGGACGGTGAACGGTTCCATGCGTCCCTTTCGAACAACCGCGTCTGGGACGACGCGGCGAAACGTCAGGCGCTCATCGAGAGCCGCCGCCTCGTCTGGAACCTCACGTGGAAGGACGTGCAGGGGTTCCACGACGCGATGACTGCGACGACACCACGAACTGCGCCCGCCAACACGCTCCTCGACCGCCACCAGAGCCAGAACCTTGCGCAGCCGCTCCGCGCCCTCGGCGGCCGGCTGTCGCCGACGTTCGCCACCCTCAACCCCCTGGAGCAGTTGCTCGCGTTCCTGGCCGACCCCGATCTCGAGCAGTGGGAGAAGCTGGCGATAGCGGCGGTCGAAAGTCGGATCAACGGTGCCACGTCGTTGCATCGGGCCGCGGATTCGCGCGCCATCGTCGAGGGTGCGCTCGCGGTTGCGTCCTCTCCCGCCGCCGCCGACGTCGCCGTCGTCTCCATGGTGCCGCTGGCCGACGCCGGGATCGTGGTCGGCCGGTTCGACTCGGTCACTGCGGTGTTGGACCTCGCTGGGACCGGACGCACGTCGCATCGGTGGACACTGCTGAATGTGATGGACGACCGAGCGTTGGGAACCGACGACGCGAGCAGCCGATGGCACTCCTGGCTCGGATGGGCCAACCTCGGCCAGTTCCTCCGCTCCGAGGACCGCCAGTACGTCATGACCGCCACCAGCATCGCGTTGTCGATCGAGCGCGCATCGCTGCACGTCCTCGCAAGCTCGGTGGCGCACGGCGTCGCTGACACCGCTGGGACTGTGCTCGATGAGATCGTGCTCGACGAGATCGTGCTCGACGAGGAAGGCCTGGCGTACCTCGACGAGGCGATCCGGGACCTCCTCCGTCGGTGCGTTACAGCAGGGCTGCGGACCGAACCGGAATACGGCCACGAACCGGACGACCCCAGTCAACGCGGGTGGCAGGTGGACTGCGGATGGGCCGATGCCCGTGTCGCGGTCGTCTCCGACCGGCAGGTTGATCGTGACGAATGGCTCGTGTCCATCGGCTGGGACGTCCGTGTCGCCGCCGGATGGTCACCCGAAGAACTGATTGAACTCGTCGCTCGCACCGAGCGTCTCGGATAAGAACGCAGGAATACGAACGTCATGGCCCGCCTCGTCATCGCTAAGAACTTGCTCGACAGCCTCGCCGATCTCCCAAAATCGGTCGTTCAACAGGTCCGCAAGGTGATCGAACTCTTCGAGGCTGACCCGAACCATCCCTCGCTGCATCGAGAGCATTATCGCGTGCAGGCCGACCCGCGGGCCCAGACCGTGCGGGTCAACCAAAGTCTTCGAGCCGTCGTGTTGAAGAGCAACAAAGAGCAGGAGTTCATCCTCGTCGACGTGCTCTCACACGAGAAGGCCGACTACTGGATGGCGCATACCAAGGCGTCGGTGAACACCGTCACCGGCGCACTCGAACTCTGCGACGTCAACACCGTCGCCCGCGCCGCCGATGCGATCGACAACACGGCCGCCGGACACGTCGACCTCTTCCACGGTGCGAAGGACAAGGACTTCCTCCAGCTCGGAGTGGACGAACAGTTCATCGTGCCGCTTCGCAAGGCATCCACCCGTACCGAGCTGGCGACGCTCGTGCAGCTCCTTCCGGACCTGCAAGGCGAAGCCGTGGAGTTCCTTGCCGAGGGCGTGCCCGTCGACGAGGCATACGGCCACATCCTGGACCTGATCGAAGCCGCTGCGCCCGTCCAGCGAGATCCCGACGATCTGGTTGCCGCAGCATCCAGCCCTGCGTCGTCGATGCGCTTCCACGTCGTCCCGAGCGATGCCGAACTTGACGACATCCTCACGCAGCCATTGGCGCAATGGCGCGTCTTCCTGCACCCCGCCCAGCGCAAACTGGTGGAACGGACATTCAACGGTGCCGCGCGAGTGACAGGCGGGCCGGGGACCGGGAAGACCGTCGCGGCATTGCACCGGGCCCGCAGCCTCGCCAGGCGGTATCCGAACGACAAGATCCTGTTCACCACGTTCACGTCCACGTTGGCTGTCGATCTCGTGACGCAGCTGCGCAACCTCTGCGGTTCGGAGGCCGACGGTCACGTGGAGATCGTCAACATCGACAAGCTTGCGGCGCGCCTTCTGAGAGAGACCGCGCCTAAGGCGCCGGCCACCCCCGTCGGGGAGGCCGAACTGAGCACGTTGTTCGCCGACGCGTGCAACGAGACGGGGATCGAGTTCCCCCCGAGCTTTGTCCGCCATGAGTGGGAACAGGTTGTGCTGACCGCACCGGTCGACAGCCGTGATGCGTACTTCAAGGTCCCCCGCCCCGGCCGTGGTGTTCGGCTCAACCGCAAGCAACGCGCCGACGTGTGGGAGGTCATCGAACTCGTGACCTCGCGCCTCTCACGAAAAGGTAAGCGCACATTCATTCAGATCGCTTCGGACGCGGCCGATGCCGTCACGAACGGGGGGCGAGCCCGTTACGAGCACGTGATCGTGGACGAGTCACAGGACCTTCACCCGGCCCATTGGCGTTTGATCAGGGCGCTCGTCCCGACCGGTCCCGATGATTTGTTCATCGTCGGCGACGCGCAGCAGCGGATCTATGACCGCAAGGTGGTGCTGTCGCGATACGGCATCAACGTGCGCGGCAGATCATCGGTGCTTCGGCTCAATTATCGATCCACTGCTGAGATCGTCCGTTGGGCGGTGGCCGTGCTCGGTGACCAGTCCGCTGATGATCTCGATGACGGCACCGCTGACCGGCGCGCGTACCGAAGCGTCCTCAAGGGGACCCCTCCGATCGTGTCGGCGCTGGCGAACACGAACGCAGAGGTGGAATTTCTCGTGGGCGAGATACGGGCCCTCATCGCGGAAGGGGCGAAGGACGACGAGATC
>JAYSSR010000091.1:0-19013 GCA_043720395.1 Acidimicrobiia bacterium
CGCCATCCTGAGCGAACATACCGGCAACCAATCACCACCCCCCAAAGTGGTCCCATCCGACTGGCGACGCCCCGGTCCCTTGCAGCTGGCGGGTGACACCACCCATGTATGGGTGGTCGATTCGGCTCGTTTCCGGGCAGGCGGCCCGCAGTTAGCCGGGGATCTTGGTCCAGGCGACGTCTTTGTCGACGCGAACGTCGCCGGGTAGTCCGAGGACGCGTTCGCCGAGGATGTTGCGCATGATCTCCGACGTGCCACCTTCAATGGTGTTGGCACGCGAGCGGAGGAACGATTTGGAAATCGTGTAGCTCTCACGTCCCTCGCGTCTTTCGACGCGCTTGAGCGGGTAGCCGGGCTCGTGCAGCATCCCGTTCGGGCCGAGGATCTCCACGGCAGTGCTCCACAGGCGCAGGTTCAACTCCGCAGAAGCGAGCTTGCCCACCGATCCTTCCGGGCCGGGGTTGCCGGTCGTGGCGGTTGCCCGTGCGCGTAGCGTCGTGAGACGCATCACCTCGGCGTCGATCCAAAGCTTTGTGACACGTTCGCGCATCACGGCTCGTTCTGCCGTGCCGAAACGCGATGAGTTCTCGTTCCACGCTTTGATCAGCGCGCTTATGTTCCCCGTGCCTCGCTCCGCGGTGCTGCCACCGAGTGCGACACGCTCGTTCATCAGCGTCGTGGTGGCACCCCGCCAGCCGTCGCCGACCTCGCCCAGCAAGTCACTATGCGGCACGCGGACGTCGGTGAAGAAAACCTCATTGAACTCGGCGTCGCCGGTGATCTGGAACAGCGGCCGGATCTCGACGCCCGGTGCCTTCATGTCGAGGATGAAATACGAGAGACCTTTGTGCTTCGGAACTTCAGGATTGGTGCGCACGAGCAGCATCCCGTACGACGCATGATGGGCGACGCTCGTCCACACCTTCTGGCCATTCACGATCCACTCGTCGCCGTCTCGCACGGCACGGCTCGACAGTCCCGCAACGTCGGACCCGTGGCTTGGCTCGCTGAACATCTGGCACCAGATGTCTTCGCCGGTGAAGATCCGCTTGAGGTACTTCCTGTGGTGTTCCTCGGTGCCGTAGGTCAACACCGTTGGAAGTCCCATTCCGATGCCGATCGTATTGATCGACAGCGCAGCGAAATTGCGGCCCGCGTCCCGGATCGTCTGGTCGACGACGAGCTGCATCTTCGGTGACAGACCGAGCCCGCCCTTGCCTTCGGGGAACTGGACCATGGCCAGTCCGGCATCCCACAGCGCGCCGCGAAACGTCACCTCGTCGGCGTCGATCCCGACGGCAGCTATGGCAGCGGTGGTGCGGTCGCGGATGTCGCTCTCGGTGATGCTCATGCGGTGCTCGCTTCGATGGTGGTGCCGGCCGGGGACTTGCGCAACTGTACGGCGCACGGCCCGAAATGTTCAGACGACGAGTGGGGCTACAGCGCCACGTTGACGCCACAGCGTGACTCTGTGCCGCCAGTCTGGCGCTGTACGAGCACTCGTCCGGCGCGACCGTCACAGTCGGCAGGTCCGTCGAAGCGGTCACCGCGCGGGTTCCGCGCGAGCATGCAGGCCATGCGCTATCGACGTCTCGGCCGGACCGCCCTTCAAGTCAGCGAGCTGTGTCTCGGCACGATGAACTTCGGGCCGCAGACACCCGAGCCGGAGTCGTGGGCGATCATGGACCGCGCCCTGGAGCTGGGGATCAACTTCTTCGACACGGCGAACCGCTACGGCGGCGACTTGGGTGCGGGTGCCACGGAGGAGATCGTCGGACGCTGGTTCGCGCAAGGTGGTGGGCGTCGAGAGAAGGTCGTGCTGGCGACCAAGGTGTTCGGCGCGATGACCGACTGGCCGAACGACGGGCGGCTCTCCGCCCGTCACCTTCGTGCGGCCTGCGACGCGAGCTTGAAGCGGCTGCAGACCGATCACATCGACCTGTACCAGATGCATCACGTCGACCGAACTGCGCCGTGGGACGAGATCTGGCAGGCGATGGACACGCTCGTGCAGCAGGGCAAAGTGATCTACGTCGGCAGCAGCAACTTCGCCGGGTGGCACATCGCGCAGGCCAACGAAGCCGCACGAGCGCGGTACTCTCTCGGACTGGTGAGCGAGCAGAGCCACTACAACTTGTTGACGCGTACCGTCGAGTTGGAGGTACTGCCTGCCTGTCGTCACTACGGGCTCGGCATGATCCCGTGGAGTCCGTTGGCCAGCGGTCTGCTCGGCGGCGTCCTGAACGACGTAGAACAGTCCGGTCGTCGGCAGAACCCGCAGGTCGTGCGTCGGCTTGAGCGGATTCGTCCGGCGATCGAGAAGTGGGAGTCGTTCTGCGCTCAGCTCGGCGAGCCACCAGCAGCAGTGGCACTTGCGTGGCTGCTCGCGCAGGACGGCGTGACGTGTCCGATCATCGGTCCCCGAACGATGGAACAGCTCGACGGCGGATCGTTGCGTGCACTCGAACTCACACTCGACGCCGACGCGCTCAAGGCAATCGATGCGATCTTCCCCGGACCCGGCGGCACCGCCCCCGAGGCATACGCCTGGTAGACGGCGGCGGGGCCCGCGAACCTACGACGCGGTGGTGAGCGTGTGGGTGCCGAAGCGAAGCGGCGGCGGGGCCCGCCACCATGTCTCAGTTGATGAGCGGGTCGCGCGGCAGGCCGAGGATGCGCTCGGCGATCTGGTTCCGCTTGATCTCCGACGTGCCGCCGGCGATCGAGAGCGCTCGGTGCATGAGCGCCATGCCGCCAACCATCGCACGTGCCCCGTCGGTGAACACCGCGTCGGGACCGGCGAGATCGATGAGCATCGCGGCAGCGTCGTGGCCGATCTCCGACAGCACCAACTTGGTGACGTTGCCCTCAGGACCCGGACCGCCACCCGCAACCGCGCGGTGGGCGCTCCGGAGGTTCATCGCGCCCATCGCCTGCAGCGTCGCAATGTACTGACCGACCCGAGCCGCACCTCCGGCGAGGCGGTCGGGCGCAGCGTCGAAGGCGGCGACCAGTGCCTCACCGGGCATCGACATGCCGCCACTTCCGCTGCCGATGCTCACACTCTCGTTGCCGAGCGTTGCGCGTGCGACCGTCCACCCGCCGTCGACGGGACCCACCACATCATCGTCCGGCACGAAAACGTCGTTGAAGAACACCTCGTTGAACTCGGAGTCACCGGTCGGCATCCTGATCGGTCGGACTTCAACACCGTTGGACTTCATGTCGATGACCATCGTGGTGATGCCCTGGTGCTTCGGCACGGTTGGATCGGTGCGAACCGTGGCCAGACCCATCCCGCTCACGTGTGCACCGCTCGTCCAGACCTTCTGCCCGTTCACGAGCCAGCCGCCCGCGACGCGAGTGGCCCGCGTCTTCACCGCGGCCGCGTCGGAGCCAGCATCGGGCTCGCTGAACAGCTGGCACCAGATGAGCTCCTGACGCAGTGCCGGGCCGACCCAGCGGGCGACCTGATCCTCGGAGCCGTACTGGATGAGCGTGAGGATCACCCAGCCGGTGATGCCGTAGCCGGGGCGCGTAATGCTCGCCGCCGTGAACTCTTCCTCGATCACGAGCTGCTCGACGGCACTCGCGTCGCGCCCCCACGGCTTCGGCCAGTGCGCCATGAGGTACCCGGCGTCGATCATGGCGTCGCGCTGTGCCGTCGCGTCGAGTCCCTTGACGCTCTCGGCGAACTCGCGCACGGTCGTGCGGATCGGCTCGGCCTCGGGCGGCAGGTCGACGTTGCGCGTACGACGTACACCGGCGCGCGTCAGATCGGTCAGTGTCGACGCTGCACGCTCCGGCTCGAGCAGCGCCCGCAAGGCCGTGGCGCGGCGGACGTAGAGGTGAGCGTCGTGTTCGAACGTGATCGCGATGCCGCCGTGCACCTGGGTGTTGAGGTTCGCGCAGAGGTCGGCGGCCGGGCCGGCGAGTGCGGCGGCGTTCGCGGCGGCGTAGCTGAGCTGATCGCCGTCGGTCGACGCAGCGCGTGCAGCGTCCCACACTGCCGCGGTCGCAAGCTCCGTAGCCACGAGCATGTTGGCGCAGTGGTGCTTCACGGCTTGGAACATCGCGATCACGCGTCCGAACTGCACGCGAACTTTCGCGTAATCGGCAGCTTGTTCCGTGCAGGCGCGGGCGACGCCGATCGCCTCGGCGGACAGGATCGTGCGGGCGAGATCGACGAGCGTCTGGCGTGCGCCGGGGAGGACCGTCGCCGATGCGCCGTCGAGCTTCACGCGACCGGTGCGCCGCGTCGGATCGAGGTTCGCGGGCGTGTCGACGGTGACGCCTCCTTGCGCAACGTCGATCACCAACACGTCGTCGCCGGAACCGACGAGCAGCACGTCGGCGAGCGAGCCACTGAGCACGCCGCCGACGCGACCCGATGCCTTCCCGTCGGTCACCGTGACGTTGCCGCCGAGCGCCACCGCGCCGATCGTGGTTCCGGTTACGAGGCCGGGCAGGAACGTCGCATTCACGTCGTCGGTGCCCGCGGCGCTCAGCACCGCGCTCGCTATCACGGTCGCCACGAACGGACCGGGCGCGACCTCGCGGCCAAGCGCTTCGACGACAACCGCCAACTCCTCGATGCCATAGCCCGAGCCGCCGTACTCCTCCGGGACGTGGAGGCCGAGCCAGCCGAGATCGCCCAGCGCGGACCAGAAGACGGGTAGCTCTTCGGACGGCGCTTCGAGCAAAGCACGTGCGGCACCGCGGGCGTCGTGCTTCGCGAGGAAGTCCGCAACGGTCGAAGAGAGGGCGCGGTGTTCGTCGTTGATTGCGATCGTCATGATGTGTCAGTTCCTTAGAGGCTCAGCGGGCAGGGTCACGACTGCGGCGCGGCGATGGACGGCGACCGCTTCGCCGCTCGATTCATTCTGCTGTGTCCGATTGAGGACTCGCCTATCGGCTCGCCCTCTTAGATACGTTCGATGATCACGGCCGGGGCCATGCCACCCGCGGCACACATGGTCACGAGTCCGTAACGTCCGTCGGTGCGTTCGAGTTCGTCGAGCAAGGTTCCGATGAGCATCGCCCCCGTTGCACCGATCGGGTGGCCGAGCGCGATCGCACCGCCGTTCACGTTGATCTTGTTGCGGTCGATGCCGAGGTCGCGGATGAACTTCTCGGTCACGACGGCGAATGCCTCGTTGACCTCGAAGAGGTCGATGTCGTCGATCGTGAGACCGGCCTTGGCTATGGCCTTGCGGGCTGCCGGTCCGGGGGCGTTGAGCATCAGCGTGGGGTCATCGCCGACGTTGGAAATTGCGACGACCCGTGCACGCGGCTTCATACCGTGCGCCTTCGCGTAGTTGGGGCTCGTGATCAGTACTGCACCCGCGCCGTCGACGACACCCGACGAGTTCCCTGCGTGATGCACGTGCTCGATGTCGAGACCTGGATAGCGCCGCAGGATCATGCTGCGGAAGGTGTTGCCCTCCTCGTCGAGCGGGAAGTCGGCGAGCGCAGCGAATGCCGGCGGCAGCGAGCTGAGTGATTCGATCGTGGTGCTCGGCCGCGGGTACTCCTCACGGTCGAGGGCGAGCGTCCCGTCGGCACGGTGCACCGGGATGAGGCTCTTCGAGAAGCGTCCCTCTTTGATGGCGACATCGGCGCGGCGCTGTGACTCGGCCGCGAGCTCGTCGAGTGCGCGTCGAGAGATCTTGTCGAGCGATCTTGTCGAGCGACGCGATGGCGTCGGCGGCAACGCCCTGGTTCGTCTGCGGGTGCTGTGCCCTGAGATGCTCGTTGCCGTTGTCCATGAACGGTGCCCGGGTCATACCCTCGGAGTTCTTCGCGTAGGACGACATCATTTCCGCGCCGCCCGCGATCACAACGTCTTCGAGGCCCGACATCACCGACGCCGCGGCGAAGTTGGTGGTCGTGATGCCGGAACCGCAGAAACGGTCGATGGTGACGCCACTGACCCGCGTGTCGAAGCCGGCGTCGAGCGCGGTCATGCGTCCGAGGTCGCCGCCCTGGGTGCCGACCTGCATACTGCAGCCCCACACCACATCGTCGACGTCGGCGGTGTTGAGTCCGTTGCGCTCCACGAGCGCCCGCAGGACGTTCGCGCCGAGCACCTGCGGGTGGATGTCGGCAACCGCTCCCTTGCCCACCTTGCCGATCCCTCGGGGTGTGCGGCAGGCGTCGATGATCCAGGCTTCGGGCATTGCGGTGGCTCCTTGGAAAACGGGTGAGTATTTCAGTGTAGGTAGTCCGCTTCCGAACGCCCATATCGAGGAGGCCGAGGCACGGACGCGTCTGACCTCGGTGCGGCCTGGAATCGCACGAGTGCGGCTGCAGCGCCACGGTGTCGCTACAGCGTGACGCTGCACGGACAACGTGGCGCTGTGCACGCACTCGTGTGGCGAATGCGTGTCTCATGCGGGACGTTGGTCAGGGGCGGTGACGCCTGCTGAGGGTGCAGGAGCGCTTGGCGGCGGTAAAATCGTGGCGGGTAGGTTGCGGTGACGACTATCGCCGGGAGCAACGACATGTCGGCTGACACAATCACAAAAACCGAGATTGATCATGAGGTGATCGTCATCGGCGCGGGCGTCGGCGGGATCTACCAGATCAAGCGGTTGACTGATCTTGGCGTCGACTCGATCGTGCTCGATGCGGCCGATGACCTTGGTGGTACCTGGTACTGGAATCGCTACCCGGGCGCTCGATTCGATTCGGAGAGCTACACCTACGGCTATTCGTTCTCGAAGGAAGTTCTCGACGAGTGGCACTGGACAGAACGGTTTTCCGGTCAGCCGGAGAACCTTCGCTACTTGAACTATGTGGCAGACAAGTTCGACCTGCGGAAGTACATGCAGTTCAACGCCCGAGTCGTGGCGATGCGCTTCGACGAGGCAACGAACGTTTGGCATCTACGACTTGGCGATGGCCGCTCGATGACCGCTCGTTTCGTGATCAGTGCGCTCGGACCGCTTTCTGCGCCGACCCCACCCCGCTTCGAGGGCATGGAGTCCTTCGAGGGACAGTCGTTCCACACGTTCCATTGGCCGAAGGAACCCGTCGACCTGTCCGGGAAGCGAGTCGCCGTCATCGGCGTCGGTGCGACCGGTATCCAAGTGATCGGCGAGATCGCCGACAAAGTAGGTGAACTTACGGTTTTCCAGCGTCGGCCAAATTGGAGTGCTCCGCTGAACAATGGACCGATCTCCGTCGAGGAGATGGCCGATATCAGGTCGCGCTACGACGAGATATTCGCCAAATGTGCCCGAACCCCTGCAGGGTTCGAGCACGAACCGGACCGCCGTGGGTTTTACAAACTCTCGCGCGAAGACCGTCTCGCGCTGTGGGATCGGCTATACGACGAACCGGGTTTCGGAATCTGGCTCCAGAACTTCCTTGAGATCTTCGTGGACGAAGCGGCGAACGCCGAGTTCTCGGAGTACATCGCTGACCGGATTCGTCGGCGGGTGAACGATCCCGTGGTTGCCGAGAAGTTGATTCCCCGTGATCACGGGTTTGGCGTGCAGCGCGTGCCGATGGAGACCAACTACTTGGAGGCATACAACCGAAGCAATGTCCACCTCGTCGACATCAGTGAAACTCCTATCGAACGAGTCACCCGTTCCGGAATTCAAACCACCGACAACGACTATGACTTTGACATCATCGTCTATGCCACCGGGTTCGACGCGCTCACCGGCTCCTATGACCGGATCGATATCCAGGGTGTTGATGGGCAAAGTCTGAAGGACAAGTGGGCCGACGAAACAGACACGTTCCTCGGGTTGCTGACGCACGGTTTTCCGAATCTCGTGATGATCGCCGGACCGCAGAGCGGTTCGGGGTCGTCGAACTTCCCCCGGACGATCGAATCGTCTGTGGACTGGGTCACGGGACTGTTCGAACACGTGTGGAAGAACAACTCCACTCGATTTGAGCCGACGCTTGAGGCGGAGCAGGAGTGGAGCTCACACTTGAAGGAGATGTACGCCATCATGCTGATGCGCAATGCAAAGGGCTGGATGACCGGCTACAACTCGAATGTTCCCGGCCACGAGGCCGGCAAGATTCGCTACGTCGTCTACAACGGCGGAAACCCGAAGTACAACGCAAAGCTCGACGAGGTCGCATACAACAACTACGAAGGCATTGCCTTTCAGTAGAGCGAGCGCAGTGCGGCCGTGAGGTCACCCCGGCAGGAACGGACTCGGCTTGCCCCGATGAGCGCGAGATCGTGCGGGTCGAGTTTCTTGGCTCTCCGTCGATTCTGACGTATCAAGCCTCGGTCGGCGGGCTCTGAGGGCACTGAGGGTGCGACTCCGTGCCCGTCCGACGGAGGACAACATGAAGAACGACATACCAGCCGACGGTGAAGTGTTCACGATCGCAGTCGCGGGTGCCAAGCTCACGGCCGAACAGATCCATCGGGTCAACGCCGCGCTGACCGCCGCAACGATGGGTGAACTTGCGAACCTCGACTTCCACGGGGATATGACGGTGACGCAGGTCGTGGGCGCGAAGACGAACTCCGGTCACAGCATCGCCGAGATTGGTGAGTTCGATGACTTCTGTGGCACCGGATGGCCAGGCAAATTCCGCGGCTCGGTCATCGGTGGCGGCGGAAAGGTTGGGCCGATCATCAACGGCATCATCATTGACCGTCTCAACATCGCCAGGCGGTGAATCGATGAGTGACACGCTCCAGTGTCCGGCAGGAATGTGTCGTCCGGGGGCAACAGTCCTCGGCGTCGTGCTCGGCGATGGGTTGCTCCACTTCCTCGACCGCGAGGTTGTCGTGGACGACACCTTCATCGCGGAAGCGTCCCGCGGACGTGCGCCGGAGAATCGGTTCCGATTCGCGCACCCTTGCGCGAAACGATCCTGTCGGCACTGGAGCGGTTCGGATTGCTCACTCGGAGCTCATCTTGTGGACGTTGCTCAGTCCGTCGGCGCGCCAACCAATGCACTACCGGACCTACCGTCGTGCATGATCCGTTCGGCGTGTCGCTGGTTTCACGAGCGCGGACCCACCGCGTGTTCGGCGTGCGCGTTCGTGTTTCGCGGTGCCGCCGAGGATGACATGCCAGAAACGGCCTGGTTCGAACACACGGCGATCTGACGCCGCGAGGCCGCCCGAGTTCCGCTCTCGGCACATCGACTTTTCGGCACACAGGAGTTCTTTCGGTTTGGGCTGGGGTTTGCACGCAACCCAATGCTGCGCGCAACCCCCAACCGACGCGGCCCGACCGCCCAACCCGAACGCGGCCCGACCGCCCAACCCGACCGCGGCCCGACCGCCCAACCCGACCGCGCACCCGTCGGAGAAATCGCTCGGGCTCAAGTTGGCCGCCCTGGCAGACTGCACGCGTGCGCCGTCGGTTCGCCTTTCTCCCAGGTGCATCCGGCCGTGGCGAGTTCTGGGATCCGGTCCGTGAGCGGCTCGACGCACTGGTCGGCGACGCGGTCACCTTCGATTGGCCCGGCCTCGGCGGTGTGGCCGCACACCCGAACGTCACGTCGTTGGACGACCTCGCGACGCGCGTGATCGATCGCCTCACTGGCCCGACGGTGCTGGTCGCACAGTCCATGGGTGGAGTGGTGGCAACCATGGTTGCCGAACGGCGGCCGGATCTCGTGAGCCACCTCGTGCTTGCGGTTACGAGCGGCGGCGTCGACGTTGCGGCGTTCGGTGCCGCGGACTGGAGGCCCGGTTCGCGCACGGCGCACCCCGACAATCCGGCGTGGCTGTACGAGCCGGTTCGTGATCTGACGTCCGCGCTTGCGAGTCTGCCCATGAAGACGCTGCTTCTCTGGGCGTCGGACGATGTCATAAGTCCACATGTAATTGGTCAACATCTCCCGGAGCTGGTTCGGCGGTCGAGACTCGTGACCTTCGAGAGCGATGACCACTGGGTCGCACGCGCCCACGCCGACGAGGTCGCTGCCGAAATCGACGCACTTGTGACGCCGTGCATCGGGTTCCTGCACACTTCAGCGGTCCACGTCGACACGTTCGACGCACTGATCGCCGCAGCGTCCGACGACGACGTTGCAACAGTCCATCTTGTAATGGAGCAGTTGCTCGACGACGCCCGCAGCTGTGGTGTCGACGATCCTCAACTTGCGGACAACGTTGCTGCTGCGCTCCACGATCTCGTCGACGACTGCGCGGACGTAATCGTGTGTACGTGTTCCACGATCGGCGGCCTCGCCGAGCGGATCGGTGCAGCAGTACCGGTGTTGCGGGTGGACCGTCCGATGTGCGCCGAGGCGGTCGGGGCGGCGACACGTATCGCGGTGGTCGTGGCTGTTGAAAGCACGACTGCGCCCACGCTTGCCTTGCTCAACGAGGAGTGCGAGCGTCAGCAGCGGTGGCCCTCGATCGACGTCGCGCCGTGCCTTGAGGCATGGACAAATTGGGAGTCGGGCGACGTAGCCGCGTACCACCGCTGCGTCGCCGCGCACGTCGACGGGCTCGGCGAAGCGATCGACACGGCCGTGCTCGCGCAGGCATCCATGCTAGGCGCGCTTACCTTTCTCGCGGCCCGGCGCGGCAGACGCGTTTTCGTGTCGCCCCCGACCGCCGTCGCCGCGGCCCTTGCTGTTGTGCGGGTCTGACCCTCGATCGATCGTGACCGCAAGGATGTGTGTCGATGATGGCCTTTCGCGGGACGCAGCCTGTGGCGCGTCCATACGTATTTGGCGGCCATCACGGACGCTGTCGCCGCGCCCGCGTTCTCGCCACGTCTGGCAGCCGCTGCGGCGAGTATTTGTCAGGGACCAGCGGGCAAGGTCGCCCACTATCGAGGATGGGAACGATCCCACGAGCAAGAAATGGACGTAGTGGGCGACATTCACCTTCGGAGCGGCCAATGCGGTGGCCCGGCGCGCGGTCCCGTACGCGGTTGTCGAAGTGGTCCGGCCCCCGGAGGTTGCACGGGACCGGCACGCGCAGCGAGACGAACCACTAGGTGGCCTGGTGGCGCTGACGGTGGTGGGCCGCGTCGGCCCAACCAGGGAACGCGGCGGATTCGGTCGGTTGCGAACTGCGAATATCAGGGCTCCTGACACTTTGCGCTGCCAGCGCTGTCGCTGCTGGGAGCGCCGACGACGCGGTGGCGTCCACTCCGTGTCCGGTACGCGCACAAGCATCCATGCGTCGCGGTACATCCGGCACCGTTGCGGTGTACTTGGCGCGCCCGAACGTACCGCGAACGCACCTGTTGTACCGCGTCGATGCAGGGAAGCCGGTCGAACCCGGCGCGATTCGCCCTGGACGCTGCAACTCGCTCAATCAGCGATGTGCGGGACGGGTTAGGAGACTCAGTTGCGCCAGCTCACCGTCACGATGGCGTCCGCCGACAGAAGGGGCGTCGACCCGAGGAGCGCGTCGATCTCGGAATCGCGATCCGCCGTCAGGCACAGCCGCTGACGCACGAATGCGACCATCTCGGAGCGATCGAGCGGACTCGGCCGAACGGTACGAGCCGCAGTGGCAACCGTTGGCGTACATCCGAGTTCGCGCACCACGTCGACGAACAGGTCGGACGTTGGTTCGCTCGGTCGCTCCAAGACCCAGAACCGTTGCCACAGTTCGTTGAACGACGATTGCGGGTGACGCGACGTCAGCTCGACAACGACCCCGGCGCGTGCGTGATCGCTAAGCGCGCGTACGAATGGCGCAATCGCTCCGACGTTGTAGGCGACGTGATGGCACACGACCACATCGACCGTCGGAGCGAGCGCTGCGACGTCGGGCCACCGCCCGAGCACGGTATCGCTCGGGATCCCCCGACGAGCAGCGGCCTCGGTGAATTGCGCCAGCATCTCGGGGTGCTCATCGACTCCCGTCACTTGCCGTGCCAACCCTCCGAGCGGCAGGCTCGAACGCCCACCGCCGCAACCGACGTCGAGCACCGTGCCGCCCTTCCCCAGAAGTTCCGCCGCCGCCAGCATCGACGGCGTGTGGTTGGGATCGTCCTCCGTGGAGCCGAACATCTTCGGAGGGTGGGCCCACGGCGAGGCGGGTGCCTGAGCAACGATGTCGTCGGGCAGCGCCCACGACGCCAGCGCCTCGGCCCATCGGTCAGCAGCAGTCGTCATGACCCGATTCTGCACGCGTCCGCTCGCCGTCAGCTCGCCGTCAGCTCGCCGTCAGCTCCAGATCGTCACGTACACGGGCGGTTTGAACTTCGACGCCGGCACGCGACCGTCGGCGCGGAACATCGCGTGCATGGCGTCGGGCGTGCTGAGGAAGCGTCGAAGCCGAGTCGTCATGTCGGAGCGACGCTCCCCGCCGAGCATGTTGACGTGCCACAACAGGTCAGCCGGAAGCCCTTCGACGGACAACACCGACAGTCCGGAGGTCGGTGCGTGACGCGCGAGGAGGTGCTCGACGGCGGGCGCAATCCCCTCGCCAGCAGCCGCGGCATCCCATGCCGCTCGCTCGTTCGGGAACACGCTGATCCGATGGTCGTGCACCTGGAGGCGGGCCAGCATCTGGCCGACGTCGGAAAGCGGATCGGTGCCGCTCGGGTCGACCAGCCACTCCAGACCGGCGAGCAGCCGTTGCGGTATCGGCGCGGTGACCTTTGCGAGTCGATGCGACGAGCTCGCCACGATCACCAGGCGATACCGCAGCAGCGACTCGCTCACGACACCCGGCGACGCCGGACCGGCAAGGCGCGGCCCGAGTGCCACGTCAACGAGACGCTCCATCAGCAGCGCCGCCATCTCAGCGGTTCCGACCACGCCGAGCGTCGCCTCGACCTGCCCGACTCGCGCGGTGAATGCTTGGAGGAGTGCGGGCACGACGGCGTCGCCAGGGGTAGCGGTCGACACGACGCGCAGCAGCACCGGCCCGCCCTGAGCCTGCCGGACAGCGTCCTCGGTCTCGACCGCAAGGTTCACCATCTGAGACGCCAACCCGACGATCCGCTGCCCGGCATTCGTCAGCTCCAACCCGCCCGGACCGCGTTCGATCAGCTGGTCGCCGAGGCTCTGTCGCAACGCGGTGATCGCCTGAGACACCGCAGGTTCGCTGACGCCGAGCGCGCCAGCTGCGGCGCGAAAGGACCCGAGGCGCACGACGAGTACGAACACTTTGAGCTGGTTGAACGTCACTGACGCCGCATCGTAGACACGTCGGCACAACGTGACGGCACCGCGATAACCGTTCCGTTACGTCCCAGTTGACGCCACCGGTAGACAGGTTCACGATCACGCTGGTACATCCACGCGGCAATCGACGGCAATCGATCGGGCTGTCGCACCACATGAGACATTGGGGGGCCGATGCAGACACCAGCACCGTTCGGTTACGACCGGGCGACGAGCGTGAGCCACGCCGTCGAACTACTTGAGCAGCTCGGCCCGGAGGCCCGCCTCGTGGCCGGAGGGCATTCACTGCTCCCGATGATGAAGCTTCGCCTCGCTCGGCCGGAGCACCTGATCGACATCAACGACCTCGTCGACACGCTGTCCTACGTTCGCATCGAGGGCGACAACCTGTGCATCGGGGCCATGACCCGTCATGCGGACCTGCTGTCCTCGGCCGTCGCAGGCGAGCACTACCGCATCCTCCACGACGCTGAACGCGTCATCGCCGACCCCGTCGTGCGCAACCGTGGAACCGTCGGCGGCTCGATCGGCCAGGCCGACCCGAGCGAGGACCTGTCCGCGGTGTTCTCCGCCGCGAGGGCCACCATCGTGATTGTTGGAACGTCGGGCTCCCGCTCGGTGAATGCCCGCGACATCCACGACGGTCCGTACCAAACCGTCGTGGGCGATGCGGAGATGATCACGGAGGTTCGCATGCCGATCCGTCCGGGCGGCGGGAGCGCCTACGCGAAGGTCGAACGCCGCGCCGGTGACTGGGCGATCGCGGCCGCGGGCGCGTGCATATGGCTCGATTGCGACACGATCACGGGTGTCGGTATCGGCCTCACGGCCGTTGGTGCGAAGCACTTCTGCGCTCCTGAAGCAGAGGCTTTCTTAACGGGCAAGCCCGTCACCGACGAGAACATCGACGCGGCCGGGGCGCTTGCCGCGCAGCATTCCAACCCGTCGACCGACCAGCGCGGACCGGCCGAGTACAAGCGTCACCTCGCCGGTGAACTGACGAAGCGTGCGCTTCGAACCGCCATTGCCCGAGCCCGAGGGGTGAGCTGAGATGCAGGTCAACATCAACGTGAACGGTGAGCCGATGAGCACCGACGTGGAGCCGCGGGTGCTGCTCGTGCACGTGATCCGCGATTCGTTCGGCCAGACCGGCACCCACTGGGGATGCGACACGTCGAACTGCGGTGCGTGCGTGGTACGTCTCGACGGCGTACCGGTGAAGAGCTGCACGGTGCTCGGCGTGATGGCCGATGGTCGTCGAGTCGACACGATCGAAGGTCTCGAAACCGCCTCCGGACTTGATCCAATCCAAGAGGGATTCATGCAGTGCCACGGGCTGCAATGCGGATTCTGCACGCCGGGCATGATGCTGGTGGGAAAGGCGCTCCTAGAGGCGAACCCGAACCCGTCCGAGCATGAGATTCGAGAGGCCATAAGCGGTCAATTGTGTCGCTGTACCGGCTACGACAACATCGTGAAATCCATCCAGTGGGCCGCTGCTCACCAGAATCAGGAGGTCTCGGCATGACAATGACCGAAGACGCACCCGCGGTGCCGCTGTCTGCTGCCGGGAATCCGATCGGATTCGGGCGCATGATTCGCAAGGAAGACGTCCGCTTCCTGCGAGGCAAGGGCAACTACCTCGACGACGTCAATCTCCCCGGCATGTTGCACGGAGCAATCCTCGCGAGCCCTTATGCCCACGCCCGGATCGTGTCGATCGACACGTCGGCGGCGGCCGCCCATCCGAAGGTGAAGGCGGTCATCACGGGCGCGATGCTCGACGGCTTGAAGCTTGCCTGGATGCCGACGCTGTCGGCCGACGTGCAGGCAGTGCTCGCCACCGACAAGGTCCGCTATCAGGGTCAGGAGGTCGCGTTCGTCATCGCCGAGGACAAGTACTCGGCACGTGACGCGCTCGAACTCATCGACGTTGTGTACGAGGTGCTTCCGCCGATGATCGATGCCCGCAAGGCGCTCGACGCCGATGCACCTCAGGTACGCGACGAGATGCCGGGTCGGACCGACAACCGTATCTTCGACTGGGAGGCGGGCGACGCCGGCAAGACCGATGCCGCGTTCGCGGCCGCCGACGTGAGCGTCAGCCTCGACATGTTGTACCCGCGGTCGCATCCGGCCCCGATGGAGACGTGCGGCTCGGTTGCCTACATGGACCCGGTGACCGGCAAGCTCACGGCCTACATCACGAGCCAGGCACCGCACGCCCATCGCACCATCTACGCACTCGTCGCTGGCATTCCGGAACAGAAGATCCAGGTCATCTCACCAGATATCGGCGGTGGATTCGGCAACAAGGTGCCGATCTATCCCGGATATGTCCTCGCCGTCGTCGGATCGATTGTCACAAAGAAGCCGGTGAAATGGATGGAGGATCGGTCATCGAACCTGATGACAACCGGTTTTGCCCGTGACTATCACATGCATGGTGAGATCTGTGCCACGAAGGACGGGATCATCCAGGGCGTCCGCACCGATGTCCTGGCCGATCATGGTGCATTCAATGCGACCGCGCAGCCATCGAAGTTCCCCGCCGCGTTCTTCCACATCTTCACCGGCTCGTACAACTATGCGGCCGCCCATTGCAAGGTGACCGGCGTCTATACGAACAAGGCACCGGGTGGCGTCGCCTATGCCTGCTCCTTCCGTATCACGGAGGCGGTGTACCTCATCGAGCGGCTCGTCGACCGATTGGCCGACGAGTTGGGGATGGACCCGGCCGAGCTGCGGATGAAGAACCTGCTCAGACCGGAGCAGTTCCCGTACACAACACCCACGGGCTGGGAGTACGACTCGGGCAACTATCCTGCCGCGTTGACCGAGGCGATGCGAATCGCCGGATATGCGGAACTGCGCGCTGAACAGGCCGAGAAGCGTGCCCGCGGCGAATACATGGGCATCGGTATCTCGTTCTTCACCGAGGGCGTCGGTGCCGGACCCCGCAAGCACATGGACATCCTCGGACTCGGCATGGCCGATGGCTGCGAGCTGCGCATCCACCCCACGGGCAAGGCACAGATACGGCTCTCGGTGCAGACCCAGGGCCAGGGCCACGAGACGACGTTCGCCCAGATCGTGTCCCACGAACTCGGCATTCCGCCGGAAGACGTGGAGGTGATCCACGGCGATACCGACAACACGCCGTTCGGCCTGGGTACCTACGGCTCGCGCTCGACGCCGGTGTCCGGTGCTGCCGCTGCGGTTGTTTCGCAGCGCGTACGGGCCAAGGCTCGCATCGTGGCTGCAGCGGCGTTGGAGTGTTCGCCCGACGACCTCGAATGGAACCACGGACGCTGGCAGGTCAAGGGCGATCCCGAGCAGGGCAGGACGATCCAGGAGATAGCGATGCTGTCGCACTCGTCGCTCGAGCTGCCTGAGGGCGTCGAAGGACACCTCGATGCGTCGGCGGTGTACAACCCGCCGAACCTCACGTATCCCTTCGGTGCGTATATCTGTGTGGTCGACCTCGACGCTGGCACTGGCGAGATCAAGGTACGGCGGTTCATCGCGGTCGACGACTGTGGTCCGCGGATCAATCCCATGATCGTGGAGGGGCAGGTGCACGGTGGTCTCGCCGACGGCATCGGCATGGCGCTCATGCAGTCGATCCCGTTCGACACCGACGGCAACTGCCTGGGAGGGTCGTTCATGGACTACCTGCTCCCAACGTCGATGGAGGTGCCGACCTTCGAGACGGGCATGACGGTGACTCCGTCGCCGCACCATCCCCTCGGCGTCAAGGGCGTTGGCGAGTCGGCCACGGTCGGTTCGCCGCCTGCGGTCGTGAATGCGGTGATCGATGCCATGAAGCCGTTCGGTGTCAAGCACGCCGACATGCCGCTGACCCCGGCGCAGGTGTGGATGACGATCCAGGGTCGTCCGCCGCGGACCGATCTCGCGTTCGAATGATGGGGGCGTGTCGTGAGTAGGCCGGATCTCGCCGAGCGGGCTGCGGAGTTGCGCCGCCTGCGAGTGCCGTTCGTGCACGCGCGTGTGGTGCTTGCGGAGCGGCCCACGTCGGCAAAGCCCGGTGACGAAGCGATCGTGCTGGCCGACGGCACGATCGAAGGTTTCGTGGGTGGCGACTGCGCAACGTCGACGGTGCGCGCCCAGTCGCTCGCGCTGCTCGATTCGGGCGAATCGTTAGTCCTGCGAATCTGTCCGGTTCCCGAGGAGTCGCAGCCCGGGAAGCTCAGCGTCCACAACCCCTGCCTGTCGGGCGGCACGTTGGAGATCTTCCTCGAACCCCAGCAGCCGGCACCCTATGTTGCCGTCGTGGGTGACACGCCGGTGGCTCGGGCCTTGCTCGCGCTCGGCGGTCCGCTCGGTTACGACGTCGAACGGTACGAGGGCTCGCTGTCCGCGAACGCGGTGGCCGTGGTGGTCGCGTCGCACGGTCGCGGCGAGACCGAACCCTTGCTCGTCGCGTTGCAGGCCGGGACGCCCTACGTCGGGTTGGTCGCGAGCCGCAAGCGGGGTGGGGCGGTGGTCACCTCGTTGGATATCTGCGGTTCGATGAAGACGCGCGTCAGGACTCCTGCGGGGCTCGATATCGGTGCGCGAACAGCGCCGGAAATTGCGCTGTCGATCCTCGCTGAAATCGTTGCTTCTCGGCCGCGTCCGTCGGGTCGCTCGGTGAGCGACGGTGGCCCGGTATCCGCTAGCGCTACGGGTGTTGATCCGGTCTGTCAGATGACCGTCGCAGCGATGGAATCGTCGCTTCATCTTGACCATGACGGCAGTCGCTATTGGTTCTGTGGAAGCGGCTGTCTGCGGGCGTTCGCCAACGACCCGACTGCCTACGTCCACTCGTGAAAGGGCCGGTCGAGGAGCTTGCAGCGTATTGCCGCGAGAATTCCGCAGGCGTACTTGATCTCGGAGTCGCAGGTTGAGCAGCCACGAGGTGCCGTCGGTGAACTCTCTCTTACGTGCGCTGATCCCAGATACTGCTGCTCTTGCGCAACGTCTCGACGACGTCGGTTACCTCACCGACGTTGGCCTGGCGACAGCGTTGTTCTGCGCAGTCGGGCTACCGCAGCCACTGCTGCTCGAAGGGGAGGCGGGCGTCGGCAAGACCGAGGCAGCAAAGTCGCTTGCCTTTGCACTCGACACGCCGTTGATTCGCTTGCAGTGCTTTGAAGGAATCTCTTCGTCCGAAGCGATGTATGAGTGGAATTACCCTCGACAACTGCTCGCTATTCGACTCGCTGAAAGTGGTGGCACTGCCCCACGGTCTGAGGACAGTTTGTTCAGCGCCGACTACCTTGTGGAGCGTCCGCTTCTTCAGGCATTGCGGCATCCGGGACCGCTTCCGGCCGTGCTGTTGATCGATGAGATCGACCGCGCCGACGACGAATTTGAGGCATTCCTCTTCGAGATGCTCGGCGAATGGGCGCTCACCATTCCCGAGTTGGGCACGCTCCGGGCGACGCATCCGCCGGTCGTGATCCTCACGTCGAATCGCACCCGCGATCTGCATGACGCCTTGAAGCGTCGATGCCTGTACCACTGGATCGACTATCCACCGCTCGATCGTGCGACGGCCATCATCCGTCGACGTGTGCCAGCGGCGAGGGTCGCGCTCGTCGATCAGGTCGCGGGCGCGGTCGGTCGGCTTCGGACGCTTGACGTCCAAAAGGCACCCGGTGTTGCTGAAGCCATCGGCTGGGTGTCGGCGCTCCAAGCTCTCGGTTTCGACACACTCGACGCCGAGGCGAGCCGACTCACACTCGGCTCCGTGCTCAAGTACCGCGAGGACGTCGATGCCGCCATCGACCGCGGTCTCAACTGGGTCGTCAGGGGCGCGGATGCCTGAATGCCGCGGCGGCTGTCTTGGTGTCGAGTGGCCGGTTGGAAGTTGGCAGATGGCTCCTTGGGGGTTGCGCGCAGCCATTGGGGGC
>JAYSSR010000092.1:0-18879 GCA_043720395.1 Acidimicrobiia bacterium
CTGCACCTCGCAACTCGCCATCCTGCTCGAGTCATTTCCCTGACACTCGAATCACCGGCGAAGCTGCGAGCAGAATCCGCGAACCCCGCAGAGATGCTACCGGAGAAGGTTCTCCCGGCGTTCCGCAGCCACCCGGAGCGTGGCCTCCCAATGACGCCGCTCGACCCCGAGTTTATGGCCCGGGTCTGGCCGACGGTGATCCGCCTGATGGGCGACGGCACGCTCGACGACGCCTTCGCCGACCGACTCCGGGCACTGCAAATCCGCACGCTGATCATGTTCGGCCAGAACGACGGCATCATCAATCCAATCAATGGCCGCACATACCGCCGCCTCATGCCGAACTGCGTCCTCATGTACGTCTACGACGCTGCACACGAGATCGCACAGGACCGGCCCGAAGCCTTCGTCGATGTCGTCAGCGACTTCGTCCGCCGTGGGATGAACTTCATTGTCAACGACACCGATCGGCTCATCAACCGCTGAGCCTGCAGGTCTGGCGTCGGTCAGGCGAATGCGTCGTCGGTGCCTGCGCCCGATTCGTTCATGTCCTTCGGGTACAGCTCGGCAAATGTTGCGAGCATGTCCTCGACCGGCACGTCGACGTACACGCCGCGGTCCCTCACATACTCCATGTGCCGATGTCCCGTCTGGTCGAAGTCGTGCATCAACGCGTCGTGCGTGCCCTCCCACTCCAGCACTTTCGTGCCGAAGCGCTCACATAAATCACGATTGAACGCGCTCGAAACCTTGTGCCAGATTCCGTCGACTCGGATCACGCTGTAACCGTGAAACGCGAACAGATCGGTCCCCATTGTTGCGAGGAGCTTCTCGCTTTGGAGATGGTTGCGGACGTCGGCGAACCCGAGCCCGGCGGCGATGCCGCTGGCTCGGCACGCGGCCGTCAGCAGGATCGCTTTCGGGACGCACCAGTTGCGGTCGGTCGTCGCCACGACGCTGGCGGCGAAGTTCTCCGGGCCCGTCGGCGCATACGGGTCGTATCGGATTCCGTCGCGGCGGTAGGTTTCCGCATCTCAGTTGACGTAATCGTCAACTCAAGTCATTGAGGAGAGCCGTGAGCAAGAACCAGCACTACAACCGAACTGCCACCGGTGCGCGATGAGCGTCAACGACGACATCCGCCGCAGCCTCGACGCGGGAGTTTTGACGCTGACCTTTACGCGCGACTCCAAGCTCAACGCCGTGTCCGACGAGATGGTCGACGTGATGCGCGTCGCGGCGACTGATCTCGCCGACGACGAATCAATACGCGCGCTTATCTTCACCGCAGAAGGTCGCTATTTCACGGCTGGTAAAGACATCGGCCAAATGGGATCGCACTCCAGTTCCGGTGTCGCGCTGCGTCGCAACTACCGTCGACTCCACGAATTGTTCGACGAGTTCGAACGTATCGAGAAGCCCGTGATACTCGCCGCACAAGGCCCGTGCCTCGGCGTCGGCGTCGAGTTGGCGTCGTCGTGCGACTTCCGGTTTGCGAGCCCGCGGTCGACGTTCGGCCTACCGGAGCTACCAAATCTCGCCGTCTTGCCTGGCTCCGGAGGTATCAGCCGCTTCACGCGAATCGTCGGCCCGCACTGGGCCCGATGGCTGGCGATGGCCGGCGAGAACGTCGACGCGGAGACGGCGCTGCACATGGGCTTCGTCCATCGGATCATTCCCGAGGACGGCTTCCACGGATCGGTCGACGCGTGGGTTCGCAAGCTCGTGACCAACTCAGCCGAGGCGCTGGGTCTCGCGAAGATCACCATCGACGCAGCCGTCGACTCGGACCGTCGCACGGCTCGCCACATCGACCGCATGGCGAACACGATGCTGCTCAACACAGCGGAACATCACGACAAGATCGCGGCCTTCAAAGCCCGCTCGAAGCGCTGAAGCGTTCCAAGGCAGTCACTGGCCCGAGCGCAGCGATTCGGCCCAGCCGGGCCGACGCAACGACGGCGGCAAGGGTACCGGGATCGCCGAGAGAAGCTCGCGTGTGTACGGGTGCGTGGGGGAGCGGTACAGCGTCGCAGCGTCGTTGATCTCGACCAATCTGCCCTGGCTCATCACGGCCACGCGATCCGCAATGACCTCGACGAGTGCGAGGTCATGCGAAATGAACAGGTAGGCAAGTCCTCGTTCTTCCTGAAGCTCGCGTAGAAGATTGAGAACCTGCGCTCGCACGGACACGTCGAGTGCTGCGACTGGCTCGTCGCACACGATGAGGGAGGGCTCAAGGGTCAGCGCCCTTGCGATCGCGACCCGCTGAAGCTGACCGCCCGATAACTCTCCCGGGTAACGGTCGAGTGTGTGGCGTCCGAGGCCTACGCGGTCGAGGAGCTCGACGGCCTTGCGGACTCGCTCGCGAACCGGCGTGTTGAAATGAACGCGCAACGGTTCGGCCACGGATTCGCCGATCGGCATCCGCGGGTCGAGGGAGCTATGCGGGTCCTGGAAGATCATCTGCATTCGGCGACGGGCCGTTCGGAGATCCTTTTTGGAGAGCGCCCGAACGTCGAGTCCATCGAATCGCACGATGCCCTGATCCGGTTCGATGAGGCGCAGAACGAGGCGTCCCGTCGTGGACTTGCCGGCACCGGACTCACCGACCAGCGCCAGCGTCTCGCCCGCCTCGACGGAAAAGCTCACGTCCTCAACGGCGTTGAATCGAGCGTTCGGACGGCCCAGGAGGTCGCGCCCGATGATGAACGACTTCGAGAGGCCCTGCACGTCGAGGAGGCTCACGGAACTCGGCTCCGTGGAACTCGGCTCATGGAACAAGGACCCCCTGAAGTGAGAGCTCGTGCACTCTGGCGCAGCGAGCTGCCCCCGAACCTGTCACCGTGAGCTCGATTTGTGCAGAATCGCACTGCCCGGGTGCTGCGTAGGCGCAGCGCGGGTGGAATCGACATCCCTGCGGGAATTGACCGTTCGCGGGAACACTGCCGGGGATCGCTGTATATCGACGTAGCTGCCCAGGTTTGGGTATCGCGCCGAGCAGCCCTTCGGTATAGGGGTGCGTGGGCGAGACGAAAATGTCGTTGACGGACGAATCCTCGACGACCTGTCCGGCGTACATCACAAGTACCCGCTCACAGACCTCAGCAATCACCCCGAGGTCGTGACTGATGAACAGGATGCCGACGCCCGTCTCGCGTTGCAGCTCGCGCATCAGCTCGAGAATCTTGGCCTGCACCGTGACGTCGAGTGCGGTCGTTGGTTCATCGGCGACGAGGAGATCCGGTTCGCACGACAGTGCGATCGCGATCATCACCCGCTGACACATCCCGCCGCTGAGCTGGTGGGGATAATCGCCTGCTCGGCGCGCAGCGTCGTGGATCTGGACGCGGTCGAGCATTTCTACGGCTCGCTTCCACGCCGCCTTCCGGGACAGTCCGCGGTGTCGGCGGACCGACTCCGCGATCTGATCGCCGACCGTGAACGCGGGATCGAGGCTGCGGATCGGCTGTTGAAAGATCATGCCGATCCGATTGCCGCGGATCGTAGACAACTCCCGCTCGGACCTACCCACGAGTTCCTCGCCAGCGAGCTTGACGCTGCCAGCAGGGATTCGCCCGCCCTGAGCACTCGTGAGGCCCAGGACTGCCAATGAGGTCACTGTTTTGCCGGATCCCGACTCGCCCACCAGTCCGAGAGTGCTGGACGGCGCCATATCGAACGTCACGTCGCTGACCACGCGCACCCATCGGTCAGATCCGGGGAACTCTACGCTCAGCCCGCTGACGGAAAGCAACGGCGCTTCTGTCGCAGCAGCGGCGAGGTCTGCGCCGTTCAACGTCGTTGACATACTCACTCGCCAACGATCCGTCGAGTGCCAAGTGCTTCCCGAAGCCCGTCGCCGAGGAACGTGAGTGCGAGCACCGTACTGGCGATCATCAGGCCGGGCACGATCACGAGGTGTGTGCCCCGAGTGATGTTGCTCGCTGCGGAGCCGAGCATGGAGCCCCAGCTCGCCGTTGGTGCTTTCACACCCAGGCCGATGAAGCTCAAGCTTGCCTCGGCGGTGATCGACGCGCCGAGGCCGAGTGACATCTGTACGGCCATCGGCGACATCACGTTGGGCACGATGTGACGCCACATCGTCCAGCCCTGGCTGCACCCGAGCGCCCTCGATGCCTCGATGAACGTCTCGCCGCGAATGTCCTGCGTTGCCGCTCGCGAGATCCGGAAGAACCGCGGGATCGACACGATGCCGATGGCGATCATCCCGTTGACCAGCCCCGGTCCGAGGGCCGCTACGACGGTGAGGGCGAGCACAAGTCCGGGGACGCTCTGTAGCGCATCGCTCACCCGACTCAGGGCAGCGTCGATCCAGCGTCCGAAGTATCCGGCGATGACGCCGAGGGGCGTACCGACGAAGAATCCGATCGAGACCGCGATCAGCGCTCCGAGGAGCGAGGTCCTGGCACCGAAGATGAGGCGGCTGAGCTGATCGCGTCCGAGTTCATCCGTGCCGAGCCAGTGGGCGCGGTCCGGTCCGCGTAGCACAAGATTGATTCGAGAACCGTCCGCCGCAATCGCGCTGAGACGCGACTGGTTTGGGTCGCTGGGTGCCAACCACGGGGCGAGAATGGCCACCGCGACGAGCGCGAGCATGAACGCTCCTGCCGCCACCGCGAGCTTGTTGCTCAGGAATCTGCGGAGCAGTCGACGGCCGCCGGACGTCATCGCAACGAGTTCGTCCTCGGACAGCTCCGCCATGACTTCGGTGTGTTCAGGGACGTGGTCGGTGTGCTTCGCCGGAGGCTGTGCAGCGCTCATGTTCGTACCTTCGGGTTGAAGTAGCCGTAGGAGATATCGACCAGGACGTTGATTGCGAGAACGAACAGCGTGGTCATCACCACGACGCCCAACAGTGTTGGGATGTCCCGGTTGATCGCACCGTCACGGGCGAGGCGGCCGATCCCCGGAAGGTTGAAGACGAACTCGATGGTGACCGCACCGCCGAGGAGCTGAGCGATCCGCTGGCCGAGCACCGTGACGACCGGGATCGCAGCATTTTTCATCGCGTGTTTGCCGATGAGGTTCCTCGTCGTCATACCTTTCGCCCGGGCGGCCAGCACGTAGTCGCCTCCCAACACCTCGATGAGCGACGCCTTGAGCTGCAGTGTCAGCTCAGCTGCGGGCAGCGTCCCGAGAGCGACCGCGGGAAGAATCAGGTGCCGCAGCCATTCCCACAACCCGTCGTTGAGGCCGACGTACTGCACGGCTGGCAACCAGCCGAGCTTGAGCGAGACGAACAAGACCAGGACGAGACCGAGCCAGAACGGCGGAGCGGCGGTCGCTGCAGCAGCGAACCAGGTGATAGCTCGATCAAGCCAACTCCGAGGGCGAAGCGCAGCCAGAATCCCGCCGATCGTACCCACGACAATCGTGAACAATGCAGCGAGCCCGGCGAGCGAAGCGGTCACCGACAGGCGGTCCTTCAACATTGTGCCGACCTTTTGGTCGGTGAACAGCGAACGGCCAAGGTCGCCCTGAACGGCCTTGCCCGCCCATCGAACGTAGCGAACGAGCACCGGATCGTTCAGGCGCAGCTCCTTTCGGATTTCGGTGATGCGCTCCGCCGTGGGCTGGTCGCCTGCGAGGAACTCGGCCGCATCACCGGGAGCCAGATCGACGAGTACGAACACGAGGAAGGTGACGACGAGAAGGGTCGGGATCGCCAGCAGCAGTCGTCTTGCCACGATGCGCGCCATAGGTGATCCTCTCCGCGCGTAGCGCAATTCTCTGGTGGCTGGTTGTCGGCGCAAGGTCGACCGATTGGTCCTTGGGGCAAAGTATTCACCTATTATCTGCACAGTCACAAACTGCGGGTGAACGTCGTTGATCTCACTGTGGTGGGCGTTCGACTTCGATCCGAGTTTGACGCAACCAAGGGAGACGCATGAAGAACAAGCAACGTGCAGTATTCGCCGCCTCGATCTCGATCTCGATCGCGCTCGCAGCCCTCTGCGGAACGGCGGGTGCGGCAGCTAAGAAAACAACGAAGAAGCCCACGACCACGAAGGCGGTTTCCGCCACCGTGGCGCCCACGACCGTCGCTTCAGCGACGGTCCAACCTGTCGCCACTGCCCCACGGGGCCCTATTCCACAGGACAACGCAGACACATCGGCCACGGTCCGGGTCGCCTACCCGGTCGGGGCACTTTCGCTCGACCCGGCCCGCGACAACTTCGTCGTCAACAAGGTGTACACGTTTCTCGTGTTCGACCGGCTCACACAGATAGACACCAAGACCCGCGCTGTCGTGCCGATGCTCGCATCGTCGTGGAAGTACGCGTCTGACGGCACCTATCTCGAGATGAAGCTGCGCACCGACGTCAACTTCAGCGACGGATCAAAGCTCGACGCAAACGCTGCAAAGGTCAGTCTCGATCGGTACCGCACAGCGCCGGAAAGTGCGCTGAAGGGAGCGCTCGGCAGCATGAGCGGCGTAACGGTCGTGGATGCGAACACGCTTCGCATCAACCTGGTCAAGGGCCGCGGGGCCGACCTGCCAGCTGTTCTCGCCACCTCAGCGGGAATTGTCGTCAACCCGAAGGTGCTGGCCGCGGGTCAAGACCTTACGAAGAACCTCGACAACGCAGGTTCGGGACCGTACGTGCTCGACAGCTTCGACGCGGCGAAGGGATACAACTTCAACAAGGCACCCGGCACCTATTGGGATCCTCGGATCGGGAAGCTCAAGCGGATCGAGGTACAGGTTTTTGCCAGCACCGCTGCACGCCTGAACGCCGTCCTCTCGGGTGCGGTCGAACTCGCGCACCTCCAGCTTCCAGAAGCCGCGGAAGGTCTCAAGGCTGCGAAGAAGGATCAGATCAAGGCGTACAAGGTTCCTGCGTTCATGTCCATGCACGCCACGTTGTTCCACGCCACCGGGAAGCTGGCCGATGTCAAAGTCCGGCAGGCAATTTCGCTCGCCATCGATCGGATCGGCATCGCCGACTCGCTCCTTCCGGGTGCCGATCCGGAGATCCAGCCGTACCCGCAGGGACACTTCGCTGCCGTACCTGGGCTTGAGTCACCGCGTTGGGATCCAATCAAGGCACGTCAGATCATCAAGGACGCTGGAGCTGAGGGCTATACGTTCAAGCTGGGCTTCGCCGCCAACACGCCGTTCGAGCTCGTCGCGCAGCAGATCCAGAGCCAGATGAAAGACATCGGCCTGAACGTCACGCTGGTGCCGCAGGCGACATCGACTGCGGCGTCGCTCGCCTTCGAACGTGGCGACTTCGACGCCTATCAGGCCGCAATCGTCCCGAGCGCCGACCCCGCAACAACGTTGAACGACATCTACTACGACACCGGCACAAGCAAGACGATCACGGACCCGGCCGCCCTCAAGCGCACACGGGACATCGCCGCTCGGGCCCTCGACCCGACCCTCGACGATGCCGAGCGCGGCGTCATCTACCGGGGCGTCTTCAAAACGCTCAGCGAAGAACTCTGGACCATCCCGATCGTTCGGACCTACCAAACGTGGGCGTATACGAACAAGTCGAACCTCCGCGGGATCGAGGACATGGGCTGGATCTGGTCGGGTGTGTTCGACGCCCGCACCCTGTGGGTCGCCAAGAGCTGACCAGCTACGTCACGTCGGGCATGGCCCAACCGCCGCGCCCGACGTAAAGAGCTTCTCGATCCGTTCGATGTCATGGCCGAGGTCCGCGAGGACTTCGGCCGTGTGCGCTCCAACCGGGCCCCCGATCCGAAGGGGTGCGCGATTGGTTCCGGCCCAGTCGCTGAATGCCCTCATACCGAGTACACGTCCGAAATCGACATGGTGGTGGATCTCCATGTAGTCGTTCTCGACTAGGAAGGCGTCCGCCGACGCCCCCTCCCGCCGGAGCACCTTGCACGCGGGAATGCCAGCCGCGACGAGGTCGTCCAACCATGCCTCGACGCTGCGCTGCTTGATCGCGCGCTCCATCGCCTCGTCATCGGATCGGCCGTGTGTGCCCGGCAGGTCGGATGGGTCGACGCCGACAAGTGAGACGAACGCCGTCTCCTCCTGCGCCGACCGAGCGGCAACAGCCAGCCAGCCGTCGGCGGCCTCGTAGTACCGACATGCATTCGATGGTCCGAGATGGTCGGTGCCCCCACACGGCGGTATCGGGCAGCCTTCGAAGCGTGTCAGCTCGACCGACTGGAGAAACGTCGCCGCAGCGGCGAGTGACGTGACTGCGGCGAGAGGTTGACCCGTACGAGCACGGTAGAACAAGCCGAGTGCGACGCCGAAGGCGAGTAGGGCGCCTCCGGCCAAATCGTTCACGGGGGCTCCGACCGTGACCGGTTCACCGTCACCACCCTGGGCGAGAGCCATGCCGCTGAGTGACTGCATCACGGGGTCGAACCCGGGGAGGTCGGCGGCAGCGCCGGCTTGCCCATACGCGGTCAGGTTCCCGTGGACGAGTCGTGGGTTGATACCGGCGAGGCGTTCCGGCGTGAGCCCGAGCCGCGCGCGGATGGCGGGACGGAAGTTGTCGATCATCACGTCGGCAGATTTCAACAGCTCGGTCAGCACGGCCATGCCGTCGGCCGTGTGCAGGTCGAGAGCGACGATCCGCTTGCGCTTGTTGACGATGAGGTGCGGAAGGTTGAACACCCGGTATGGATCACCGTTCTCGCCCTCGACCTTGACGACGTCGGCCCCGCACTCCGCAAGGGTTGCCCCAGCGAACGGACCGGCGAGGAACGTCGTCAGGTCCACGACCTTCAGCCCAGCGAGCGGGAGTCTGGCCCCGCCGTCGTCGGTCTGCGTCGCTGTCTCCGGCGCGCTCTCGACGGAGCTGGCCGTTCGCACATCGGTCGACCACAGGCCCGCTGCCGATACGACGACGTCGTGTGTCGGAAGGTGCCGCAACGCCGGAGCGTGGCCGTTGAGCAGTAGTGGCACGCCAGGCATGGTCACGATCCCGAGCTGCGGGTGCGTGGCTTCGTGGCGGACCTGGTTCGAGACGACGATGTCGTTGTCGAGCCAATCGAATCGGGACAGGACCGGTGCGGCCGGGATCGCAGCGGCCTGGAACCGCTCGATCCAAGTCGCAGCGTCGGCCTCGCGAAACGTCCGCTCCAAGTCGGGGCTTACAACAGCGTTGACCTCCGGACGGTAGAGGTTCATGAATTCACCGTCGACTCCCGGAAGCACCATCACGTCCATGCGATCCATCACGTCGAGGGCGCGCAGGAAGATGTCCGGCGACAGTGCGCCGAGGAAGAACCACGCACCGTCGCGTCCTTGGTAAAGGCGAAACGAAGGGCTTCCCCTCAGCACCCGTGCGGGATTCGGAGGAGGGGGTGCATCGAGCACGTTGAAGAACAACGCGAGCAGCAGACTTGCGCAGGCCTGAAGCCCCGTCACGGTGAACGCAGGAGCTGCACCGTTGCGCTCGCGTCCGACCAGTGCGGTCACGACGCCAGCCGCTCCCATCGCGCCTTGGATGTACGTCGGCGCGGGGACGACGGGTGCGACGGGTCGGTCCTGACTCGCCGGGAAGTAGTCGGCGAAGCCGCTCAGAGCGGAGAGCAACAGCGGGTCGGGCGCGAGGTCGGCCCACCTGCCGCGAGTTCCGTAGGGAGGCAACCAGGCATGAATCAGGTACGAATGCCGTGCGCGCAGCGTCCGTTCATCGAGGCCGCGTCGGTGGAGTTCGGCGGGACCGAGGTCGGTTACGAACACATCGGCGTGAGCGAGGAGCGCATCGAGCGTTACGTCCTGCGCCGCTTCGCTCGTGGTCGGCGCAATCCATTTGCCGCGGTCGCCCGACATCGTGGCGGCGTCGAGTATCGGAAGCACCGACGGCGACCCGTTCGGCTGTGTATCCACGAGTCGAACGACCTCGGCACCCACATCGGCGAGAAGACGCGAGGCGGTGCGCCCGGCCAAACCCCGACAGAGCTCGACGACGCGTATCCCGGCAAGGGGGGCGGTGGGCGTTGGTTCGAACGGCGGCGTCTTCATCCGATTCTGCGCCCGCTGTCGGCCGGCCAGAACGCGTCGCGCAGACGTTTCTTGTAGAGCTTGCCGCTGGGGTCGCGCGGCATGTCGTCGATGAAGTCGACACTGCGTGGGCACTTGTAGTGGGCCAGGTGTTCTCGGCACCAGAGCTGGATCTCAGCGGCCAGTTCGGGGCCGGGCGTCGCACCCGGTGCCAGCTGCACGACGGCTTTGACTTCCTCACCGAACTCCTCGTTCGGCACTCCGAACACCGCCACATCGGCGATCGCGGGATGCGCGGACAGTTCGGCCTCGATCTCCTGCGGGTAGATGTTGACGCCACCCGAAACGATCATGAACGTCGCCCGATCGGTGAGGAAAAGGTAGCCCTCAGCGTCGATGAAGCCCATGTCACCGACCGTTCGGTAGCCCTGCGGGCTGGTTTGCGACGATGCCTTGTCAGCGTCGCCGTGATAGGTGACCTGGACCGGGCTGTCGAACCAGAGAGTGCCTGGCGTTCCAGTTCCAACGTCGTTGAACTCGTCGTCCAGAATGTGTGCGTCAGGACCGACCTTGCCGACCGAACCGGGATGTGCGAGCCATTCGTCCGGGCCGATTCTTGTCCCGCCGATAGCTTCAGTGGCGTTGTAGTACTCGTGGATGATCGGTCCAAGCCATTCGAACATGGCTCGTTTCACCGGAACCGGACACGGGGCCGCTGCATGGCCGACGTAGGTGAGGCTCGACAGGTCGTGACGCGTGCGGACGTCGGCGGGGAGACGGAGCATTCGCACGAACATCGTCGGTACGAACTGTGCCGTTGTAACGCGGTGCCGTTCGACGAGTTGCAGCACCAACTCCGCGTCGAACTTCGTCATGACCACGACGGTGCCGCCAGCCGTAAGTACACCTAGGGAAGCCATGAGCGGGGCAGCGTGGTAGAGCGGGGCAGGACAGAGGAACACCGAGTCGGCGTCGATGCCCGAAGCCGACGTGTGCCCCCACAGGAACACGTGATAATGCGTCGGGCCGAGGGGAGCGAGAGGGCGTCGGATCCCTTTCGGGCGACCGGTTGTGCCCGACGAATAGAACATTTCAAGGCCTGGGATGTCCTCGCGGACCTTGGTGTCGGCGGCGTGCTGCACGAGCGATTCATACGGCACGAAACCGTCGATCGGACCACCGACCGCAACACGCACGGCGACGTTCGGGGTGAGTGACTCGAGCGCAGTCGCGAGGTCGGCGTAGATCGCCGAAACGAAGATTGCCTTGGCTTCGCAATTGTTGACGATGTACGCGACTTCGTCGAGCGTGAGATGGGTGTTCGTGGGCGTGTAGTACACGCCGAGCCGTCGTGCTGCCGTGGCAATCTCGAAGTATTCGCAACGGTTATCGAGCAGGACGGCAATGGCGTCTCCCGCCACGATCCCCGCCGCAGCCAGGGCCGTGGCCACCGCGTTGGAGTTGTCCTCCAGGTGGCCGTAGCTGCGCAGGTCGCCGCTGGAGGAGATCACCGCAACTTTTGACCGGTCGGCATGGAAGTAACTCCCATCGGTGGGCCGATCGATAACCGGGTTGTTCGGGATCACAGGTTCCTCCTTGAAGGGTTCGGGGTCTCGGGTCACCGGTCGAAGTCGGCGAGGATACGGTCGAATCGCGCAGCGAGGGTTGCCCGCGACTCGGTATGCGTGAAGAGGTACAGGCGGTCGTTGCGAATCCCGTCGACGACGAGTCGTGCGACATCGGCCGAGTCCACAACGCGAACGTCCGACCAATCGCCCTTCTCCGCTGACCGGGGCAATGAAGTCGCTGGCTTGATCTGTTGCGAGCGGAGCTTGCGCGAGCGTCCCATGATGCCGGTGCCGACGACGCCGGGGCAGAGCATCGACACGCCAATACCATGTACACGTACTTCTTCCGCAAGGGCCTCGGTCAACCCGACGACCGCGAACTTGGATGCGTTGTATCCGGCGAGATCGATGGAGGTGGAGAAGCCGGACATGGACGCCGTGTTCACGATGTGACGCTCGCCATCGAGCGCGATCATGTCGGGAAGGAACGCGAGCAAACCGTTCACGACCCCGAAGTAGTTCACGTCCATGACCCACCGATAGTCGGTCTCGGTGATTGTGACGAGCGGCTCGATGAGGCCCACGCCTGCGTTGTTCACGAGCAGTCGAACCGGACCAAGCTCGGCGGTCGCGCGCGCGGCCAGGAGATGCACCTGGTCCAGGTGACGTACATCGGTGGCAGCGCCAATGGCCCGCCCGCCACTCGCCACTAGTTCGTGCGCGACGCGCTTGGCAGCGTCCCCATCAAGATCTGCGACGGCAACGGCCATACCGGCGGCACCGAGTTCTCGTGCGAGTGCTGCGCCGATGCCATTCCCGCCACCCGTGATCACTGCGACGTTGCCCGAGAGGTCCTTCACGGGCGCATCCTGGCATGCGCTGCGTTCGGCATGCGAGCTACGGTGCACCGGGTCGGCGTTTCGCCGAGCGACACACAGACAGGGGCTGCCATGAAATGGGGAACGGTCTTTTCGAGCACGAGCTTTCCCGACGCCGAGCGTGCCGTTGCGCTCGCTCAGATCGCCGAGGAGGCCGGCTTCGAGTCGCTGTGGGCACCCGAGCACATCGTGGTGCCGGTTGAGTACGCGCATCTCTATGGGGCGTCCGACGACGGCACGCTGAATCGGCTCGGGTCACGAGGCGGCATACCCGATCCGCTGATCTGGTTCGCCTTCGTTGCGTCGCATACGAAGCGTCTGCGCTTCGGCACCGGCGTGATGCTGCTCACCGAACGCAATCCCGTCCATACGGCGAAGGAGGCGGCCACGCTCGATTCGCTGACCCAGGGTCGGCTGATGCTCGGCGTCGGTGCCGGGTGGTGTCGCGAGGAGTACGACGCGCTCGGTGTGTCGTGGCCGCGACGCGGGAAGCGTCTCGACGAATACATCGACGCCGTTCGTGCGCTCTGGTCGAAGGACGAGGCGAGCTATACCGGCGAGTTCGTTTCGTACGCAGCGGTCCAGTGCGATCCGAAGCCGCACAACGGTACGATCCCGATCCACATCGGCGGAACGTCGGAAGCTGCGGCACGACGCGCCGGGCGCACCGGCGACGGATTCTTCCCGGCGATCTTCCCGACCGAAAACGTCCGTACGGAGCTCCCGCGTCTTCTCGACTGGGTCCGCGACGGGGCGACATCGGCCGGGCGTGACCCGGCAGCGATCGAGGTGACGTCGGGCGGAACGAGGTCCGTCGAAGGTACCAAGTGGTATGCCGACCAAGGCGTTCACCGCCTCACCATAGCCATACGTGCACGTACGATTCCCGAGATGCGCGAGGAGATGCTCCGCTTCGGCACTGACGTGATCGAGCGGACGACCGACCTGTGATCAGCGTGCCGCTCACGGCGCCTCTCACCGAGATCGTAGGTGGGCTTAAGTTTCCGGAAGGGCCGCTCGCTCTTCCCGATGGTGGCCTGCTGTTCGTGGAGTGCTGGCGCGGCACGCTTTCACGCTGGGACGCTGCACACGGGTACCGGATCGTGGCGGACCTCGGCGGACGCCCGGCGAGTGTCGCAAAGGGACCCGACGGCCGGTTCTACGTGTGCAACGACGGAGGACGCAACGAGGGTGAGACCGATGCCGCTCGCTCTGCTGGCGTCGACCTCTCCGACGACAGCGGAATCGAGCCCGGCGGCGGATCGATCCAGGTCGTTGCCGATCTCGAAACTGGAGCGTTTGAGACGCTGTACACGGCAAGCGATGGCTGGCCGATCGGTGCCGCCAATGACCTGGTATTCGACGAGTGGGGCGGGTTCTATTTCACAGATTTCGCGAAGCGCAGCCGCCGCATGATGACCCGCGGACGGGTCTGTTACGCCCTTCCCGACGGGTCCGCCGTGCGCGATGTGATCGCACCCTTCGATACGCCGAACGGCATCGGAATGTCACCCGATGGTCGGACGCTCTACGTCGCGCAGGCCGACCACGCACGTTTGTGGGCCTTCGACGTCCGCGGACCCGGCGACGTCGTGACCTCGCATCGGCCGGGCCTCGGCGGGCGACTGCTGCACACTGCCTCGGGAGTCTGCGGATTCGATTCGCTCGGCGTTGATAGCGAGGGCTTCATCGCCGTCGCGACGGTCGGGACCGGTTGCCTCACGGTCGTAGCACCCGACGGGTCGAGCTGCGAGCAGATCGATGTGGGCGACCGTCACGTCACGAACATCTGCTGGGGCGGAGCGGACCTGCGAACCGCCTACGTCACACTCGGCGGCGCGGGTCGGATCGTGTCGCTGCCGTGGGAGCGTCCCGGTCTTGCGTTGCACTTCCTCGACCGCTAGCGCTTGGTACTAGTGAACGCAAGTGGCCGAAGTCGGCTGCCCGACCGTCGACCGCCTACCCTCTGGTGGTGGCCACCATTGAAGAAGTCGGCGAGGCCTCGCAGTGGCGGTGCTGGATCTGTGATCTCCCCGTTGATCCGGATCGGTCGGTCAACGACGATCGCGGTCCGAGTATCGATCGCTGCGACGTGCTCGTGAAGCCGACGCGTGGCAAGAAGGCGAACGTTCCCGTTGAGCGTCTCGCTCACCGTGTGTGCAACACGAAGAAGGGTGCCTCGAAGCCGACCATCGCATGGCCGGTCGACCTCCTGGTGTTCGACGCGGCGCCGGTCGTCGGTGCCGGTGAGCGTCTCCTCGCGAAGGGTGGGCGTGAGGTGGTCGGTCGGTGCGCCTCGAGGAGCGATGCCAACGACGCCGCGCGCTGGCTCGAAGACCGCCTACGCAGACTTGTCAACGGTGTTGAATTCACGACCCGCATTGACGAAGGCGGTGGCCAGTTCCTCGTGTCGGTTCTCGCCCCGCGTCCCTGACGCCTAAAGGGCCGAGCGGTGAATTGGCCCGAGGACAGGCGCGACGAGACGCTGGTCGGGTAGCGTCCGCACGACACGCAGAGGCGTGACAGCGAACGACTTCGGAGGCTCACCATGGCAGCATCGGGTTCACCAGTTCTTCCCGGCCGATTGGGGACACCGACCATGGTGCTCGCCGACGATCCGCGAGCCGACCCGCGGATGATCGCTGCGCTTGTGCCACTGGGCGTCGGTGGTCCGGCGGAGGTGTTGCCGTTCGGCCACGACGCCCCGCTCGACGTTCTGCTGGAGTACTGCGCAACGGCTGAGGAGGGTTTCGGCGCGCTCGGTGGATTGTTGTCCTCGGTGTCACCGCCAGTCACGGGTGTCACGTCGAGTGTCGAGGTCATTCGAGGGATGGATGGCAATGACATCACCCTCTTCGTCCATCGCCCAACAAATGCCGCAGGGTCACTGCCCGGCATTGTCCACATTCATGGTGGTGGCATGGTCATCATGGAGGCAGCGGGCGAGGGCTATGCGCGCTGGCGCGATGAACTCGCGGTGACAGGCCTCGTTGTGGTCGGCGTCGAGTTCCGCAACGGTGGTGGCAAACTCGGACCCCATCCGTTCCCGGCGGGCCTCCACGACTGCTCATCGGCTGTGCAGTGGGTGAGCGAGAACAAAGCGCGCTTAGGGATTTCGAAAGTCGTTGTCTCCGGCGAGTCGGGCGGTGGCAACCTCACACTTGCTACGACGCTGAAGGCGAAGAAAGACGGAAAACTTGCTCAAATTGACGGTGTGTATGCGCAGTGCCCGTACATCTCGGGACTCTATGGGACGAAGTCCCCTGCGCTCCCATCGCTGTATGAGAACGACGAGTACTTCCTCGACTGTAAGCAGATGGCCGTCCTGGCCAAGGTGTATGACCCCTCGCTTGAGAACGCAACCAACCCGCTCGCGTGGCCCTATCATGCAACGTCCGACGACCTCGCCGGTCTGCCGCCGCATGTCATCTCGGTGAATCAACTTGATCCGCTCCGCGACGAAGGTCTTGCTTACTTCCGCAAGCTCCTCGACGCTGGCGTCAGCGCAGTGAGCCGGACGGTGAATGGCACCTGCCACGCGGGCGACTGCATCTTCCGGGATGCAATGCCCGACGTCTACCTCGCAACGATCCGCGACATCAAAGGTTTTGCGGATTCGCTGTAGGGGCGCGCACACAACACCTATGCAATCGGGTTCTTGTAGGTGTCGAGGTACGTGATGTGCTCGATTGGACCGCGAGTCGCAGGTTTGAAGTCGGTCCCGACGGTGTAGGCGACGGGCAGCAACCCCGCCTGTGACACCGTTGCCGGGATGCCGAGAAGCTCTGCTGCTTCCGCCTCGCACTTGAGGTGCAGCGTCGTATAACAGCTGCCGAGTCCGCGACTACGTAATGCAAGCTGGAAGCTCCACATGGCGGGGATGATCGAACCGAAGAAGCCCGCTGCATCGGCGGGATCGTCGATGCGCCCGTTGATGAGCGGAATCACGAGGACCGGGACGCGGGCAAGGTTGTCGGCCAGGAACAGGGCCGAGTCGACGACGCGTCCGGTCTGAGAACCCGCTTCGACTGACGCTGCGTTGGCGCGGAGGTACTCGCCACCCGCACGGAGATACATCTCGGCCAGGGCTTCCTTCTTCGCCTGGTCGCGCACGACCAGCCAGCGCCAGCCCTGACTGTTCGATCCCGTCGGTGCCTGCACGGCGAGGCGGAGGCAGTCGAGCAGCACATTGTCGGGGACCGGGCGGTCGAAGTCGAGACGCTTGCGAACCGCCCGCGTCGTCGAGAGCAGTGCGTCGGTCTGGGCGAGGTCGAAATCCATGACCGAGGTTCTACTCGGTGTGACTCGTTACGGTCAGTCGCGAGACGATGGCTAGGCGGTCCCAACTGTTCTTGCCATCCTGGCTGCGTCAGGCTGTGCCCTCGATCGCGATTACGACGACAGGAGCCCACATGATCAAGGTTGACACTTCGCTGCTTTCGAGCAGCCTCGCGAACGATGGCGCCGCGGCAGAGGCCGCGGAGAACGCTGGCTTCGACGGTCTGTGGACCGCCGAGCTTGAGCACGACCCGTTCCTGCCGCTCGTTCCGGCAGCACTCAGCACGTCTCGGATCGAGCTCGGAACGTCGATCGCGGTTGCGTTCGCGCGGACGCCGATGACGGTGGCGAACGTCGCATGGGACCTGCAGGCCGCTTCGAACGGCCGGATGATCGTGGGACTCGGTTCGCAGATCAAGCCCCACATCGAGAAGCGATTCTCGATGCCGTGGTCGCATCCTGCCGCACGCATGCGCGAGTTCATCCTCGCCATGCGTGCGATCTTCGGCGCGTGGCAAGACGGCACCAAGCTCGACTTTCGGGGCGACTTCTACACGCACACCCTGATGACGCCGACCTTCGCCCCCGGCCCGCTCGCAAGTGGTGCGCCGAAGATTGTGCTGGCCGCCGTCGGCACGATCATGACCGAAGTGGCGGCAGAAGTAGCCGACGGTGTCTTGCTCCACGGGTTCACCACGGAAAGGTATGCGCGCGAAGTAACGATGCCGTCGGTCGAAAGGGTGCTGGCCCGAACCGGGCGCGACCGCGAGTCGTTCTCGGTGAAGTTCGCACCGTTTGTCGTGACCGGACGCGACGAGGCGGAGATGGCGGCGAGTGCCGGCGTCACGAAGGAGCGCATCGGTTTCTATGGGTCCACGCCGGCGTATCGCGGTGTGCTTGAGTTGCACGGTTGGGGCGATCTGCAGACTGAGTTGCACGGCCTCTCGAAGCAGGGCGAGTGGAAAGCGATGGGGGAGTGCATCGACGACGAGGTCCTTGCCGCGTTCGCCGTGGTTGCACCGCTCGACGAGTTGGGCGCGGCGTTTGGCAAGCGCATCCGCGGACTCGCCGATCGAACGAGCCTGCACCTTCCGAACGGAGTCGACGCGGACACGACTGCGGGGATCATCGGCGCGCTTCGTAACGTCGACTGAGGGTGTAGCCGCTGTCGCAGAAACCACCCAATCGAACCACCCAATCGCGATTTCGACCGATTGGGTGGTCCCTTTGGGTGGTTTCGGTCGGCGCTTCGACGGTAAAGACTTCGGCCTCCGGGCGGTGACGCGTGGGCGTCCGGGCACGAGTCGGTAAACTCGGTGTATGTCGTTGCCGGTCGATTCGGAGCCACGGAACGGCACGGCGATTGCGATCGAACTCCTCGAACTTGCGTTGCAGATGCGCGGTGAACGCCATCGGCGCGAACATCCCGACGCGAGCGAGGAGGAAGTCGCAGCGGTCGTGCACGCCTGGAAGGTTGACCGACCGGGCGCGCCGTTTGGTGACGCTGAAGGCCGCTCCGTTTCGTGGCCCCGTTCGTGACCAGCGTCGAGCAGCAGCTGCGCCAAGCAGCCAGCGACTTGGGCAAGATCGGTGCAAGGTTCGCCGTCGTCGGTGGTCTCGCCGTGTCCGCTCGCGCCGAGCCTCGCATGACGCGCGACGCAGACTTTGCGGTAGCGGTGGTCAGCGACCACGAGGCCGAACAGACCTGCCGACGCTGATGACCTACGAGCACTTCGGGAGGTCGCGTCGTCATCCGACTGGGAGATCGCCCGGACGGCGGTGGCCGCCATCGAGCAGCGCGGTTATGCACGAAAGCGTGACTTGAACACGGCGCTTGATGTGTTGATCACTGACGGCGCGTACGGGCCTGACTAGTGGTCTGTCGCTCAGATGAGTAGTACGCATTGCGAGTCACGGTTCGTCGAGGGCAAGGACGCAGGACGAGGCGCTAGCCAGCGTGCTAACGAGAGGACGAGGACGCAGCCATCGGCGAAGCTGGCCGCAAGGCGTGCTACCGAATTGGGCGACAGACCACTAGATAGCGCGACCGTTTTCGAATCCCAAATCGGACGCCCAAAGCCGAAACCCACCTGTCGCCCGCCAGTTGGATGGGGCCGTTTGGGCGGGTTTTCGCCAGGTAGATGGGACCGGCTGGTCGCCAGTTAGATAGGACCGGTTTGGGGGTCCA
>JAYSSR010000093.1:0-62306 GCA_043720395.1 Acidimicrobiia bacterium
AGAACACGAAGAACAACCCAAAATCAACGACAGATCAGAACCCCTGGACCAACCCAAAGACATCGAACAATCAGATCTCAATCAATCAAAAACAACAACAAAAAGGCCACCAGGGTCAAGCATCAACCAACGAGGCGGTGACGGGTGGCCCGTAGGGGTGGGGCCTACTGGTGGGGTCCCCGGCGCAGCCGGGGGGGACCAGTGGGACGGGCCCCCTGAGGGACAGGACCCGTCACCGCCGGGAGGCGGAGCTGGAAGACTCTCAAGAAGGAACCGGGTAGCAAACGGAACCCCACTCAGAACCGTTCTCCAGTGGGACAAAGACGACTGCGCGGCAGCAGGCCTGGTCAAATTCGACCTCCTCGGCCTCGGCATGCTCAGCGCACTCCACTACGGCGTCGATCTCATCGCAGAGCACCACAGCAAGAAGGTCGACCTCGCCCTCATCGAGCAGGAGGACGACGTCTACGACATGATCTGCGCGGCCGACACGGTCGGCGTGTTCCAGATCGAGAGCCGGGCACAGATGGCGACGCTCCCGAGGCTCAGGCCGCGCATGTTCTACGACCTCGTCGTAGAGGTGGCACTCATCCGGCCCGGTCCGATCCAGGGCGGGTCGGTGCACCCGTACATACGGCGCCGCAACGGTGAGGAGCCGGTCACGTACCTGCATCCGCTGCTGGAGAAATCGCTGAAGAAGACGCTAGGCATCCCGCTGTTCCAGGAGCAGCTCATGCAGATGTCGATCGACGTTGCCAACTTCACACCGTCGGAGGCCGACCAGTTGCGTCAGGCGATGGGGTCGAAGCGCAGCACGGAGCGGATGGAGCGTCTGAAGCAGCGTCTGCATGAAGGTATGCGCGCGAACGGTGTCGACGAGGCGACCCGCGAGATCATCTACGACAAGCTCGCTGCGTTCGCGAACTACGGCTTTCCGGAGAGCCATTCGGTGAGCTTCGCCTACATCGTGTACTCGAGCTGTTGGATGAAGCATCACTACCCCGCGGCGTTCTGCGCCGCGCTGCTGAAGGCGCAGCCGATGGGCTTCTACTCGCCGCAGTCCCTCACCGCCGACGCGAGACGCCACGGTGTCGCGATACAACGACCCGACGTCAACGCGAGTGAGGTCGGTGCCACCTGCGAGTGGTCGCCGGAACAACGTATGCGCGCTGAACATAAGCGCACAGATGAACGCGGCTATCCGTACCAACAACCGGGAGTGCGACTCGGGCTGGCCGACGTCCGCCACATCGGGGCCACCCTCGCCGAACAAATCGTGGGAGAGCGAACCGCGAACGGACCTTTCGCGGATCTCGCCGACTTCGCCCGCCGGACCGATCCGGGGCGTCCCGCGATGGAAGCATTGGCAACCGCGGATGCCTTTGGCGGCTTCGGGCTCGACCGGCGTCGTGCACTGTGGGCTGCTGGTGCCGTGGCTGAGGCGACAAGCAGCCGGCTGGCCGGCGTCATTACGGGAGAGCACGCGCCGACGCTGCCCGGCATGGCCATCGTGGAGGAGATGGCCGCGGATCTCTGGGCAACGGGGGTCACACCGGACGGCTATCCAACCGAACTGGTCCGCGAAGAACTCGCCAAGTTGGGAGTGCTCACTTCGGCCGACCTCAGAAAGGTCGAGCACGGCACGCGGGTCTGGGTCGGCGGGATCGTGACCCACCGCCAGCGTCCACAGACCGCCGGAGGCACCACGTTCGTGAACCTCGAAGACGAGACCGGGCTCGTCAACGTCATCTGCTCGAAGGGCGTGTGGGCGAAGTACAAGGCGACGGCGAGAGGTGCGGGGGCACTGCTTGTGCGTGGCATCCTCGAACGAATGGAGAGTCCGGTCTTACAGGCGGTCGGTCCCAACACAGAGCGCCAGAGTCCAGACCGACCTGTCGTGATCAACATCGTGGCGGACCGGATCGACGCCCTCCGGCTCGATGTCCGCCCCGGCCGCTCCCGTGACTTCAGATGACCGTCGGTTGCCCCGACGCGAAGTGCTTAGGTTCCGACGCTGCACTGCCGAAGTACGACATGACCTGGAATCCAACCCAAGGAGGGGCAGTGATCGAGACAACGTCGAGCGTCGCTGAGCTCAAACTAACGATCGATCGCCTCGCACGGAAGCTCGACTTCCTCTATAAGCATCTGCGAGTCGACTACCCCGACGAGGCCGTGCCCGTGTACGTTCTCGAAGCTCAGGAGCTCGTGCGGGTCGGACGTGACACCGAAGCGATCAAGATCGTCCGCGAGCAGACGGCCGTCGGAATCATCGAGGCACGAGCCATTATCGAGGACATGGCCCGGCGCGTCGGTCGGACGCTTCAGACGTCCGAACCGGTCGTCCCGCCGACTGTTTCCTTCAGCGAGGTTGATTCGATCACGCCGTCATTGCTGGACCAGGCAGCTACAGACGCCGCCTGGCGCGCAGCCGTTCGCGCAGCCAACCGCTAGCGCACGCGGCGATGCGCTAGCGCTAGCGAGCAGCGACGTTATGCAGTTGCCTGAACGCGCTGGCTCACCCCGGGGCCACCGTGTCAACGGTCTGCCCGCCCACCTGAACCGGGCCCACCGGGGGTGCTGGTGCCGGGTCCGGCGGGGTCACCGGTGCTTCTCCCGCCACGGTGGTCGCCGTCGTTGATTCTCGTCGAGTGGTCTTCGCCTTCCGCTTGGTCGTGACCCGAGATCTCGCAGCAGAACCCCGGCTAGTCGGTGTCGTGACGCTTCCCGGTACGGTCGGCGCGGCCCCACCGCTCGGAGCAGCCGCAGTCGCCGGGTCAGCACCTGTCGCCGTGGCGGCACCAGATATTGATCCGGTTCCGCCTGACGCAACAGCGTCTGATCCGACCGCCTGATCAACGGGCGCAGCTGCATCTGTGCCCGTGCCGACTGGCAACGTGTCGTCGACCAGCGGACTGTCGAGGCGATTCGTGGTCGGCAGATCGCCGACCTGTTCGACCCGCGACGCTCTGTACCCGGTCGCGTCAGTCCCGTCAATGATCACGAGGCGTCCGACGAGCTGCGTTCCCTCCGTAAACGTATACACGCAACGATTGACCCCAACGGAGGTACCACACCCAACGTTTCGGGCATCCGGCTGCCACCCAGTCTCGAACAACGTGTCAACGGCGCCCCTGGACGCGAAAAGCAACGCTCGGGAACGGTCATTGTCGCGCCAGGAGTCCCAAAGGTTCTGACTTGCCGCGTCGGGTGTGTCGAGTCCGCGTGCGGGGCTTGCCGAGCTCGCAGCAACGGCGGATGATGTTCCGAGAAGTGGCGCGACTGTCGGCGCGGCCTGCGGCCCGGCCAACGCCGCCACGGTTGTCGTTGGGGCCGCGTCGAACGGCGAGCTTGCTTGCGTCGCTTGCGTGTCGCCGCCTCCACCGCACCCGCTGACACCGAACGCGAGAACCAACGCCGCCATACGTGCCAGCGAACGACCAACAGCGGAAGGCACTCTGGAAGCGTACGGCCCTGACCCGAGGCCCAAATCGTGGCCCGAAGCTCGGGTCCAGCGCAGCACGGCGCATCGAGCCGTCGGGCAGAGCGACCTTTCCCTACCCAGAGTCACTTTGGCAACCGTGAACCGGGAACCCATTCGAGGTGCTGCGGGTCAAAGTTGGATGAGAAATTGCCGCCCCAGCGAAACCCGTATCGCTGAAAAATCGAAACGACTTCCATGATCCGACTGTCGCGGTCCGTCACTGAATCCCAATGGCGGTTGTCGTCGACCGATCGAAAGTCGACCGCGATGCCATGCGAGTGTTTGCTGACGCAACCTGCGATCCAGGCCCCGGTGCGAGCGTCTCGACAGCGTCGCCTGTTGACCGTTTGGAACTCGGTGACTGCGCCACCAAGCTCGGCCGCATCCACCGCACGTAAGGCACCCTGAAACGCCTGCGCAGCCTCGACGTTGACCCTGACCCTGCATGGTCGGGAACCAACACATGCGCCGATGCCTCGAGGCAGGGTCAGGAAGGCAAGGTGGACTCCCGAACATCGAACCGTGTCGGACTCGCCAACCGGCGCACAGCGTCCAACTCGACGCCAGGCAGCCGCCTCGCGCCGACGCTCGTCGAAGACTTGCCACGCCGTCCAGGCCAGTACGGCCAACACCGTGGCCAGAAGAACACCTGACACGAGAATCGCCGTGGTCCGTGTTTCGCGACGCCGCGGTCTGGTGTGCAAAGTTCGAAGTGTGGTCGGGCGAACTCTCCGACGAGCCATCTCCCAACCCTACGACGTGCTCCGTCGGCCAGCCCCACAGTCCGTCGAGGCTCGCAAAAGCTCAAGCGGCCCCGAAGGCCAGCCGATGAAGCCCTTCGTGACGAGGGAGGCGTTGAGCCCAACGCAGAACAGGGGAACCGTATGAGCGCGCGGGCGCTCTGGGTCCGGGCGGACAAAGCGACGACGGTTGTCCGAAAGGAGCCGCCTGTCGAAATGGCGAACCCCTGGACGCCGACGATTCAATGGGTAACCAACGATGGGCTTCCGCCGCCAATGCCGACGGATGACCTGCTCGACGATGACCTTCTCTTCGATCAGCAGCACCGCGTGAGTGGTCACGCTCTCGCGGTCCGACACATCACCAACGCGGCAATCGTCGCCGCTGCCAACTTTTTGGTGAATTCTCCGGACCGCCTCGTCCTCGTTGGAGGACTGCTTGTGATGCTCGTCGTGGTTGGCGCAGCTCTGCAGTTCGTCACGCATGTACGCGGCCGCCTTCCCGACTTCGCGCCGATTCTTGACGCGATCGTGCTGAGCGGTGTGCTGATGTTGAAGCCCTCGCTCGCTCCGTACGTGTTGCTGATTGCCCTTGGCCAATTTGCGATCGGCGCGAGTGCGTACGGCGCCGCACAGGCTGCCGCCGGGGCAATGGTCGTGGCACTCGCCTACCCACTTGCGATCGTGCTCCAGAATGGTTCCGTCGCGCCGGATTGGCTCACGATCGCAATGTTCGGCGCATGTGTTCCGGCGGCCGGGTACCTGCACCAGCGCCTTCGTAACGTCGAAAGGGCAACCCGGAAGAAGTACCTCGATCTCCTCGGTGGTCTTGATGCGGTCGTGTGGGAAATGGATCCGACGACGCTTGAACTTACGTTCGCGTCTCCGCAGGTCCGCGAGATCTTCGGAGTGTCGCCCAAGCGATTCATTCACAAATGGTCAGACCACATTCATCCTGACGACCGCGAGAAGGAAGAAGCGTCGCGTCGTGGTGCGTTGGGAAACGGTGAAGGCGAATTCATTCTCGAGCATCGCATGGTGAACCAGGGGGGCGAAACGCTGCATATTCGCAACAAGTTCTCGGTTGAATACGACGGGGCGGGACGGCCACGTCGAGTGCGCGGTGCCATCCTCGACGTGACGCGCCAGCAGGAGGCGGAAGCGACGATTCGCAAGCAGGCGCAGTACGACACCCTCACCGGTCTGCCCAACCGGAGTCTGTTCAATGACCAACTGAAGCGACGCCTCGACGAGGCACGTCGAACTGGCGACGGCTTGGCCGTGCTCCTCCTCGACCTCAACGGATTCAAGGAGGTCAACGACACCTTGGGTCATGCCGTCGGCGACCATTTGCTCCAAGCGATCGCAGGCCGACTTGCCGCCTATCTGCCGGAGCGGTCGCTCGTGGCGAGACTGGGAGGCGACGAGTTCGCCGTGATGGTGTACCCGGCGACGACACGGTCAGCAGCTGGAATCGCGGAGAGCATCGTGTCCTGTTTGCAACCCCCGGTGACGGTCGACGCCATGACAATCCAGGCGGGAGCGGCGACTGGTATCGCTTTGTTCCCGACCGATGGGGACTCTCCTGCATCACTCCTTCGACGCGCAGACGCTGCGATGTACGAAGCGAAGCATTCGGGACGAACGCATATGTTCGCGACGCCCGACGATGACGAGGCCAACGTGCGGCGTCTTCAGCTTCTTGGGGAATTGCGCGCCTCGATCACGACTGGTGATTTCCGCCTGTTCCATCAGCCGAAGATCGATCTTCGAACCGGTGCGATCGTTGGAACCGAGGGATTGATCCGCTGGCAGCACCGCCAGTTCGGTTTGCTCAGCCCGGCCGAGTTCGTTGAACTCACAGAATTATCGGGGCTCATCCAGCCCTTGACGAGGTGGGTCATTGAGCAGGGAATCCGCGACTGCGCAGATTGGCGTAAACGTGGCTTTGAACTCATGGTCGCGTTGAATCTCTCGGTGCGAAATTTCTTCGATCAGGGCCTGCCGGCGTTCATTGCCCAACTTCTCTCCGACTACAACGTTCCTGGCGATCAGCTCGTGCTGGAGATCACGGAACGCGAGGTCATGGCTGACCGAGCCCTTGCGCGGTCAGCGTTGTCGGCCTTTCGATCGCTTGGTGTAAAGATCTCCATTGATGACTTCGGGACCGGATTTTCCTCGCTTTCTCAACTCCAACTGCTCCCCATTGATGAGATAAAAGTAGACCAGTCGTTCGTACAGGGCATGCTCACCAACCCGCAGGATGGCGTCATCGTCCGTTCGATTATCGACCTCGGCCACAACCTCGATCTGGAGGTTGTGGCGGAGGGTGCCGAGGACCTCGACCAACTCGCCGCCTTGCGCGACCTTGGCGCAGACCGCGCGCAGGGATACATCATTTCCCGGCCGCTTCCGGGCGATCAGTTCCCGAAATGGCTCGAGTCGCTGACAAGAACGACGATCAACGGCCGTGTCGCTCACCTCTACCCAAATGCCCCCCTGGGCGAAAACGCCGCTGGAAAGTTCGGCTCGGCGTCCGGTCGTGTCCTGGTGGCGGCGGGCTCGCGTTTGACCGACGCCCGCTCAAAAGTTGCCACCTCTGTCGCGCTCGACGTCCCGGTTGTCGTGGTTGCTCCACCTGACCGTGCGGGGACAGCTGGCTCGTCGGTCGATCGTCGGACGGAGGCCCTGATTGTCCCATCCCCACGTCCAGCACCCGCTTGGCTCGACGTCGGACTGGACGTCACCGTGCCAAAACCCACGCCGATTCGCGAAACCCTCGCGGTCGTTCGACCGGAGTCGGCCGCCCAGATGCTCACCCACCGATCCGTTTCGCCGGAGATCCCAGCTCCTCCGCCTGCCCCTGCACCGGAATTGGTCTTGGTGGGAGCAACAAGTTCGCCTGTCGATGCCGAAGCACTCGGTCTACCGGCGGACTGGCGAGCATTGCTCGGCTAGTGCCAGCGCACGCAAGTGGAAATTCCTCGCCTGACGTCGGCACGCGAGCCGCCGGGCACCTAAAGTCGTCGCCCGTGTCTGAGGGTTTCGTGTCTGATGGTTTCGTGTCTGAGGGTCTTGTGTCTGTGCAACCGTCGGCGCTGGCGGTGGGCGGTGACGCGATCGCTCGCGGCCCCGATGGCAAGGTCGTCTTTGTGACGGGTGGCCTACCCGGCGAAGAACTCGACGTTCGCATCATCGAGCAAAAGGCCGACTTCGCACGAGCGATCGTGGCGACGGTTCGAGTGGCGTCGCCAGATCGAGTCGAGCCTTCGTGCCCGCACGTTCTTGATGGGTGTGGCGGATGTGGTTGGCAGCACGTCAGCGTCGCCGCGCAACCACATCACAAACGCGCGATCGTGATCGACGCGCTGAAGCGGACCGGGCGCGTCGAAGGGGCTGACGAACTCGTTTCCGAGGCACCGAACTTGGCGGTTGGCGGACATCGCACAACGGTGCGAGTCATGGTTGTGAACGGACGCGCCGCGTATCGTGCCGCTCGCAGCAACCGGGGCGTCGTCGTGAATTCCTGCGAGGTCGCGCATCCGGCCGTCGAACGGGTCTTGCTGGAGGGTCGGTTCGGCCGTGCGACCGAGGTCACCATCCGCCACGGCGAGGCGACCGGTGAGATTCTGGTGCTGGCCGATCCGACTGCGGGCGGAGTGCGAATACCAGACGCCCATGAGGGGCGAATCACGGTTGTCGGACTCGATGAGGTGAAACAAGGGTCTCCGGCTGCATATCACGAGAACGTTGCCGGCGTGACGTTTCGAGTATCGGCGTCGTCGTTCTTCCAGACTCGTCTCGACGGTGCCGAACTGCTCGTCGCACTCGTCGATGAGGCGCTGGGTGCCGCCCGAGACGTTCTCGTCGACCTCTACGGCGGCGTCGGCCTCTTCGCCGGCACAATCGGACGCCGTTTCCGCACGGTGGTAAGCGTCGAGGAGCACGCGGCAGCGTCCGACGACGCAATCGTGAATCTCGCCCACCTGGATGATTCGCATGTCGTGCAAGAGGACGTGGACACCTGGCGCCCGCATGCCCGAACCCTACGTGGCCGTGACGTTGCGGTGATCGCCGATCCGTCGCGTCGTGGTCTCGGCCGTGATGGTGTCGGGACCATCTCGACGCTCGCCCCGTCGGTGCTGGTCCTGGTCAGTTGCGATGCCGCGTCGCTCGGCCGCGACGCGCTTTTGCTCCGCGAAGCCGGCTTCGCCTTGCAGTCGTCGATCATGGTCGACTTGTTCCCGCAGACGCCCCACGTTGAAGTTGTGAGCCGGTTTGTCCCGGCGTCGAGGTAGTTTCAAACGATGCCCGCTTCTGCCGACGGCACCCCGCTTTGTATCCTCACCGTGCACGCGCACCCCGACGACGAGTCGTCCAAGGGAGCGGGCACCATTGCGCGCTATCGCGACGAGGGCATTCGGACGGTGCTGGTGTGCTGCACGGGAGGTGAGCTCGGTGATATTTCCAACCCGGCGATGGACAAGCCAGAGGTGAAGGAGAACCTGTCTCAGGTCCGTCGCGACGAACTTGATCGTGCCACGAAGATCATCGGCTACGACGACGTCATCATGCTCGGGTATCGCGACTCTGGCATGGCGGATTCGGCCGGGAACTTCGACGTCCGCTCGTTCCATCGAGCCGATATGGATGAAGCGGTCGGGCGGCTGGTCAGCATTATTCGTCGTTTTCGCCCTCAGGTGATCGTGACATACGGCGACAATCAGCGTGGATATCCGCACCCCGATCATCTCAAGGTGCATGACATCACCGGTCCAGCATTCGATCGCGCAGGCGACTCGGCCTGGTACCCGTGGGCGGGGGAACCATGGCAGCCGTTGAAGCTTTACTACTCCGCTTGGTCACGGGAACGCTTTCTCGGGATGCACCAGAAGTTCCTCGACCTCGGGATGGAATCGCCCTACGACGGGCGTTGGTTCGACCGGCCGTCGGAGGATCATCGGATCACGACTCGCGTTGAGGTCGAGTCGTTCTACGACGTGCGCATCAACGCACTGCTCGCGCACGCAACCCAGATCGATCCGCTGTCGCCGTGGTGGTTTGGTCTCCCACACGACGAGGCCCGGTCCATCCACCCCTACGACGATTACATGCTCGCGAGGTCGCGCGTGGATGTGGTGCAGGGCGAGGATCAACGTCCCGCGCTGGGCGTCGACGAGCCGCCGGTGATCATCGAGTCCGACCTCTTCTATGGATTGCGCTGAACGTGGCTCTTTACCTATCCGCTGAGTGGCACCAGAGAGTGCTCGACCTTGCTGAGTCGCTGCCGACTCGTCCAGGGGTTTCGGCGCGGGTCGCCTGTGTCGTGTCCGGGTCACCACAGGGCGATGTTCGGTACTTCCAAGACGTCGAGGATGGGCGGGTTGTTGCGCAGTCGCTCGGAGAGCGTCCCGGTGCGGACTTCACGGTGACGTCAACGTGGGATGACGCGGTGCAGATCCTCACGGGCGAGCTTGATCCGAACGTCGCGTTCATGCAGGGACGCATGAAGGTGGCCGGCAACATGGCGAAGTTGATGGTGCTTTTGCCGTTGACGGTGAGCGACGACTACCGGGCGATGCAGGCGGCGTTGCGCGAGGTCACCGAGTTCTAATCGGCGGACTGAGTTCGGTAGTCAGCGGCGGCGTTGCGCGTCTCTCACGACCCGGAACGTCGTGAGGGTTACGTCGGCGTGTTCGGCGAGTTCGCGAAAGGTGGCACCGTTCGCGTCGGTCAGCAGCGCGTGCTGCGCTACTTCTTGCGCCCACCCCGGTGACAGTGCGCGAATCTCCGGAGCGTCGATTGTCGGAGCGAATCGAAGTTCGGTGACGCCCGGCTTCAAGTTGGCGAACACGGCAGCGAGTGACTCCGCTGTCGGTGACTCGTGCATGAGGTTCACGATGTGGTCGGGAAAGAGGACGCCCTCCTCTGCTGCGAGATCCCGTAGCGGAAAGCCAGCCCGTTGCGACGTTTCTTCGTCGGGAAGCGCCACTGGGAGGTCGAAGTCCACGGCGAGATCGAGCAGGACGTCGAAGAACTCGGGACGTAAAGCGAGCGCATCGAGGTGGCTCACGAGGTGGCTGACGTCGATGCCCCAAAGCACGGCGCGTTCGATCTGAGCCCGACATTCGCGGCGGACCTCATCGAGATCCGCGTGGTCCCACAGTTCCGCCGCCGTCATCGGGAAGCCGCCGTTTCCGTCGACAAGCGAGGGCGCATGCGTGACCGGGGACCAGCGGTAGAGAGCGTGTTGCGCGTTCACCGTGAGCTGAACGCCAATGTCCTCGCCGTCGTAGCGAGTGCTCGCATGACGCGACCACGGGCACGGCACAGCCAGTGTCGCCGAGGAGATGAGTGTGTCAAGGACGTCGTAGACGCCAACGTTGGCCGCATGCGTCATCCCGAGGTCGCGAAGGCCCACAATCACCACTCGGTCCGTCGGGAGCGAGTGAACGGCGCGCAGACGTTCCAGGAGCTGCGTCACGGGATCGACCCTAGTGGGTGCATGTTCACGTGGCGGCGGGCTCGTGTCCGCCGTCGCACGCCGACCAGAGGCCAACGTTGTGGACGCGAGCAGCGACGCCGGCTTCCGCGAAACGATCCGCGTAGGTGACGTTCGGCGCGATCGAAAGCGGCACGGCCATACCGGTGCGAACCATCTCTTGGTTCACGAACAACCCATCTGCCGATCGGAACACGTAGGCGAGCAGGCGGCCGTAGCGATCACGTTCCTCGACGTCGCGTTCAATATGGACGAGCGTGCCGACCGGGAGCAACGACGCCATGGCTGCGCTAGCCCGCTTCCCGAAGCACTCGACGGGTGTATTCGGCCTTTTGGTCTCCGGGGTGTCGATGCCGATCAGACGGGTGGGCTCTTCCGCACTGCCAATTCGCAGAATCACGGTGTCGCCGTCGGTCACGTACACCACGGTCGCATCTGACGACAGTGGCCCGCGAATGTCCGGTCCAACGATCGGTGTTTGCGACGGGTCGGGGGCCACCGATGTCGACGGAGCTACCTCGATGACGGGTGTCCGGGCGTGGACACACGACGCCAGAGTGCATGTGCAGACGAGGGCGGCCAGAAGGCGACCCCATGGCAAATTCTGCCGTCGCAGTCGGTGTCGCATCTGCCGTCGCAGTCGGTGTCGCAGTCGGTGTCGCAGTCGGTGTCTCAGCTGAGTCGCTCGATGATTGTGCCGGTTCCGAGGCCACCGCCGCAGCACATGGTGATGAGACCGAGGGTGCCGTCGGTGCGCTCCAGTTCGTGGAGCGCCGACGTGATGAGTCGAGCGCCCGTGCAGCCAACGGGATGGCCGAGCGCGATTGCGCCGCCGTTTGGATTGACCTTCGCCGGATCGGCACCCATTTCGCGCTGCCATGCGAGTACCACGGAAGCAAATGCCTCGTTGATTTCGACGGTGTCGATCTGGTCCAAGCTGAGTCCAGTTCGCGCGAGCAGCCGCTGTGTGGCGTCGATCGGGCCGGTCAACATGAGCACCGGATCGACGCCGACCAGGCAGTGACCCACGATGCGTGCCCGCGCTTTGAGACCGAGAGCCTTGGCCTTGTCAGCGGACATGAGCAGGATCGCCGCTGCGCCATCGGAGATCTGCGACGACGTGCCGGCCGAATGCATGCCATCTTCGAGAACGGCTTTCAGCGAACCGATCCTTTCGAGCGTGGTTTCCCGGATGCCCTCGTCGAGCGTGATTCGGTTGGTCACGCCGGTTGGCTTGCCATCGTCGTCGAGTACGGGGCTGTCGATGCCGACGATCTCGCGTTCGAAGTGTCCTTCGGCCCGGGCGCGTGCAGCGCGAACCTGGCTTTCGTAGCCGAACGCGTCGACATCCTCGCGAGTAATTCCCCACTTCTTCGCGATCCTTTCTGCGGCCTCGAACTGTGACGTGGGCTCGTATTGCGTCATGTAGGCCTTCGTGAGCGGGCGGCCCGGACCGGCCTTCACGTTCTGGCTGAGCGGAATTCTGCTCATCGATTCGACGCCACAGGCGAGTGCGATGTCGACGGCATCGGAACCGATGAGACCTGCAGCGAGACTCGTTGCCTGCTGTGACGATCCGCATTGACTGTCGATCGTGGTGGCAGCAACCGTCAGCGGCAAACCCGCGGTGAGCCATGCCGTTCGGGCGATGTTGAAGGCTTGCTCGCCCACCTGGGTGACGTTGCCGCCAATGACTTGTTCAACGGTCGCGGCATCGATTCCCGCACGTTCGATCGCGGCGCGCTGCACCGCTCCGAGCAGGACGGAAGGGTGCACGGTTGCGAAGCCGCCCCCTCGCTTCCCGATGGCGGAACGGACGGCTTCGACGATCACGATCTCGGTCATGACGAAGACCCTAGGAAAACGGTGGCGAGCGTCGACAATCCATTCCCGCTGTGGGTAGGTAGGCGAGCGTCCGGATCGGCCAAATGAGACGTTCGGATCAAATGATCACGCAGCGTGGCAATTTCGCCGGATCTTTCGTACGATCCTGAACGTTCACTCAGTTCTGGAGGGAGGTCGCCGTGCAGAAGTCCGCAGCCGTGCTGAAGCGCCCGCGGCGTCGCCGCGTGACTGCAGCGCTGGGTGGCCTGTTTGCCAGCATTCTCGTTACAACGCTCTGCGTAGGCACCCCAGCGTCGCCAGCGGCCAGGTCCCGAGCCGTTCGGTCGGGTCCCAAGGTACGTTTGGCGGAGGTGACGACCGTCACGCGCAGTGTAACGATCGGATCGACCGGACCGCGTCAGGCCGAGCTGGGTGCGACCGCGCTTGCCCGACTGCGCATCAACTACGCCGACATGTTCCCCGGTTGGACGATTTCGTTTCTGCCTTCTCGATCGAACCTTCTCGGGATGACGCTCACGAAGGAGCGACGAGTCGAGATCTACGTGCGCGGCGATCGCTCGGTCGAGGCTCTCACGCATGATTTGGCACACGAACTCGGTCACGTGACCGATGTGCTCTACAACACGGAGGAGAGCCGCCAGCGTTACCTCGAACTTCGAGGTCTGCCGGGTTCGACGCGCTGGTGGACGTGCAACGAGTGTCGTGACATGCAAGTCGGCGCGGGCGACTTCGCTGAGACGTTTGCGCTCTTGGCTGCGCCACCGTTTCGGTTCTATTCCGAACTCGGCAAGCGCTCTGACGCGGCCGCCCTGCAGCGAATCGCCGATGAGATACTCCCTGAGGGATTGCTCGTCGCCAAGCGCTGAACCCAAACCATGCGGTGATCGCCTTGGGCGCGCCGACGACCGACCGCGGACGAGCATCATGCCGCTTTGCGGTCGGTCGCCACGGCGAGTGCCTCGCGGGCGGCCGCGATTCCCTTGCGCCCGAGTTCGCGGGTGCGGTCGTCGATGCGGAAGTCGCTGTTGTCGGATTCGATGAGGACCAGTTGGTTCGATCGCATGGGACCAGTATCCGGAGGGGGTATGACAGTATTGGGGGTGGCGAAATGTGACGTTTGTCACGTTCCCAAGCGGCGTACGATTCCGACATGCGATTCGGAATGACCGTGCCCTTCGATGGAACCCCGTTGTCGGAACAGCGACCCCTCTACGAGGAACTGGAGGCCCTCGGCTACACCGATGCCTGGTCAGCGGAAACGAACGGTACGGACGCGTTTACCCCGCTGGTCCTCGGTTCGCAATGGGCACCCGGATTGCGTCTCGGCACGGCCATCGTCCCCGCCTACACGCGTGGGCCGGGTCTGCTCGCCGCGAGCGTCGCTGCAATGGCAGAGGCTGCTCCCGGACGGTTCGTGCTGGGAGTTGGCTCGTCGTCCAACGTCATCGTGGAGCAGTGGAACAACATTCCGTTCGACAAACCGTATGCACGCGTTCGAGATACCGTGCGCTTCCTCAAGCTCGCGCTGAGCGGCGAGAAGGTCGACGAGCAGTACGAGACGTTTAGCGTCAAGGCTTTCAAACTCGGACGCCGTCTCGACGTGCAGCCGAAGATCATGATCGCGGGGCTTCGCGAAGGCATGCTCAAGCTCGCAGGGCGCGAGAGCGACGGGGCGATCATCAACTGGCTCGGAGCCGAGGACGTCGCGAAGGTTGCGTCGATCGTGCAGGCGGCTTCGCCGGACGGGACGCCGAAGGAGATCGTCGCTCGCATCTTCGTGTGCCCGAGTGAGGACATCGAAACCGTCCGGAAAGGGGCGAAGTTCGCAATGGCTGCGTACCTCAACGTGCCCGTGTACGCCGCGTTCCATGAATGGCTCGGCAACGGCCCACTTTTCCAGGGAATGTGGGACGCCTGGCGGGCCGGAGACCGCAAGGCCGCACTGGCTGCCATCCCGGATGGAGCGGTGGACCGCCTGGTCGTGCACGGTTCCCCGGAGCAATGTCGCGCTCGCATCCAGAAGTACTACGACAACGGCGTGACATGCGCCGCGCTTGCGCTGATGCCGCTCGCGAAATTCGACCTTCGCACGGCGTTCGCGGATCTGGCCCCGCGATAGGCGCTGTCCGACCGAGGGAAGCGCGCCTTCAATCGACACGTCGGTCAGATTTGCCAACCACAGGCGACTTAAGGCACCCGCAGTTGCGCTCCTCAAGCTCTTCGGTCTTCCGTTTTAGGCAACCGCAGTAGTGCGGACGGTTCTTTTCACAGCTTCCTCACACATTCGTCGATGGTTTGCGAACGAGCCTGGGCTAGGTTGGTCCACGTGGAGACGCTCGAACGAGACACCCGTGACGTGATCGCCGAAGCTTTGGCGATCATTGACAAGAACCTCGGGGTACTCGTTCAGCGAGAACTCGTGTCCTCGGCGGAGATGACGGACCTGTTGCTCGACGTCCGCTCGCTACTTTCGGAGCGCGACTCCAACTAGCGGCTTCAGGCGCTCAGAGCGGCAGCACGGCCTTCACGACGCTGCCGTAGAGCGCGCCGACCGCAAGTCCTGCGACCACGTCGGATCCGTGATGGATTTTCACGTGGACACGGCTGGTCGCAACGATTGCGGCCAAGAACCAATACAGCGGTGCAGCCGCCCCCGAGGACGTGTCGGAGAGCAAGATCGCTGCCGTGATCGCGGAACTCGAGTGGCCACTCGGAAAGCTGCTGGTGCGTGGTTGGCGCAGAAGGATCGGCCGTTGCTGATCCCATGCCGGCCGTTCACGTCGGAAGAGCGACTTTACGCCTCCGTTCACCAGAATCGACTCGACCGCCAGCGCTGCCGCCAGTCTCAACGCCACACGTGTCTTCGGTGCCGGCCCGACAGCGGCTTGAGCCGCGGCGATGGCAAGCCAGATCATCCCGAAGTCGCCGACCTCCGACGCTGTGTAGAAGACCCGATCAAGCACCGGGGAGCGGCGAAGTGGCTTCCAGAGCTGTTCGAATCGCTGGTCGAAGCGGTCAAACGACGCGGGAACGGTGATGCGGGGAAATGCCACGGACCGCTCAGGCGCTCGGAACCGCGTCAAGAAAGTGCGACGGGTCGCTGCCAGGTACGGCGTCGTCGAGTGCCTCCGCAAGCGTCAACGTTCCGCCCGAAACCAGTGGGCGACCGGGTTGTACGCCGCGTTCGGCAGCGAGTTGCGCGTCGGATACAAACTTTCGGCTCGGCGCAGCGTCGGGGTCCCCGCCGAACGCCGGGCACCACTGCTTGAACGAGCAGTAGCTGCACAGGCGCGACGGCTTCGGACGGAAGTTGTCGCGCATGCAAGCCTGCTCGACGGCCTTCCAGATTGCGGCCGCACGCATCTGCAACCCACGCAACGTCTGTTCCGTAGGGGAACTCACAATCGCAACCGGCTCGCTCAGATACAGCAGCTGCACCCTCGCCGGACGTCTGCCGAGCATCTGTTCTACCAGAAATGCATAGAACTGCAGGCCGCCGAGCTTGCCCTGCTCGAAGTTGACGCCCGGCACCTTGCCGGTCTTGTAGTCGGTGACCACGAGTTCCCCATTTTCGTCGAGCTCCAAGCGGTCGATGATGCCGCGAAGACGCAACGCTCCAATGTTCGCTTCCATTCGAAGTTCCAGCCCGATAGGTCGGACCGTTGTGGGGTCTTCAAGCACGAACGCATTGCGAACGAGCCGGTCCGAGTCGGCAAGGAACAGCTCTCGTTCTTCGTCGGTGAACTCCAGCTCCGCGTATTCACGCGAGCCAAGAATCTCCGGGACCGCCCGTTCGAGATGGCCGAGCGCAGCGTCGATGGTTCGATGGTGAGGCTCTTCCATGTACAGCAGCTCGAGCGCCCGATGCACGAGCGTGCCCTTTGCTGCCCACGGTGTTGGGGGTTCCGGAAGGTGATCGATGGCGGAAAATCGGAATGCGAGCGCGCAGTCCTTGAACGACGCCACCTTCGAAGGCGACAGCGATGACGGGAGCGGCAGAGGCATACAAGCAGGGTAACGGAGGGGTACGACAGTGAAATGACGGTAGGCCCCGCCGCCGCTTCGCTTCGGCACCCGCCGCAGCTCACTCGAAGCTCACGCAGTCACTTCGTTCCCGCTTCCGCCTCGCTCGCCTGGCCGTTGTGGTTGGTCAGGGTGTTTCGGTGGGATGTCGTCAGCTGTGGGTGTGGGCCTCGGGTGGGGGTGTCGAGCCTGGCTCGCGGAGTTCGGCTACGGCGGCCCACAGGTCGGTGGCCGAGGGTGGTCCGACGAAGTTCTTTCGGACAACTCCGTCCGAATCGACGATCACGACCGTGGGGACGGCGTCGATGCCGTAACGGAGGTGGAGCGCCTGGTGGGCTTGGAACGACATGACGGCGACAGCAACGGCGGCACCTTCGAGGATCTGCACCTTGGACACGACGGAGGCGCAGGAGTCGCACGACTCGGACGTGAAGGCGACCACGAGCCATGGGGCGTCCGCCCGCGGGAAGTCGTCGCGGTCGAGCTGCTCCGGAACACCCCACGCGCCCTGCGTCGGCGGCTCCGGTCGACGCCGCTGGACGAGCTGCGCGGCGAGCACGGCCAAGGCGGCCACAATCCCCGAAATAATAAGTGTACTTAACATACTGCCGAATGCGTCAGCAGTGCCCGAGGAAGATCTCGGTGATCGTCGCTGCCATCTCGTCGATGCGTTCGAGGGGCCCGAAGTGCGAGCGTCCAGGGAACTGCATGAGCGTGCCGTGTGCCAGCGTCTCGGCCTGCTTCGCGACCATCAACTTGAACATGTCGTTCGTGTACTCGCTCACCCCGACCGTGGTCGGGCACATAACCGACTCGCAGAGCCCCGGTGTGCGCGCGGCTGCACCTTCAAAGACACGCGCCTCGCTCTCAGCCCGACATCGGAGGCAGACCGTTCCATCGTCGAGATCCTCGAAACCCCATTGAACGTATGCGCGCAGACATTCGTCGTCGATGCCGTTCAGCGGCGGCTTGATGCGGTAGTTGTCGTAGGCCGCTTGACGCGACTCGAACACTTCGCGACGGCGTCGGGCGATACCAGCCATCAAATTGTCGCGCTCTGTCGTGACGACGTCTCCGGGGAAGACGACCGCCTCAAAACCGAAGATGCCTGCGAATGTTCCCGGCTTGCGCTGCTCGGCGGTCATGACCATCGCTCCGCCCTGGCTGTGGCCGATGCCGAACACATCACCGCGTCCAAGCAGGCCAAGCGCTTCGAGAGCATTCGTGAAGTCATCGCCGATGTGCTGCCAGGCGAACACGCCGTTCTCCGGGACGCTGCCTGCCCCCTGAGAGCGAGTGTCTACCGCGTAGCACGTGAACCGATCGCGGAGTCGGGCCGCGAGCGGCGCGTAGCAGTGCGAGTGCAGGCCGGTCGCGTGCGCGAACACGAGCGGTGGGCCGTCGCCACCCCAGTCGTAGGCGACCGCCGTGACGCCGTCACTCGATGGCACGTCGAGACGGACCTCGTCGAACGGAAGGACGTACAGCGGGCTTCCCGGCATTGACACGGCGGACGATCGTAGGGCCGCGTCCGCAACGGCTCCTACTCAGAGGTCGATGTGTGACCTTCGCCACCGCCAAGCAGCCCGAGCATCGATGCTGCGTTGTCCACCGCGTAGTCCTGCCAACAGTTGTTGAACAGCACGTGCACCTGGTCGAGTGACCCCGCGAACTCGCGTAATCGCGTCGCCCAATGCGTCAGTTCTGCGTCGTCGTAGCGGTAGCGGAACCGCTCGGCCGCAGTGATGAATTTGCGTTCCCAGTTCTCATCGTTGTGTCCGTGGAATCTGATGACGCCGAGCGGTGCCGTTGCAGCGAGCACCGGCGGCATTGAGCTGGCGAATCCCTGAGGCTCATCGACGCACACGAACGTGAGGCTGTGCTGCTCCAGGAACTCCAGCGTCGCATTGCACTCCTCGCCCGCGAGCCACTTCGCGTTGCGGAACTCGATAAGGCACCTATAGGGGGCAAGGAACTCGACGGCATCGAGGATCGCGTCGCGATGTGACGTTTTTGGCCCGAACCATTCCGGGTATTGCAGGAGAACGGCGCCGAGCTTGCCCGCTCCGTGCAACGGTGCGATCGAGTGGCGGAACCGGTGCCAGCACTCATCAAGCGCGGCGCGGCTGAGGTGCTTGCCGTAGAGGTTGCGCTTGTCGCGGAACTCGGGCTTCACCTCGTCGCTCAGGTCCTCCCACAGTGAATGGGGGAACGTTGGGTGCCCGGTGAGGAGCGACCAGGCTTTCACGTCCATCGTGAAGTTCGGTGGGGTGCGGTCGACCCACGACTCCGACAGCTCCGGAGTCGGCGGGAAGTAGTACGTCGAATCGACCTCCACGACGGGGAACTTCGACGCGTAGTACGAAAGTCGCTCGGCGGCCTTCATCGACTTGCGGGGGTACCAGTCGGCGTCCTTCACGAGGGTGGCGTCGGCCCAGGAGCACGTTCCGATCTTTACGTCGGCGCTGCCTATGTTTACGATCGGGCCGAGCGTTTCAGGCGCGAAAAGCTGGGCCACGGCGAGGTCGGTGATGACGTCAGAGGAACCGGAAACCGGTCACGGCGAGGATGGTCACAAGGAGAATTGCAACGTACTTTCCCCAGTCGTTCCACCACGTGCCGCGCCGCGGTGCCCCGCCGTGTCCGGCGAGGTACCGGGCGGTTACGCCAACCGCGGCAATCGCACCCTCGATTGTCATGGTGCTCGGTTTCGGCTCCACGAGGATGAGAGCCACCGTGGCACCCTCGTCGAGATCCTCGGGGTCGCTCTCAATCGGCGGACGGACATCATGCGGGTCCGCAACTGTTTCATCGTTGACCACGACGCGCAGGATCCGTCCGTCACCAACGTCCACGCGCTTCTCCATCAGGCAAGCGTAGGGCCGGTAGCGTTTCTGCGATGCAGCTGCCCGTTATGCCCCCGGTTGGACCGATGCTGGCGAAAGCGCACAGCGGTTTGCCGCCCGGCGACAATTGGCTGTTCGATCCGAAGTTCGACGGTTTCCGCTCCATCGTGTTCCGCGACGGCGATGAGGTGGTGCTCGGCAGCCGCAACGAGAAACCGCTCACGCGGTATTTTCCTGAGTTGGTCGTATCGCTTCTCGTCGGCCTTCCTGACCGATGTGTGGTCGACGGCGAGATCGTCGTGCCGGTCGATGGAGTGCTCGAATTCGACGCTCTCCAGCAGCGTATCCACCCGGCGGACTCTCGCGTGCGGATGCTGGCAGCGAAGACGCCGGCGCAGTTTGTGGCCTTCGACTTGCTCGCCCTCGGCGACGACGATTTGCGGGGGTGTCCGTTGCGAGAGCGTCGGGCATTGTTGGAGGCTTCGTTGTCTGGCTGTGCGGATCGTTCCGCGGGTGCGATCCACGTGACGCCTGCGACGTTGGATCGTACGCGCGCCTATGACTGGTTCCTACGGTTCGAGGGCGCCGGCCTCGACGGTGTGATCGCAAAGGACCTCGACTCGACGTATCAATCCGACAAACGGACGATGATCAAGGTGAAGCACGAGCGCACGGCCGATTGCGTGGTGGCCGGCTTTCGGTGGCACAAGGAATCGACGGAAGCGAAGCCATTGGTTGGTTCGCTCCTGCTCGGAATTTGGGACGACTCGGGTCGGCTCAACCACGTCGGTGTCACCGCGAGCTTCACCGTGAAACGTCGGGGGGAGCTGGTCGACGAGTTGGCACCGTTGCGTATCGATGCCACCGACGGCCACCCGTGGGCAGACTGGGTGGAGATGGCGGCCGCGGCCGCAGCCGAGGGCCAACGTCTGCCCGGTGCGCAGAGCCGATGGAACGCGACGAAGGATCTGAGCTTTCAACCCGTGAGGTGTGAGCGGGTCGTTGAGGTCGCCTATGACCATCTGCAGAACGGCCGGTTCCGCCACGCCACAACATTCAGGCGGTGGCGTCCGGATCGCGAGCCGGCGTCGTGTCGCTACGACCAAATGGAGGAAGCGTCGCCGTGCACGTTCGACGAGGTGCTTGCGGCGGAGTAGCCCGCGTGCGAATTCTCGCTCCCAGAGCGAGATCGCGCACAAGGGCACGCGACCGCTACCGTCGGAGCATGGCCTCCAAAGCCGACGACGCCCTCACGTACGAACTCTGTGGTCGCGAGGTGAAGGTGTCGAGCCCCGAGAAGGTGTTCTTCACGGGCATCGGGGCGACCAAGAAGGATCTCGTCGAGTACTACCTCGCCGTGCAGGAACCGCTCCTACGGGCGATGGGTGGACGTCCGATCCTCATGGACCGCTACCCCGATGGGGCGGGCGGGAAGAACTTCTTCCAGAAGCGAGTCCCTGCCGGCAAGCCCGACTGGGTTCAAACGACGATCGTGGCGACGCCGAACGGGACCGACTCGGAAGCGTGGGTGTGCGCGGACATCGCCCATGTCGTCTGGGCAGTCAACCTCGGTTGCCTTGGCTTTCACCCGTGGCCGAACCACGCCGCTACACCCGGCACGACCGACGAATTACGTATCGACCTCGACCCGCAGCCGGGCGTCACGTTCGACCAGATCCGCGAGGCGGCGCACGAGGTGAAGACGCTGCTCGACGAGCTGGGTGTCGCCGCCTTCCCGAAGACGACCGGGAACCGCGGAATGCATATCTATGTGTGCGTAGCAATTGGCCTTGACTCCTACGACGTGCGCGCCGCCGCTGTTGCGCTCGCGAGGGAGCTGGAGAGGCGGCGTCCGGACCTTATGACCGCTGCTTGGTGGAAGGAGGAGCGCGGCACGCGTGTGTTCGTCGACTTCAACCAGAATGCACCGCACAAAACGGTATTCGGAGCGTGGGCGGTGCGACCGCGCGTCGGTGGCCAGGTCTCGACGCCGCTCACGTGGGCGGAGGTCGCGACGGCACTGCCCGACGATTTCACGCTGTTCAACGTGCCCGCTCGCCTTGCCGCCTTGGGCGACCCGTGGCTCGCCATGAACGACGCACCGCAGGACGTCTCGCCGCTCCTGGCCATGTCCGCCCGTGACATTTCCAACGGCCTGATGGATGCACCCTGGCCACCCGTGTATCCGAAGATGCCCAACGAGCCGCCGCGTGTCTCGGCGAGCCGCGCGAAGAAGGACAAGGTCGAGCTGTAGGCATCTCAAAACCACCCGATCGAACCACCCAATCGGTCGGGATCGACATTGGGTGGTTCGATTGGGTGGTTTGACAGCCGCAGCGATCGCGTCCGCGGACGAATGGCTTCACGCCCGAGCGGCGAGCCAGTCGTGCTCAAGCTTGCCGAGCGGCGTCCTGGGAGGACCATCGACCCAGGGCCACAACTCGTCGGAGATGGCACGCCAGTTAGCCGTCGCGTCGAGCGAGGCCAGCACCGCGTTGAGGCCCCACTGGATGCGGTTCAGCACGACGAACGCCGGGGGCAGGTTGAACCACTTCATCATCTCGGTGTGTTCGCCGGCCGGGTCGAAGGTCCGCTTCAAGGCTTCGCGCGCATAGGAACGCGTATACGAGAACGGCGAATCGTTGAGCACCGGGTGGTAGAAATACCCGAAATAGTCCATCAGCTCTTCGGTGGAATACGGAGCGCCTGGCAGCAATAGCCCGGCCGCCTCAACGGTCGCCCGATAGCGGACCGGGTCGCGCTCCGTAACCTGGTAGCGGATCATCTTCCAGAACGTAGCCATCTCGACATCCGTGAACTGCTTCACGAGGCCGAAGTCAAGAAACGTCACTCGGACGCCCAGTGGCCCGGCCTTTTCGAACAGATAGTTGCCGGGGTGCGGGTCCCCATTGAACAGGTGGTGCCGGTTGAAGCTGCGAAATACGAAGCGATAGATGACCTCAGCGGCAAGATCGCGGTCCTCCTGCGCCCACTCCGACGTTGCTGAAAATCGAACGCCCGGCGACAGGTCGGTCACCAGTACCTTCGAGGTGGACAGGTCGTCGTGGACCCGCGGAACCACGATTGCCGGGTGGCCTTCATAGAGCTCACAGAACTTGCGCTGACGCGAGGCCTCAAGCGTGTAATCCAGTTCCTCGCCGACGCGGGCCTTCAGCTCGGTGATGAACGGCGCAACGTCGAGGCCCTTGAACACCACCGACATCATCTGCGTGAGCATCGCCGTGTTGCCGAGGTCCGCGGCGATCGCCTTCTCGACACCCGGATATTGCACCTTCACCGCGACCTCGCGGCCGTCGAGTCGGCGGGCGCGATGCACCTGGCCGATCGAGGCGGCGGCGATCGGCCGCGGGTCCCATTCGGCAAACACAAGATCAGGTGACGAGCCGAGTTCGCGTTCGATGACGCCGGCAGCGAGCGAGGCACTCATCGGCGGAGCGTCGGCCTGCAACTGAGCCAACTGCTCGCGTAGGTGCTCCGGGAAACCCTCATTGAGGAAGCTCGCCATCTGTCCGAGCTTCATGAGGACGCCCTTCATGTTGCCAAGCGCCTCCGCCACCTGCTCAGCGGACTTCAGTTCGTAGGCGTCGTCGAGTTCCGCCTTGCGCTCGTCGCTCGCAACCGACCGCCGGGCCTGGTGAGCGACGTAGCCAGCCGATGTCTGCGCGCCTACCTTCGCGAGCTGCGCGGTCCGGGCGACGCGAGAGGTGTTCGCAAGCGCAGGGAGCTCGGCCGGGTCCGCGCGCCGAGCCCGTCGCCAAGCAGCGAGTCCCGCCACCCCGCCGAGCGCTCCGAGTCCGAGCACCGTTCGACGCCGCATCGGTTCAGGTTACGGGAGCGGGCCTGGTTACCCGCACCGCAGCAGTGTCAGTGCGGCCGACGCTTCTTCAATACACCGACGACCCGCTTCGCGAGTGACTGTTTCGGAGCGGCAATCGTCGGACGCCCTGTCCGCGATTCGAGGTACAGCCGCTTGGCTGCGCCGACGAGTGGCGTCGCAACCAACGAACCGGGCAGACCGGCGATCGCGCCTCCGATGAATGCGGCGAGCATCGTGGTCGCCGGGCTCAGATCGACCGACTCTCCAACGATGGCAGGCGAAATGAGGTGGTTCTCGATGTTCATGTAGACGATGAACAACCCTGCAGCAATCAGGGCCGTGACCGGCCCTTTCGTGAGTGCCAACATGACGAAGAACGTGCCGCCGAGGAAGCCGCCAACCTGTGGGATGAGGTCGGTGAGCATCGCCCAGAGCGCGGCCAACGGCGCGAGCGGGATCTGGAGCGCGAGGCCCACGATAAGTACGAACAACCCCATCATCGAAGCGACCGTGAGCGACCCGCCGAAGTACTGGCCGAGCGTCGTGGACGTGATATGCCCTACCCGGTCGACCCGGGCGAGCAGGTCCGGTCGGCCGACGAACATCGACCGCACGAGAGCGAGGAGGCGCGGGCCGTCGAGCAGCGCGCCGACCACGACAGCACCGACGACGATGAACGACACGAGATTGGACAGGAGCCGCGCGGCACCATCCTGCAGCGACGCGGCATCGAACTTGGACGGCAGGTCATCGGTCCACTGATCGACGTTCTTCTGCAGGTCATAGTGACGCAGAGGCGGACCGACGATCGGCAGGTCCTCGAACTTCTGGATCGTCGCCGGAAGCTGCTTGCCGAACTGGGCCGCCTGCCGGGTTGCCGGCGGACCGACGAAGAGAACCAGCAGGACCGTCACCGCCGCGAACACCGCTGCGACGACAGCGACCGCTTTGGTGCGCGTGATGCGGAGTCGCGTCGACGCTGCAAGAACGAGTGGGTCCAGGGCGAGAGCGAGGATGATGCCAAGTGCGACCTGCGTCAATGCCTGTCCAGCGTTGCGGAAGATGGCGTAGTTCGCGCTTGCCGTGAGGACTGCGACGCTGAGCCAAAGCGTGGATCGAAGGTCGATCTGCATCGACGCTGGTCCCCTCGCTGCTCGACCAGCGGGTCGGCCTGAGAGTCGGCCTGCGGACGCGCCTGCGGGTTCGGATTCCTGGCGCTGCGACACGGTGGCTACGTTAGGTCCCGTGGACACGGACTCGCCGGAGATGGGTGATGCAGGTGGGGTGGTTCCGCTGCGCGTCACACCTGCTGTCGCCTTCGCGGTCGTCGGCGCCGTGGTCGGCGCGTTTGCACTTCAACGGGGGTTCGTCCTCGCCCATCGCACGCTCGGCTGGGCCGTCGCATGCGGGGTCGTCGCATTGCTGCTCGACCCGGTCGTGCACTGGCTGTCTTTGCGAATTCCGAGGGCTCTGGCCATCGTTGTCTCGATCGTCGGCATCATCGCAATCGCGTCCATCGTGATAATGCAAGTAGTACGCGAACTTACGTCTTCCGTGAAGTCGCTCGGAACGTCTGCGCCGATTGCCGCCGCCCGCCTGGAGCAGCGGTCGTCCGTCGCTCGCAATCTCCACCTCGCCGACACGATCAAATCGTTCACCCGCCAGTTGGCCAGCGACGTCAACCAGGGCACGATCGAACGGGTGAAAACTGCTCCGACGTACCTCGTCACCGGCATCTTGATGCTGTTTCTACTGGTGCACGGACGCCGTTATCTGCGTGGCGTCCTCGGACAGATCTCGGACCCCGACCGACGAACTCGGTTTTCGGCAGTCATGCGGACCGGGCTGAGTCGTGGGCGAAACCGGCTCCTCTTGACGCTGGTGCAGATTGTGGTCGTGACGCTCGCCGCTCTCGGAGTCTTCGAGATTCTCGACCTGCGGGCGGGCTTCATTCTCGCGCTGCTGCTCGGTCTGGCGAGTGTGATGCCGTTCGTCGGACTCCTGATCGCCGGGGTCCCCGCGGTGGTGATGGCATACGGGTTTCACGGTTTGCGGTCGGCCCTCGCGGTGGGCGTCTTCGTGGCTGTCGTCGAGGCGATCGACCTCGGATGGTGGCGCGGACGCTGCGACAGAACGACCGTCGAGGTCGGCCTGTTCCTTCCGGTGGTTGCGACGCTTCTCGGCTACCGCCTGTACTCGATTGGTGGCGCAGTGTACGGCTACGCCCTCGTGGTGTTGCTGCTTGCGCTCATCGGGGCGGCGGACGTCGACCGAGACCTCAACCCCGCAACGTGGGGTGGCGCTGAGGACGCGCCCGCGTGAGTCGACGTCGTCAGAGCGTGAGGCCGCGCTCAACGAGTTGGTTACGCAAAATGTCGTTGCCGACGAACTGCTCCGCATCGAGACCGTGCCCTCGACCCGCATCGATATAGGCGGGGATGTCGTCCGTGTAAAAGCACCGGTCAGCTTCGACGCCCGCCATCTCGATTGCGGCCAGGTACATCGACGCGAAGGGCTTCAGCTCACCGACCCGCCAACTTGAAGCGATCGCGTCGAAATGGTCGAGCACCGTGTCGTGGGTCGCCACCCAGTCGAGATGCCAGGGACACGTATTCGTGATCGCAACAAGTCGAATGTCCGGATGGTTCGTTTGAACCGCATTGAGGATGTCGTGCATTCCGGGGTTCGGCTCGAAGATGTCCGATGTCGCAATCCTCAAGGCATCCAGATCGGGCCGGACGCCGTACGTCCGCTCTGCCCAGTCGAGGAGGTCGTCGGGATGGAGACGTCCGCGTTCGAAGTCTGCGAAAACGCCGCCGTCAAAGAAATCAACACGCAATCGCTCTGCCGGCACACCGACGACGTCGGCCATCTGCTCGACCATCCGGTCGTGCGAGAAGTACGTCATCACGTTGCCGAGGTCGATGAGCAACGCCTCCGGGCGGGCCGGAGCGGCCGTCACAATGTCAGCCCCTGAAGGCTTTGTTGATCGCCCGGAACTCGTCGCTCGGACCTGCCGGGACGGTGTAACCCGTTTCGTCGCGGATGGTGTCGAACTGGTCGCGGACGTCTTCAAGCGTGAGGGCTGGGTTGTAGTACCCCTCCGTCATGCCAATGAAGAACCGGGCGACCCGACCACCGGCCGCCGAGTAGATCTCGCCCGTGACGGGGCAGTTCTCGTGGACGAGCCATGCCGCGACTGGTGACACCAACGATGGGTCGAGCTTGTCGGCAAGCGCACCGAGAATGTCCTCGGTCATGCGGGTTCGGGCAACGGGCGCAATAGCGTTTGCCTTGATGTTGTACTTCGCGCCTTCAGCCGCGAGGACACGGGTGAACCCGACGAGGCCCATCTTCGCCGCTCCATAGTTCGACTGGCCGAAGTTGCCGAGGATGCCGGAGTTCGAAGAGGTGTTGAGGATGCGCCCGTAGCCCTGCTCGCGCATCTTGATGAACGCGGGACGAGCTACGAAGAAAGCGCCCTTCAGGTGAATGTCAAGCACGGGCGACAGAAAGTCGTCGGTCATGTTGTGGAACGTCTTGTCGCGCAGGATGCCCGCGTTGTTGATCACGATATCGACGCGTCCAAACGCGTCGATGGCTGTCTGGATGATCGCCTCGCCACCGGCCTGGGTCGACACCGAGTTGCCATCGGCGACGGCGACGCCGCCGAGATCGTTGATCTCCTTCGCGACCGTTGCGGCCGGACCGAGGTCGCCACCGCTCCCGTCGACCGCGCCACCGAGGTCGTTGACCACGACATGTGCACCGCGTGACGCCAGCAGGAGTGCATGTTGGCGACCGAGACCCCCACCCGCTCCGGTGATGACCGCCACGCGGTTTTCGAAACTGAGATCTGCCATGGCGTCCTGGTGCTCCTCGGTGGAGATGGAACGGACCCGACAGTGGCCGGGCCGCGGTTTGTGAAGATTTCGACGGTAGCCGCAGCAACGGGCCCGGTACAACCGACCGGGATGATACGTGTGCATAGTGTGTCGTCGGCGCAGACCAGAGTCGTCCGCGCACGCTGCGCGTACGACTCTGGCCAGCGCGGACGACACCGCCAGCGTGCGACAAGCAGTGTGACGTGCACGTTGCGCGGTCGCGCTACGTTGCGCACGTGGCGTCCTCAACAACACTCGCGGTCGAGACCAGCGTCCCCGCGACCGCCTCGTGGATACACGGGCCGCGTGCCGACGCTGCCCTGACCCTCTTGTGGGTTCCATTCAGCGTCGCCGCTGCTCTCGCGTTGGGAAGCGCGCGGGCGCTTGAACTCGTGGTCGCGGTGACGTTGCTCACCTCGCTCGTGCACCAGCCGCTCACGCTCGGGCTCATTTACGGGGACCCGGATCAGTTCGCCCTTGCCAAGCGGGTGTTTACGTATTTCCCATTCGCGCTGTGCGGCGCGATCATCGTGGGCCGCACGATCAGCCTGGCGCTTGTCGGTGTCGTCGCCGGCCTTTGGAACGCCGAGCACACGCTCATGCAGCGCTACGGAGTTGTGCGCATCTACGCCCGAAAGGCGGGTGAGGTCACGGCTGGGAACGAACGTGCAGCGGAGCGTCCGATGCTGCTGTCGTGGCTCGTGTTCGCGTTGAGCTTCGCAGCCGCCGACCCGCGCACACCGCGTCTGCTCGACCGGGTGGAGCTGGGCGCGACGAACGAGGACGGCGTCAAGGTCCTGCAATCCTTGCGGCCGTACGCGGCAATCGCGGTGATTCTGAGCGGGCTGGCAGTCGGTCTGTTCACGAGACGCTGGTGGCTGGCCGAGCGCGACCTCGGCCTTCGCGGACTCACTCCGAAGCGCAGGTACCTGTTGGGGACCGCAGCCCTTTTTGGCGTGATCCTGGTGAACCCGATCGTTGGCCTGATGGGCTATGTCGGGTCGCACGCAGTCGAATACTTCGTGATCGTGCATGGGGCGCTGCACCGCCGTTACGGCGGACCACTCGCCGAGCAGGGAGGGCTTGTCGGGCGCGCAGTGCGAAGTCCGCTGAAGGCGACGGGCTGCATCGCGGCGTATCTCGTGGTGATCGGCGGTGTTCTCGTGCTGGTGCAATTTCGGCTGAGAGCAGACCTTGCGAGCGTGGTGTTACTTACCGTCGGTGGTATGCACGTGTTCTTCGACGGCTTCATTTGGAAGCTGCGTCGGCCTGTTGTGGCACGCAGTGTTGCGGCCCCGGTCGGGTAGCTGTTCGCAGCCTGCGAGCGAACGCGGGACGACCCGCCGGGAGGGGGAACCGGCGGGTCGTCAGATTGGGGAAGTTGGGGAACCTGGATGGTGGCGGGTGCTAGGCCGCCCAGCCCGACTGGGCGAGGCCGCGTCCCGCTGGGTGCATCGCCCGGGCGGCTTCACGAGCGGCCATCTGACGCTCGAGATCCTCCCAGTCGTTGTCGTTGGCTCGTTCCGGCGATCCGCTGTAGCGCGGGGCCGGAGCGTGACTGGCGAGTGAGGTGACGGACCGGCTGCCGACCAGGTCGGCCGCACGGAGAGCCCCCGTGATCTGGATGCTGTGGTTCGTGTTCATGGAGCCATTTCACAACACGGCTGTGAACGGTCCGAGGCGCACGTGTTTCGACGGTGTGACGCTTCGTGAGCGTCGTGTGACCGCCGGTTGCGGTACAACCGGTCCGCTTGAGGTGCACTTTGCGCGCCCAAACGCACCGCAATGGCACCGGATGTACCGCGAACCTCGGCCCGGCCGCTCGAGTGCCCCTCAGAGTGCGAGCCCGAAGATCGTCGGCTGCAGGTGGATCGGGCAAACTCGGAGCCCGTGTCGAGCGTCGCCAACATCACCGACGAGCCGCGTCGCCGGGAGCGCGACCGGTTCCTCGACCTGTTGCGGCTCGTCGCCGTGGTGCGAGTGGTGTTGTTGCACACGTGCACGAAGCCACCCGTCGTATACCTGCCGTGGATCCAATGGATCTTCCCGGGCATGGCAGAGGTGTTCTTCGTGAGCGGCGTGGTGACCGCTGCGACGTTGACTCGACGCCGTGGACGAGATGTCGTTCGGGCGCGGCTCCGACGGCTCCTGCCGCCGTACTACGCCTACGCCGTCGCAGCACTCGTGGTGATGGCCGTGACCGACGCTCGCTCGAAGTCCACCACAGCGTCGCTTCGTGTCGGCGACGTGCTGTCCTTCCTCTTCCCCGTCGTTCGGCCGACCGGTTCAGAGACACGCGTGATCTTGTGGGGTCACCTCTGGTTCCTGACCGCCTTCCTCTGGGTGCTCGTCCTGGCACCGCTGACGAACCGGATCTACCTGCGGTTCGGCCCGCGGTCGTTGCTCCTGCACCCCGTTGCGTTTGCACTGCTTGTGTGGTGCGACAAACGGGGCGTGTTCGCCGTTAGCGAAGAGCTGTACACGGTCGCGATGTTCGGGTGGTTCTTCCAGCTCGGTTATGCCTATTGCGACGGCACGATCCAACGGATTTCCCGACGGTGGCTCTTCACGGTCGGCGTCGCACTCTTCGCGCTCGGCTGGCTGGTTGCCGAGAGGGTTGAACCGGTGTGGCGAAAGCCCGTGAATGAGATGTATGCCAGCCAGAGTGCCCACTTCCTCGTCGGTGCGGCATGGATGCTCGCCGTGCTTGCGTGTCAGCGTCCGATCACCCGTTGGCTTGGGCGGCATCGCCTCCGCGCGCTCGACATCGTGACGCAGCGCACGTACACGCTGTTTGTGTGGGGTCCGGCGGCGAACGCGACAGCCATGTCAGCGAGCCGCAGAGTCGGCGGATCGGGAGGGAACCTCGGCGTGTACCTCGCAGTGACTGCGGCGGCGCTGGGAGCGATGGTCGTGGCGTTCGGCTGGATCGAGGATCTCGCGTCGAAACGCAAACCCCAGCTCGTTCCTGGCTGGATACCGACGAGCGCGATCTGAGGGTCACGCTTCGCGGGAGTACGCTCCCGGCCCGCTCATGAGGCCCCAGCGCCAACGGGCGGGCGTTAGTGCGATGCCACGTGCGTAGTCTTCGAACAGCCAGCGGGCGAAATTTCGACGAGTCCAGCCGGACGTGCCCGAAATTCGAATTGCGGCTTCTGCGACGATGCGAGTCGACATGAGCGTTTGGAGAGCGCTGGCCATTCGATGGTCGGGGCCGAGTTCTGCAATGACGCGGTCGGTGTAGATCTCGCCGGCCGTGCGCGCACCGCCGCGCCGTGCCTCGGCGATTGACTCTGCTGCGGCGATGCCGGTCTGCAACGCCTGGCCAATGCCCTCGCCTGTGAGCACATCGCAGCTTCGGGCAGCATCGCCGACGAAGAGCACTCGACCAATGGCGAGCTCGACTTCGGTCACGTTGGCCGGAATGGGCCACGCCTTGGGTGTTCCTTCCAACTCGAAGTTGTCACCGAGCACCTCTCGAACGTGAGGTCGCGCGAGCAGCTCGGGCCAGAGTGCCTTCATCTCCTTGGTCGGACGATCGTGTTCGCGCTCGATGCCGAATCCGACGTTGACCCGTCCGTTCGCTAGCGGAAAACACCAGAGGTATCCGGGAAGGAGGTCGGGTTCGAACCATACCCACAGATCGCGCGACGCCTCTGTGTGGACGTTGCGCACGTATTGGCGGTAGCCGTGCCACTCGCCGAGGTAGGGGCGCTTCGCCACGGATGCTCCGCCAGCGGGTGCGCCCGGAGTGGTGCCGAGCAACTTGCGGGTCGTGGACCACATGCCGTCGGCGCCGATGACGTGAGCAGCTCGGACCGTGGTCGCGCCCTCGGGTCCGTCGAACACGCAGGTGACCCCGTCGGTGTCAATCTTGATGCCGTTCAACGTCGTTGACTCGCGGACCTCTGCGCCGGCACCGTTTGCGAGACGGAGTAACGCGTGGTCCAACTCGGCACGGGGAGCGACTGCGGCGAAGTGTCCGGCGTCGGTGGGGAGTGGGAAGCGTACGGCTCGTGCACGGGGGGTGCTGAGCACGACGTTGTCCACCCACGTCCAACTCGGAATCGTTCTCGGGTCGAGGCCGAGGAGTTCCATGCGACGCAGAGCGCCGGTGGTCAAGCCGTCGCCACAGCACTTGTCTCGTGGGAACGTCGCCTTGTCGACCAGGAGGACCTTGCGCCCGGCTCGGGCCAGGATCGTTGCAGCTGCTGCACCTGCAGGTCCCCCGCCAACCACGACGACGTCAACGACGGCAACCGTCTCGACCCCTTGCGTTGGTGTTTGCGGCAGTTGCTGCATTGCCTCGGCGGTTCCGGTGCTCACCGAGCCAAAGGTACCCGGCCCATCAATGAAGTCGCGCGGCGGCCTCGGAGCCCTTGTGACGCGACCGGATCGAATGGTCCATTCGACCCAGCCTCAGGGTTCGAGATGCCCATTCAGTGGCACACGGCACGCGTCGATGGATAGTGCGATGCCGAGCACCAGCACGCTGCCGACTCCTGTTGCCCTCCGCGACGTCGAGCCGGGCGTTGGTGTTGCACAGCTGGCAGGTAGGGCTGATCTCCCGTGCCGAGAGCGTGATCGCCTCGGATACGACATTCCCGATCTCACGATCGTGATCCCGATGTTTCGCGAGTCGGCTCGAATTGCAAAGTCGGTCGCGTCGCTCGCCGCCTCGCCGTTGAACCGCGAGGGTGTTCGCTTTCTCTTCGTCGATGATGGATCGCGCGACTCCACACCGGCGGCCACCTTCTCAGCGATCGAACATTACGGACTGCAGGACGCGACCGTTCTTTGCCTTCACGAGAACGTCGGCAAGGGAGGCGCGCTGAGGGCAGGATTCAAGGCGGCCCGCGGTCGTTACCTCGCGTTTCTCGATGCCGACCTGTCTCTCGACCCCGCAGAAGTCAGCCGGGCTTTCGCCCGCATGCAGGTGACCGACGTTGACGTGCTGGCTGGCGAACGAATCGTCGACGAGCGTGAGCAGCCGAAGCTCCGACGCCTTGCCTCCCGGATCTTTCGGACCCTGGCAGCGTCGATAGTCGACACCGGTGTGGTCGACCCGCAGTGCGCGATGAAGATCTTCCGCGTGTCTGCGGCGAAGGAACTCTTTGCCCGCTTGGATACCGATGGCTATGCGTTCGACGTCGAGATTCTCGGCCGCGCGCGCAAGGCCGGGTTGCGAGTCGAGGAACTGCCCGTCGCCTGGCACCACCAAGAGGGTTCGAATGTGGACCCGCTGCGCGACGGCCTGCGCATGCTCGGAGAACTTCGGCGCATCCGCTCTTCGCTTCGTGTGAACTGACTTCGGGCCGCGAAGCCCGACCTTGAGCCCTGCTTCAGTCCGATCTCAGGACTGCGACCGATCCAGCACGACGGCGACGCTGTCCCGGTAGGTGATCGTCCAGTTGGGACCCGCGCTCAACGCTCGGACGATGGGGTCGGTGGGAGCACCGAGTACACGTCGATAGTCATCAGAACGCAGCCGGTCTTGCCAGCCGTCCTGCGTTTCCCAGATGGACACAAATCGGTCAACGGCGGCGTCTCCGTACATGTCGGGCCGCCCGTCCATGGACACCGGGATTTCTGGCGCGGCAAAGATGACGTACCCGCCCCAGTCGTAGCGGTTCAGGAGCTGGGACGCCGGGTGCTCCTTCATCCACTCGACCGCAGCAACGGGAAAGTTCGACGCGTGCCACGACTGTTGGCTCGAAGCTGCGACCGAGTTCGCACCTCGCATTGTGGCTATGACGACACTCGCTACGACAACGACGAGGTGGACGATGGAAGCACCCTTCGGAGGCACCTGCGTGCGCTTCCCGCGCTTCTCGTCCGCTTCGGACCGCGAGATGCCGAGCGCGATCCATGGCAGTGAAACCGCAACGAACGGGCTCGCGTTCCGAATGCTCTGGAGAGCGAGACCCGCGAGCGGCAACAGCTGCAGCCAAGCGTGAACGGGCAGCCGGCGACGCCCGCGCACCACTGCGACGGCTCCGATGCCGAGCAGGAGCGCGAGCGGCCAGAAGTCGGGCTTCGAGAACTGAGGTGCAAACCACTCCGTGACGTAGCGCGTCGACGCGTTGTCTCCGAGATAGCTGAACGGATACAAGAGGCCGGAGATGCCGTTCGGGTTCGCGAGCGTCGCAAGTGCCGACGCTGCGGTCACGAACCAAGCCGTTCTCGTCAGGGCCGTGCGATCGGCGGATGACCTGCCGTCTCGCTTCGCGAGCAGCACCTCGATGGTTACCCCGACGGCGAAGGCACCGAGTACGGCGATGCCGAAGATGTAGCCGCCGTGCAGATTCGCCCACACGAGGCTCACCGGCGGGATCACCCAGAGTCGCCGGCGGTCGGCGGACGCGCCCGTCCGCCATGCTTGCGTTGTCAGCGAGCCAGCGAGCGCGAGAAGCGCGAACGAGAGCATCTGTGGTCGCACGCCCCACGTTGGCAAGGCGGCGAACGCGCCGAGCAGCGTCATGGCAGCTGCCGGCCCGGAACGAACCCCGAGGCGGCGCATCGTTCTCCAGGTGAGAAACATCGCCATCACCACCACAGATGCGAGCGCGAGGGAGAGCAGCGGGTACCCGCCGACGCGGTGCAGGCCCCAAAGAAGCGTCTCCGTCAGCCATTCGTGAGCAATCCAGCGTCGCCCGGGTGCCGTCCAGGAAAACGGGTCGACGCTCGGGATGCGGTGACTCCGCGCGATCCAGCGTCCGGTCGCAAGGTGCCAGAACAGATCCGGGTCCTTCGTGGGGATCAGCATCAGGCTCGCGATGAGCGCAAACACGACCAGCGTGGCCGCGTCAGTAAGGCTCAGCGACGCGAGCCGCGCCCGCCAACGCGGACGCCCGCCCGACGTCGGGACGGCGATGGGGAGCACGTCAGAAGATCGGCGATCCGGGTTGCGAACTTGAGCGGCGGTTCAGCAAGCGACACCGACGGTTCGCGCGGGTCCGGGCGGCGAGGGGCCGCGATAAGCTCTTTGCCAGCTTTTCCAATCAGTTTGATTCGAAGGCGTGGGATTGCCCCACGCCTTCTTTCGTCGGTGCGGAACAGCCGTATTCAGAAGTCGCAGCAAACAAAATCGAGCCACAACAGCAGACGCCCCCCGAGAGGAGTGAACCCGCCATGCCGAGCAACGACACGTCGACACTCCGCTCGACGGCTGATTCAACGCCGCTCCCGATGCCCTCCTCCATTCTGACGGAGACGCATGCCGCAACGTCCGAGCGGGTTCGTGAGCTTCTCGGTCCGGTCCTTACCGAGGCGGGATTTGAACTGATCGACGCAGTGCTCCATTCCGGCACCCTTCAGGTGCTCGTTGAGCTGGACGTCGGCAGGATCGACCTCGATGGTGTCGCTGCAGCGACCAGACTCGTCGATGACGCTTTGGAAGCGACCGATCCAATTCCTGGCAGCTACATGCTGGAGGTGTCGAGCCCCGGCTTGGAACGTCCACTGCGCACGCCTGGGCACTTTCGACGGTTCTTGGGTACACCAGTAACTCTGAAGACGAACCCCGGCGTCGATGGCGATCGCCGGATCGAGGGCGTTCTCACCGAGGCCGACATCGAGGTTTCGGGCGGTGTCGTGATCGGCGAGCGACGGGTCGCCTACGCCGACATCGAGCGGGCGCGAACGGTGTTCGTGTTCGGTGGCCAGCCCAAACCCGGTGGCCCCAAACCCGGCGGAACGAAGTCCAAGAAGTCCCTCAAGGCAACAACGAAGAATGCACCGCCGATGGTGCTTGACGAAGGAGAACAGCGATGAAGCTCGAAGGCGATTTCATGGAAGCCCTCGACCAGCTTGAGCGAGATCGCGGGATCCCGAAAGAGATCATCTTCGACGCACTTGCCAACGCTCTCGTCACTGCCTATAAGCGTCAGCCGAACTCTGCAGAGGAAGCGGTCGTATCCATCGACCCCGACTCGGGCGAGGTTTGGGTCTATGCCCAGGAACTCGATGAAGAAGGCAACGTCATCCGCGAGTGGGACGACACGCCGAAGGACCTTGGCCGTATCGCCGCGCAGACTGCCAAACAGGTGATCCAGCAGCGCATGCGCGAGTTCGAACGCGAGCAGAAGTATGCGGAGTACTCCGGCCGCGAGGGTGGGCTCGTCACGGGCATCGTCCAGCAGGGCGACAACCGGTACACGCTGCTCGACCTCGGCCGCGTCGAGGCGCTGTTGCCGCTTGCGGAGCAGGTGCCGCACGAGCGCTACGAGCAGGGCAGCCGGTTGAAGGCCTACGTGGTCGAGGTCCGCAAGACCGCCAAGGGCCCGCAGATCGTCGTGAGCCGCACCCACCCGGGGCTCGTCAAGTGCCTGTTCGAGCTCGAAGTCCCCGAAATCGCCGACGGTGTCGTCGAGATCAAGGCGATGTCGCGTGAGCCCGGTGCTCGCACCAAGGTCGCGGTGTGGTCGAACGATCAGAACATCGATGCAAGCGGTGCGTGCATCGGGGCCCGCGGTGCCCGTGTGCGCATGGTCGTCAACGAGTTGCGTGGCGAGAAGATCGACATCGTGCCGTTCAGCCACGACGCGCCCCAGTTCGTGCGTGAGGCACTCGGACCGGCAAAGGTCAAAGAGGTCCGGATCGACGAGGAGATGGGCGTCGCCACGGTCATCGTGCCCGACAATCAGCTCTCGCTCGCCATTGGCAAAGAGGGCCAGAACGCCCGCCTCGCCGCCCGCCTCACCGGATGGCGAATCGACATCAAGGGCGAAACGCAGTGGGAGGACGAGCTGAACGGCGTCGTTCCCGGCGAGGAATACGCCGAAGGCGAGTGGGTCGTCGACCCGAGCAGCGGCGAGCAGATGTGGGTGCCGGCCGACGGTAGTGAAGCCATGTCGGCCGAAGCGTGGTCGGCAGATGCAGGCGGGGAATCGGCCGACGCCGCATCCGAGGGATCCGAGGCTGCGCCGACAGGCGATGGCGGCGTCTGACCGGAACGTTGCGGCGCTACGCCACGTACGTCCCGAGCGGACGTGCGTGGCGTGTCGTGCGCGGTTTGCGCAGGTGCAATTGCTCCGTTTGACCCGTTCGCCCGACGGCAAGCTGGTCGTCGGCCCGCTGGCTCCTGGACGCGGTGCCTACGTCTGTGCTTCGGCCGGGTGTCTCGCGCTGCTCACCCGAAAACGTACACTCGGTCGAGCGCTGCGTGTCGAGATTTCACCCGACGCCGTTGCGCTGTTGGTGGCTGAACTCACCAAGCGCCTCTGCGTCTGAGCATTTCTGGGTTTCCGATGCGCTCGCATGGCGGGTTCGCACAGCAGCGCGAACCCGCCACACGAAGGCGGAACGTTCGGTCTATCGGTACTTCGTGCAAATGGTCTGGGTGACGAACTTGCCCTTCACCTTCACGCGCCGCTTCACGGACTTGATGCAGACCCGCTTCGCCGGACGCAGGACCACCGTGGTCGGCACCGCAGTCGTGGGTGCAGCGGTCGTGGGTGCAGCGGTCGTGGGTGCAACCGTCGTGGGTGCAACCGTCGGCGCTGCAGTAGTCGGGGCCACCGTCGTTGTTGTCGTCGGCTGGGTCGTTCCGAACCGGGCGACGCGGTTGGCCACCGTTCCGACGGCCCAAATGTTGCCGTCGGGTCCAACGGTGAGGCCCTGCAGGCCGAAAGAACTCGGAGCGCTGTAGGGCTCGCGCTTGAACGTTCCGGCGGCGAAGGTGAGTCGTGACACCGTGTTCAGGCCGGTCTCGGTCATCCAGATTGCACCATCGGGGCCCACGATCAACGCGGTCGGTGTAGCGCCCGCGGGAAGCGCGAGTTCAGACACGGCGAGGTTCTGGTCGAAGCGGGCAACGGCGTTGGTTCCCGGCAGGATGATCCAGATCGATCCGTCGCCGGCCGTTGCTATGGCCGAGGGGTCCGCAGCGGAGTTCGCGAAGTTCAAAAGCGGCCCGACCTGTGCGCCGGTGACCGGGCTCCATCGGCTGATGGTGTCGACCCCTCCGGCTGCCGCATTTCGTTCAAGTACCCAAACGTTGCCGTCGGCACCGACTGTCATGCGAAGCGTGCTTGCGGCGTTGAACACTGACGGGATCGGCGTGGCCCCGCCCAGGACGTTGGTCGGGCTGAATCGGTCGATGCCTCCCTGACGAGCGACCCAAAGCTGGGTTCCGACGGAAAGCAACGCGTCGGCGGTCGCTGAAACCGTGCCGAGCTGGGTCACGATTCCGCCAGGATTGCTGGCGCGAACGAGTCGGGGTCCGGGGACAAGCGGGTTGGCAAGGTACACGAGTTGTCCAGCAAAGATGACGCTGGTCCTCAGGCCCACGCTGGCGATCGGGCTCGTTGCCGCCACGCCGGCTGTGCTGAAGGCGGTGTAGCCGCTGGACCTCGCTGCAAGCACTTCGCCCTGCCAGCTGATGACCTCGCCAGTGAGGACCGCGCCAGCCTCGGGGGCGAATCCTGCAACGGATCCGACCGGCTCGGCGGCACGAGCGGTGGTCGAAGCGAACGTGCCAGCAAGGAGCGCGGCCGCCACGGCAGTAGCAGCGACGGTGTAAAAGGGGCGTTTGGCGGTGATTTTCATCTCTGTCCTTTGAAGTCGGTCCAGGGGTGGGAGCGATGCACAAGAATGCTGCTCGCTCCCATCGGCACAAACAGTGATGGTGTCGTGATCTCGGTGTGCGCTTTCAGTGCCGGACGAGGGGCGGAACGCGCGAGGGCCGATGGGGTCTACACTCTCGCTTCGGCCTTTCGCCAGAACCTCCATTTTTGGAGCAACTCGCGCTAGGCCTCCGGCACCACGAACCGCACCTGAGGACTGACTCCGCTTGGCCGCAAAGATTCGGGTCCACGAGCTCGCCCGCGAGCTAGGGCTTACCAACAAAGAGATGCTTGACCTGTGTGCCGTTCTCGGCATCGGTATCAAGAGCCATTCGTCGAGCATCGAAGATGCCCAAGCCGACCGCGCCCGCCGAAAGGCGGAGCGTGATGGGTTGAAGCGCGATGTGCAACCGGAGGAAGTCACTCCGGTCAAAGGAAAGAAGAAGGGCGCAGCAGAGCCGAGGGAAGCGGTCGCGTCCGGCCCGGTCGCGGAGGCGCAGACGACTACGCCCGTTGCGCTCCCGGTGGCCGACCCGGCACCTGTTGTCGCACTAGCGCCTGTTGTCGCACTAGCGCCTGTGGTCGCACAAGGGCCTGTGGTCGACGTTTCGCCCGCATCGGCAGCGCAACCACCGCTCGGTCAGGTCGAGGTTGAGCCATCTGTGAAAACGGCGGTGCCCGCAACGCCACCGGCCGCACCGGCCGCGAAGTCAGCTCCCGGGCCGACAGCTCCCGGCCCGGCTGCGCCTGCACTGGTCGCCCGTGCCGCGCCCGTGGCAACAGCGTCTGTGCCGACGGTCGAAGTCGCTTCTCGACCTACCCCGACCGCGGTGCCCAGCGTCCCGATCGCTCCCGGACCAGTGCCGCCCGCAGCGCCGAAGGCCCCGGCCGCAACAGTGGCCAAACCGATTGCAGCTCCCGCCGTGGCCACCGAAGTTGCAGCCCCGACACCGACGACGCGCCCTGCACCTGCACCTGCCATGGATGCGGCACCGACGGGTCCGCGTATTTTCTCGTCGAGTACCCGGCCGGGTAGTTCAACGGCCGGAAACCGACCTGTCGTCCCTGTGCCGCCACGACCGGCCGCGGCGACGCCTTCCGCGCCCGTGGCGGCGGGGGTCGGGGCCGGGGCAGCATCGCCGTCGGCTGACGCGACCCAGCGTCTCGGTGCAGCACCGGTTCCGCCGCGCAGCCTGAGCGGCCGTCCAATCCCGCCACCCCCCGGACCGCGCAGCCTGAGCGGTCGCCCGATTCCACCCCCTCCCGGCCCGCCGCGCGGTCCAGCTGGGGCACGTCCCGGCAGTCCCATCGGCGCGCGTCCCGGCGGGCCCGGTGCTCGTCCAGCTGGCCCCGGCGGTCCCGCGGCACGTCCTGGTGCACCCGGCGCAACGCCAGGGGCACGTCCGAATTACATGCCGGGTCGCCCTGGCGGTGGCAACTTCCCTCGCGGCTCCGTGCCGGGTGCCGGTGTTCCGCGTTCGGGCCCCGGCGGTGGTCCTGGCGGCGGCGGTCCTGGGGGACGCGGTGGCCCCGGTGCCGGACGTGGCAATCAGCGTCCCGCTCAGCGTCAGTCACGTTCGAAGCGCAGGAAAGCCTTCGAAGAACTCGAACCGACGAGGCTCACGAACTACTCGAAGTCTGATGCGGCCGTACCCACGGGCGAGATCATCATCGAGCGCGGTATGTCGGCGCAGGAAGTGGGCCCGAAGTTCAATCGGACCTCGGCCGACGTTGTTCGCTTCCTGATGCAGCAGGGCGAGATGATCACCGCCACGGCGAGTCTCACCGACGAGATGATCGAGCTCTTTGCGCTCGAGGTCGGTGGACAGCTGTTGCTCGTCGACGCCGGTCAGCAGCAGGAAACCGAGCTGCAGCAGCTGTTCGACGACGGCGACGACGATGAGACCCTGTGGACCCCGCGTCCGCCGGTGATCACGGTCATGGGTCACGTTGACCATGGCAAGACGCTGCTTCTCGACCGTATTCGCGAGACCAACGTCATCTCCGGTGAGGCCGGTGGAATCACGCAGCACATCGGCGCCTACCAGGTCGAAAAAGACGGACGCCTGATCACGTTTATCGACACGCCGGGCCATGAGGCGTTCACTGCCATGCGCGCCCGTGGTGCCGGGGCCACCGACATCGTGATCCTCGTGGTCGCGGCGAACGATGGCGTGATGCCTCAGACCATCGAGGCTTTGAATCACGCCAAGGCGGCCGACGTCCCGATCATCGTGGCGATCAACAAGATCGACATTCCCGACTCCGACCCGAACCGCGTCATGCAGCAGCTCACCGAATACGAGCTGGTGCCTGAGGCGTGGGGCGGCGACACCGTCATGGTGGAAATCTCGGCGCTGCAGCGTCTCGGGCTCGACGAACTGTTGGAGCAGGTCCTGCTCGTGGCGGATCTAGAAGAGCTCGCGGCGAATGCCGAAGGTCCGGGCCGAGGTATCGTCCTTGAAGCGAACCTCGACGTCGGACGCGGCCCGGTGGCCACAGTCCTCATCGAGAAGGGCACCCTCAAGGTCGGCGATCCAATCGTGGCCGGTGCCGCGTGGGGTACCGTGCGTGCGCTGCTCAACGACAAGGGCGAGCAGATCAAGGAAGCCGGGCCTTCGTTCCCGGTGCAGGTGCTCGGTCTCTCGCTGGTCCCAGGTGCCGGCGACGAGTTGCGGGTTGCTCCGGCGCTGAAGACGGCCAAGACAGTCGCCGAGGCACGCGAGCAGCGGTTCCGTTTCGCCGGTCTGCGCGGCACGTCGAGTGCTATCGGTGGCGGCACGAAACTGGAAGATCTCTTCGAGCACATCCAGAAGGGTGAGGCGGCTGTCCTCAACCTCATCCTCAAGGCCGATGTGCAGGGTTCGCTCGAAGCGCTCACCGAGAGCCTCAAGAAGCTCGAACGTCCCGAGGTCAAGATCGCCTTTGTGCACCGCGCGGTTGGTGGCGTCACGGAGAACGACATCCAGCTTGCGGCCACCACGGGTTCCACGATCATCGCGTTCAACGTGCGGCCCGACCGCAATGCTCGCGACCTCGCCGAAGAGCTCGATGTGTCCGTACGCACGTACCAGATCATCTACAAGGTGCTCGAAGACATGCAGTCGGCCATGGTCGGCATGCTGAAGCCGGAGTTCATCGAGATCGTCACTGGCGAGGCCGAAGTGCGTGCGGTGTTCAGCGTTCCGAAGGTCGGCGCAATTGCCGGCTGCATGGTTCGCAACGGCACGATCACACGTGGCTCAAAGGTACGGTTCCTCCGCGACGGCGTCGTTATCTGGACCGGAGCGATTGCGTCGCTGCGTCGTGTCAAAGACGATGTGCGCGAAGTCCAAGCGGGCTTCGAGTGCGGTATCGGCCTGTCCGATTTCAAGGACCTCAAAGAGGGCGACGTTATCGAGACCTACGACGAGAAGGAAGTCCCTCGGGTCTGATGGTTCGCCCTACTCCCACGTGGGGTGATACGAAGCGCGCATAGCATCGTTATCTGATGTTTGTCTGTGCGCTTCGTATCGAGTTGCATTTCCCCGCGTGTCATTCGTTGAAGGAGAAGCGAGGCCTCCTGCTGCCCGTCCTTGATGGGCTGCACCGCCGCTTCCATGTTGCCGCGGCAGAGACCGAGTTCCAGGATCTCTGGCAGCGGTGCGCGATCGGGGTTGCCGCGGTTGCGTCGTCCGTCTCGCACGTCGAGCGGGTGCTCGACGAATGCGAGCGTTTCGTATGGAGCTTTCCGGAGCTTGAGGTCACCTCGACCGAACGGCGGTGGGCGGAGGAGTAGCTTCCCGGCCGTCGGTGCGGTCGGCGTCAGCCCGTTGTGCGGGCGAACACGGTGAACGGTCGGAGGCGACCCCCTGACGCCTCGGCGACGCCCACAAGGTCAGCGTTCTCGTCATGGAGTCCGACGACGGGTGCGGACAGCGTCGTGGGTAACTGGCGGCCGTGACGGATCTCGGTCAGTTCGGCATCGACGAGTACCAGCGACGGGTAGTCACGCATCGCTTCTGCTGGAGACAGCATGCCTGCAGTTCCAAACGCCGGGTTGGCAGGTTCGACGCCGTCGCGGGTGGCGTCGAAGGAGCCAACGACCGTACGGCGAAGATCCCGAAGATGTGCGCCTCCCCCGAGCGCGGTGCCGAGGTCAGCGGCGAGCGACCGCACATAGGTTCCGCTGCCACACTCGACCTCGATGGAGAACACGCCGGGCCCGACCTCGGCGACAACGTCGTATCGATAGACCGTGACCGGTCGGGCAGCGCGGTCGACCTCGATGCCCTGGCGAGCAAGTTCGTGGAGGCGGACGCCACCGATCTGGATCGCAGACACCATCGGCGGAATCTGTTCGATGTCACCGACGAATTGCTGGGCAGCGGCCCGTAGTTCGAGGAGGCCGCAACCCGTCATGTCGAATGTCGCTGTGACGTCGCCAGCGGCATCGAGCGTGGAAGTCGTGGAGCCGAGTACGACTTGACCGGTATAGGTCTTGCGCAGTGCAGCGAGGTGAGGGAGCAGGCGGGTGACGGTGCCGAACCCGATCAACAACACACCGGTCGCGTCGGGGTCGAGTGTGCCTGAGTGCCCGGCTCGACGTTGGCGGTACGCTCCGCGTGCCTTGGCCACGACGTCGTGACTTGTCCAACCCGCAGATTTGTCGACGACCACGAGGCCATCGATGCCGGAATCTTTCGTTCGACGTCCCACCGAGAGAGCGTTGCACAACGGCGGGTGAGGCGGTGCCCCGATCTTCGATTGATGCAAATCAGCATTCTCGACATTATTTACGTGATAATTCGCGCGAATGGACTTGGGAGGACGATTGATCGCAAGAGAATCCGTCCCCTCAGCGCGGGTATGAAGGTACGGCACGCAGCTTCTGCTTGAGGATTTCGATGATCTCACCCGTTGACGCCTTCATCGTGAAGCCAGCAGCGAGGCTGTGTCCGCCGCCCCCGAGTGAGGCCGCGATCGCTCCAACGTCGACTTCGCTGACGCTGCGAAGCGAGACGCGGACGCCGTCAGGTGCTTCCTTGCAGACGCAGGCGACTTCGGCTTCAGCGGTTGATCGCACCCATTCGATGAGACCTTCGATCTCTTCATAACGGACGTCATGGCGACGTTGATCGTCGAGCGTGACGGTCGTACTCACGAACCGGAGTGGCACGTCCAGCTCTGCTCGAGCGAGCGCCGCCGAGGCGAGTTGGAGATAGGCGAAGCGGTTCTCGCCGAAAAGTTCACGGGAGAGCTGGGCAATCGGCAGGTCAAAGCCGGCGAGTTCCTCAGCGAGCGTGAACACGCTTTGCGTCGTCGAGGAGTATTGGAACCGGCCCGTGTCCGTGATGAGCCCGACATAGAGGCAGCACGCCGATTCTCGTGTGAGTGGCCAGCCGCAAACGCGGGCAAGTTCGCGGACGACGACTGCGGTCGCGGCGGCAGTCGGGTCGACCACATTGATGGTACCGAAGCACTCGTTGGTTGCATGATGGTCGAGCACTATGAGCTCGCCGTTCGCCGCCGCCGAGGCGGCCGGAACGCCGAGTTCGTTCAGACGCTTGATCGAACCGCAGTCGAACGTGAGCATGCATGCGGGGTCCGTCGGGAAGGCTGAGGACGCGACCGCGTCACCGAGTCCCGGTATGGACCGGTAGCACGCTGCGGCGACAAAGGGGTCCGGCCACGAAGTCACGACGCGCTTGCCTGCCGAGGCCGCCAGATGATGAAGCGCGAGCATCGACCCGAGTGCGTCGCCATCGGGCGTCACGTGACAGGCCAGGGCCAGTTCTGGTGCGAGTCCGATCGCGTGCGCGGCGCGACTGAGCGCGCTCGCGACGTTGTGTTGAACAGGTGTGTTGGGCATCGGCGCAGTCGTGTCGAAGCCGGTGGAGCCCGGCGGGTGCCCCGTCAAGGCGCGGCCAGTCTTCCACCCGGCGGCACACCCGCGCCAGGGGCCGTTCGGCCCAACGGTTCTGGTGCTCTCCTGGTGGATGACTGGATGGACCGGCGAGTTTGGATTTCCGCGGCTTACCGAATACGGAAGAACGGCGTGATGACGCTCGGAGACACCAGCCGGACGCGGGCCAGTGAAACGTCGCCGGGCTCGAAACTGAAACGTCCGAACTGGTCGACCGGCACGACGTCAGCCGGGCCGCCAGGTTGCTCCCACGACAGCGACAGCGACGCCGACTCCGCCGAACCAGTCACGACCCCATCCAGGATCGTTCCGGACGCGTCATCTCGCACGATGATCTCGAACTCGATCGATCCGGCGCGGAACCGAAGCACCCGATCACCCGTTGGGCTGTCCCGGCTCGTCTCCGCGAAGTCGTGCGTGTCGAGAAGCTCGGCCAATTCGGCGTCGAAATCGCGGGTCCGCCATGCGGTCGCGGCCGTGTCGCGCATCCAGCCCGGCATGGGCATGGCGACGGTCAAGGTAGCGTCGAGTAGTCGCGGAGCAGCGTCATCATCGGCGAGGAGCGCGAGCCATTCCTCGTGGCTCACATCATCAGTATTCGGCTCGCGGGCCGGTTCGGTTATATCCATGGCCTTAAACAGAGTCCGCACTCAACGGTTTGAGACGAAGAATTGAGCGATGGCGTCGAATTTTTTCCAAACACCGCAGACGGGTCGGCCCGATAGCGCCGACGGGTAGGTCGAGAGCCGCAGAGATCTGTTGGTAGTTGAGCGGCGGATCGGTGCCCAGCATGGCGATGAGCTCCCGGCAGCGCTCGCCGACGTCGGCCAATGCCTCGTTCACGGCTCGGGCGCGTTCGTTGGTGAGGAGTCGTCGGTCGACGTCGGTGTTGGTCGCTACGTAGCGATCGAAATCGGCCGGATCGTTCGGGTGTGAGCGGGCAGACCGCCGGACGATGAGCAAACACTCGTTGCGTGTCGTCGTGGCCAGCCAGCCGGCGAGCCGTTCAGGTTCACGAAGGCGTCCGAGGTTGTGGAGCATGGAAACCCACACGCCTTGGGCCGCGTCCTCGGCATCGGCGCGCGACAGCCGGTGCGAGCGGATGATCGACCACACGAGACTGCTGTAGCGCTCGACGATCGTACGGTAGGCGTCCTCGTCGCCATCCACGGCAGCACCCACCAGCTTCGTGAGGTCCTCGTGCATCGCGGCGTGACTCTAGTGCGAGGCGTACGCGGTGCGCTTGACGATGGCTGGAAATGGTTAGGTAAATGCCCCGAACAGCGCGCCGGTGAACCGCTCGGCGGGGCGAAGGTGTTTGGCAGTTCGCGCGCGGGCCAACGCCACCGCGGGCTCGTCGCCGTCGGCGAGGCGACGATGGAGCTCGACCATCGAGGCCATCACGAGCTGATCGTTGACGGTGGCGAATGGCGCAATGACCGTTTTCGAGCCGAGGCTACGCAGCGTTCGAGCGAACCCTGCCGTTCCGCCCTTGCTTGCCGAGGAGCGTCCCGCGTTGCAAGCGGACAGGATCACGACATCGGGGACGCCGCCCACTCGGGCGAGGTCGTGGAGGAACAACGGACCGTCGGCAAGTTCGAGCGAGGAAAACAGCGGTTGGTCGTGGCGGAGCGAACCGTGGCAGGCGAGGTGAACCGTATGTGCACGTGCCAGCTCGGCTTTGACCCGGTTGCGGCTCGCTGCGGGTCCCGTGACGCTCACGGCGTCGCGGACTTCCTTGATGCGTTGCACTTCGTTCGCTGCGTTGGTGAGGTTCGGTCCGGCGATCGCGGTGATGTCGGATGGACGGCGTCGGGCGTTCACGGTAGTCGGTGCTCGAAGCGGTCCGAGGGTAACGGTCAGCATCGTGAGGCTCGGGATGGTGCACCAGGCGACGTCGAGGTCGCCCGGAACACTGAGTCGGACGCTGTTCAACGGTGTTGTCGGCAGCCATGGCCTGATGAGTAGATCGTCGAGCTTGGCCATGTCGTGGGCGAGCGCGGGTCCGACAACGTCCCATTGATGAGGGCCGAGCGCGAGTCGTTCGATGGATCCGCGTGCGGCTCGGGTCACCCTGGCCAGGTCTTTCAAAAATGCGAGGTTGTGGCAGGCGACCGGGCGGTCCTGCTCGGAGACGAGCGCAATGACGCGTCCCTCGTCGATGAGGAAGCACACGTCGATGGCGTCCGAGTCCGGCCCGGTCCGGTTCGCGCTGGGGGCGGCCGGTTTGCTGTCGAGGTGGCGGACGGCGCGGTCGCGAAGGGAACGCTCGATCTCCCCCTGACGACGGAGCAGGTCCCGGACGTGTTCCTCCGAGTTCGGACTCGCTGCTTGAAGGCGGATTGCTCGAAGTTCCGAGAGGAGTTGTTCTTCGGCCACATCGTCCCCGGGTCGTAGCCGCACGAGGCTGGACATGGCCCGCTCGTCCTCGACCGCTTCGAACGCCTCGTGGGCGTGCCCGGCGCGGAGCAGAAGACTGACGGCGAGCAACGTCAGCGTGGAGCGGACTGAGTGGACGACAAGCGATCCGTCGAGCGTGGCGAGCAGCGGTGAGTCGTCCCGCCCAAGTTCGGCACCTTCCCGCCATATCCGCGCTGCGTCGACGATGGTTCCGGGGTCGCTGCGTTGGGGCCCGACTAGCGCAGCAGCTCCCGCAGCGAGCCATCCGAGGAGCCGGTGCTCGATGAGTTCCGCTTCGCGCAGGCCGCTGAGTTCCGTGAGCAGTTCCGCTCCGACATCGGGATCGGTCGCAGCGGTAAGGAGGGCAGCGATCAGTTCGGATCGTTTTGCATGTGCCCATCCGCTCGCGCGCATGGCGGTGGCAGCAGCGGTTGCTTGGTCGCGCCATTGGCTTGCCGTTTTAAATTCTGGGCCCGGCGAACAACATCGCACTGCACCTGCGAGTCCAGCGATCTGCGCTTCAACTTCCAACGCTGAAGCGAACGCTTCCCACGCTGACCGGCCCTGCTCGGCAAATGCCGCTCGCGCTCGAGCCGATGATTCGGCGGCCTCGCTCCAACGGGCGACTTGCGCCAGTGCTAAAGCGTGCCACATCGACGATTCGGCGAGAAGGCCTTCTGCCCCTTGAACCTTCGCGGCCCTCATTGCCGACGCAGCCTCATCGACTGCGTCGCTCGTAAGTCCAGCAGCAAAATACGTGCCGATTCGCCCGTCAGCACCGAGCGAAATCGGGATGTCCAACCGACGGAATTCGTCCTCGACCTGATCGAAGAGTTGCAGTGCCGCAACTGCGTCCCCGGCGAGACCACGTAGGGCCGCCACGTTGTGACGCGTTCGTGCGACGCCAGTCTCGTTACCGAGACTTTGGTAGATCTCGATCGCTCTGGTGGCTTCGCGCGTGCCAGGCTCCACGGCCCCGAGGTAGAGGTGTGCCATCGAACGTGCCTGCCATACACGGGCACCCCAAACTGCCAGTTCGTCGTCCTGTAGCGAGTTCAGCAGCCCCTCGCTTTGTACGAGGGCCTCACGGTGGAGCCCACTGTGAATGAGGATCGGGATGAGTTGTGCCTCAGCCTGACGCCGATCAGGGTATGGGAGTTCATCGACGACGCGACGAATGAGCGCGAGCGACTCGCGTGTTCTGCCCGCGTAGATAAGCGTGCCGGCGAGGGTGATGCGACAATGACCCGCCAACAACGATTCTCCAATATCTTCTGCAAGTGAAACCGCCATTTCGAGATGCGCCATCGACGATCGGAGCCGCATTCGGCCGCGCTCTGCGAGACCTAGCGCGCGGTGGAGAGCTATGCAGTCAGCTACGTCTGCGTTCCGTTCAGCGGTCGCCAAAGCAGCGTCGAGGATGGGAATCGCGCGCAGCGGATCTGCGCTGGCTAGAGCCAACCAGTCACTCGGTCGCGCAGGTTGGCTCACACTGTCAGGTTATGACGCCCCGGCACTCAGGTGACGATGCAGCCTTGCTCGTTATGTACGACTCCGCCAGCGGACCAGGTAACTCCGACGGGCAGAGTGGGCACCATTGATGCCCACGCATCGAACGGAGTCTGACTGTTTGCGCTGCTGAACCGTGCGATCGCCGCGGCGACGAAGGGAGTAGCGAACGACGTACCGCTCCAGCATGCAACCGGGTTGGACGGGAGGAAGTGAGCGACCGGGTTGACGGAACTCGTCCAGTCTCCGGCGACATACTCTCCGACTATTCCGACTCCATTCGCCCATGCCTTGACCCAGTCACCGCGCCCCGAAAAATCGGCTGCCTCGTTCGACGACGCGCCAATAGCGCCGACCGAGATTACGTTCTTTCCGATTACCGGGTCGAGACTGTAAGCGGCGGGATAGATCGGTATTGTTCCGTCGTTGTAGCCCGGACCCGCTTCGAATGATGCCTTGTTGCCGGCGGCCGCACAAAATACCGTGCCTGGCCGGAGTTTCAACACGTGTTTAAGGGTCGACAGAAGGAAGTCAACGTCTATCGCCGTGCTGTAGTAGCCGCCGAATGACAGGTTGTAAACGAGGTAGTGTTTCGGATTGGTGCGTTTGGCAGCGCGTATTAAGTCGGCCGCGACCTCTGCGGTACCGACGAGCGTTCCTGTCGGAATGGCCGGGTCGCCTGCTACCGCCGTACTTGAAATAAACTCGCTCATTCGATACGAATCGATCTCGACAACTCTTGGAGTGTGTCTGGCCGCAACAGCTGATACGAACACACCGTGGCCAGGCGCTGCGGGCTCGTCAAGGTCCGGAAACGCGTTGACGTACAATGGCTCGGTGACATCGACATTGTGAATATCAATGAGCAAAGCATTGCCGGTATGCCAGTCCATCAGATGCTTCGGCAGTCCCGTATCAAGTACCGCAATTGTGACGGGATGACCACCTTTTGTTGAGCGAATCGTCGACGGTGCGATCGCTGCAATGGTCGGTGGTCCAGCCGGGCCCATGTCGGTTGGTGCAAGCGTCAGCAGCGGGACGTAGCCCGCTCGAACGCCTGAACCCTGAAGGTCCTTTAGAGCCCCTGACGCGGAACCAGCTGTCCCTTCGAAGAACTCGATGCCGAGCTCCGATCTCAGGAGTTCGAACGCATCGGCTCGTTCAGGACTCATGCCCCCCTGCTTGTAGCCGTCCGCGGTTCCGCCACTTACCACGGGTGCCACGGCAGTCAGCGATTCGTAGCCAAGAGCCCTAATTCGGCTGCGAAACGCGCCATCGATAGGACCATCAACAACAATCCGGTGACTCGATACGAAAGTCTCGGGTGCGAGTTCTAGAACGTAAGGGTTGGCCCTGATGACCTCGAGCCGTCGAATGTGTTCGGCTTCCGCTGCTGCGTTCGAGTCTTTCGGACTGTTCATGGCCATGACTTCTCCTCTGGGTCGCCGGGAGTATTGCATCCCGAACGGATCGACGCTCGTCGACTCGAGGGCATCAGAGTCAGCTACCCGTCGATCCGTACATCGAATTGCCTACCGACGGTGCGAAATCCAATCCACCTGAGGAGTTGCCCCAAGTCCGCCCGCTACGACGCGCGGCACTGGGCCAGCACGCCGAGCATCTCCACACCGTAGCGATCGACCTTGACCTGCCCCAATCCCGGCAACGCCAAGAGCGAATCGCGGTCCACGGGCTGCGCCTCCGCTACGGCTGCCAGCGTCGTGTCGTGACAGATCACGAATGCGGGGACGCCGGTGCGCCTGGCCATCTCGGCCCGCCACTTCTTGAGCGCCTCGTACACGACCGGGTTGGCCTTCGCCCCGACCTCGATGCCTGCCCGCCTGGTCCCCCGCACACCCGGCAGACCGGCAGCCTTCGCCGCGGCGAGGCGGTCGCGATTGGCCTTGAGCAGCGTCCGCCAGTCGCCCGATTCCGGCGACGCCATTGCCTCGCGGGCAGCCTCGATGTTGGCAAGCCAGGGTGACTCGTTGCGGTTGGTCGTGCGGCTGCCGAACGTGCGGCTCTTCGCCCAGGAGCAGTGCAGCTCCCGCTCGGCACGGGTCACGGCGACGTAGAGCAGCCGACGCTCCTCGTCCCATGCGCTCTGCTCCGACGCCTGCCCGATCGGCACGAACCCGCGCTCTAACCCGGCGACAAACACGATCGGCCACTCAAGGCCCTTGGCGCGGTGAAACGTGGAGATCTCGACAACGTCGACGACGCGATCCGGCTCGTCGGCCCGGCTCGTGATCGCGCCGTTGAGCCACTGCAGGAACGCCGACGTGGAGCCGGTCGGGTCGGCGCCGAGGAACTCCTGGCCGAGTCGCACCAGCCCTTCGAGCTGTGCCGCTCGCTCGTTGACGCCCTCGGGGCCGATGATGCCGCGCTGTTGCGCCTCGCTGACCATCTCTTCAAGGTCCGCCATGCGTGCGGAGAACGAGAGGTCGGCCGGGACGCGTCGCAGCTCGGCCAACGCCTCCCGAACGGCGGCCTGGGCGAGGAACGCGCCGCCGCCTCGGACGCGATGCGGAATACCGACCGTGCGGAACGCCTCCTCGAACAGCAGACCCTGTGCGTTGGTACGCGTGAGCACCGCCATGTGCGACCACGGAACCCGAAGCGAGTGCTTGTCGCGCAAGGCCCGTGCCACGGCCTTCGCCTCTTCAAGGTCACTCGCGTACGCGGTCACGCTCGGGACCTCGCCATCAGGACGGTTCGAACGCAGCGACCGGCTCTCGCGCGAACCGAGGCCCAGCACGGCATCGGCCACCATGAGGATCTGAGGCGTCGACCGATAGTTGTCCTCGAGACGTACGACTTCGGCCTGGCTGAAGCGCTGGCGGAACTCGGTCAGAAACGTCGGATCGGCACCGTTCCACGCATAGATCGCCTGGTTCGGGTCACCCACGACGCAGAGGTCGAGTGGTGCCTCTGAGGCGACCGGTCCGGTGGCCCCCGAGGCCAACGGGTCGAGCCCGAGCCACCCTTCGAGCAGCCGGTACTGGGCGGGGTTCACGTCCTGGAATTCGTCGACGAACAGATGCCGGAACCGCCACCGCTGCCGGGCCGCGAACGCCTTGTCGGTCTCCATAGCGCGAATGCACAACACGAGCAGATCGTCGAAGTCGACAATGCCTTTGCGACGCTTCTCGACCTCGTAACGTCCATACAGTTCGGCCATCGCAGCGGCACCGAGGGGTGGCGTGCGGCCGACCCGGGCGATTTCGGTTGCGTAGTTCTCGGGGGTGAGCAGCCGGGCCTTGGCCCACTCGATCTCCGAGACAACGTCGACCGGCATGACCGAGGAGCGACGCGCTCCGAGCAGTGGGGCGACGATGCGCATCTTTGATTCGGTGAGCTGCGGGGCACGCTGATCGGTGTCGGCCCACCACTGGCGGAGCTGCGCGTACGCAATCGCATGGAACGTTCCGGTGGCGACACGTTCACGGACACCCAGCTGGCCGAGACGCTTCGTCAACTCGCCCGCGGCCTTGCGGGTGAACGTCAGCGCGAGGGCATGCGTGGGGTCGGCGGTTCCCGCAAGCACGCGGTAGGCGATGCGGCGTGTGAGGACCCGTGTCTTGCCGGAACCCGCGCCGGCCAGGATGCAGAGCGGCTGCGCTTCGGAGCGCACGGCCGCGTGCTGGGCCGGGTTGAGGCCGTCGAGCAACTCATCGAGACGCTGCTCGAACGCCGCCGGTGCGCTCCGCTCGTCGGGACGCGGCGCTCCCCACGTGCGGCTCGCCGTCTGTTTCGGAGTGCGGCCGGGGGTGGGGTCGGGCGTTCGGGTGGACGTCATGGAATCAGTATCCGGAGGGGGTATGACAGTTTCCGGCGGGTCGGCCGGGAAATCGGGAGAAATCGAATGACATCGCTGTGATTCGCTGCCACCAACCTACCGCCCATCCCCACCCGCGCCGTGACGTCCGAGCGGTTTGGCCGGCGCGGACGCCCGGGCCAAGGTCGCGGTACATCCGGTCCGTCCGCGGTACGTTCGGCGCGCCCGATTGCACCGCGAGCGCACCGGTTGTACCGCGACCGTGTCAGGTGCGCCCTTTATCCAGTCCGGCGGGGCAGTAGGCCGTACCATTCGGCCATGGGATTCCCGCGCAAATACCTGCACGAGGGCGAGGAGATCGTCCTCGATCGTCGTCCGCACAAGATCACGTTGGCTGTTCCTGCCCTCGTTGGGTTCGTAGCGTGCGTGGCCCTTATCGTGCGAGCCCTCGCGCTGGATGGCGATGGAATCGTTGCCATCATCGCGACGTGGCTGCCTGTAGCCGTCGTGCTGTTTGCCGGGTTCTGGTTCGTGACGAGGTGGATGCTGTGGCGGACGACACATTTCGTGCTCACGACGGACCGACTCATCTATCGGTCCGGTGTGATGTCGAAGAACGGGCGGGAGATTCCGCTGGAACGGATCAACGACATCTCGTTCAATCAGACCATCTGGGAGCGCATGATCCGCGCGGGTGACCTCCTGGTCGAATCCGGTGGCGAGCACGGCCAACAGCGCTTCTCGAACGTCAAGGACCCGTTCGACGTGCAGAACCAGATCTACCGCCAGCTCGAACGATCCCAGGCTCGGGATATGGACCGGATGGCCGGCCGCCAGTCGCTGTCCGCGCCCGAGCAGATCGAAAAGCTGCATCAGCTCCACGTGCAGGGCATCCTCACGCTCGCCGAGTTCGAGGCTAAAAAGACGCAACTCCTCGGACTCGACCCCGGCACCTGAGCTGAGCCGTGGTCAAACATGTGAGGGTCGTGAGCCTCGTTCCGAGCGCGACGGAGACGCTGCTCGCGTGGGGCCTCCCGCCTGTCGCCGTCACTCGGTTCTGCGAGCAGGGCGACCGGTTCCCGACCGTCGGCGGAACGAAGAATCCGGATCTTGCAGCGATCGTCGAGCTGCGACCGGACCTCGTGATCATGTGCGATCAGGAGAATCGACTTCCGGACTTCGACGCTCTGGTTGCGGCCGGTTTGACGGTCCATGCGATCTGCATCACTGCGCTCGGCGACGTCGGTCCCGAGATGGGTCGGCTAGCGAAAGTGCTTGGTCTGCCGCCCGACCTCGGCCTCGCGTGTGAAGCTCCGGACGTCGGCCCGAGCATTACAAAGCGCGCCTATGTTCCGATCTGGCGGCGTCCATGGATGACGATCAGCGGCGATACCTACGGAATGTCACTGCTCCAGCACCTCGGCGTGCGCGGTGTCGCGGATGACGAATCGGACCGGTATCCCGAGGTCGACCTCGATGAAGCGCGTCGACGCGGCGCGGACGTTGTGCTCGCACCGAGTGAGCCCTACGAGTTCGGCGAGCGCCATCGGACGGAGCTCGAAACCGTTGCGCCCGTAACGTTCGTGGACGGTCGCGACCTGTTCTGGTGGGGCGTCCGAACTCCTGATGCCGTCCGACGACTCGCCGACGTACTGACGCGCACACCGCAAACGTGACGCAGACCCGAAACCAACCGCCGGTCAGCCGATTGCAACGGGTCGGGCGGCACAACCTCGAACACTCCGCTCAGAGCAGTCAGCGCAGACGGCGAACCAGGCTGGACGTGTCCCAGCGGTTGCCGCCGAGAGATTGTATGTCCGCATAGAACTGATCGACGAGCGCTGTCACGGGGAGCCGAGCACCGTTGCGGCGTCCCTCGTCGAGCACGAGCCCGAGGTCCTTGCGCATCCAGTCAACAGCGAAGCCGAAGTCGAACCGGTCCTCGACCATGGTGCCCCAGCGGTTCTCCATCTGCCAGCTCGGCGCCGCGCCTTTGCTGATGACGTCGAGCACCAGCGTCATGTCGAGGTCAGCCTTCTCGCCGAACGCAATCGCCTCGGACAGACCTTGCACCATGCCCGCGATACAGATCTGATTCACCATCTTGGCGAGCTGCCCGGCACCACTCGCACCCACACGCGTGACTGCCCGAGCGAACGCGGAAGCCACGGGTGCTACGCGCGCAAATGGTTCGGGGTCGCCGCCGCACATCACGGTGAGCATGCCGTTCTGTGCACCGACCTGGCCACCCGACACCGGTGCGTCCACCACAGCGATGCCGCGAGCCGCACCGATCGCGTGGAGTTCGCGGGCCAACGTCGCCGATGCGGTCGTGTGGTCCACAAACACCGAACTTGCCGACATACCGGCGAACGCGCCGTGCTCGCCGAGCACAACGGACCGGACGTCGTCGTCGTTGCCGAGGCACGCGAACACCATGTCAGCCTTCGACGCTGCCTCCGCCGGTGTCGCTGCGGTCGCCCCGCTGTATTGGCTCGCCCACGCTGTCGCCTTCGACGCGGTGCGGTTGTATACGGTGACTTGATGTCCGGCCAACGCGAGATGCGTGGCCATTGGGTGTCCCATGATGCCGAGGCCAAGGAAGGCGACACGGTGTGACTGGATGGGTTCGTAGATCTTCGGGTTTGTGCTCATCTTGTGCATTCTCGTCGCGTCACGCCAGGCACAGGCCTGACGTCCACGAACCGATCCGCATCACCGACGCAATCAGCAGCCCGATCGTCAGTCCCACGGTGCCGATGGTGACGACCGAATGTGGACGCTTCGGTGGCGCGACCACCGCAAAAACGGCGAGCAGGATCGAGGCAATCCACCACGCACTGATCGCCCGGTGAACCAACGCCTGCGCACCGAGGCTTGTGCCGCAACCCGGAGTCAGGACTCGCGAGACCGGTGGGTGCGTGAGTGCCCAGACGCCGATGGCGAGGCCCGCGCTCGCTGCGGCCATCGCTGCGACGCCCATGAGCGTGCCGAATCTCGCGGTCCGAACCTCGTCGCTGCGGCGGGGCTCGCGACGCCGGTCCGCTGCGCTTCGTCGATCGTCGGCGCTGCGCGCTTGGGGTGAGGTCGGCGCAACATCGTCGGTGTCGTCTTCGCGCATTCCTCGCTTCATCGGCTGAGGACCGTCCGAGTCTGAAGGACCGAAAACGTTCGCGGTACATCCGGTGCAGCTGCGGTGCGTTTGGGCGCGCTCGATGCAGCGCAAACGAGCACGTTGCACCGCGACCTGGACAGCGACGGAACTTCCACGTGCGTGCGGGTGCTGTAGATAGCGTGGGTCGGCCATGGCCCGCCGTCTTCGTCAGCTTGCCGACATCAGCGTCGGACGCCTCGAACGCATCGGAGCGCGTCGTCTCGCCGGATTGAAGGAGATGGAGATCGAGACGGTTCTCGATCTCCTCAGCCACTATCCCCGTCGGTATCTCGACCGCACGGCGCAGGTCAGCGTCCGGGAGCTCAAGGTCGGCGAAGAGGCCCTGGTGCTCGGCGTCGTCAAGCGGAGCGAACTTCGGCGCACGAAGAACAACAAGACGTTCGTCGAGGTCGTGATTTTCGACGGCTCCGGCTACCTCAAGACGACGTTCTTCAACCAGGCATGGCGGGCGAAGCAGCTGAATGTCGGCACCGAGGTCGCCATGTTCGGCCGGGTCGATCTGTTTCGCGACGAGCGGAAGATGACGAATCCGGTCGTGGACCTGGTCGGGAGCAAGACCGGCAAGATCGTCCCGCTGTATCCGCAGTCGGAAAAGGCAGGGCTTACGACCTGGGAGATCGGCGACTGGATCGAAGAGGCGCTGGAACGTGCGGGCGCGTTTGTGGAGCCGCTCGCTGCGGTGTTGCGCGACGAACTCGATCTGGTGGAACGCACGTGGGCAATGCGCCAGATCCACCTGCCGGAATCGATGGGCGCGGCGCAGGCGGCACGGAAGCGTCTCGCGTTCGACGAGCTGCTCCGCATGCAGCTCCTACTGGTGATGCGCAAGCGCGCCGTGGAGCGTGATTCCCAGGGCATCGTGCATGCGGCCGCCGCTGCAGACAAGCACGGCGCGCTCGTCGCGCAGTTTCACAAGTCGCTTCCGTTCACGCTGACGGGAGCGCAGAACCGTGCGATTGCCGAGATTGCGCTGGATATGGGGTCGCCGCTGCCGATGCACCGTCTCTTGCAGGGCGATGTCGGATCGGGCAAGACGCTTGTGGCTGTCACGGCCGCGCTAATGGCGATCGAGGGAGGTTTCCAAGCGGCGTTGATGGCCCCGACGGAAGTGCTCGCCGAACAGCACGACATCGGCATCAGGGCACTGATCGGTCAGGCCGGGTTGACCGTGCCGGCACCGGATCAGCTGATGGGCGAGCGTCCGGTGAGCGTGAAATTGCTGACCAACCGCACGACCGCTGCGGAGCGCCGTGAACTCCACGCTGGTCTCGCGGCGGGCACCGTCGACCTGCTCATCGGCACGCATGCGTTGCTCACCGAGGCGGTCGTGTTCAGGGCTCTGGGAATGGTCGTGATCGATGAACAGCACCGTTTCGGCGTAGAGCAACGGGCCGTGTTGAAGGCGAAGGGTGCCGGGCAGGACCCCGACGTCTTGGTCATGACCGCCACACCAATCCCGCGAACAGCAGCCATGACCGTCTACGGCGATCTCGACTCGACGATCCTCGACGAGCTCCCCCCCGGCCGCACCCCGATCACGACCGTATGGGCACGTACGGACCTCGAAATCCACAATTCGTATGCACACATACGAGAACAGGTGGGCGAGGGACGGCAGGCCTATGTGGTGTGTCCGCTGGTTGAGGGCAGCGACAAGATCGAGGCGGCGAGCGCCACAGAGACGTTCGAGGAGCTGAGCGGCGGACACCTCCACGGACTTCGCCTCGGCCTTCTGCACGGCCAGATGCCGTCGCACGAGAAGGAACAGGTGATGGCCTCGTTCCGGGCGGGCATGCTGGATGTTCTGGTCGCAACAACCGTGATCGAGGTCGGCGTCGACGTGCCCAACGCGACCGTCATGATGATTCTCGACGCCGATCGCTTCGGCATCGCACAGCTCCATCAGCTCCGGGGGCGAGTCGGGCGAGGAGCGGCCCGGTCTTCCTGCTACCTCGTGTCGGCGACCGAGACGCCCGATGGTGTCGCCCGACTCGAAGCCATTGAACGGTCAACCGACGGGTTCGAGCTCGCCGAGGTCGACCTCGACCTTCGCGGTGAGGGCACGATCATGGGCACGCGGCAGAAGGGTCGAAACGACTTGAAACTGGCGTCGTTGCGACGGGACCGGGCGATGGTTGCCGATGCGAGGCGCGTCGCCACCGTCATCGTGGGTGCCGATCCCGAGTTGGCGGACAACGTCGAGTTGGGGGACGAGATCCGGCTCTTCGTCGACCCTGACGAGGCCGAGTTCCTCTTCAAGAGTTGACCGGAACTGGTCGGGCAGCGCGGCCCGGTTCGGTCCGGGTCATTCGGCCGCATTCGGTCAAGCGCGGCGGCGGTTCAGCCGATGCAACCGCGGTGGACAAGCTCAAGGTTGCCGTCGCCGGAGCAGGTGGGATCGCCAACGCGTATCTTGACGTCATCGCGTCAGGGGTGACGGACCTTGAGGTTGCGGCGATCGTCGAGCCCCACGCGGAGCGGGCGGGAGCGGCGTCCTCGAACCTCGGGGTTCCGACCTTTCGTGACATCCACGAACTTGTCGATGCCAGCGCGTCCTTGGACATTGGTGGTCTGCTGGTCTGTACGCCGCCGATCTCTCACGTCCCGGTGTCGTCGGCCGCACTCGACGCGGGGATCGCGGTTCTGTGCGAGAAGCCACTTGCGCTGAATCGGCCCGGTCTGCACATGATGCTCGACGCCGCGGCTAGAGCCGATCGGCTCGTGATGATGGCCGCGAAGTTTCGGTACGTCACCGACGTCCAGCGGACCAAGGAACTTATCGACGCAGGGGAACTCGGCGAGATCATCCTGTTCCGCAATGCGTTCACGTCTCATCTCGAAATGGCTGGACGCTGGAACTCTCGGGCCGAAGTGGCCGGCGGCGGCGTCGTGATCGACCGCGGCACACACTCGGTCGACATTGCGCGCTACCTCCTCGGGCCGATTCGTCATGTGGTGGCGACCGAGACGCGGAGGATTCAACCGATTGGTGTCGAGGACACGGCGCAGATCTTGATCCGCACGGACTCAGGTGTTACCGGCACGATCGATCTGTCCTGGAGCCTGGTTACCGGTTCGCAGTGGTACGTGACCGTTGATGGCACTCTCGGGTCCGTTCGACTGGGCTGGGAGTGCGCGGAGATCAACCGCGGCGACGGCTGGGTCCGGTTCGGTGAAGGGTACGACCGCTCCGACGCGTTTGCCCGCCAGCTCAACGACTTCGCGGACGCCGTGCGTTACGGCACGAACCCGACCATTTCGACCGAGGACGCCATTGCCTCGGTCGCGGTAATCGACGCCGCCTACCGGTCGATGCAGACCGGCTCGTGGGTGCGCGTCGTGGAGGCTCGGCGTCCGGTCCCACTGCCGGTTGGCGCGCTGTCGTTCGTAGGCTGAATTGCTCCTCGCCGCGTGAGCCGGTGCGGTTGGGCCAGACTGGTCGGGTGGTGCCGTCGGACCAAGACCGTGAACCCGACGACTTCCAGCTCCCAAGGTGGGCCCCTCGATTTTTGGCGGGAGTCGGGGTCGTTGGGCTCATAGTCATGATCGTGCTCGTCCGTTGATCCTCGACGGGCCAGCTCGATGATCGAGCCCCGTGCATACACCGGCACCGATGACGAGATCATCCCGGAGACCATCACGTGCATCGATTGCGGTGGACGGTGTCACCTCCTGACCACCGTGACGGCGGAGCAGCCGCTCTACCCCGGCGACGTTGCCACATACCGTTGCGAGGACTGCCGTGACCGCTGGGATCTGGTCGTTCCCGACGACGATGATCTCTCCGGTGGCCGTGACGGTGACGTCTGATCCGCTTACGCGTGGAGGGGTTCTCCTCAATCGGAGAATTGTTGTGCCTGGCGCAACAATTTGACCGAGTCCAAGTTGCGTGGCGAGTGGGCAGGAAGCACCGGAGTAGCCTCTTGCCCTCATGCGCGTGATCGCCGGGACGGCTCGTGGAAGGCGCATCGAGGCTCCCCCTGGCCTGAGCGTCCGCCCCACCTCTGACCGAGTTCGCCAGGCGACGTTCAATGCGCTGGCACACCGCAATGCGGTTGATGGTGCTGATGTCGTCGACCTGTTCGCTGGCTCGGGCGCTCTCGGTATCGAGGCTTTGAGCCGCGGCGCTGCTCACGCCACCTTCGTGGAGACCGACCGATCGGCGCAGCGATTCATCCAATCGAACCTCGACACGCTCGGTTTCGCCGACCGCGCCACGATCGTGCGAGGCGACGCCGTGCGCTGGGTCGGCTCGAATCGACAGCAGTTTGACCTTGTGTTTGCCGACCCGCCGTACACCTTCGACGGCTGGGTACCGCTTCTTGCGGACCTGCTGGCGATGGCGATGTGCGGCCTAAACGACGACGACTACGACGAGCGGCTGTGCGTGTTGGAAACGCACCACGTGCTCGATATCGGAGTTGGCTGGGAGGTGCTGCGCCAGCAACGCTACGGCGGAACCGTTGTCACGCTCGCCGCTCCGGCCAAAGCCATTCGTTCAGATTTACGTTCAGATTTACGTTCAGATCTACCCCCCAATCTGCCCCCCACTGCGGAGTCCCCCTGATGCACAAAGCACTTGTCCCCGGTTCTTTCGACCTGCTCCATAACGGCCACATGGAAGTCATTGAGAAGGCGTCGGCCCTCTTCGACGCTGTGGTCGTGGCCGCAATTCGCAATCCGAACAAGGAAGGGTCGCTCTTTGACATGGACGAGCGGCGCGAAATGATCGTGGAGGCGACTTCGCATCTCGACAACATCGAGATCGACTTCTTCGACGGCCTGCTCGTCGATTTCGCGAAACAGCATGAGTGCGGTGCCATTGTGAAGGGCCTTCGTGCGGTCTCGGACTTCGAGACCGAATTGCAAATGGCACAGATGAACGAACGCCTCGCGGGGATCGTCACGATCTTCATTCCGACCGGGGCGCGTCACTCCTTCCTCGCCAGTCGGCTCTTGCGCGAGGTCGCACGTTACGGCGGCGATATCTCCTCGATGGTTCCTCCGGCCGTCGCGCGTCGACTGTCGAGCAAGTTCGCCCTGCCGGGCTGATGGTCTGCGCAACGCACGATGTTCTTCCAGCAGATCGGCTTCCTCGTCTCGCTGGCCGGGCTCGTGCTCGTGGTTGCGAAGCCGCTCTGACGCCGTCCCTCACCGCGCGGGCGATGCGTGTGAGACTCCCTCACCACGCCGCGCCCGCTGCCTTGACGCACGAGAAGTGACTTGCAATGAGTGACCCCGCCTTGAGTGACCCCTGCCGATGACTGACAACGAGACCCTCGACCACGACGAGCCCTACGAAAGTCCGGCCGACGAACCCGACTCGTTTGCGCTCATTCGTCGCGTGATCGAAATCGTCGAAACCGCAAGGCCACTCCCCCTCTCATCCAGCGTCCGAATTGAACCCGGCGAAGTTTTGGAGATCCTCGACGATGCAGTAGCGCGGATGCCCGAAGAGATTCGCAAGGCGCGCTGGCTACTCAAGGAGCGCAACGAATTCCTGGCCAAGGTGCATGCCGAAGGCGATTTGATCCTCGACGAAGCCCGCACCCGCGCGGCGCGCATGGTGGAGCGTCAAGAGATCGTCCGCCAGGCGCGGATTACTGCGACGCAAACCATCCAGGATTCCGAAGACGACGCTCGGCGGCGGCGTCACGAGGCAGAAGACTGGTGCGACCGGCACCTCGCGAAGTTCGAGATCCAACTCGGCAAGGTGAGCACGGCCGTCTCGGAAGCTCGCAACCAGCTCCGCTCGATTCCTCTTGCGGATGCGACACCCTCGACGCGAACCGAACTTGCTTCCGAAGAAGCCGCCAACGCCTTCTTCGATCAAGACCACGGCTGAGGGGAGAATGGCGGTATGAAACCCTTCGTTGTCGGCGTTGCCGACCTCGTGCATCGTCCGTCCAGTCGTCGAGACGAGCGTCTTCGTGGAGCGATTGTTGATCCGTTGGTTGTCACCGAAACGGTTGTGGCTGCCGGATCCGAGCTTGCGATTGATGTTCGCATCGAGGCGGTGAGCGATGGCGTCCTCGTGGTCGGTTCCGCCACGGTGCACTGGGACAGTTCCTGTCGACGCTGCCTTGACCCGGTCGAAGGGACCACTATCTCGGAGTTTCGGGAGCTGTACTCCGAGAAGCCGGTGGATGGCGAGACCTATCCGATCCGCCACGAATCGGTCGATCTGGAGCTGGTCGCGAGGGAGGCTATCCTTTTAGACCTGCCGTTGGCCCCTCTCTGCAAGGAGGGGTGCCTTGGGCTGTGCATCACCTGTGGTGCACAGCTGAACGACGGGCCGTGCTCGTGCCCGCCCGTGGCGGTCGATCACCGGTGGGCGGGGCTTTCCGGGCTCCACCTGTCCAGCGACGACCCCGACAGCAAGTCCAACTGAATCGTTCTCGACAGACCGTCGCGAGCACCCACCGAACCTGACCCGAGAGCCGAGAGTCAAATGGCCGTTCCCAAGAAGAAGAAGTCCAAGTCGAAGACCCGCAGCCGCCGGGCCAGCAACTGGAGGATCGGTACGGTCGCCCGTAGCAACTGCCCGCGCTGCGCTGCCGCGAAGATCCCGCACACGGTCTGCCCGAGCTGTGGCTGGTACAAAGGCCGCCAGGCGATCGACGTCGCGTAATAGTGCACGCAAGCTTCGGCGGCGACGCACTAGTTCGTCGGCCCGCTCCCTGACCGCCTGAACTGCTCGACCTCATGGCCCTTTTTCTCCCCGTTGCCATCGACGTCATGGGCGGTGACAACGCCCCCGGCCAGATCATCGATGGTGCACGTCAAGCGGTCGCGTCCGGAATCCCGGTCGTGCTCGTCGGGCGGCCGGAAGAAATCGCCAACTTCTACGCGGGTGGTCTCCCTGTAATCGCAGCGTCCGAGGTCATCGCAATGGACGACGATCCCGGCAGGGCGGTCCGAACCATGAAGGACTCGTCTCTCGTGCGCGCCGCCGAAGCAGTGCGCGACGGCAAGGCATGTGCGTTCCTTTCTGCCGGCAATACGGGAGCCACCATGGCGAGCGCACTGCTGCGGATGGGTCGCATCAAAGGTGTTCAGCGCCCTGCGATCGCGACGCCGATTCCCGTGCCCGGCCACACGCCGACCGTGCTTCTCGACGCCGGCGCCAACGCCGAATGCACGCCGGAAATGCTGTTGCAGTTCGCCCAGATGGGAACGGCCTACGCCCGCGCCCGCTTCGGCATAGAGCGTCCCCGTGTCGGTCTGCTCTCGATCGGCGAAGAGGACGGGAAGGGCAATCAGCTCGCGAAAGATGCCAATGAGGCATTTCGTCGAGGCGACGCCGGTGCCGACGTGAACTTCGTCGGCAACGTCGAAGGTCGCGACATCATGACACCCGACCTCGATGTGGTTGTCACCGACGGCTTCACCGGAAACGTCGTGTTGAAGACGCTCGAAGGCGGCATGAAGTTCTTTGCGGGCAAAGTGTTCGAGGCGCTCAGCGGCTCGCCCGAGGCAAAGGAGGCGGCGAAGGTGCTGCTGCCGGCCCTGCTGCCACTGGCGGAGGCGCTTGACCCATCGACCTACGGGGGCGCGTTGCTGCTCGGCACCGATGGGGTGTGCATCATCAGCCATGGGTCGTCGAACGCCACAGCGATCCTCAATGCTGCAAAAGTTGCACGTGACATGGTCGAGGCGGACCTCGTCGGCGCAATCCGGGCCGCGGTGTCCAAGCACTCCTAAGAGGCTCAGCGGATAGGTCACGGCTGCGGAGCGGCGATGTCCGGCGACCGGCTTCGCCGCTCGATTCATTCTGCTGTGTCCAATTGAGGACTCGCCTATCGGCTCGTC
>JAYSSR010000094.1:0-18862 GCA_043720395.1 Acidimicrobiia bacterium
AGGGCGGACTGGAGAAACCCACCCATCAAAAGATGGACAGGGCGCTCCAGTCCGACCCCTACGCGCAGACGACTCTGATCGGCACGGACGACACCGCCAGCGGTGCCGGCATCTCGACGAGTGACACCGACGTACGGTTCGCCGCGCCGAATCCAGCGTGACGACGAACTCGATCCGTTCGTTTGTCGATCGATCGAGCAGACCGAGTGGCTGCAGCGCCACGCTCGACAGGCCGACGCAACCGGTACGGCAGCCGTTCTCGTTGTCACGAAAACGGGAACTTCGGTGGTCGCCGCGTACTACGCGTGGTGCATGGCGAGCGTCGCGAGTGTGGACGCACCCGAGCGACTTCGCCGCGGAGCGGGCAGCTACCCACAACCCGTCGCCCTGCTTGCGCGCCTCGGAGTCGGTAGCGAGCACGAGGGACGCGGCATCGACGCAGGACTGCTGGTCGACGTCATCAAGCGCGCCGCAGTTCTCGGGAATGAGATCGGTTGCCGAGGCCTTCTCGTCCACGCCGAGACATCGGCCGCACGCGACTTCTACCTGCACCTCATTCCGGAGTTCGAGTCATCACCCACCGACGAGGTTCATCTGGTCCTGCTCATGAAGGACATCCATCGGACGCTCGCTCGACCGTGACGCGACACGACTGGATTCCCGGTCCCTCCGGGAGGGGCTGCCAAAGTATGGTCCGTGAGGAAAAAGTATGGTCCGTGAGGAAGCAGTATCACTTCGGCCAGGAGCAGTCGGACTCGACATCGCACGATCACTTCTCGATGGTGCCTCGACGATTCGAGCCGTGCGCCTCGACCCGCATCCCGAGCCCGACTTCCGAAACTGCCGACCCGAAGACCTCCCGTACGACTGAAGAGAAATCATCCTCGAGGCGAGAGGCCGACCCGCAGGGCCTCGCCCCTTGGGAGCTAGGCGTCAACGCGAGGCTGTGTCGTCTCCAGCCCCTGCTCGGCCTCAAATCGGTGGCGTGACATGCGACACCGGAACCTACGTGGTCGATGGAGACGGCCTCATCGTCTTGCAAGCCCGTCATCATTACGACTCGTGAACAATGCTGCTAGATCGCCTCGCCGAACGCCTCGCAGCCTTCGTTGTCACACACGAAGTGCGTGTCGATGACGTTGGAGCGATGCGCCGGTAGCGCAGTGACGCCACACGACGGGCAGATCGGGGCGCGGCCAACGTCGTCGTCGTTGTCGTACATGACAACCATCTTGGTCGACGCCGCGGCCCGATGCCCTTTCCCCAGTGGCCAGTAGGCTCGACGGGCCTTTCCGGGCAAGCCGAAAGGCCTCACCGATCTGCCCGCCCCGCCTGAGGATCACGAATGCCTGAGCTCACGACCCACGATCTCCTCGCCGATCATCTCACGGCACCCGACTTCGTGAAGGCCGTGCTGTCGGTGCCGCTCGACTCAGACGGTTCGCCGTGGCAAAAGGTCACAATCCGCAAGGTCGAACTGCAGCGGGGCGCGTTCCTCCAGATCGCTCGCTTCGACGGCAAGCAGGTCGACACGAAGACGGTGGAGGCCGGCGATCCGCTGATCGGCGAAATCAGCAAGCTCAAATTCCGTCACGTCACGGTCCAGCTCGAAACCGCCCTCATCGAAAGCCGAGTCACCAAGAAGGGCAAGCTGCTGAGTTCTCGTACCGAGAGTCATGCCGCAGTGTCCACATCTCATGATCGACCGAAAGCCCGACTGATCGCCGCGAATGCACCCTTTCTCGAACTCCTCGGTCTGGCATCGGGTGGTTCCGTGAAACCGACGGGTCAGAAGAAGTATCGCCAGATCAATGAATTTGTGAAGGCAGTTATCGGAGCGCCCGGCATGGACGACATTCTCCGCGCGACGCCAATTCGCGTCCTCGACTTCGGCTGTGGGAATGCCTACCTCACGTTCGCGATTTACCATTACCTGCACGAGGTCCTCCAGGTTCCCTGTGAGGTGCACGGCATCGATCGAGACGGCGTCCTCATGACGCGAGCCAACGAGCGAGCAACGCAGCTCGGGTGGAGCAGCCTCACCTTCGAATGCGGGACGATCGACGACGCACCAGTCGCTTCGACGCCGCACGTCATCATCGCGCTACACGCGTGCGACACCGCGACTGACGATGTTCTCGCTCGGACGGTCGAATGGGGATCGCCGGTGGTGCTCGTCTCGCCGTGCTGCCAACACGACATTCAGCGTCAAATGCAGATCTCGTCCTCGCCGACCGACTACTCGTCGATCGTCCGGAAGGGCCTTCTAAAGGAGCGCCTCGGCGACGTTCTTACCGACAGTCTCCGTTGCGACCTGCTCGGATTGCTCGGCTATCAATGTGAGGTCATCGAGTTCATTTCGCTCGAACACACCGCCAAGAACCTGATGATTCGTGCCCGGCACACGGGTCGGCAGCCGACGGTTGACCAGGTGCAGCAGTACAGGTCGCTACGGGACCAGTGGAACGTCATGCCATATCTCGAACGGGCCTTGGCGACTCAGCTTGAACTGATCCTGGCTGCCCGATAACGCCGCGGCGGCCGTTCTGTTGTGCGCAGATCCCGGGCCAGCTTGTGAAGGCAGCGACGATCGCGATTGCATCACGTCGCGAGTCAAGCCATCAATCAACGCGGAAATCGGACACTCCATATCGCCTTCTAACGCAATCAGCAAGCACCACGAACGCTGCGACATGGACGCAGACCATCACCTGGACCGCCCGCGCAGCCAAGCGGCGACCGTTGTCACCAGCTCAATGCGGCTCGCACCGTCACGTCATCGACGCGAAGTACTGCGCTGGCGTCACAACGTTCGAAGCCGGCGTCGCCGCGGCGGTACCACTGCACCTCGTGCGTCGTGAGATCCGTGATGAGGACTTCCTCGACGCCATGGTCGAAGTAGTGGCCGAATTTCTCGTAGCTCTCGTCGTCGGGTGAACGAACCTCGACGACGACCTCGGCCGTCGGGACCCACGTCTCGGTCGGCAAGCTCCGGTGGAACCCGATGTCGGGAACCCGGAAGTTCTGCGGGTCCCCGAGGTTGAACTCGACGGTCACGTACAGGTCGGTGGCGTCGGCGGCTGTGCCGAGTACGCGTACAAGGATTCCCTGGATGTAGCCGTGTCCAGAATTGGCGGCTGGTGCCATGTGATAGTCCCCTTCCCAGAGCTCGTCATGGGTGTCATGTCCGAGCCGTTGGCGGTCTGCAATGAGGGAAGAGATCACTGGTGGCGGTTCTCCGAGGATCACCGTGCGCATCGCTGAATGGTAGCGAAGCGGGCGGCGCACTCGTCCGAGTGACTGCACAGCCGCAGTGTGGCGTCCGATGGCTACTCCGTGTGCAGCGTCGTGGCGAGTGGTACGCGCGCTGAGGATGCGCGGCCGCTGACGACGCCGACGAAGACGGCAAGAGCGACGGCGAGGACGGGTGCGGCGAGGACGGTGGCGAGGGGGATGCGGGTGCTGGGGACGAGGGCGAGGCGGTCGACGTAGACGCGCCAGAGGCGTCGGCCGGCGACGATGCCGACGGGTACGCCGATGATGGTGCCGCCCACGGTGAGGAGCAGCGCGGCCCAGGCGCGGGTGGCGTGGTGGTGACGTCGTTGGAAGCCGAGTACGGAGAGCACGGCGAAGTCGCGGCGGTGCTTGCGCAGGAGCGTGACGAGCGCGTGGAGGAGCGTCGCGAACGCGAGTGCGCCGACGAGCGCGGCGATGAGGCGGGGAACTGCTCGCACGGCGCCGACGTGGGTGAGCGCGATAGGCGGGAGCGGCACGAACACGTTCGTCCCGAAGGCCGACCGCATCGTCGTTCTGACCTGCGCGTCGGTGACGTCGTCGTCGAAGCCGAGGGCGAGCGTGCTGCTGACGAAGTCGCCCTTCGCCGTGACTGCCGGATGCACGAGCACCGTTGGCCCCTGGTCGGCGCAGCCGCAACCCGGGGACGGGTAGGCGACGCCGACCACGCGGAGGGGGTAGGGCCTTCCTTCGATGGTCAGCGTGACGGTGTCGCCGACGCCGGTACGGGTTGCCCGCGCCGCACGGAGGTCGAGCACGATCTCGTCGGGCGACACGACCGCTCGGCCGGCTCGCATGGGGAGCCTCGGCGGGCGGCCGCCGAGGTGCTCGATGCCGGTCACCACCACAGCGGCATCACCGATGTTGCCTGGCCCCAAGGGCTGCTGGAGCAGCGTCATGTCACGGACCCCGGGCAGGGCCTCGGCCTTGCGGATGATTGCGGCTCGCTCGGCAGGCTTGCCGATCGTCGTCCAGAGGTTGACGGTCGCGTCGGACCATGCGCCGTAGGTGCGGGGTTCGCGGCGGGCGTGGTCGAAGCTCGCGACGGCGACCGCGCCGCTGAGCAGCGCGGCAACTGCAACGGCGGAGGCGGTGGTGGCGACGGCCGGTCCCGCGCCGCGAGTCATCGACGCGCCGACGAGAGTGCTCGGCCCGGCACCAGGGCCGCGTCGCATCGGCCGAGCCTCGGTCCGCCGCGCCGGGCGTCGAATGGCGGCGACTGCGGCGACGGTCACGACCGCTACAACGGCGAGGACAGTTAGTGCACAGGGCATCGGCGCGAAGCGGAACCCGCGCTGATCGATGCGCCCTGCCGTGCCGAACGGCGTCAGTCGCGTCGCGAGCGTGCCGACCACGATGGCGAGCAGCGCGGTCGGCCCGGCGATCGCGAACGCCCTGAGCAGCGTCGCCGTGAGCGTCGAGCGACGGTCGAAACCGAGCGCCTCCAGCGTCGGGCGGTAGGCCAGCTCGTGGCGGAACTGACGTCGCATGACGAGCACGCCGAGAAGCGTCGTCGCGAGGAGCCCGAGCCATGCGAACGCGGCCGTCGCGTTGCGCTCGTCGTCGATCACCCGGCCGACGATGGGTCGGGCGTCGCCGAGGGGCTCGCCCAGGCTGCCCCGCCAGCCGGCCGCGTCGAGCCCGGCGCGCACCGCGGCGACGTCCGCCGGCCCGCGACGCAGGCGCGCGATCCCCGACGTCGACCAGCGGCCGAGGGAGTCGAGATGCGCCTCGGCCCAGCCGGCCCCGGCGAACCATCGACCGAGCGAGCGGTCGGCATCGAACGGGCCGAGCTGTTGGAGCGCGACGGCGTCCCTGATCGTTCGGACGATGCCCACCACCTTGGAGTCGAACGGCACGGTGTTCGGCCGCATTTCGGGGTGGACGTCGATGGTCGACGGGTCCCAGCCGGCGAAGCGGACGGTGTCGCCGATGCGCAGCCCAAGGTCGTGCTCCATCGTCTCCTCGATCGCGATCTCGTCGGGTGCGTCGTCCGCGGGCCAGCGGCCGGAGCGAAGCACGGCACCATCGACGGACAGCGGCGCGCCTCGGGTGCGGAACACGTACACGTCGTTGCCTTGCCAGCCCCAGCCGTTCGGTGCCTTCGGGTCGAGGATCGCGAACGGGAGCGGGTCGGCCAGCGCAGCTTCCTCCACCTGCGGCAGGGATCGCAGCACCGCCAGCAGCCGCTCCCCGGCCTCGGGCGAGAAGCAGTTCCGGCGCAGCGTCGGCGGGTCGTCGTCGGAGGACATCTCGACGTCGGGCGGGCACATCTCCATGGCGATGTCCCACGACCTCGACCGGGCCACGAACCGCTCCAGCGACCCGGCGGCGCGCTGGTTCGCCTCGAACGCTCCGAGCACGATCCCGCCGGGCAGCCCGAGCAGCAGGACAAGGAACGCGGTCGCACCGCGGTTCTGCCTGAGCACGGACCTGACCAGAAGTGTGACGCCACCCATCGCGCCTCAGTGTGCCCGACAGCTTCGGCCAGCGCCAGGGTGCTGGCATCCCGTGTTCAATGGCGGCGGACGTGCTTCACGATGTGTCGCGAGCGACACATCGTGAAGATTCATCGGCCCTGAACTCGGTCACGTCTCCGTAAGGTAGAGCAGGACCGCCTTGACGCGGCGGTTCACGTCGGGTTCCTCGTTGAGGTGAAGTTTTGCGAACAGCGTGTTGGAGTGCTTCTCGACCGCCCGCTCGGTGAGGCCGAGCGTCGCCGCGATGGCGGCGTTGCTGCGACCCTGGGCCATCTCGCGGAGGATGTCGCTCTCGCGTCCGGTGAGCGTGCGCAGCGGGGACTCCTTCTGCGTCGCGTGCAACGAAACCAACGCTTCCACGACGAGCGGGTCGATCATCGAGCCGCCCATATGGACGGTGCGGATCGCAGCGACGAGCTGGCCGGGATCGGCGACGCGGTCCTTCAGCAGGTACGCCCGGCGCTGCGAACCGCACTCCAACAGGGTGTGCGCATACGATGGGTCGGCGTGCTGGGAGAGCACCACGACGCCGACGCCGGGCATCGTCGCCTGCAGGTGCCGCGCGATGCGCACGCCCTCGTCGGTGTGCGTCGGCGGCATCCGGATGTCGGTGACCACGACGTCGGGTTGGTCGGCGGCGACGGCAGCGAGAACCTCCGGTTCGTTCGTGCAGGTCGCGATCAGCTCGACGTCGTCGGTCGCCCCGAGCACGCGGATCACGCCCTCGCGCAGGAGCGCACTGTCCTCTGCGTAGATGACCCGGATCGCCACGACGCTTAAGCCTAGGGACATTCGCCCGGCTCTGCAGGGGTGCTAGCACCCTTGCGTCGGCGGCGACCGCTCGATTGAATAGTGGCCGTGACCGGCGAATCCCCAGCTGAGCCCACCAGTGAAGAGGTCGTGGTCGTGCACGGTGCGCACCGCAGCTTCGAGCGCGAGTTCGTGCCGGTCCGGGCGCTCCGCGGCGTCGACCTTGACGTGTCCCGAGGCGAGTTCGTCGCCATCATGGGCCCGTCGGGCTGCGGGAAGTCCACGCTGCTCAACACGATCGCGGGCATCGAGGCACTCGACGAGGGCTCGGTCAGCGTTGCCGGCCACGACCTCGGATCCATGGACGCCGACGAGCGAGCCGTCTTCCGCCGTCGCAACATCGGGATCGTATTCCAGTTCTTCAACCTCCTCGACGGCATGACGGCACTCGAGAACGTGATGATGCCGGCCCTGATCGCCGGCTCGAAGAACCGTGCCGCCAAGGCCCGCGCCCAGGACCTGCTGGATCTGCTCGGCATCGGTGATCGTGCCTCGCAAGCCCCGCAGACGCTCTCCGGCGGCCAGCGTCAGCGTCTTGCGATTGCGCGTGCGATCGCCAACGAGCCTGCGGTGCTGCTCGCCGACGAACCAACTGGGGCGCTCGACAGCGACGGCGGCACCGAGATCTTGGAACTCTTCACCCGCCTCAACCGTCAGGGTCAGACCATCGTGCTCGTGACCCACGACGCGAACGTCGGTGCCGCAGCGACCCGACTGGTCCGGATGCGCGACGGTGCGATCGCCGACGCCCTCGTCCCGGGCTGAGCACCATCGGTGCGCGCATCGACGGGAGCCGCGAATCGGTTGAGCTGGTCAGGAGTGCGGGCAGGATGAGGCCGTGAACCTCGACGCCGAGCACGTTGCACTGCTCGCCGGCGCGGTGCCCTGGGCGGCTGCAACCTGGCGGTCGCGACGGGTCTCAAGACGAATTGCTGTAGCCATCTGGACCGGGTGCGCCCTCGGCGTCGCGGCCGCACTCGGCGACGCGGCTGCTGCGGCGACGGCGACGTCGACCTCGCTTGACGCAAACCGCACGGCCGTCGGCGCGGCGATCGGAGCCACGCTCGGGGCAGCCTTCGCCGTGCTCTCGTGGACGCCGAACAGCCGCCGCCGCGACAGCCCAGCGACCGTCGTTCTTGCTGTGGCCGTTGCCGGAGCGATCCTCTGCGCGCTTGGTTTCCGCCGCGGTCACGGTACGGGCGTGACGCTCGGGGTGGCGACCGTCCTACTGAGTGCCGGTGCCGCGATCGCCCACGGCCGATACTCGAAAGCAACGCCGTTCGATCAGCGCAGCGCCCGCTGGGTCGGTGTCGCCGGTCTTGGTGTCCTCTCGGTCGCGCCCGTGATGGTCGGTCTCAGTGCGCTCGGCATCGAGGCTCCTTGGCGCTGGCTCGCCATCGCGGCCGTCGGCGTAGGTGGCCTCGGGTTCCTCGCATCGACGATCCCGGCGCTGCACGGAACCGTCGACACGACCATGCGGATCACCTCGGCGATCGCGTCCGCGAGCGTGCTCGTAGGTGCCGTCGCGCTCGTGATCGCGATCGTCAACGAACGTGGCCTCGACGCGTCCGAGCGGCGGGCTGCGCTCCTTGCCATCGCCCTCTCCGTCGTCGCCGCGTTTGCCTGGCCAAGCGTGTTCCATTCCGTATATGCAGCCGTGCGACGAGTCGCGCTCGGCAGTCGGCCGAGCCCGTCCGAAACGGTCGCTCGCTTCACGTCACGACTGACCCGCGCCGTGCCGCTGCTCGAGCTGTTCACGCAGATGTGCGAATCGCTGCGCTCGTCGATGCAGCTGCAGTCGGCGGAGGTCTGGCGTCTCGCCAACGGCACCCTTTCGGTTATCGCCGGAGCGCCGAAGGCCGCCGCCTCTCGGGCCGACGTGGATTTCGACGACCGCGCAGCAGCGGCATTGCTGAACACCAGGGTCAGCGGTGGTACCTGGGTCGACGTGTGGCTGCCGGCGCTCGTCGCCGGACGATCTTCGGCCAACGTCCGTATCGCACCACTGCTCAACGGCGGTGAGGTGCTCGGTGTACTGGTGTGCGAGCGCTCACCAGCGGGCGATGCGTTCACCGCGTCTTTCGACGCCGACCTCTCGGAGCTGGCCCGCAACGTCGCACTCGCCCTGCGCAACCTCCGTCTCGACGCTGCGCTCCAGGCCTCGCAGGTGGAACTGGAGGCCCGTAACGACCAGCTGGTCGAGTCTCGCGCCCGACTCGTGGCCGCCGGCGACGAGCAGCGTCGGCGCATCGAGCGTGACCTCCACGACGGTGCGCAGCAGCAGCTCGTGTCGATCGCTCTCAAGCTGCGACTCGCCCGCGACGTGCTCCACGATTCGGCGGAAAACCCGGCGAACGACACGGGTGACGCTTCGGCGCTGCTCGGCGAGATCAGCACGGATGTCGACTCCGCGATTGTCGAACTTCGCAACCTCGCGCACGGCATCTTCCCGCCGGTGCTCATGTCCGGCGGTCTGCGACCGGCGCTCGCCGCGGCAGCGACCCGCTCCCCGTTGCCGGTGTCGATCGACGTGGCGAGCGATGTCGGCCGACATGCCCCCGACCTCGAAGCGGCGGTCTACTTCTGCTGCGTCGAGGCACTCCAGAACGCCGCAAAGCACGCGGGCGCTGCGACCGAGATCGAGGTGCGCCTCTGGCGTGAACGCAACGAGCTTTTCTTCGAGGTCGCCGACAACGGCCGTGGCTTCGAGCCCGCCGCTGCGCGAGCCGGTCACGGCTTCACGAACATGCGTGATCGCCTCGGTGCCCGCGCCGGCCGTATCGAGATCACGTCGTCGCTCGGTGCCGGCACCCGCGTCGTCGGACGGGTCCCGACCGTGTCTTGAGGAACCGCCAAGCTCGGCGTGCATCTCGCTGCGCCACGCATTCGCTGGATCTGGTTCGCCCGGCGCAGCAGAACGGCACCGAGGCCCTGGACCGCATGGCGGGGCCGATCTCTCAGTCGGGCGCGTCCGCCGCGGAACGGGAAGCCAAGACTTTGCGGAGGGCACCAGCGCTCAGCTCGGACTTGCCGATGTAGGCGGCGGCACCGCAGGTACCGGCCTCGGCCGGCAGATCGTCGCGGCCGTAGGTGGAGACGAGCACCACGGTCATCTCGGGGTGCTGGCTCGTGATCGCCGACGTCGCGGCAATGCCGCCGATGCCGCCCATCATGATGTCCATCACGACGAGCTCGGGGTGCAGCGCTCCGGCCATTTCGATCGCCTCTTCGCCCGACGCGGCCTCGCCGACGAGGTCGAACTCGTCGGAGCGCACCAGTAACGATCGTACGACCGCCCGGAAGGCGGCATGGTCGTCGACGACGAGAACGGGAACGGGAACGGTCATCTCGACCATCGTCGCGCGCTTCCTCGGGCCCGAACAGGGTGCCAGCCTCCCCGGGCTCGGCGATGCCGCCACGCACGGTGCTCATCCCAGCCTGGCGAGCACCTCGCGGGTCAAGGCGGTCACGGGAGGCCACCACCCGTGACGAATGCCGCCGCCCCCGCACGCTTGGTCCACCACAACGGTGTCACTTCGGCAACCGAGTGTCACGAAGCGGCAGCGCTGCTGGAACGACACTCGGCTGCCGAAACGACACTCGGCCGGTTGCAGGGCTCCCGGTGCAGGGCTCCGGGGTGCTGGCACCCCGACACGGTGGTGGCCAGCACCCTTGGCGACACGCCGGGCGTCCCCGACGATTGCACTACACGCCACACCCGGCCCACACGAAGGAGTGACCCCATGTCACAACGGCCCGATTCCCTCACCAGATGGACGCTCTCGACAGCGCTCTCGACCGCACTCGCCGCAACGACCGCGCTGACAGCCACCGCCGCACTCGCGATGCTCGCCGCTCGGCCCGCTACGGCGGCCGCAGCTCCGGAGAAGATCACGCTCCGCTGGGATCCCGCAGCGAAGAAGCTCTCCGGCTTCCCGGCGACCGTGAAAGGCGGGCTCACAACGATCTCGCTCACCAACCCGAAGACCGCCACCTACGGCATCACCCTCGAGCTGACGCGAACAACGTCGAAGAAGACCGAGGCCGAGATCCGCAAGGCGATGAAGTCGGAGAGCATCCCCTCATGGGCTCTGTTTTCCGGTGGCACGGCCACTGCCCGGCCTGGCACCACGACCACGGCGACGCTCAACCTTGCCAAGGGCGACTGGATCTCGAGCCTGGGGTCGAACGATCAGACACTCGACGAGGCGCCGCCGATCGGGTTCTTCACCGTCAGCACCGGCGGGACCGGCACGATCCCGAAGGCCGCCGCCGCCATCGCGATGAAGGACTACGGCTTCGAGATCACGGGCTTGAAGGCCGGCGTCACGACGGTCACGGCGAGCAACCCCGGCAAGGGGGCTCACCACGTGATCATGCTCAAGCTGATGCCGGGCAAGACGTTCGCCGATGCGCAGAAGTACCTCATGGCCGAACCTCCGAAGGACTTGTTCGACCGGAAGGCGACGACCTCCGTGCCGACGCTCCAGCCAGGCATGTCGCAGACGGTCGACCTCGACCTGACCAAGGGCACCTACGCGTTCATTTGCTACATGCCCGACAAGACGGGAGCACCCCACATCACCAAGGGCATGGTCAAGGAAGTGACCATCGCCTGAGCGGCCGTCCGCTCGATGGGCGTTCACGATGTGTCGCTCAGCGACACATCGTGAACGCAGGTTTGCGAGCGCCTCGCAAAGTCGATCGGAGTGACTCGGCGACCCAGAGCACGTCGACCCAGACGGCACGACCCCACGTCCAGCCAGGCAGCCCGGCGAGGATCTCGCCGCCGTCTTGATGGACGAACGTGAGCCACCGTCACTCGTCTGGGCGTCGCTTCGATGTCGTACCTGTCGAGCGGCACCTCCCGCCACTCCACCCGAGCGCGGTCCCCGCAGGTGAGTGCCGTCCGCGCGTAGCGCGCGAGCCGCGCGCGGCTGCGCGAACGGCACTCGATTTGGCCCGGGGCCGATGGCGAGCGCCGACGGCGTGTGGAACTCCGCGGTCGGCGACGACGTAGCTCGTGCGCGGAAACCTGCGGTCACCGGCACGAGTTGCTGCACGCACGCACGAGTTGCGGTCGATCGCTACGTCGACGCGTCACTGATCAACGACGTGGGCGTGACCTACTGCCCGCCGGGTGTCGACCCGGGAAAGTTCGCAGGGCCCGACGCACCCCCTCCGTGCACCCCGCCCGGGGCCGCGGCAACCGTCGAGGCGGCGATCCGGCGGACCGGTCTGGTCATTGCGCCGGCTCTGGATCGCCAGCTTTTCCTCGGCGTCCGCGACGCACGCGATGCAACCGACGGCGGCAAGGGCGAGTGGTGGTCGCTCGGTGCGTACGGCACGACGACAACGGGACGGCGTGCGAGTCAGCTGCGACCGATCGTGGTGGAGGGGGCGCTCCCGTCGCCGTCGAGCACGACCGACGTCGTGATCGGTGAGAACCTCGCCAAGGCGGCGCATCTGCATGCCGGGGACTGGATGACGGTCGCGTCGTGGAAGCGCTCGGAGTGGCCGCTCGTGATCTCCACGGCGAAGCTACCCACGACGCCCGAACGACGCCTCCGGGTCGCCGCCGTGGTGCGCGGGTACGGCGAACTCGTCGGTGCTGAAGGGGTCATCGGACGCTACCTCGGCGACGAGCTCGTCACGCTCGGTCAGGGCGTGCAGGACCGTTACTTCGACGAGTTCCTCTCGTTCTGGGGCGAGGTGTTCCAGGGTCGACTCGTCGACGGTGCCACGCCGGAATCACTCACGTCGGCGCTGACGAAGGAGCTCCCGGGATGGACGGTGTCCGCCGACCCGAGGTCGCCTGACTTCGACGCCCTGCGCCGCGTCGTCCGCACCGAACGAAACGGGACGTGGATCGTCGCGGCGAGCGCCGCGCTCGCCGCGTTGGTCTTCCTCGCGTTCTCGACGTCGCGTCAAATCCAACGTGAGTTCGAACCGTGGCCGACCATGGCGAATCTCGGCCTCACCCGCCGTGACCTCCTTGCGGCGGCGCTTGTGCGGGCGTCGACGCTGGTCGTTCCGGCCGCCCTCCTCGGTGTGCTGGTCGCGCTGCTGCTCGGTCGCGTCCCTCCGTTCGGCACGACGCGTCGGATGCTGTTCGCGCAGCCGTCGCGCCTCGACGTCGTCGTACTCCTCGGGTGTGCGGGCCTCGTCGCGCTCGGGGCGGTGGTGGGTGCGCTCATCGGGGCGCGGCGGGTCGTTGCGGCGTCCGCGGCCGTGCGTGCAGGGTCCACCCGTCACCGGCCTGTCGTCTCGGTCGGCGGCCCCGTCGCTGCGATCGCGTCGATGTGGGCGGGCTCGCGGGTTCGCACGGTGACACCGATCGTGCTCGGTGTCGGCGCACTGGCGGCGAGCGCGACGCTCTCGGCGACGGCGCAGGGCCTGCAGCGAGAGCCCCGTCGTGTCGGTGCGTGGTGGGACGTGTCAGGCGGCGAGTTCTGGGCCGATCCCTCGACGTTCGCACCGGCCGCCGCGAAGGTCCGCTCCAACCCCGACGTCGTCGACGCCGCCGGCTTCCTCGGGCAGACGGTGCGGATCGGTGACGTCTCGGCTGGCGTACTTGCCTTCCCCATCGTGAAGGGCTCGCCCCGGATCCCGGCCCTCAGCGGACGCGCCCCGCGGAGCGCCGACGAGATCGCGGTCGGGCCCCGGACGCTGCGTCGCCTGGGGCGTCGGGTCGGCGACACGGTGACGGTGACCCAGTCGGAGCGTCCGCCGGAGACCACGAAGACGTTTCGGATCGTCGGGACGGTCCACCTCCTCGAAGCGATGTTCCAGGCCGACACGGCGGAGGGCCTGCTCACCGAAGCGGGGTTCCAACGACTGGGGCTCCCGACGGACATCGGCATGGGCACGATGGTGATGACGCTCCGCGATGGGGTGTCGCTCGACGAGGCGCGGGCGAGCCTCGGCCTGCCGTTCGGGCCGACGCTGCACGTCCCGCAGGCGGCACGGCCGGTCCGTGACATCCTGCGGCTGCACCCGCTCGGCCGACTCATCGCCGCACTGATAGGCGCGCTTACGTTCGTTGCGTTCGCCCACGCGGTTGTGACGGCGACAGCGCGTCGACGCGCCGAGCACGGCATCCTCGCGATGCTCGGCATGACCCGGCGACAGCTCCGTGGCGGCGCGACGCTGGCGTGGGCCGTCGTGGGTTTCGTCGGTGGCGTCGTCGGCGTCGTGGTCGGCGTCCTCCTCGAACGGCCCATCGAGCGCGGCTTCGAGCGCACCCTGGGCCTCGACGCCGCGACGGTCCGCCCTCCGGCACCGCTCTCGCTCATCCTCGCCGGCGCACTCGCGCTCGCCGCGTTGCTCGGGTACGTCGCCGTGGCAAACGCGCGTCACGATGTGTCGCTCAGCGACACATCGTGAAAAGCGCACCGTGCGTGTGCCAGGGTAGCCGGGTCGCTTCCTCCTCTGACGTGCTTGCTGCAGCTCGAGGAGACGCCCGCAATCCCGCTCGCCCCCCACGACGCCGCGGTGGTAGACCGCACCCTCGGGACGCGTCACCAACCTCGCAGCCACCCTCCGCACGCGGTGACGGGCGTTCCGACCACGAGCACGGGCTGTTTTTCGCGCGCGGAGAGCCCGAAAGGGGCGGTTTCGGCCCGATTTTCAGCTCGTGGCGTGCAGAATTCAGCCCTTGTTCGGGAGACGCGACGGGGTGCCAGCACGCTGTTGCACTCATCTCGCTCGTGCGATGCTTGCCCGGTGAGCGCGACGGGAGTGTGGCTGCGGTCGACCGTGCGACCCGGAGTTCGGCCGACGGTCGCACTTGCGCTGCTCGCCGGGTTGTCGCTGACGCTCGGTGTCGTCGCAGGACTCGCTCTGATCGTCGTCGGGGCCGCCCTGGCCGCGGCAGTTGTGCAGCGTCGGCATGCTCCGGCGCCCGTGTCCCCGTCGCACCGCTCCTCCTCGCACCGCTCCTCCTCGCACTGCTCTGCGCGCTCGCCGTGGCGTGCGTCGTCGCCGCAGTCGTGGGCCGCAGCCACAGCGGCGGCACCACGGATCTCGCCCGCACCCTCCGATCCGAGTGACCCCCCGAGGTCCGCCCACCCATCCCGCCGGGCGAGGTCACTGACCGCTGCGTCGTTCAGGCGGTCGGGTCGTGCTAGCGGCGTCGTACAGTTCCAGTCGTGATCGACGAACTGAACCAACCGGCACCGGAGTTCGACGTGACGGAGTGGTTCAACTCCGGCGACACCGTCTCGCTTGCGTCGCTGCGTGGCCGGGTCGTCGTGATCTATGCGTTCCAGATGCTGTGTCCGGGGTGCGTCGTGAACGCGACTCCGCTGGCGAAGCGGGTCCACGAGCGACTGAGCGGACCCGACCTCGCGGTCGTAGGTGTGCATATGGTCTTCGAGCACCACAACGCGATGACTCCCGTCAGCCTCGCCGCGTACCTACACGAGTTCGCAGTGACGTTCCCGGTGGGCGTCGATCGCCACGACACGCAAGGCGTCCCACAGACCATGTCCGCCTACGCAATGCGCGGCACCCCCACGTTCGTGCTTGTCGATCGCACCGGAAAGATCCGACGCCACGCGTTCGGCATGGTGGACGAGCTCACCCTCGGCGTCGAGCTCGGCACCCTCCTCGCCGAGCCAGGCGACGGCTGAGCGCGAACCGGCGCGGGTCGGGGCCGCTCAGCAGGTCGGGCCGCTCAGCAAGTTGCACCAGCGACTCGTGCGGGCGAGTCCAATCCCCGTCTGCGAGTGTGGAGGTGGGTGCCGAGTCGCCATGCGGTGGACGTTCGTTCCGCCGACCTGACGGTAGCGGTTTTCAGACACGGCCACGCAGGACATGACGACGAACGCGCTACGACATGCCCACGCGAGTGCTGTGGACGTGGCCTTGTTCCCGAGTGGTGGCAGCGACTTTGAGGTGGGTGTTCGAGACGACGGCGTGGGCTTCGACCCCGCCTACCCGACGCGCGTCGGTCATGGTCTCGTCAGTCTGCGCAGCCGAGCCGAACGACTTCGCGGCTCGCATACCTCGACTCAACGGGACAGGGGACCACCGTGGTCTTCGGACTGCCAATGCCGCGCTGCACTTTCGTTGCGGCCCACAGGCCTCAAGGGCCTCACCGGCCTCACGGACCTTACGCGCCCTACGGACGCCGCCCCGTGAACGCGATGAGTTTCGTCTGAACGTCGGCGGTCTCGGGCACATCGACACGCGGTCCGTAGTGACCGCTTGTTCGCAGCATGGCGTCGATGGGGAGCATTCCTTCGTACATTCCTGCGACCTCGGCAGCGTCGAGGGTTTCGTCGAGTCCGGATGCTCGTGCGAGATCCCAGGTGTGGATCAGAACGTCGCCGAGGATGAACATCCCGATTGCCTGATCGAGCGGGTGGCTCCCGGCCTGCGGGTGGGCAAACTCACGTGACCCGACCCCCGGGTCGTCGAGGACGTGCTGGATTGCATCGCTGAGTGTCGTCCATGCTGCCAACGCATCGACGTCGACCGACGGACCTTCAGGGAGAACGAGGTTGGCGCCGCTCCGGAGGAAAGGCGGAATCCACGTCACGAGATGACGGACGACGTCGCGTGCGTCCCATCCGTCGCACGGTGCCGGGTTGTTCCAGGCATCGCTGGGGACCGCCGCGACTCGGGCCGCGAAGGTACCGGCGACGTTGCGGTATCGATCGGCGACCGACGGCTGAATCGGTGCTGCGGATGCCATTTCGGCCAGCAGGTCCTCCATCTGATTCATGCTTTCCTGCATGCCCCCTTCCATCCCGGAGTTCACGTGGCCGTCGCCGCCTCGAACACGAGCGCGGCTGGAGCATCGAACACCCTGGTGATGACGATTTCACAATCGGAGGGAAGGCTGACCGTGGCGGAACCGTGGCAATTGTTCATGGAAGTTGCTCCTTCGTTGTTGAATTGGGTTTCGTCCGCGACATGCGGACCGGTGCCGCGGGTGGATCTGGATTCTGCCGATATGAGCATGGGTCGAGCAGCATCGCACTGATGCGCGGGCCTACGATCGACCCGATGTCCGGCCGGTTCCTTGTCGACCTCGGCCCCCTTCGTCGGCACCGCGACTTCCGGCTGTTGTGGATCGGGCTGTTCGTCACGCGGCTCGGCAGCCATGCTGCCTCGCCTCGTGCCCCACGAGGAACTCGCGGCGGCGTCGGCCCTCGAGAGGTCCTTTGCCTGTTGCAGGAGGTCGACGTGAAGCTCAGACACCGGTCATCTCGGAGGCGAGAGCAATCCAGCCTTCGTCACAACCCCTAATCGCTTCTCCCGCCTCCTTCTCAGATCGAAAGTCACAATATGTGTAGGCGACAAGTCCATTCAATGCTTGACGAGCGGTCTCGCAGAAGGCGTCGAGCGCGGCAGCTCCCCAATCGTCGTCAGCCGACAGTCCGTACAGGACGTCAGCGACTTCGGCGACTTCGGCGTTCAGGTCTTGATCGCGCCATACACGGAACCCTTTGATCCCGCGCGAATGCAGCGACCGGTTGGCCTCACCGAGCTGCACGGCCACGGAGTCGACAAGAGTGCTCACGGCGAGGATTCTACCCGCCGAGAGATCAGATTGGAATGGGTGGTGCGGTGGCGATGCGCGCCTACGAGGTATGGGAAGCGGGGGCGCGACTTTCACACTTCGCTACGTTGACCGCCTATCGATTGTCATCGCTGAGAGACACCTGAAGCGGGTCGAAATGGCACGCCGTGCGATGCAGTCGTCAAACAGCCGCCACCGACAACACGGCGTTCACGATGCCGTCGTACCCGGTGCACCGACAGAGGTTGCCCGACAAGGCGATTCGCACGTCGTGTTCCGTCGGGTTCGGGTTTTCCCGGAGCAAGGCGGTCGCCGAGATCAGCATGCCAGGTGTGCAGAAGCCACACTGCACCCCTGAGCAGGACAAGAAGGCCTGCTGCAGTGGACTGAGGTTGTCGCCGTCGGCCAGTCCCTCCACGGTCGTGATCGCAGCGTCGACAGCCTGCATCGTGAGATACGAACACGAGTTCACGGGTCGGCCATCGAGGAGCATCATGCAGGCCCCACACTCGGAGTCGTCGCATCCCTCCTTCGTGCCCGTCAGGCCGAGCTGGTCGCGGACGGTCCGCAGCAGCGTCGCATGCGGGTCGACCTCGACCGGGTAGGCGAGTGCGTTGACGTTGAGAGTCGCATCGATCTTCATGGTCGTGAGTCCGGGCTCAGAGTGCGCCGTGGAGCGACGCGCTTGCAGGGATGGGAACGAGTTGGCCGACGGCTCGGGCGAGCGCGGCTTCGATGGTGCGCCGGGCGATCACCGCTGCCATGGCCCGGCGGTAGGCCGCCGAGGCGCGGACGTCGCTGATCGGCGCGGACGCTGCGGCAAAGGCGGCGGCGGCCTCCTCGGCAGCAGCTCGGCCAGCGGGTCGTCCGACCAACGCTGCTTCCGCCGCAGGCACACGGTGAATGGTGGCGGCGAGCGCCGTCATGGCGACACGGGCGGCGGTGATAACGCCATCCACGACCGTGCAGACGGCGGTCGCTCCGACCACGGCGATCTCCATCTGCTGTCGATACTCTAAGCGCGCATAACAAGAGCCTGTCCCCGGATCGGGTGCTGGAATCTCGATCGCGACGAGCAGTTCGTCGGCCCTCGCCAAGGTGCGGCCCGGTCCGACGAACAGCTCGCCAACAGCGACTGTCCGCGTGCCCGTTACCGATTGCAGCACCGCACTGGCGTTGAGGCACATCAGCGGGCCACCCGTCTCCATGGCCGGCGACGCGTTCATGACGTTGCCGCCGACCGTTCCGTGTGCCCGTGTCGCGTGCGAGCCAACGATCGATGAGGCGTCGGCGAGTGCGGTATACAGCGATGCGATCGCGGTGTCAGCGGCGATGCGCTCGTGGGTCACGAGCGCACCGATTGATGCGCCGGTTGCATCGATCCGCATCGAGCGCAGGACTTCGACGCGGTGAATCGCCACGAGGCTCTCGGGCAATGGTGTCTTGCCCTGCCGCGCGCCGACCACGAGGTCGGTGCCACCGGCGACGGGTCGTGCACCGTTCGCGAGCGCGGTCAGAACAGCGTCGACCGACGTTGGTGCGACGAAGCTGGTGCTCATCGAACGACCTCCGCCAGAGCGTCGCGGGAGGCGTCGAACGAGGTGGCCCATACGCGTTCAGGTGTCATCGGCAGTTGTCGGACCGGCGAACCGATGAGCTGCGTCAGCGCATTCGCAATCGCTCCAGCGGTGGGGACGCTTGGTGGTTCACCGACCCCTTTCGACCCGCGCGGTCCCGCGTTCGGCGT
>JAYSSR010000095.1:0-18478 GCA_043720395.1 Acidimicrobiia bacterium
CTGCTGCGGGCGGCGGTCGCGGCCCTGCTGAACGAGGCCAGCTTCGGCGACCAGTTCCCGCCCTACGCCACCACCGCCCACCTGATCAGTGCCGTGAACAACGCCTTGGACAGCTGCAACGGCACGACCATGACGAACCTGGCCACGCAGCTCGACAGTTGGAACAACGGCGTCTACTGAGCCCGTTGAGCCGCTGACACGACGACAATCGGGCCTGGCCTCGGCGGTGCCGGCCCGAACGCGCTCCCGGACCCCCCGAACAGTAAGGCCGGTCAGTGCGAGACGAATCGACGTGACGCTCGGACTTGCCCTGGCCGCGTCAGCTGGTGTGGGCGAGGATCGCGTCGCAGAGGTCGGGCCAGAGCGGCTCGGGCTGGTCGTGGCCCATGTCCTCGAACACAAGCAGCTTGGCGTCGGGTATCACCGATGCGGTTCGCTCGCCTCCGCTCGGGAGAATGAGCGTGTCGTCGTGACCGTGAATCACGAGCGTCGGAACGGTGAGCGACTGCAAACCGTCGTCGCGTGAGCCGCTGGCCGCAATGGCGGCGAATTGGCGAAGCGCGCCCTCCGGGTAGAACGACCGGTCGAACGATTCGGCCGCCCGCTCCCGACACAGTGCCTCGGTTCCGTACCGCTTCGACTGCCAGAGCAGGGCCTTTTTCGACGCGTTGATAAACGCTTCGCGCTCTGGCGGCGAGGGCGTAAGCAGCGCCGCAATGGACTCCGGTTCGGCCTCGCCAAAACCAGGCTCGCCAGTTCGGGACATGATCGACGTGAGCGAGAGCACGCGCTCCGGATGCTCGATCGCCATCGTCTGCACAATCATCCCGCCCATCGACGCGCCCGCGATGTGGGCCCGTTCGATACCGAGGGCGGTGAGGAGCGCGAAGGCATCGTCGGCCATATCGCTCAACGTGTACGGTGCCGCGGCCCGGACCGTGTCGAGGTCACCCGCCTCGGATGCGGCCATTACCGCTGCGATGTCCACGGCAACACCATTGAGCTTCGTCGACAGCCCGCAATCGCGGTTGTCGAAGCGGATCACGAAACGTCCACCGTCGGCCAAGCGCCGGCAGTAGCCCGGACGCCACGAGATCATTTGCGCCGTGAAACCCATCACCAGCAGCAACGCCGGGTCGGACGGCGACCCGAAGGTGTCGTACTCGATGGTGATTCCGGCGGGTGTCGTGATGGCAGTCATGGCCGGGCAGTCTGCCAGCACCGTCCAACCTTGGGACACTTCGCGTCGCTCACCGAGGTGATTGGTCCCAACGTCGGACGGCGCGACCGACCTGCTTGGCCCGACCGCGAGGTTGGGACGCTTCGCGTCGCTCACCGAGGTGATTGGTCCCAACGTCGGATCGGACGGGGCACCAGAGCCTGTCATGTCGGCGGTCAGGCAGTGATCTCGGCGAGGAACGCGACGACGTCGGACAGGTGACGTGTTCGCCTCATCGGCGGGAGTGCGTCGATGAGGTCCTTGCGGTAGCTCTTGGCCGAGTTGAGCCGGGGATCGAGCACGGCAACGACACCGCGATCGGTCGACGTGCGGATCAGGCGACCGCAGCCTTGAGCGAGCAGCATGGCGGCGCGCGGCAGGTCGATCGTGCGGAACGCGGAGTCGCCGGCCTTCTCGCGGCGCGCCAGCAGCAGCGGCTCGTCGGGCCGGGCGAAGGGCAGCTTGTCGATGACAACCATCGAGAGCGCCCGACCCGGCACGTCGATGCCCTGCCAGAACCCCATGGTGGCGAACAGCACCGACGTTTCGTCTTCTGCGAATGCCCGCGTCAATGCGGGCTTGGGCAGATCGGACTGGGTCAGGATGCGGAAGGGAAGTGGCGGCTTGATCGCTCGGATCGCTTCGGCAGCGTTCGTCATGGCTCGCCAGCTGGTGAACAGTGCGAGGGTTCGACCACCGGCGGCTCGGAGGAGCGACTCGAGTTCCTTGTGGGTGGCCGGTTCGAACTTGTCGCTGCGAGGGTCGGGCAGGTGCACGGCGCAGTACAGCAACGCCTGGTTCGGGTAGTCGAACGGTGAGCCGACGTCGAGCGTCTTCGTGTCCTTGGTGGGGAGACCGACGCGGGCGGACAGGTTCGAGGGAATCGTTGCCGACGTCAGCACAGCCGTTGTATTCGACCAGATGGCACCGTAGAGCGACGCACCCACCTCGATCGGGGCGATGCGCAGGACCGGGCCGCGGTTGCGCTGGGCGGCCTCGACCCAGGCGACCCGTTCATCGGCCTTGAGCATCGCCTCCTCGTCTGGCTCGCCGAAATACTCTGCGCGCTTTGCATCTTCGGCACCAAGTTCGTTCGCCGCGGTGAGTTCCTCGATAAGCGACGTCGCGGCCTGAACCGCGCGCATCTTCTTCGGTCCCGCTCCGCCCGCGGCGTCGTCGGCGATGTTCTTGAGGGCCGACATCGCCCTATTCACGCGGTCGATCGCGATAGTAAGCGCGCGTTGTATTGTCTCGACCGCGGCGGGACCGCTGAGGAGACGCTGCCCGGCGAACGGTGTGAGCGCCGTCTCGATCTGTGTGCCGGCGTCGACAAGGTCCACGACGCGGTCGATGTCGGAGATGACCTGGCGGACGCGGCCCGCAAGGAACGCAAAACGTCCGGCGGAGATCTCGATCCCGAGGGAGTCGGCGATGATGTCTTCCAGCTCGTGGGCCTCGTCGAAGATCACGACGTCGTGCTCCGGGAGGATGTGGCCATTGGCCCGGACATGCTGGCCGTAGAGGTGCGTGTTGACCACGATCACGTCGGCGGTCGCCGCTGCCTGGCGGGCACGCTCAGCGAAGCACGACTCGCCGTTGCCGCATTTCGCTGCACCGGGGCACTCGCCCGCTGCGACACTGACCGCGGACCACGCGGCGGGCGTGGGCTCGAAGTCAAGCTCGGCCCGGTCGCCCGAGACGGTCGTACCCGCCCACTCAACTAGTTGGGTGACTTCATCGAGAATGGCCTCACGCTTTTTCGATGACGACGCCCACCCGTCGTCTTCCGCCACACCGTCGAGGCCGAGCTGCGCACCCGATTGCTGCAGCTCTTCGGCCTTCTGCAGGCAGAAGTAGTTGCTTCGTCCCTTGAGGAGGGCGAACTCGAAATCGATGTCGAGGTGGGTCTTCAGGAACGGCAGGTCCTTTCCTGCGAGCTGGTCTTGGAGTGCCTTGGTCGCCGTCGACACCACGACCTTGCTGCCGGTCACGAGTGCCGGGACGAGGTAGCCGAGCGATTTTCCGGTGCCGGTCCCCGCCTGCACGACGAGATGGGTCCTCGTTCGGATCGCGTTCGCGACGGCGTCGGCCATCTCCTGCTGGCCCGTGCGGACCTCGCCTCCCGCTGGTAGACCCGCGGTGGCGCGACCCAGGGCTGCGGCGACGCGTGAGTCGGCGCGCCGTTTGGGCCGTTCAGCCTCGATAGTGATCGCGTCGCTCATGGGCCGACGACGCTACAACGGGGGTATGACAGTTTGTGGTGGGCCGCGCCTCCGCTGCTTCTGCGGTAGCGACGCGACGGGTCAGCGGCCGACGAGGTGTCTCAGGTTGTCGCGCAGCACGAGGCGCTGCTCGTCCGCAGTCAGCGCGGCGAAGTCGCCGATCCATGCACGTGGTGCCCCGAGGCCTTCGGGATGCGGCCAGTCCGAGCCGAGCAGGATCCGATCGGCACCGATCAGGTCGCGCAAGGTGGCGACGTCGTCCTCGTAGAACGGGGCGACCCACACGTGCTCGCGCATCTGCTCGACCGGGTCGCGCCGGTATTGCTGCGGGGTCTTGCCGTAGGAGAGGCGGAACCGGCGAATCAGCTCGGGCACCCAGCCCGAACCGAGTTCGAGACTGGCGACACGCAGCGTCGGGTGACGGTCGAACAGCCCGCCGCAGACCATGGCGGCGATGGTGTCGTGGATCGGACGGTCCGTGATGATCCCCATGACCTCGGCGAGCGTCGAGGACTTGAATCCGTCGAAGCGCGCCCTGCCGCCCCAACGATGCGTCTGGAAGGTGTAGCCCGAGTCGGCGGTGTGCAGCGCCACGATCGCACCCGCCTCGGCGATCATCGCCCATACCCGATCGTGGCTCGGATCTGCGATGGAACGGAATGTGCCGCCGGACTGGGTGGGAGCGGGACGGAACGTGAAGACCCGCGCACCATGTTCCAGGAGGCGGCGGGTCTCCTTCTCGGCTTCGACCGGGTCGGCCAGCGACATCATCGGGGCGGCCTGGAGGCGGCCGTCGCGGTCGTAGCCCCAGTCGTCGTCGAGCCACCGGTTGAACGCGGTGAACACCGCGTGCAACGTATCGGGGTCGTCGCAGAGCAACTCCTCGATGCCGAGCCCCAGGGTCGGGAGCAGCCAGGCGAACTCGACGCCCTGAGCGTCGAGCCGCTTGAGGCGCAGTTCTCGGTCGCGGGCCTCGGGTTGGATGGGCTCCATCTCGATGATGTCGCGCAGCTCTTTGCCGTCGTGGTTCGCGGAGCGGAAATACACCTCCATCGACCCTGGCACTCCCACGGGGTCGAAGGTCGGGTTCGGGATGTTGAGGAGCAGCTTCTGATTGATCATCACCCGCCGGTGACCGTCCATATCGATCCACTTCACCGCCCCGCGGTATTTCGGATCGAGGTAGCGCGTCAGCGCATCGACGGGCTCGTAGTAGTGCTCGTCGGCGTCCCAGAACCGGTAGCCGACGTCCGCTGGTGTGACGCCCCGGTCGATGACGGTCATTCGAGCCTCCCCTGATGATGGCCAATGCGGCCGCTCGATGTCAGCCTCGCACAGTCTCGGTCGGTGGACATGTTGGCTTGGGGTTGGGCCTTGGGGGTTGCGCGCGTTGGTTGGGGGCTCAGGACCTGCTGCGCGCAACCCCCAATGCTGCGCGCAACCCCCAATGCTGCGCGCAACCCCCAATGCTGCGCGCAACCCCCAAACGGTCGGCTCGGGGTCCAATCCCGAATGTTGCGCCAGCCTGCGGCCCCGCCGCTGGCTGCGGAGCGGGCTCGGGTAACGTCGATGGTGATGAGCCCACTTCCCCCGGGGATCGACCCGAAGCGCATCCCCGTCCACATCGCGGCGGTCATGGACGGCAACGGACGCTGGGCGAGCCGCCGTGGCCTGCCCCGTACCGACGGGCATGCCGCTGGCGAGGAGGCGCTCTTCGACGCAGTGCACGGTGCGCTTGACCTCGGCGTCGAGTGGCTCACGGTGTATGCGTTCTCCACCGAGAACTGGAAGCGGCCGATCGACGAGGTGCGGTTCCTCATGAACTTCAACGAGTCGATCCTGCTCCGTCGTCGCGACGAGCTGAACGAACTCGGTGTGCGTGTCCGCTTCATCGGACGCCGCAACTGGCGTGTGCCGCGTCGTCTCCTGAAACAGATCGAAGAGGCGGAGGCGCTGACTCGGCGGAACCGGAAGATGACGCTGTCGTTCGCGTTCAACTATGGCGGACGTGCGGAGTTGGTCGACGGAATCCAGCGGATCATCGAGGACCGGGTCCCGGCGAACAAGATCGACGACAAGCTGATCTCGAAATACCTGTACGCGCCTGATATGCCGGACCCGGAGCTGATGGTGCGCACGTCCGGCGAGTTCCGCACGTCGAACTTCCTTCTCTGGCAGATCGCGTACGCCGAGCTGGTTTTCACCGACGTGCTGTGGCCCGACTTCCGTCGCGAAGACCTCTTCGAGGCGGTGCGCGAGTACCAGCGTCGGGAGCGTCGTTTCGGCGGAATCGACACGGGTTCGTAGTGCGCTTCCAGAGATGAGCCTCTACCGCACGAACGGGATCGTGCTCCGCACCTACAAGCTCGGTGAGGCCGATCGCATCGTGTCGTTCATCACCGATACCCACGGCAAGGTGCGCGCTGTGGCCAAGGGCGTCCGCAGGACGAAGAGCCGCATCGGTGCGCGCCTGGAGCCCATGTCGCATGTGGCCCTGCTCATGTACAAGGGACGCGGCGACCTCGACATCGTGAGCCAGGCCGACTCGATCGAGCAGTTCCGTGTCATCCGTGAAGATCTCGATCGACTGACGCACGCCGCGGCATTGATCGAGGCGGTCGACCTGCTTGCGGAAGAAGGCGAGCCCGACGAGCGCCTCTACGCCATGCTCGGCGGTGCCCTCAGGTCCTTGAACAACAACGATTCTGCGCTCATCGTCGCGTCGTTCTATTGGAAGCTGCTCGCCCACGCGGGATATGAGCCGATGCTCGACGCGTGCGTCCGCTGTGGTGTCGACGATGAGGACGCGCTCGTCGGCTTTGACCCCGCTGCAGGGGGCGTGACGTGTCGCACCTGCACGATCGGTTCTCGAATGAGTACGCGCGCTTATGAATTGATGCATCTGATCCTTGGCGGACAGCTGAATGTCGCGTTGCGCGAGCCCGCGGGTGCGGCCACGCACGAGGTCGAGCGTCTTGCGACCGCTGCCCTTGAGCACCAGCTAGAGCGACGCCTCAAAGCTGGCCGCCTCCTCGACCACGCATGAAGGCGACCCCGCTAACACCGCTCCAGAGGATGCGCCGGTTCGCAACCGGGCTGTTGGTCGCCGTTGCGCTGCTGTATCTCGCCTGTCGCATCTTCGGCGATGCTCAAACCTGGGTCGCCTACGTGCAAGCGTTCGCCGAGGCGGCGATGGTTGGCGCACTCGCCGACTGGTTTGCCGTCACCGCACTCTTCCGTCATCCGCTCGGCATCCCGATTCCGCACACTGCCATCGTCGCGAAGCGCAAGGACGAGATCGGACGCGGTCTCGGCGAATTTGTGCAGGAGAACTTCCTGGTGCCCGACGTTCTCGCCCCACGGCTGCGAGCAGCGCAACCGGCACAGCGACTGGGGGAGTGGCTCAATGACGTATCGCACGTGGCGCGCGCCGGAGACGCTGCCGCCTCGGCGATCACCGTCGCGACCGGGCTCCTCCGAGACGATGACGTGCAGGCGATCATCGAGCACACCGTACGCGCGCGTATCGAAGCGACGCCGGTCGCCCCACTTCTGGGCCGTGCCATCGAGATCGTGCGCGCCAACGGCAGACAGGAACAGGTGGTGTCAGCTGTGCTCGCTCGTCTGGGAGGCGTCCTCGGTGAGAACCGTGACATGTTGCGCACCCAGTTCGCGGCGGAATCGCCCTGGTGGGTGCCGGAGCAGATCGATGACCGGGTCTTCGAGCGGCTCTTCGACGGGTTTGTACGGTTCATCGACGAGCTCCGAGCAGATGAACATCATCCGCTCCGCCGCACGATCGACCGTCAGATCGCGACGCTCGTTGACGCTCTCCAGAACGATCCTGCGATGATCGTGAAGGGCGAAGCAGCAAAGGCGGAGTTCCTCGACCATCCAGCCGTGCGCGAGTGGATCGGTGCCGCCTGGGGTGACCTCAAGGCGAGTCTGCTCGCCCAGACTCGCGACCCCTCGTCGGAGCTACGCGCGCGTATCGAACGCGGAATCGCCCAGTTCGGGAATCGTCTGCGCGCAGATGAATCCATGCGATCGAGGGTCGACGGATTCGTCGAGCGCAGCGTCTTGTCGGTCGTCAAAAGCTCGGGGCAGGAGGTGGCGAATCTCATCACCACCACGGTCGAGCGTTGGGACACCGACGAGACGGTCGAGCGCTTCGAATCGCAGATCGGCCGCGACCTCCAGTTCATCCGCATCAACGGCACGATCGTGGGTGGCCTCGCCGGCGTGGTGATTCACGCCGTGAGCAGCGTCGTGGGGTGAACCTCGAACTCAGCTCGCCTTTACGTTGCCTCGCAGAGTAGGGGTTTGGGAGCTGAAAAGATGGCTGCATGAGTCCACGAGTTGTCGGTCGAGTTGTCGGGCTGTTCCGCTATCCGGTGAAGTCGATGCGCGCGGAGGCACTGGCGTCTGTGGAGGCGGGGCACGATGGGTTCCGCGGTGACCGTGCATTCGGACTTGTTGACACATCCACTGATCGGTTGCTGTCGGCCAAAACCGTTCCCGCACTGCTCCAGGCAGACGCGGTATTTCGCGATGATGGCGAGGTCACGATGACGCTGCCCACGGGTGGCGAGGTGTCGAGCGACGACAGCGACGTCGATGACATTCTCTCGGCGTGGCTGCGGCGCAGCGTCCGTCTCGCAAGGCCGACGCCGGACCTGACGTCGACCATCGACATCGAGGTCGACCTCACCGCCCGAGGTGGTCCCGAGGATGCGATGTTCACGTTCGATACTCGCCCCGGATTGTTCTTCGACGGCACGCCGATGCACCTGCTCACCACGTCGTCATTGCGGGCGATGGAGTCGCAGTACCCGGAAGGCGTGTGGGCGCAGGAGCGGTTTCGGCCCAACGTTCTGATCGAGGTCGAACCGCAGGAAGCAGGATTCGTCGAGGATGCCTGGGTCGGCACCACGGTCGATGTCGGCGGCATGGAAGCCAACGTGCACAAGCGCTGCGACCGCTGCATCCTCACGACGCGCCCCGTCGTGCACGCTCCCGCCGACAGGGAGATCCTCCGGACGCTGCACCGCCACCACGGCGGCGACCTCGGCGTCAAAGCGACGATCACCGGCGTCGGTGTTGTTGCCGTTCACGACGAGGTTCGGCTTCGATCCTGACCACTGGCAAAAGCCAGGGCTACCTTTGGCGCTCGAACCCTTCGAACTCCCGTGGAAACGGCGTATTCAGGCGATGTTCAGTAGGTCGCGTGCTCGAATCAGCCCTGGCTTTGTGTGCCCGCTCGTCGGCGGTGCCGATGCGTTGCCGCGAACGCGATTATCAACGTCACGAACGCCGCCGTGATCGAGATTTGCAGTGCGAGGCGTCCCCAGCGAGCAGGCACGTACTGCACGCGTAACCGGAGGTCGCCTTTCGCGTCGATCAGCCAACCGTTGCGATAGCCATCGATTCGCATCTGCGTCACCTTGGCGTCGTGAGGGAGTCCGGCGACCTGCCAATCCGGTGACCAAGAGTCCGACAGCGCGAGGACGAACGGATGGGTTGCGTTTTGAACGCTCACGTCGTAGCGAGCCGAGTTGCGCTGCGTCCACGTGTAGTTCGGCAGCGGCGCGGGTTTGGTTGCGGCTGCAATGATCGTGACGGACTCGTCTGCCATCGGCGTCATCGCAACGTTGGTGTACGAGAGTTCTGTGCGGCCGAGGGCCGTGTCGGCGTAGACATAGAGGCGCGGATTTTTTGCGCCCTTGGTCGTATCGATGGCGGCGGCGACTGCATACCTGACGGTCGTCCATCCGCGATTCGGCAACGGGCGATCGGTAGTGCCACGGAGTGCTCGGACCGCAATGCATTTGGAGGTCGCGGGATCCAGCAGACAGACGCGCGGACGGGTCGTGCCGACGAGCGATCGATACGTAAGGCTCAGCTCGTAGGTTGCCCGGTTCTTCATGCCGTGAATTGCCGCCGACACACATGCGGAGTGAGCGTTCGCTCGTAGCACCACCGCAGTGTCATCGGTAGGGTCGATTTCGCTCCCAGCAGGCCGCGCGGACGAAAGGCCAACATCGGACTTGGAACGGTCGTCGTGTCGGTTGCAGTCCTCGACCGGGCCCCATGAATCGAGCGTCGGCGTCGGTAGGTCTACGGACGTGAGCAGTTGGTGTTCTCCCGGGGGGAGCGTGAGTGTGCCGGTCGCGGGGGGCGACGCGGTGAGAACGGTTGAAGCTGCAACGGCCAGCCGAGTGACGCCGATCTCTCGATACTGCGTCACCGTTTTCGGCGCACCGACCCGAACCTTGTCGGGTCCGTCGGCATAGAGGTACAGCCGTGCGCTCGTCGTTCCCGGCGGGAGCCTGACGAGCCCGTCCACGGTTCCCCAGCCCTGCGAGAAGGTCGGCTCCGGTACGGGGAGGCAACGATTCGGGCCGATCGCGAGCAGACAGACTCTCGCCGCGCGTCCGGCGAGTGAACGGTGTTGAACATGGACCATCACGACGTCGTTCGCCTTGGCACCGGAGACCGTTGCGGATACGCACGCCGAATGTGCCGCAGCCTGGAGCTCGACTGTGGAGACAGCACCGCTGGGTGTGAGCGTGATCGAGGAGGACAGTTCCGGGATGGCCTTGAAGCCCTGGGCATTGCAGTCCGCAACCTTCCCGAACGTCCCCAGACGTCCGTCCGATTCGGACAGAACATTGACGCGGGTTGCGCTGTCGAGGGTGAGATATGCGCCACCGCGTCGCAGGTCGATCAGGTCACCGTTGACGTCCATGCCGACTGGGTTGGCGTTCGCCAGTGGGACATTGATCGTGGGCCGTGCGGCGAGGTCAGCGTTTCCGAGTCGAAACCGTGACACCTCGTTCAACGTCAGCGCGGCAGGAGCCCCTTGGGATGCTGGCCGTGCGGACACAATGTAGGCAGGGACGCTGCGGGTGCGCCGATCAACGAGGAAGGTGCCGCCCTTCGGGGTCGAGAACTCTTGCACCGATACGCCGACGTTGCTCGACCACGCCGCGCCGATCGTAACAGCGTGGCCGTCATCGGCCAGGGCCTGGTCGGCGGGTATCGAGGTTAGGAGCGGGACGAGCGCGTCGTCGGGAACCGCGCCGGTGGAGAGCACGCCGCTGAGCAGCTGCACCGGTTCAGACCGGCGGTCGGTGAACTCGAACACGCGGGCGACGCCGGTGTCGATCGAGGTCCTGAGCTCCCGAACCCTCGTCAGGCCGGATGCAATCGGTCGGAAGTCGCGCACGTTCGTGACGATGCGTTGAGGCGTTGCGAGATCGAAGTCTTTGCGAACCACCACGTGTGACACGCCGAGTGCCCTGAGAAGGCTGACCGACTTCTCGGCCTCACCGGCAGCGATTGCCGTCTCGACGGCGCGCGCGAGCAGGTCGAACGTGGGCGAGTCGGTGATGTAGCCCTCCGGGTTGCGGCTGATGACCGGACGATCAAGCAGCTGGCGCACGAGGTTGTCCGTGCCATAGAAGCCCCATGTTGTGGGCATCTGGTAGAAGTCGCCGAGTGGCAGCACGAGCGCTTTCCCGCGCAGTTTCGAGTCGTTGATGTGCGCGGCGACGGTTCGCCATTCTGTGGGAATCGCGACTCGTTCTGAGCGGCCCGGTTGGACGTCGGCGGTTGCCGCGCCGGTCCACATCGGATACACGCTGACGACAGGGCCGAGGAGCATGATGGAGAGCAAGGTTGCCCAGGCAACCCTTACCCGACGATGGGCTGTCGGCAGCGTCTCGGTCGCGCCGTTGGAGGCCTTGGTGCCTTTGGTGCCCGCAGCGCGTGCGCGCGCCAGCGTCCGAAAACCAGCCACCCGATCGAGGATCGATTCGATCGAAACCGCCCACGCGAGGACGTAGATCATCACGAAGATCGCTCCGAGCTTGCTCATTGGCTCCCGGAGAAGCCACAGCCCGGGCACGGTCCGGTACAGGCGAAGACTGAAGTCGGAGAACGGAGCATGAAGCCCCTTGCCAAGGATCACCATGACCGGGAGCAACGCACCGACCACGAGAAACGGCCGACGACGTGACCGTCCGACCAGAAGCGGTGCGAGTACAACGCCGCTGGGGAGAATCCAGTCGAGCCATGCAAACGCCGGTTTCGCGAGGTCGACCGACGCGCCGTGGTACTGACGCATTGGCCAGGACCACTCACTGTGCAGCGTGAAGACGTTCGGGATTGAATTGCGACGATGGGTCCATGACCACGCGACAACGTCGGTGACCGCACCAACCGATGCCGTCCCGACTGACCGCGAGAGCGCGATGAACATCGGCACGACCCACCACAGCGAAAGCGGTACCACGAAGAGCGCGGCGACCAAAAGCAGGCGCAACACCCGTACGATGCCGGCGCGGCCTGAACCGGTCAACGAGGCCGCAACCACGGGGAGGATCAGGCTCCAGGCCGAAACGACGAGCACAAGCGGCGGATTGATGCTGACGTAGGAGAGGGGGAGCAGCACCGCCGCGAAAAGAATTGGACGCCGTCGTTCGCCCCTCGCCGCACGAACGGCGATCGCCGTGGTCGATCCAAGAATGCCGACGGTCAGCACGGGGAGAAAGTTCGGCAGGTACAACAGAAACCAGGCGTTGAACGCAGTTGCAAGGCCGCCGATCACGACCGTCACGCGACGGCGCGCAAACGCCCCGACAAGGGCCGCTCCGCCAGCCGCGGCGAAGGCCCACATCGTTGAGAAGAGCAGACGTTGACCGAGCGCCTCGCCGCCACCGAGCAGGCGTCCAACGTTGTTGAACAGCACCTCGGGTGCGCGTGCGATCTCGTAGCTCGGTCCACCCGCGCCGGTGAGTTGGTGCGTCCACTGCCAACCGAGGTCACTCGCGAGACCCGTTCTGACCCATGGAGTGATGTCGCCGGTTGCATAGAAGCGTCCGGTGGTGAACCATCGGAGGAACACGACCGTGAAAGCTATGAACGAAGCCAAGGCGATTGGCGTAGCGCCCGAACTCTGCAGGCGGGATCGCAGGCGCGACACTGGTCCGTTGAATTTGCCTTGGAGACGGACCATCAACCCGATGCCGTGCCTGCCGGTCGATCTGGGTGTGAGCCGTCCGCGAAGACGTTGGCCGCCCACCGGTTCATGGCCGACGTAGGGGGTGCGAACGGCTTCAGGCGTCGGGCGACGTATCGCGTGGCGGTTCATGTGCAACGAGCCCGAAGGTCAGCTTTCTCGGACGGCCTCGACGACAAGTGCGCGTGCGCCCGCCTCGGGTCCGAGGAGCGTTGTAGCGCAGCGTTCAACACCGTTCACGACCGCGCCGGCGGCCCGAGACTTGGCGTGCACGAGTACCGGGTGGGGGAGACGAGGTCCACCGTGGACCGCGATGACCCGGAGTCCCGCGTCTACGCAGGCACTGCGCAGCGACACAGGTGTGACGAATCCAATGGTGTCGCGGCGGTAGCCGAGGCGGGCGAGTGATTGACCGTTCGGCACGTCGAAAATAACGTGTCCGCCGAGCCGCACGACGCGTGACATTTCGGCGATCGCTGCCGACGTGTCGCTCACGTACTTCACGACGCGCATGGCGATGACCGCGTCGAAGGACTGATCCTCGAAGCGAAGCGGCGCCCCCAGGCGGCCGAGGTGACATGCTGCATCAGGGATCCGCTCAGCAACGATGTCGAGCATTTCCTGTGACCCGTCGAGCGCGCTGATCGACCAGCCCATCGTGGAGAGGGGGTGGGAGAAGCGAGCGGTTCCGGCACCGATGTCGAGCAGCGACCGTTCGTCGGTGCAGGTGCCGAGCCCACCCAGGACGATCTCAACTTCCCGGTCGGCCCAGCGCTTCAGTGCGGCACCCTTGAAGGCGAAAGCGTCATAGTCACGGCCCATGCGGCCGAAGTAGCTCGGCCAATCGGCGATCTGGTCTGGCAGGGGTGCCTGGCCTCGCGGAGCGAGTCGGGGCGAGAACGAAGTTGCGGTCATGTTGGCACCAGGACGGGTTCGATGGCGGAAAGGTTCGCCGGGTGGATAGCGGTGAGGTCGGTGATCATGAGGCGGCCACGGGGTTGGGGGCCGTTGGTGTGTCGCCCACAGCGGAGGATCGATCGCGATGGTCAGCTATCAGGGTGAGGATGCAGCCGGTTCCCGTGCCGATGAGTACCGCGATGGCGCCGAGTTCTCGGAGTGCTTCGACGGAGGTCACCTGCCCGAGAGCGCCGGTGAGGACGCCGAAGACGCCGAGCATGAGGAAAATGTGTGCGATCGCCTCTACGTTCAACCGCGTTGAAACCGCCTGCCGCGCGTGCGCTTTCACGGCTGCGCGGCTTTGGTCGACGTTGCGACACGGGCGGCTAGCGCACGCAAGCGGAAGTTTCGTGGCTGTTGCCGATTTCCGTTTTGCCTGCTCAAGGGGTCGTTCCGGGTCGAGGAGGCAGCTACGGAACTTCCGCGACGCGCGGCTCGCAAGACGTGCGACGGTTCGGCATCCGGGCTCTTGGCTCGGGTGCCTCGCCGAGAGCCGGTCGACCCGCTGACGCGCAGAAGGCGCTCAAGAATCGAACAGGCAACGTCGTCCCACGACGCGGCACCCCCGTGAGCGAGGGCTGCTGCGGGGTGCGCGACGAGGCGCGGGAGATGCTCGACGATGGCGGCTGCCAAGGCATTCGGGTTGTCGTCGGTGAGGAATCCCTTCGCCGCAGCGACGGAATCACGCAGACCGGGGATGTCGTATGAAATCGAGGCGGTCCCAACAGCAGCGGCTTCGCTGACCACGAGTCCCCAGCCTTCACGAACGGACGTAGCGAGGAGCGCGTGTGCCGACGCGAGGATGCGGTACTTCTCGATATGGCTGACTCGCCCGTGGATCGTGACACCGGCTGGAGCGGTGCGTCGGAGCTGGTCCTCTAGCGGCCCGCCGCCGATGACGTGGAGTTCGAGCTCTTCGCCGAGGATTTTGCGCGCCTGTTCGTACGCCTGGATTGCATGGTCGGGACGCTTCATCGACACCAGGCGTGCGCAGAAGGCGAGTGTCGGGCGCGACGACTTCGTCACGGTGGCGATCGCGGCGAGCGCGTCCTCGGGGATTTCAACGCCTTCCGGCACGATCTCGATGTTGCGAAATCCGTAGGAGCGCAGAGAATCCGCGGATGACTCGGACACCGTCAACGTAGGAACGTCCCGGTACTGCGAAAGCCAGCGAGGTTCGAGCACGTATCGGCCCGCGAGCGCCACGGGCAGCGGCACCTCGTTGAACCAGACCTCGCGGGCGACCTGGTGCACGAGCGCCACGACGGGCGTATCGCCGGCATGTCGGTGCGCGAAGAACGGGCGGGTGTTGATTTCGTCGATCACCACATCGGCCTCGGCCGCATGCTCGTGGAGGTACTTCGCAGTCTGGCGGTACACACCGAGGCGCGAGCCGTGGCGGATCACGTGCACACCATCGACGTTCTCGTGGGAAGGCTGGCCCTCGACCGATGCACAGAGCAGCGTGACGTGGTGGCCCGCCGACGCCCAACGCGACGCACATTCTTGTGTGTAGACCTCGGCCCCGCCCGCGGCGGGGTGCGTCCGGTCCTTCCAGTTGCAGATGACGATGCGCATAGTGCCTTCGGGGATGTTTGGGGTGGTGGTTGGTGTTTATGGGTGCAGGGGAGACGAGAGCTCGCCGCCGACGGGAGCGAGGGCTCGCGCGGTCAATGGGTCCCAACGACGCTGGGGCAGGCGGCGTCGGATGCGGACCGTGTCACGCACCATCCGCACCACGGTGGAACGAGACGCAACGCCGGTGCCGCCACGTCGAAGGATCACCGGCACCTCGGTCGCGGTGCGCATGCCGAGCCGAACACCGACGCTCAGGATCTCGAGGTCGAGCGCGAACCCGCGCTCCTTCGTGTGGCCGAGCGTTGCCGCGAGGAACTCGCGGCGGAATGCCTTGCAGCCGCATTGTGTGTCGGAGATTTCGAGGTCGAACAACCAGTGCACGAGAAGGCGATAGGTCCCGGACATGACACGGCGCAGTGGCGTAACGGACACGTTCGCGCCGGGCACGTTCTTGCTCGCGACGGCAACCCACGCACCGGACCGGTCCAGTGCGTCGACGAGGCTGACAAGGACGCTCGGCGCGATGTCGCCGTCGCCGTCGATGAAGCCGATGCTCGCACCGCGTGCGCGCTCGAAGCCCCGTCGCAACGTCGCACCCTTCCCCTCGTTCTTCTCGGCCCGATCGACGATGACGTTGCGGTGCATGCCGCGCAGCGGTCCGACCGACCCATCGACGGACCCGTCGTCCATCACGAGCACCTCGTAGGTCCGGCCGCTCGCATCGAACGCGTCGCAAATCGCGGCGACGCACGGTTGAAGCTGTTCCCCGCCGTTGAACGTTGGAACCACGATCGTAACGTCGAGCGATGCGGGCATGTTCAACGATGTTGAAGGAGTGAAGTCGATGGGGCTCTTGTGCAGGAAGCCTCGCCGTGCGATCACAGCCCGGACGGCAACGTAGAGCGTCGCCGCGGTGCTCGGAAGTGCGAGTGAGAGCGTGAGCGCCTGAGCGTTGGTGCCGTAGCGGAAGCCGAGAAACGTCGCCGTGAAGAGCGCAATCCACATTGACCCCACACCCGCATGACGTCGCGCCACGAGGTACTGGGCAAGCACAGAAAGGCAACCGAGGGCGACGAAATGAGCGCACAGGGCAGCAAACACGATTCGGTTGGGCTGGTACTCGGGGCCGAACATGAGGCGGAACAGCGTCGTCGGGTCTGCGCACAGCACGGCGGCACAAAGGGCACCAACCGCCGCCGCAACAGCGGTTGCGCGAAACAGGAGTCGCAGAGACCCATCGGCGACGAAGCGCGGGAAGGTGATCGTGGCGACGGCCTGGGGGAGGAACACACAGGCCCCGGCGAGCGTCGCCATGGCTGCGAACGTCCCGCTCGCGCCACGAGGCAGCGTGCGACGTCCGATGAGCACGGCCGCGGCGGCGAGCAGCCAGAGGGAAACCTGTGCGCTGAGTGCGCGGCCCGCATCGGGCCACGTGATGCGAACCTGGTGCGTGCCGTGCCCGAAGAGGCCACGACGCTGTGCCGCGCGGGTCACGATGGCCAGCGCAGCGAGTTCGCCGACGATGGATGCAGATACGGCACCGGTCAGTCCGATCACCGATGTCAGCGTGGTAACGGACGCGACGCGAATGCCCGCCCCGACCAGCAGTGCCGACGCGACCGGCTGGTTGCGGTGATCGGCGATGAGGAGTGCCCGCGGAACTGCCTCAACGGAGACAACCGCGAGCCAGATGCCGGTGACGAGCAACGGCTTCGGGTCGGTCAGCCGGAGCCCGTTGGTGAGCAGCGGTGCGCAGAGCGTCGAGACGCCGACGATCGCGACGGCCACTGGGAACGATTGCGTGAGCAGTCGCCGTCCGCTTGGACGTTTACCGGCGGTGATGATCTGTGCTGCCGAACGTGTCAGCGCGGTCTGCGCCGCGCCGATCGGTACGGCGGCCGCGGTCATGAGCGCAAGCACGGCGGCAAGTGCGCCGTAGTTCGCAACCGTGAGCGCCCGGCTGGCGAGGCCATGGAAGGCGAAGTTCAGGACCGACGATGCGCCGACGGCGACGGCGAGTGCCGCAGCACCGGCGTTTGCGGAACGCCGGTTGACCCGGCTGAGGGGAAGACGGATCGGCATGGGCCGTACCTTGCGAAGTGTGTGGTGTGTGGCGGAGCGACGTGCGACTGGCGTCGCAGTGTGGTTTGTGGCTCACCGGAGCGAGCGGCACGGCACTGCTGCGGTGCCACTCGCCTCTGCGGAGCGAGACCCTCGTTGCGGAGGGCAAAATGCCCTCTGTCCTGCGTCAGTCCTGAGCGCCCAGGCGGCGACGGGTGGCGATAGTCGCCGCGGCACCCATCACCAGGAGGACGCCGCCGACGGCCGCGATGCCACGGGCGTCAGAGCCGGTCAGGGAGAGGCTCGATGGTGCGCTGACCGTCTCTGCAAGCAGGATGGGCTGGCGCAGTACGAGCGGGTTGCCGGCGGGATCGGTGCCGGTTGCCACGATGTCGTGGTTGCCAGCGGGAACGCCGCCAGGAATAGACAGCCGCGCGGTCACGACACCGTTCGCGTCTGCTTGAAAGGTCCCGAGATCCACCGGGTCGGACTGCGCTGCGAACTGGACCGTCGAGTTCCTCAGGAATCCTGAAAAGACCAGAATGAAGTCCTCTCGTGTCGTGGCGTCAATGGTAAAGGTTTGCGCGGGGTTGAACGTCAGCACGACCCGCACGGCTTGGGTTTTTGGCGAGTCCGACCCTCCGTACTGAGCGAGCGCCGGGGCGGCGGATGCAAACACGAGTGCGGTCGCGGCCACTGCCGCACGAATGCTTCGAAGTCTCATTGGTGTCTCCTGTGGCTTGTCAGGCCGAGTTGCCTGCCGAGTCGATGGGTACTGCCCCCGTAACTTCGGTCCGGAACAATTGGAACTTGACGACTTCCGCAGATTTGCACGCTGGATCATGAGTGGTGGCTAAACAACCACTGAACGTGCTGATCAGTTGTCAGGCACCTCATAGAGTGAAGAAATTCTTTTGGGGGTGGCACGACGCAATGACGCCAGAACGGGTGCGGTCTGACCGGGAGGGGCAAGAATGAAGCGCACGCCGAGCCTGGCCAGGGCCGCGGCACCGTGAGGGTCGGCGAGCGCCGTCTGCACGGCCACCGTTCGGGGTGAGGGCGCAAGCCCCGGCACGTCCGGGTCGTCGCTGACTACGGCCGATGGCCCGAAGAACGCCCGCGCTGCATGACGGGTGATGCGCCCGTTCGTGAAGCCGGCGTCGCCGTAGTCCTTCCATGGCAGCACGACAATCGTTCCCGCTCGGTCATCGACAGCGGTCAGCCTGGTGATCGCCGACCGGGCCGACGCCCATTCGGCCGGGTAGTGCACCGCGCGCAGCCGCCCGCCGACGCCCCAGGCCAATCCGGGTGTGAGCGCAATCGGAGCGGCGGCGATCGCGCCGACCACGGCAACAATCGTGATCGAAGCGAGCCAACTGCTGTTTCGCGGTACATCCGGTGCCGTCGCGGTACGTTCGG
>JAYSSR010000096.1:0-157614 GCA_043720395.1 Acidimicrobiia bacterium
CAACCGCGACAAACACAACCCGAGCCCCACCCCAACGCCATCCCCACCGCCAATGTCGCTACATCAACCGCGCGTCCTCAACGACCGCGGCGCTCAACACCAGTCGTGCTGAGCGGTCAGGCAAAGACATTGGTGAGTGTCCCTATTGGATTGATCGTGATGCTCACAACGTCACCCGGGCGCAGGAATCGGGCCGGGTTGAATCCAATCCCGACGCCAGCAGGCGTACCGGTAGCGATGACGTCGCCTGGGAACAACGTGATGCCGGCTGAGATCGTTGCGATGAGCGTTGGAACGTCGAAGATCAAGTCAGCAGTCGAAGCCTTCTGGCGCGGCTCACCGTTGACCGTGCACTCCACAATCGTCGACGCGAGGTCCACCTCGTCGGCGGTGACCACGGTCGGCCCGACCGGACAGAAGGTGTCGAGACCCTTTCCGATGAACCACTGCTTGTGGGTCCGCTGGAGATCGCGGGCGGTCACGTCGTTGACGATCGTGTAGCCCCAAACATGACGCATCGCGTCGTCTGCACTGATGTTGCGACCGCCGGTGCCGATCACCACTGCAAGTTCCGCTTCGTAATCGACCTCGGCAGTCAACGCCGCATGCAGGTCGACAGGGTCGCCAGGACCGACCACGCAATGCGCAGGCTTCGTGAAGATGATTGGATGCGACGGCACGACATCGCCGGGTGCCGACGTCGAGTCGTACCCACTCGCCGAGAACTCCGCCGCATGCTCCCGGTAGTTCTTGCCGACACACAGGATGTTGCGCGGATACCAACCCAGGGGCTCAAGCAGCGTTGCGTCTGCCAACGGCACGGCGGCGCCGGCGACGACCGTCAGGACGTCGAGCGATCCCTCGAGGATCGAACGCATCGACGTGACCGCGACACCGTCCACGAAAATCGGTTTGATCTGCTCGCCGTCGATCCGGCCGACCTGCGGCCCGTTCGACGAGAGAAAGCGACACCAACGCGACACGTAGCTCCCCTAGTACCAATCGCAACCATTGCGACCAATGTGACGAGTGTCGCAGAGGCTCGGCTCGGGTGTCAATGGTTCGGAATGGAATCGATTGGTTTATATTGGCGCGAACGTGCGTATTGCCTTCAAAGCCGAATCCACGCTGTCGATAGTGTCAAGGTAAGAATGAGGCGACCAGGACCACGATTGGTCTAACTTGGTTGATTCAAGGGAGCGACATGCGTGCATCGCCAGAACAGACCCGGCAGCTGCTCCTAGCGCTCCTCGAACAGGACGGCACCCGGGCCGGTGAACGCATCCCAACCGAGCGAGAACTCGCCGAACGCCTCGATATCTCCCGCGCATCGGTGCGGCGAGTGCTCGGCGGGCTTGAATCCGAAGGGCGAATCATCCGACACGTCGGACGCGGCACGTTTCTCTCCGACACCCCCGGCGTCCACACCGAACAAACAAGCCCCGCCGACGTCATGGTCGTCCGCCGCCTCATCGAGCCCGCAATCGCACGGCTCCTGGTCGCATCGGCAACCACCAACGACATCGCCGAGATCGCACGATGCGTCGAACGATCCGAAGCCGCCCGCAGCTTCGAAGACTTCGAACACTGGGACGGGGCCCTGCACCGAGCGATGATCGCCGCGACGCACAGCCCGCTCGTTGCCAGCATCTACGCCGTGATCGACCATGCCCGCGAGGACCCGCTCTGGGGCACCATGAAACAACGCTCCTTCAGCGTCGAAACCAGACAAAGCTACGAACGCGACCACCGTCGAATCCTCGAAGCCATCCTCGCCCGAGACCCAGACACTGCCGAAAAGGCCTTGTTCGACCACATCGACAACGTCACCACCCGACTCCTTCGGTGAACCGCCACGGTCCCGTCGCGCCGCCCAACGACTCGAAAGCATTTCGAATGCAGATTAGAGTTTGACCGTACGTCGGGTTGTCGGCGAGATGCTGATGGGCCTTGAAAGGAAAGGGATGCGGCAATGAGCGACCTAGAGGGAATGGTGGCGATCATCACGGGCGCTGCTCGTGGGCAGGGTGCCGCTGAGGCTGCGCTGCTCGCGGCGCACGGTGCCAAGGTGGTGCTGACCGACGTGTTGGTCGAGCAGGGTCAGGCGGCGGCCGACGAGATCGGTTTCTCGGCGCTGTTCATTGAGCAGGACGTCTCCTCGACCGATGGCTGGGCGGAGGTCGTGGAGACGACGCTGGCTGCGTTCGGACGCGTCGACGTGCTCGTCAACAACGCCGCTATCTCGCGTCCGCTGAGACTCGAGGACACCGACCCCGACACGTTCGACCTGCTGTACCGGATCAACCAACGCAGCGTCTTCCTCGGGATGCGTGCGGTGGTGCCGTCAATGAAACAGCAGGGCGGTGGGTCGATCATCAACATCTCGTCGGTCGCTGGTTTGCAGGGCACGAAGAGCCTGTTCGCCTACACGGCGACGAAGTGGGCGGTCCGTGGAATGACGAAATCGGCCGCGCTGGAACTCGCCCGGTACAAGATCCGGGTCAACACGATCTTCCCGGGTGTCGTCGACACACCGATCAACGATGCCAACCCTGCTGGCATGAACGAGGTACTGGTGAAGACGACGCCGATGCGACGCATGGGAGTGCCCGCCGAGATCGCCGAGGCCGTGCTGTTCCTGGCCTCACCGCGTGCGAGCTTCGTGACCGGTGCCGACTTCGCCATCGATGGCGGAATGTCGATCTGATGGCCGAAGCGCGCGCCGGCCTCGCCGTCGTCACCGGCGTCGACCTACCGGTTGACGTGGGCTACGCCGCGACCTGAGTACAGACCAGCGCGGAGGAAAGGTTGTACCTACCTCCACCTTGATTTCCGAATTTCGCTTAGAATACAGTGGCGTTCATGCACGCTGGCCTTGGCCCTGTCTTCCAGAATCGTGTCGGCCGCGTCGTGAGCAAATCGTCGTCGGCACCGCTTGGGTCGAGGAGCCGATCGTGAGGCACGAGCGTCAGGTGCAACTGCTCGAACGCGTCCTTGACGCAGGTCCGAATCTCGTCGGGCTGCACGGCCCGACGAGCATGCTCAACGACGCCGCGGCATACACGGACCCCGCCCGCTTCCAGCAGGAGATGGACGTGCTCTTTCGCGGGTGGCCGGTCCTGTTCGCGCTCTCGTGTGAATTGCGCGATCCAGGGGACTACCGGGCGGCGACGATCGCCGGCGTTCCGATCGTCGTGATCCGACAACCAGACGGCGGAGTGGTTGCGCTGCTGAACACGTGTCGGCACCGTGGCGCAGCGCTCGTCGATTCCGGGTGCGCGAATGCTCGGTCGTCCTTATCGTGCCCGTACCACGCCTGGACGTACGACCTCGACGGGACCCTTCGGGGCCGTCCCGGATCGGCCGGTGCGTTCGACGACGTCGATGCCAATTGCGACCTGATTGCAATGCCCGTCGCCGAGCGTCACGGATTGATCTTCGTGCGTCTCGGTGGTGGCGAGCCGATCGACGTGGACGCGCATCTTGCCGGGGCTGAGGGCGATCTCGGTTCCTACGGTATCGGCGACTACGTCCACATCGAGACCCGCACCTCAACGTGGCCGTTCAACTGGAAGCTCGTGCTCGACACCTTCTGCGAGTCGTACCACATCCGCACCCTGCACAAGACCACACTCGCCCCGACGTTCGATTCCAACACCGAGATCTTCGAGCCATTCGGCCCTCACATGCTCGGCATCGGACTGCGCAAGGACACCATCGACATCACCACCCGCCCACGCGAGGACTGGTCCCTCCTGGAGCGCAGCACCACCCAGTACTTCCTCGTCCCCGGCGCGCTCGTCGTCCACCAGGTCGACCACATCGAGGTATGGCGCCTTCAACCAATCGATGTGCGCACCACCGAGGCGGTCGTGTCGATCTTCGCGCCGGTCGAGCCCCACAGCGATCGATCGCGGAACTACTTCGTCAAGAACCTCGATCTGCTCCTCGGCGTTACGGCGAACGAAGACTTCGTGATGATGGCGAAGATCCAGCAGAACCTCGAGAGCGGCCTTATGAGACAGGTTGTCTACGGGCGCAACGAGGCCCCACTCGTCCACCTCCACCAGTCGATCAACCGAGCACTGGCCGACGCTGCGCCGACACGATGACGGCGGCGAACCGCCAGCGGAGAATGTCGTGAGCGAATCACGCATCGCCGTAGTGACAGGCGCCAACTCCGGCTTCGGTTATGCAACTGCACTGCGCCTCGCTCGCGACGGGTTCCAGGTGTTCGCTGGTGTTCGCGAGCATGCCAAGGCCGACAAGCTTGTGGTCGCAGCCAAAGGCCTGTCCCTCGATGTGGTCAGCCTGGACGTTACGAGCGACGCTTCGGTGTCCGCAGCGTTTGCGTCCATCGACGCCCACGGACCAATCGATGCCCTGATCAACAACGCAGGGATCAGTGCCGGCGGGCCGTTCGAGCTGACTCCCGACGACGAGAACCGGTTGATGTTCGAAACGAACTACTTCGGTGCGCTGCGCTGCATCCGCGCCGTCCTACCAGCGATGCGTGCTCGCGGCAGCGGTAGCATCGTCAACATCACCAGCCTCAGCGCGCTGTTCGCCTGGCCGAACCAGGCGTGCTACTCCGCATCGAAGTCGGCGCTTGAAGCCTTCAGCGGCGCGCTCGCCCATGAGGTCCGCCGATTCGGGGTCCGTGTCGTGACCGTGCAACCCGGAGCGATCCGAACAGAGATCGTCGAGAACAGCGCAGAACGCAACCACTTCGACCGCACATCGCCCTACATCGATGTGATGCGACGCAACGGCAAGCTCATCGCCGCCGGATTCCGTGCCGGTGCCACACCGACGGATGTCGCCGACACCGTCCTTGCTGCTCTCGACCCCAAAGGGTCCCGGGCGCAGCACCCCGTTGGCGACGACGCCCTCGCCATCTTCAACCGTCGCAGCAACGTCTCACTCGACGAGTTCGTCGCCCTCGGCAACAACTTATCCGACGAGGAGTACAGCGCCTGGTTCGCCGTCAACTTCGGAATTACGCTCTGACCACCTTCAGTACCTTGGGCGCATGCATCAGTCGCTTGTGCTTCGCGATGAGTACGTCCTTCCGGGTTTGTTGGTCGTACGAATGGCACGCTTATCGCCGATGGCCGCGAACTCGTCGAGGACGGCTTTCCTCTCTTCTGCCGACGCTCGATGTTCCGCATTGTCTGTGGTTTTGGCGTCCCCCACTTCGGCGTTGTTGATCGGGTGCGAGCGCACTTCCGGGGTCCGATCGACTGGCTTTCGGTAGGAGATGACGAAGAACCGCCGCTCCGGGCCCGTGTTACTCGACGCGATGCAAACCGGGTTTGGGTGCAGTTCGATCTGAGTTACCTGTTCGCGAATGCGCCGAGCAGTTCTGTCGATGTATAGGTTTACGACACGGCAGCGCTGCTCAGTTCTATGGCACCCTGACACCGTGGCAACGGAACACGCCGATTACGTGCTCGAATCGAGCGTTGCGACATCGGACTTCAGGCCGCCGAACGCGTGCTCGACGGCCTCTCGCCACAGGTTGTCCTTGGAGCCGAAGTACTACAGGATCAGCGGATGTCTGACGGAGGCAAGGCTTGTGGACCGCTTGCACGCAGTCGAGCACCGATTCGAGGGGCGAGTGCTCACGGCATTCGTCGAACAGACCAATGGAGCGGTCTCCGAGGGTCTCGCGCAACTCCGATACCAACGAGGTCTTCTTCGACAGTGTTCCCGACACGATGACGAAGAGCCTCGTCGCACCGAGCCGGTCCGGCTCAAGCGCCACCGCTTCGGTGGCCGGAACGCCCCAGACGATTTTGTCCATTCGGGGGAACGAGTGCGACCCGGACGCCATCTGCACTTCCTTCACTGCGGCTCCCAGGCCGGGGTGGCGAGTGGTGGCAGCGCGACCTCGAAGGCGTACAGCGTGAACGACACCATGCAGTAGAACCCCACCAGCGCCACCAGTTCCACAGTGGCCGGCCAACCGAAGGATTGTGCGGCTTGGTGTCGATGGGCCTGCGTCAGCCTGCCGGTTTCGCGCAGCCCTATGGCCACCTCGTGGACGAGCCGCTGCTGCGGGGTCGCGAACGGCGGGTCGATTCCGTCTCGCAAGGCATGAACGACGCTCTCGGCGACGCCTTCGCGCAGGGCAGTCTGTGCGTGCGCCCAGAACTCGAACTCGGCCTTCCAGCGGACGCCGACCGTCAGGATGGCGATCTCTTCGCAGGTCGCCCGGAAGCACTGATCGGAGTCGCAGGATCTCACCCATCTCCGCCGCGCTCCGTCCGAATGTCGGCAGGTGCAGCCACGGGTCGAAGGGTCCGGGCAGCGACTGCGGCGCGGCGGAGATGCTCGCTTTGCGGGGACCCTCGACGATGTAACGCCACAGGCTTTGTTGGTTCTCGTCGAGGTCGTCCGGTCCGAGGACCGGCAGGGTCGAATTGTCCATATGTCAGGGTCCCTTTTGGTGGCTGTCGGATCAAATACGAACGATGCGCTCCGCGGTTTGGCAGAACATTTGGTCTTGTTCGGCCGGGGAGTAATCGTCGACGGCTCGGCGATACGTACGAAAGAGCTTGGGAAGGGTCACAAAGAGACGCTCGACGTGGAAGTTGCTGCCGAACATCGAGCGATCTGGGCCGAAGGTTTCCACGCATTCCCGGATCCAATTCCGCATCGTTATCGCGTAGAAGTTGGGGGGCGCCGCGCTCGAAAGACCGGAGATCTTCAGGCCCACATTTGGCGCGGCGGCGAGTTTGCGCAGCGCCGTGCGCCACGCGGCCTGATAGTCGTCGAGTTTGGATACCACGGGAATGCCGGCGTGACCGAGGATCAACTGGTGGTCGGGAAACTTCTGTGCGACCTGCAGCGTCAGCGCGTCTAGGGCGGCAAGGTTGAGTTCGATGACGCCTTCACTGGCTGGTGGGTAATCGGTTCCGAAGACGATGTGGTCGGCGCTCGTGAGCGCGAGGACCGGCGCAAGGTTCGCTTCGAACCCGGCGATCGCCGTGTCGAAGTAGAGGCGTGCGAGCTGCTCACGCACGCCGGCCGGATTCAGGCCCTCCGGATGCGGCAACCAGTCCAACGTGCCGATCGATGGCAGTCTCGGCACCAGCGCAGGCAGTGCGCCGCCCGCGTGACTCAGAATGAACGTGATGTCGGGGAATCGTTCGAGCACACCGGCGTAGAGCATGTCCGTGGCGCTGCGGCACGTGTCGAACGGGAACTCGATGCGGACGATCACCGTCCACTGGAGCCACGGCTCAGCATCGTGCGCCCCGACCGAGCATTGCACCTTTGAACAGATCTATCAAGAAATCAGTAGCAATCTGTTTGTTTCACTCTCTCGTAGGACGGAAATCGCCACGGTGCCCCCGACTCTGGTCTGCGCGGCGTCTCGCGAAATCGTTGGCCCGGCGGGCTGTCGTGGTGCTGTCGGCAGAGGGCCTCCCTTCGACTCGCGTTGATCGGAGCGGAGTAGCGGGGACGCGGTATCGATGCTGCGCATTTACGAAGACCTCCGCCGCGAACGCACCGCCAGGATCGCCCGTCCAGAACACGTGTTTGTACGAAGTCCGCGGGTCAGGCCTTTACGGCGACGTAGCGACGCTGTGGGTCTGTGGGGCCGGACCCAATCTGGAACACAAGCCCAAGTTCAACCAAGCGCGTCATGCGGGTGCGGGTGGTCCGGGCCGAGCGCCCCAAGAACTCGGTCAGTTCGCGCGTCGAAAGCCCGGAAGTTCCGGCTGTCGTCAGCGCCGCGAGCAATCGGTTCTCATCCTCGCTGAGCACCGGATTGCCCGCCTCGCCCGACCATAACGTCACGCGAAACCGGCCACCAAGTTCTTCAAACAACGGAAGCGGCAAGCCCGCCAAGCGTAGAGCGTCGAGCATCCTCCCGATCCCAGTTCCCCACTGCTCGATGTAGCCGATTTCTTTAAACACTCGGCCTATGACCCGGTTGCGCAGCCGTGACACACCCGTTGACATGTCCTCCACCGTCATGCCGGCCGCGAGAAGCCCCGGGTTCTCGATCTCAAGACGATCATCGAACATCGCTACCCGGATCGGCCCACCGCGCTGGCTGTAGTCGGCGTGGACGACAGCGTTCACGAGTGCCTCCCGCACCGCGATCACCGGAACTGGCCGCACCACAACGTTCGCCAGATCATTGATGACGATCGCTCGAGCAGAATTTCGATCGACGAACGAAAGCGCGTCACGAACCATTCGTGGCAGCGATGAACCTGCGAGATCGATCGTGTCGGCGATAGTTGACCTCGTCGGCCCTGCAAACCGGGCGCAGCGAATCGACGCATCCGGAAAAGCGACCCGGTCGCGTCCGAAGAGCACCAGGCCACCAACCGTCGGGACTACTTTGCCCTGATGCCTGGCTGATAGGCCGAGCACACCCAGGTCTTCCCGACGAATCCTTCTCACAGCCGCAAATTCCGAAGCGAGCGCGACGAGATCAATTTGATCGAGCGATTCGGTCGGAAATGCGGTCTCGTCGAACGCCTCGAATCGACATGACCTGCGCATCTCTTCGATCAACTCTGGGTCAGCCTTGCGATTCGAAGCCCCCAATCGCACATAGACCTCGCCGTCGGCGATCAGTCGATGCGGCCGCGATGGGCTGAGGTGTACCTGAACGACGACAAGCTGCGTCGACCGCCATGGCACAATGTCGATCTCAGGGACCAGCCGCGGCGCTACTCGATCGCTGATCATGTTGACGAGACGCGACTCAAGCGCAACCGGATCCGCTACCCCGTGAATCGTGCGGTCGTCGTCCACTCCGAAGACCAACACACCTCCTGCACTATTCGCAAACGCTGTAAGTGCCCGCATGACCGGACCCGGCGACGAAAGGTCCCGTTTGTACTCAAGGCGCTTTCCTTCCGGACGAGTGAGGAGATCCTGGATATCCATTACTATGCAATCTACTCTGCAAACTCGGCAACGAAAACTTGCAGAGTAGATCTCAGCGGACTCTGTGAGCTGCACGTCGCATCACAGACATTCCCAAAGTTCGGCTCGACTACCGCGCCACGCGCGTCCGGTGCCGGAGGTAGAGGGAGTGGGGCGAAGTGGGTCAGCATGCCATTTCGGACGCGGATGGACGTCACGGTTCGCCGGTGGCTCCGGCCTGCTGCATGAAATGAAGCGTGTCGTGGACCTCGTGAACCTGACCGCAGCGTACGTTGACTCCGTGCGGGGTTGGTCGTGTTGACGCGAAGTCGGACTGCGCCTACCCTCTGACTGGAACGATCGACACAGAGCGTTCGAAGACGAGATGGGAGTGGTCTTGAGCAACGAGTCTCTTCGTGGGCCCACGTCGAAGCAGGTGCAGGGGGCGGAGTCGCGGGAACGCATTCTCGATGCGGCGGAGGCTTTGGTGGCCGAGCGCGGCTACGCGGCGACGAGCATTTCGGCGGTGGTGAAGGCGTCGCGGCTGCCGTCGAGTTCGATCTACTGGCATTTCTCTTCGAAGGAGGAGTTGCTCGGCGCGGTCGTCGAGCGGGGTGCTCGTCGTTGGCTGCGCGAGGTGCCGGCCTGGGCAACGTTCGATGGGGATCTCGATGCCTTCGCCGAGGCGGTCGCGAAGGCGACTGATGGCCGACCAGAATTCCTTCGGCTGCTGATGGTGTTGTGCCTCGACGGAAGCGGCTCCACCCCGGGTGCCCAGGCGCATGTCCGTGACGTCTGGCAATCGATCCGGGAGTCCTTGACCCAGGTGATGCGTGAGCGTTACGCACTGCCTCGCACGGCGAAGGGCATCAAGGCTGCGGACCGCTTGGCGCGCTTCATGCTGGCCAGCTTCGACGGGATCTTCATTGATTCGCACATTGATGCCGACGGCACGGATGTTGTGCGAATGGTGGCGGATCTCGTTGTCGGACTGGACGCGATCGCCGCCTCGCTCGCCGGGAAGCGCCGATGAACACGGTGGGTCCGCTGAATGGCGAAGGTCCCGTGACGGTGGCCCGTCGATACCTCGAGTTGTTGGCCGAGCATGGGATCGAAACGCTGTTTCTGAATGCAGGCACGGATTTCGCTCCGTTGGTCGAGGCCTATGCCGCTCAGGCCGCGGATTCAGGTCCGGCGCTGCCTGAACCGGTGTTGGCGTCGCACGAGAACGTGGTGGCCGGTATGGCGCACGGCGCGTATCTCGTGAGCGGAAGGCCGCAGGCGGTGATGTTTCACGTGTCCGTCGGCACCGCCAACGCCGTGTGCGCGGTGGCCAACGCTGCTCGCGACAACGTTCCGATGCTGGTCACCGCCGGGCGTACTCCGATCCTTGAATCCGGCGCGCTTGGTGCGCGCGATACGAGCATCCACTGGGCGCAGGAGATGTATGACCAGGCCGGGATGCTGAGGGAGTTCGTCAAATGGGATTACGAGCTCCGTGATGGACGCCAGGTCGGTGCCGTTCTCGATCGTGGCATCAGCCTCGCCATGAGCCACCCGCGCGGTCCGGTCTACCTGTCCCTGCCCCGCGAAGTCCTCGCCGAAGCAATGCCCGCAGTTCCTTTGCGGGGCTCGATCGCCGTGTCTGCTGGCCCACATCCGGACCCGGCATCCGTTGACCTGTTGGCAGACAAGCTCGTGGCCGCCTCGTTCCCCGTCATTGTGGCGTCGGCGTCGGGCAGCGACGTTGAGTCGGTCGCTCTGCTCGGTGAACTTTGCGAAGAGTTCTCGATCGGTGTTGCTGAGCACGCGCCCCGCTACATGAATGTTGACCCGGAACATCCGCTGCACCTCGGTTATCAGATGCCCATTGTGTTCGCGAACGCCGACGTGTTGTGCTTCCTCGAATGCGACGTGCCGTGGATCGAATCCCGTTCAAAACCCGACGATGCCACGTTCGTCGCGCAAGTCGGAATCGATCCGCTGTTCGCCCAGTATCCGATGCGCAGCCACCGATCCGATATCACCGTGTCGTCGACTCCGTCGGCATTCGTGAAGGCACTGAGCAGCGCGTTGCACGAACGTCGGAGTCGAATCGATCCGGGCTGTCGGGTCGCGTTGACCCAAACGTCCACGGCGCAGCGTGCGGCCACCGAGCGCGCTCGGGCGCGTTCCACCGCCGATGGACCGATCACGAAGACGTTCCTCGCTGCGGCGCTCGGCGACGCGCTCGGCCCGTCCGACATCGTGTTCAACGAGTATTGGGCCCAACCGGAACTGCTTCGTCGTACGTCGCCCGGTACGTACTTCTACCTGCCACCTTCGGGTGGACTCGGATGGGCACTTCCCGCGGCGTTGGGTGCCAGATATGCAGGTCGCGGCCGTACCGTGGCGGCGCTGGTCGGTGACGGTGCCTACATGTTCGCCAACCCGGCGGCGTGTCACCACGCATCGGCCAAACATGACCTTCCGGTGCTCACGGTCATCGCCAACAACTCGACGTGGGGCGCCGTCGACTACGCCACCCGATCGGTGTACCCCGACGGGCTTGCGGTAACGAATGGCGAACGACGCCTGTCCGACCTCGGCCCGTCGCCCGACTTCGAACGCTACGCCGAAGCATCAGGCGGTCTCGGCCTCCGCGTCACCGAACGGTCTCAGCTCGACGCCGCGATCGCAACTGCACTTCACGCCGTGCGCACCGAGAACCGTCAGGCCCTCCTGAACGTCATTTGCAGCTAACCCTGACCGCCGTACCCGCCCTGTATACCCCGCCCGCTAAACACGCCACCCGAGGAGACCGCATCATGACTGCGCCCAGCAAGTTCGCCCATGTCGTCTACAACACCCACCGCTTCGACGAGATGATCGACTGGTACGTGAGCGTGTTCGACGCCCGTATCCAGCACCGCGACCATCGGCTCGCATTCCTCACCTACGACGACGAACACCACCGCTTCGCGTTCGTGAACCTCGGTCCGGCTCCTTCCGATCTGCCGCCACGACCCAAGGTAGCGGTCGGCGTGAACCATCTGGCTTACACGTGGAACAGCATCGCCGAACTCGTCGACCTCTACACCCGTCTGAAGGCCATGGGCATCGTGCCGGTCCGGCCCATCCGCCATGGCCTCACCCTGTCGCTCTATTACCTCGACCCCGACGGCAACCAGATGGAGTTCCAGATCGACGTCCTCACACCGGATGAGGCGAATGCATTCATGGCCGGCCCCGCATTCGGGGCCAATCCCGTCGGGGAATCCTTTGATCCCGACGAACTCGCCGCACGATTCAATGCCGGCCAAGGGGTCGACGACATCGTGTTCCGAACCGACCAAGTGCACGTGCCGCTTGCCGGGATTCTGAACTGAGACGTGCGACGTGACGATTCTTGAAACCACCACCGACCAGTCCCACGCCCGCAAGGTCGACCCCGACGCGTACCTCGATGGAATCCGGTCGCTACTCCCCGCTATCCGAGCCAGATCCGCTGAGGCCGAGACGCTGCGACGCATGCCAGCCGATACCGTCGACGAGCTCGATGAAGCAGGCGTCTTCGTTGCGCTGCAACCGAAGCGGTGGGGAGGGCTCGAACTCGACCCGGTCACGCACTTCCGCGGTGTTGTGCTCCTCGCCTCTGCTTGTGCAGCTGCCGGCTGGGTGGGCGGCGTCGTCGGCGCCCACCCCTGGGAAGTGGCCTGCATGCACCCCGAAGCCCAACACGACGTGTGGGAAACGAACCCCCGCGCCCGTGTCTCGTCGTCGTACGCGCCAACAGGGACTGCTCGTCGCGTCGATGGGGGCTTCATTCTCGACGGACGATGGAGCTTCTCCAGTGGCGTCGACATCTGCGACTGGGCGATTCTCGGCGCGCTCATCACCGGCGAACCCGAGGCCGGCAGCCACGCCTTGCTCATCGGCCGACCCGATTTCACCGTCGACCAGGACTCCTGGCACGTGACCGGCCTGGCCGGTACCGGCAGCAAAGACGTGATCGTCGACAACGCCTTTGTCCCGGAGTACCGCACGCACGCTATTGACGACCTCCGCAACCCGGGCTGGCAACGTCCAGGATGGGAGCTCAACACCGCGCCGCTCTATCGGCTTCCGTGGATGAACATCTTCTCCTGGTCGATTGCTTCCCCCGCCCTCGGCGCGGCCTCCGGCCTGGTCGACGAATACCTCAATCAATCCACGACCAGGAAACCGGCGTTCGGCGGCCCTCCGGTAGCCAAAAAGGCAGAACTGCATCTCCGCCTCGCAGAAGCCATCTCTCACATCGACATGATGACGCAGTCGATGGTCGCATCATGGGCCGCGATGTACAGCTCCGTCCTTGACGGCGGGTCGATCGTCGACGAACGAGCTGCGCTGCGAAGCCGCTACGCCGCAGCACGAACGATCGCCAACTCCCTCGACGCTGCACTTACTGTGTTCGCGCAAGCCGGGGGTGGGGCCATGAACATCGCCAACCCCATCCAACAATTCCTCCGCGACCTCCTCGCCATGCGCAATCATCCAATGGCCACACTGGAACGATTCGCCGCCGACCAGGCAAACTACGAACTCCTCGCCAAACCCGAAACGTACAAATGAACTCGGGCTCAGGACAGGACCGACCGACGCTCACTGGACTGATTTAGACAGGAACCGGCGCGTCGGCGAGGCGCAGGATCTTGACCGTGCCAGCGGAGCCGTCAACTTCCACCCACGCCCCGTCGGGGATGATTTTCGTCGCACGCTTTACGCTCACCACGCATGGAATGCACAGCTCGCGCGACACCACCACGGCATGGCTTTGCGCAGCACCAACGTCGACCACGACGCCGCCCGCGGCGAGGAACAGCGGTGTCCATGATGGGTCGGTGATCGGGGCAATGAGGATGTCGCCGGGCTCGATGCCGTTCGTCTCCCACGGCTCTAGGATCACCCGTGCCCGACCCTGCACGATCCCCGGACTACCGCCCGCACCTTGTAGTTCCGTGCCTACCGGAACGAAACCCAGCTCCGTAGCCACTTCGGCCTCAATGGACGCGAGCGACGGTGGCGTGCCGACGACGACGTACGGCGGGTCGATGGCCACCAGACGCTGGTGGTACGCCCACCGCTGGTCGATCAGCGAAAGCTTCGATGCCGGCTCGACGAGGTACTCCTTAAACTCCGTCCAGCTCAACATCGACGCATGTCTGAAGTCCTCGACGCCCCCACGAGCAATGGTGCGCTGGTTCAGTTCGACCATGGTCTCCCGGACCGCATTCAAAACGATGATGCACTGGTTCTTCGTCGCTTCGCGTCCTTGCGCGTAACGAGCGGTCGCCCGACGCACCTTGGCGTATCGGCGTCGATCGTTCCAGTCGAGATTGTCGAGGATCTCAATCTCCGCGGCCTCACGTATTGCACGTGCCTTGTCGCGTTGCGAACTTGGTGCATGCGTTTCGTCGGCGAGGCGCATGCGCTCCACGGCGGCGAGAGCGATGTCGGGTTCGATGCGCCACGTCGGCGACATGATCTCCCACTCGTTCGGACCACGGTGTCCGTGCTCCACGAGGAACGCGCGAAACGAGGCCACGAACTCGGTGGCTGAGGGGTCGTTCTGTAAACGAGCCCAGAGACCTTTGACGCCAGCGTCGAAGGCTGCGGTGACGGCCGAGTTCGCGCGAGCGATGCGCCCGAGATCCCACAGCGCGAGGCCGGGCGCGGCGGATTCCACATCTCCGAGATCGGTCGTGAGGTCGAGCTGCAGGCCTGGCTCTCCTGCTCGAATGCAGAGCCACGCAAGGAACCCGGCGGCCACCTGGCTCCCGCCGGTTACGAACAAGTGGTTGGAGAACAGGGCAGCGTGGGTCGACTGCATCGATTCTGCGTAGGCGACCAGCTCGTCGTTCGTTGCCGTTGCGAGAGGCGGTGCTGCGGCCAAAGCCGCGGCCGCGAGCCTTCGTGAGTCGATCGCCGGTTGCGGAAGCCCTTCGCCGCGTAAGACCGCGAGTGTGGTCTTCGTGGTCTTCATGGTGAGCCAGACGTTGCGATCGCCCTTCTGCTCGTCGTAGGGCGGTGCCGAGGAATCGCCGAGCAGCTGCATGTCGACCGCTTCGGCCGTCAGCCCTGGCGAGCGCACACCGAGCACGCGCAAGATCGACGCGTTCAGATATGCGTAGCCGTTGAACACACCACTGAAAACGCGTGGTCCGTCGTCGAAGTCGCGATCGGCAAACGCTCCGAGTCGCTTGTAGGCGTCGCGCCACCCAGACTCGGTGTAGTCGCCGAGAAAGGTCCATCCGAGCGGACTAATCGCGTCAGGGAAGACCTCGCCAACGTTGCCGCGTGTGTACACGGGCCACCGCTTCGACGGCACATCGTCGACGATCCAGCGAGTCTCAACCAAGTCGGTATCAGGCACAGTGGTTCCTCACATGAAAAGGCGCTTGCCGCGCAGGCGGCCGATATAGGCGGTAATGAGCACGGCCACCAGGAGCGCGAGGCCGTTGAAGATCTGTTCGACGTAGGGCTTCGCGCCCGCAAGCTGCAGCCCGTTGACGGCGAACACCACGAACAACAAACCGACCAGTGTGCCTCGGACGTTGAACGTCTGCTTGATCACGGTCGACCCGAGGAACGCGGCGGCGAAGACGGGGAGCAGATAGCCGGGACCGTTCGACGGATTGCCGCCTGAGTCGCGTGCGACCTGAAGGATTCCCGTAATCCCAGCGATGAAGCCGCACAGCACAAAGCTCGAAAACACCATCTTCTTGACGTTGATACCGACCAGACGAGCAGCGGCCGGATTGGCGCCAACGGCATGGAGTTTGCGTCCCCAGGGCGTGTGTTCGAGCACATACCAGAGGACCACCGCCACGACGATCACGAAGATCGCTGGACGCGGAAAGTCACGTTGCGCGACAAGCCAGTTGTCGTTCTTAGGGTTCTTGATCGAAACTACCTGGCCGTCCGACATTCGTCGTACCAGGCCGTCGACGAACGTAGCCATACCGAGCGTGACGATCAGCGCATTGATCCCGCCCTTGACCACCAACAGCCCGTTCACCACACCGACAAGCGTTGAGCACCCAACGCCAACGAGGATCGCGATCCACAACGGCCAGCCCCATCGCTCGAAGGCAACGGCGGTCATCACGCCGGAGAAGGCAAGGTTGTAACCAACAGAAAGGTCAAATTGCCCGGCGAGCAGAGGCACAATGAATGCAAGACCGAGCGCGCCGCGAACCATCGCATTTACGATGACCACCTTGAGATTGGCGGATGTGCCGAAGCGCCCGGCGGATTCGGTGAAGAACCAGAAGAACGTCATCATGACCATAAAGACGCCAATCAGGCCGTACTTTTCGATCTGTTTGGTGAGCGCGCGTCCAAAGCCGAGCATCTAGTTTTCCTCAATCCCAATCAGGTTCAACAGTGTTTCAATACGGTGAGCGGTGAGTTCTTCACCTTGGAGCTCTGCGCGGAACTTGCCCTTATGCAGGATCAAGACGCGGTCAGAAATGCGCGCAAGTTCTTCGAAGTCCGATGTGACAACGATTGCGCAGGCACCCTCATCGACCGCGTTGCGGATGAAGTGGTGAATATCGGTACGCGAACCAACGTCGACGCCCTGTGTGGGCTCGTCGGCCAGGAGCAGCGTCGGAATGCGGGCCAGCCAGCGGGCCATGATGACCTTCTGTTGGTTGCCGCCCGAGAGTTGGTTGAGCTCTTGTTCGTCGTCTTCGGCCTTGACGGTAAAGCTTTGCATCGCTGTCTGGGCGGCCCGTCCGGTTCGAGCAGACCCAAGCCAGCCGTGGCGAAAGTAACGGCCGATCGAGGCGATCGTGATGTTGTCCCGAATTGACCAGTCGATGAACGACGCCAACGACGAGCGGTCCTCTGGGATGTAGGCGATGCCGAGATCCATCGCCTCGCCCGGGTTCATGGGCCGGATTTCCTTGCCCTCCAGCCGGACGCTGCCCTTTTGCTGCATGAACCGAGGGAAACCGTCACGGTCCATGGCACCGAAGAGCGTCATCAGCAACTCGGTGCGACCGGAGCCGAGGAGCCCGGCGATGCCGAGCACTTCGCCGCGATGCACCTTGAAGCTGACCTTGTCCAGGAAGGGGAACAGCTTGAGCTTCTCGACCTCGAGGAGTGGTTCGCCGATCCGGCCGCCATCCATGGCAATGAAACGCCGCTCCATCTGCTCGACCTTGCGACCGGCAATGAGCTCAATGATTTCGCCCTCGGTGGTCTCGCTGGTCTCGACGGTTGCGACGAGCTTGCCGTCTCGAAGCACCGTGATGCGGTCGGCAACGTCGATAATCTCGTCGAGGCGATGACTGACGATGATGATTGTCTCGCCGTCGTCGGCCAGTGCGCGTAGACGTCCCATGAGGAGCTTGACCTCACGCGCCGGAAGCGACGCGGTGGGTTCGTCAAGCATCAGAATGACGTCGCCAGAAGACGTGGTGTCGGCCATGGCCCGGGCGATGGCCACGAGTGTGCGGCCCGCAGGGCTGAGCGCTCCGACGGGAGTGCGTGCACCGCCAGGAATCTTGAAGCGCCGGATCAGCTCACTCGTATGCGCACGTAGTTCGTCCCAGTCGATCTGTCCGATACCGCCGGTCGGGTATCCGAGTCCCATGGCGATGTTCTCGGCAACGTCCATAGAGGGAAAGACGCCGGGATTCTGGTGAACGAAGCGAAGCCCGGCCGCCCGTGCCCACGCCGATGTGGTGTGGTCGCTCGCTATCGGGGCGGCGTCGAAGAGCTGGATTGTGCCGCCCGCGTCGCCGCGTTCGATTCCCGCGAGGACCTTGATGAGCGTGGATTTTCCCGAGCCGTTGCCGCCGAGTAGTGCGTGGATCGATCCCTTGCGGACTTCGAGGTCAACGCTGTCGAGGGCACGTGTGCCAGGGAAGTTCTTGGTGAGATTGGTGATGCGGAGCGCCGGGGCCGCCGCAATGGCGACCCCGGCATTCTGCGTTTGTGTGTTGCTCACTCGTGTGTCGTCAGCTCAAAGTCAAGGTTGCCGACAGGGTGGATTTAGGCCAGGCCCCAGCTCTTCTTGTAGGCAGCGCGGTAGTCGAACGGCGGCTCATACCCACCGACCTTCGGGGCGTTCGCTTTGTCGAGAATGATCCAGCCGAGGCCGCTGTCCGGGAACTTGGTCTCTCCGTTGAGGGCGCGGTTTGCTGTATCAAATGCTGCCCGGACCGTCCAGGCATGGACGAACACGTTGGCCATCGTCTGCGAACCGTTGCGGAGCATGTCGAAGCTGGCCGAAACCGTCTCGCCGCCGACCACGTTGATCTTGCCGATCTTGTTCGCATCCTTCAGCGCTCCGAGTCCACCCATGAGCAGCAGGCCGTCGTAAGGGATATGGATCGAGTCGGCCGTGGGGTTCACCGTGAGCGCCGTTGCAACCTTCTGCGCGAACGCGCCGGACGCAATATCTGCCCCGGTGAACTTCACGGTATCGACGATCTTGCAACCGGAACATTTCTTCATCTGGGCCTCAAAGCCATCGTTGATGTAGGCCACGACGATTGCGTCCTCCTGACGAAGTTCGATCACCTGGGCCTTGCCGTTCGACTTCTGGATGAGCCAGTCGGCCTTGGCCTTGCCCCAATCGAGTGTGAACTCGGCGTAGCCCTTGTAGTTCGGGCTGTAGTTCGGACTCGTGAAGAGCGGCGGACCGGCGTTCGACTTCGGATCGTTGCAGTCGAAGGAATAGAAGGTGACCACGGGGATCTTGGCCGCGACGGCTTTCTGGATGGCGGCCTTGCTTGGCCCGCAGTCCATCGACTGAGCAATGATCACGTCGTACTTGCCGGCAACTGCTTCTTCTACGAATGGGATGTTGTTCGCCTGCACGCCCTGTGCGTCACGGATGTCCATCTTCCAACCGAGGTCCGCGGCGACTTCCTTGGCGAACACGGTTGGCTCGGAGCATGACGGGAGCACCTCAAGGCAGGAGATGTACATCACGCGGATGTTCTTCTTGAGGGCGGGGCCGCTCGTCGGCGGGGCGCGGAAGGTGCCCTTCTTGTTGGCGGCTGTCGCCGCCTTTGACGCGGCAATGACGGCTGGGGACGTGGCCTTTGTCGCGGCTTTCTTGGCGGCGGCAAGCGACGATGTGGAGGGCGCGAGGACTGCGACTGCGAGTCCAAGGGCCGCAAAGGTGGCGAGGGGCTTCTTGTTCATCATTCAGGTCTCCCGTGTGTGTTGTGTTCGGTGGGCTGACTGGGGGCTGCTGTTTGCTGACGTTTCACGACTGGCGTGGACCGCGGAGGAAGAACAGTTTGCGATGTGACGCCGGTCACTGACTTTGTAGTAGCGGAACCTAATCGAACGCCAGTTAGATTCGCAAGCGGCCGACGAATTCAGCCCGTGTCACCTCCGGCGTCAGCGGGTTGGTGTGAATCGGCAGGGGAGGTGTTTGACGCCGTGAATGAAGCTGGAGCGCAGGTAGTCAGCCGGACCCGCCACCGCGAGATCGGGCAGCCGGGTGAACAGCTCCCGGAACATCACGGTCATTTCTCGGCGGGCGAGGTGGGCGCCAAGGCAGAAGTGCGGGCCGGGTCCACCGAAGCCGAGCTGTGCGTTCGGGGCGCGTCGGACATCGAACTCGCGGGCATTCTCGAAGTGATCCTCGTCGTGATTGGCCGAGAGGTAGAACAGCAGGATCTTCTCGCCCGCCCTGATCTCCTGGCCGCGGATCACGGTGTCTGCGGTAGCCGTGCGACGCATGTACACGACGGGGCTCGACCATCGAACGATCTCCTCGACTGCGGTTGCGGCAACATCGTCGAAGTCGGCCGCCCAGATTGCGCGTTGGTCGGGATGGTCGTGAAGGAGGCGCATGCCGTGGCTGATTGCATTGCGGGTGGTTTCGTTGCCCGCGGTCGTGAGCAGATTGAAGAACGCTGTCAGCTCCGGTCCGGTGAGCCGTTCGCCATCCACGGTCGCATTGACGAGGATGGTCGTGAGATCGTCGCCCTCCTTGCCGCGGCGGTCTGCGGCCAACGTCTCCATGAGCTCCGCGAGTTCGCGCGCCGCGCTGTTGCGGGCCACCGGTATGTCAACACCCTCGGCGATGTACTCGATGTCGGACCCGCCGAGGATGGTGTTCGTGCGTTCCAGCACGTAGCCGTACTGCGACTCCGGGATGCCCATCATGTCGCAGATGATCTGGAGTGGAAGCGCCGCTGCGACCTCGGTCACGAAGTCGCACTCGCCGCGTTCTGCGATGTTGTCGACGATGCGCGATGCGATCCGTTGGACGCTGTCCTCCACACGCTTCAACATGCGAGGCGTGAAGCCGGCGGACACGATCCGGCGTAGGCGCGCGTGGCGCGGGTCGTCCATGACGATCATGGACCCGAACAGTTCCAGCAACTTCGGGTTAACCTCGCCGACGGTCATGCCCTGCGCGGAGCAGAACAACTCCGGGTCGCGTGACACGGCCATGATGTCGTCGTACTTCGTGAGCGCCCAGTAGCCGTTGCCACGGCGGGCCACGTCCGGCACCAGCCATTCGCTCTCCGCCCAGTACGACACGGGACGCTCTCGGCGGAGCAGCGCGAATGCGTCGAGTTTCGCCTCGGGTCCCTGCGCCCAGAACTCCGGGCTCGACAGGTCGAACCCCAACGTCGGCGTTGAAGCAGTCATCGCGCGACCGCCCCGTCGAGCATCGAGACGAATCCCGCAGGCGAATAGGGCCCGACAACGGCCTGCTCCAGCACGCCGACGCCGGTTCGTCCGTCACCGTCGCTCGCTCGGACCACCTGTTGCACGTGCAGATTCTCGGGTGCAAGAGGATCGAGGCCCGAGGGGTCGAAGGACTCAGACCCGATTTCAAGCTCGCCCTTCCACATGCCCTGCCGCCAATGCGGATGGCCGTAGCCGAGACCCTTCATGTGGAACGTCAGCACGGGTGCCAAAGAGATCGTTCGGGTCGCTCCACCGTGACGGATCAGGTCGATCTCGGCCGATGACGCCAGCCGCGTTCCGGGGTGATATGTCACGCGATGCGCGGCGGTCGCCATGCGGGTATCGGTCGCGTCGGCAACGTCGGGAATCTCCGCCTCGCTTGGATAGAGCGGTGCTTCGATGCCTTCCCGGACGAGCGGCTCGCCGGTCGGGCCGTCGAAAAAGATCGCGTGGGAGATGTGATCGTCCCAGACCAACGGTGCCCAGAGGAAGAAGGCGCTGCGTCCCTTGGCCGGGGCGCCGCCCGTCTCCGGTTCACCGACACCACGGACGCCCCACGACCGGTCCTTCGTACCCCGCCACGTGTCGTGATCGACGTTGAACTCGCCATCGGGATGGCGAACGACCCCCGACCATCGGCCGAACTGATCGAAACGCGTGGCGTCCATGGTGCGCCGAGCACCGCTCCACAACGTCTGCCGAGCCTCCTGGATCGCGGCCGTCCGGGACGAGAACAAGAGGTCACAGGCAAGTCCACTGGTGTTGTCATCCAGGATCACGCGGGTGCGGCGCAGTGGTTCGATGACTTCGAGCCGGAACGGGCCGACACGCATCTCGGTGCGTTCGATCGGTGCACGCCGCGAACCGAAGAACGAGTGCTGGCGGCCACCCTTCTCGACGACGCTGAACGCGCAGTCGAGGATGCCCCGATGCGGATACACGGCCATGCCGATACCGAAGTACGACTCAACGTTGGTCGAGTACCCGTTGAACCACGTGCGGTCGTACGCATTGCGGTCCGAGGATGCCACGTGCGCGATCGGCTCGGGCGTCTGGTGGATTGGATAGTCATCGAACTTGTTCAGCATTCGTGGCCCTTCAGCGTGCGGAATTGAGCCGCACGATATCTACTTCTGATTCGAAAAGTCCACCGGGTGCTCGTCCGCGCTGCGCACCGGTGAGAGGATGCCGAGGTGAGTGCCGAGGAAGCAGCGTCCAATCTGACGAAGTCGGAGAGAACTCGTCAGCGCATCCTCGACGCCGCGGCGAAGGTTTTCCGCGAGAACGGTTACGCAAATGCTCGCCTCGCTGACATCGCAGAGCTTGCCGGGATCAAGACCGGCAGCCTCTACTACCACTTCGCCAGCCGCGAGGAACTGGTTGCAGAGATCCTCCACCTCGGGATTCAAACGTCATGGGACCACGTCCAAAGCGCCCTGGACGCGCTGCCCCCTCAAGCGACCCCTTTGACCCGTCTCGCCACGGCCGTACGCGCGCATACGTTGTCTGTGTTGGAGATCAGTGATTACACGTCGGCGCAGGCCCGCATCGTCGGCCAGGTGCCCCGTGAGGTGCTGAAGGGCCACCTTGCGGAGCAGCGGAGGTACGGGGCGTATTGGAACGAGCTCATCGAGGCCGCTGATCGAGCGGGTGCACTTCAGCCCGGCACCGACCTGTTCGTTGCTCGAATGCTTGTACTCGGAGCGCTGAATTGGACCGCTGAATGGTTCTCGCCGAAACGCGGTGCGAGCGCAGCAGCCGTTGCAGAGCAAGCCGTGGCGACGGTCTTGCGCGGTGTCGCTGCACCGGGACACGAGGCCGAGCTTGGGCTTTCGGCACCGAAACCGTCACCGAAACCGTCAGCGAAACCGACACCAGAACCGAGAGCGAAACCGCCAGCGAAGCCTGCTCGTATTGGCGCGAGGACCCGAAAGAGGAAGTCGCCATGAACCCATCGGCACCTGCCGTCATCGAGGTCGCGATCTCGCCGCTGCGCTGGGACATTCCGGCGCAGTCAGCGTCGGAGATGGCGGCCGAAGGAATTGGCTGCCTCGACGCTGGGGCAGGAATCGTGCACCACCACCACGACATGCGACTCGACGCGACAGACGCCTCTCAGCAGGTGATCGAGGTGGGCGAGCAGATCCTTGCCGCACATCCTGCGGCACTGATCTACACCGATTACCTCACGGGACGTGCGGCGGCGGAGGAAAACGCGCATCTGCGTCCGATGGCCGAAGCCGGGGTGCTGCGCATGTTTGCGATCGACCCGGGCATCACGACCTTCGGCAGCTTCGATGAGGCTGGACTCCCAACCCGTACGTACACCGATGGTCTGAAGTTTCGCGAGGCGCACGAGATGATCGGCTTCGCGAAAGAAATGCGGGTGCCGATGTCGCTCGGCGTCTTCGAGCCCGGCCACCTTCGATGGATCCTTGCCTATGGTGCGAAGGTTGGCTTCCCGGCGGGCTCGCTCGTGAAGCTGTACTTCGGCGGCGAGTGGATGGTCGACCGTGTCGACACGAAGGGCATCAACTTCGGTCTTCCGCCAACGACCGCCGCCCTCGATGTGTACCTCTCGATGATGGAAGGCAGCGGTCTCCCCTGGATCGTGAGCCTGTTCGGTGACTCGGTCCTCGACTCGCCGCTCGCGCGTTCCACGTTGGAACGGGGCGGGCACCTGCGCGTCGGCATCGAGGACGCGGCGGGTCGCAGTTCGCGCACGAACGCGGAGATGGTTGCGGCAGCGGTGGCGCTGGCGGGTTCGGTGGGCCGCCCTGTGGCTCGTGATGCCGATGTGCTGGTGGCGCTCACGTCGTTGTAGCGGGTCGTCGCGATTTTGCGACCCCACAGGTGGGCCATTCGGCCTATGTGCTTTGCCCTTGTTCGTGCCGATGCGCGATGCAATGTTCGGTCGAAGCAAGAAAAACGTCGTCGCGACGATCAACGCCGAAGGACGAGCCATTGCCGTGATTGAACGCGTCGTCCCGACCGGTCTGGCGAGTGGGCCGGTGTCGGCGTGCGACGCATTCCGGGAGGTCATTTCGGTAGCGGTAGGGTTCTGCTCCGACGCCCGACTCTTCCTTGTGCTCAGCACCGACGTTCATCCAGACGGCCTTGCCGATCATTGGCAGTTCCATTACATGTTCCCGTCGATGCATGCGGAGGGCGTCCTCACGGTGCGGACTGCGAGTCGCGGAGCGTCCGAGGTCCATGCGGTGGTCACGCCGTGCCCAGCCCCCGGAACGCCCGAGCACACGATGGCGCACTCGGGTGGCACGTACATGTCGATCATCGTGGAGGAGGCATGGAGGGCGCGGCTCGACCGCATCTCCGGCCTACCGCACGAGTTCCACGATTCGACCGAGGCGGTCGCCGAGATGGAACGGCAGGGAAACTCGCTGTTCGTCGAGGGTGGACTGCGGCTGAAGGGCCGGATGCTTCCGTCTGGCGCGTCCGTATGGGAGATCGTGACGCCCTCAGGTGTCGTCCAGACCCGCTTCGGCCTCGAAGTCTGAGCGTCCGGCCTCGAAGTCTGAGCGTCCGGCCATCTGAGGGACTCTCGACGCCCTGACGGGTGGACTGGTGCTTGTGCCCGCGGTCGCGGTACAACCGGTCCGCTCGCGGTGCACTTGGCGCGCCCGAATGCACCGCGGACGCACCGGATGTACCGCGACCGGGTCGGTTCGGCGGCTCAGGTGGTGACAGGCAGGGCGTCGGGGACGGCGCGGGCTCGGTAGCCGAGGGGCGGTTCGCTGTACTCTTCGAGGGCGTGGGCGATCCAGCCGGCGCTGCGGGAGAGCGCGAAGATCGCCTCCCCCGCATCGCCGGCCATGAGCGAGGTGAACGCGAGGGCGGCGAGCGCGAAGTCGACGTTGGGGCGCACCGGGTTTCGTCGCCCGACCGTGGACAGCACCGCTTCGACCACGGCAAGACGCCGGGCGTTGGGCTGACTGGCCCGAAGCAGGTCGAGCAACGCGACCGCGCGTGGGTCGCCGTTGGGATACAGGGGATGTCCGAACCCTGGTACGAGTTCGCCGAGTCGCAGCCGCCGGGCAACTGCTGCGGTCGCTCCCTCGGCCTGGCTTGCTTCGAGCAACAACTGATGAACCGCCGCACTCGCGGACCCATGCAACGGCCCCGACAAGACGCCGAGACCAGTTGCTATGCACGCATATGGATCAGCTCGCGTCGAGGCGGCGACGCGAACGCCGAACGTGGACGTTGCCAGCTCGTGATCCGCCAGCAGCACCATTGCTGCATTGAGGACGCTGAGCGCGGTGCCCTCCGGCCGCACGGGTGAGACCCGCAGCCAGAGCCGCCCGGCCATCGAGTTCGTGACGGTGCGCTCGCCCAGCACGAGTCGAGGGACGCCGCCCGGTCGACGCTGCGGCAACGCATCCACGAGTGCGGCGAGTAAGGCCCGTGCGGTTGCCTTGACCGCGTCCGTGCGCAAATCGAACCGGAGTGGGTCAGCCCCGGCGACCACGGCGGTGATCGCCCGGAGGTGATCGGCGAGAACTGCGCCGGGCGGAAGCAGGTCGCCGACCCTTCGGGCGAGGGCGGCGGTCGAAGGGTCGGAGGTCCACGTGACCGAGTGGTCTGGGTCGGGGGTGCCCCAGAGCAGCTCGGCCGCTGACTCGAACGTCATCATCTGTGCGCATACAGTCGCGTCGTGCCCGCGGTACCTGAGTTCGCCGTTGGCGATCGTGGTGACGGCGGTGTGAACGCCGACGTCGCCCGTGAACAGTGAGCCGCGGCCCCATTGAGTCACGGTATCTGTCGTGGTTGCGGGCCCGGCACGCCGACGCTTGCGGGCGAGTCCTTCGACCTCCGCCGAGGAGAATCGGCTGGTGCGCCCGTCAGGCCCGTCCGTTCGGTGAAGCTGACCTCGGCTCACATAGGCGTACAGCGTTTCGACCTTGACGCCAAGTGCTGCGGCGGCTTCGCGAGCAGAGAGCGTGTCGGGCCGACTGGGCATGGGTGCGACGATACATTGATTCAGATCTGATAATCAACATTGACAATCATGATCGACGGCGCGAGCGTTCCAGCATGACCACAGCGAGCAACGTCAGCCGATCCGTCCGAGATGTGATGAGCCAGCCGGTCGTGGTTGCGGCACCGACCGACACGGTCGCGACGGTTGCCGCTCGCATGTACGAGGGCCGCGTCGGGTCGGTGGTGATCGTGGCCGGATCGCGTCCGGTGGGTATCTTGACCGAGCGCGATCTGCTTCGCATGGCTTCGACGGGAGCATCCACCTCGACTTCCCCGGTCTCGGAGTGGATGACGGAGGACCCCGACACGATCGACCCCGACGTTGATGTGTCGTCAGCGCTCCATCTGCTGCGCGAGCGCGGGTACCGCCATATGCCGGTCGTGCACGACACCGAGATTGTTGGCGTGGTGAGCATGCGCGACCTGATGCGCATTGCACAGATTGCCCCAGCGGCGAATGCCGGCATTGATGTCGCGCGCGGCCTCAAGGGGGTCGTGGTCGCGGAGACCGAGGTGGGAGACGTCCGAGGGCAGGAAGGCTTCTACCACTACCGCCAGTACAACGCTGTTGAACTCGCTGAGAAGCGTTCGCTCGAGGACGTGTGGCATCTCATGTTCGAGGGCGAGCTGCCAACCGCGCAGGAGCGGGCGGCCTTCATCGACGAGGTCCGGCCATTGCAGTTCATCCCGGCCGCGGTCGCTCCTGTGCTTCCCGCTATCGCTCGTGCGGGCGCGTCGTTTCTGCCCCTCGACGGCCTGCGCACGGCTCTGTCGCTGGTAGGCGCTACCGCTGGCATGCGTCCGAACATCGACATCGATCATGCGCAGCGTCGCCTTGATGCGTTACGTCTCTGCGCGGTCACCCCGACTCTGCTCACCGCCTTGTATCGGCTGCGTCAGGGGCTTGAACCGGTGTCGCCAAGATCCGATCTTGGGTACGCGCAGAACTACCTCTACATGCTCGACGGGGTTGTTCCGTCGGCCGAGCGCGCACGGGCGATCGAGCAGTACCTGATCACCACGATCGACCACGGGTTCAACGCTTCGACGTTCACGTCGCGCGTGATCGCGTCGACCGGTGCCGACTTGGGTGCGTGCATCGTCGGTGCGGTCGGCGCGCTGAGTGGACCGTGGCATGGTGGTGCGCCGAGCCGCGCGTTGGACGCGCTCGACGAGATCGGCACGCCCGACCGTGTCGACGACTGGGTGCGTCCCCGTGTGCTCGCAGGCGAGAAGATGATGGGCTTCGGCCATGCCGTGTACCGCACCGATGACCCTCGGTCACTGCTCATGCGCAGCGTCGCAGAACGCCTCGGCGGCCCGCTCGTCGACTTCGCGAAGACGGTCGAGCGTCGCGTCGTCGAATTGCTGGAGGAGCTGAAGCCCGGACGCCAACTGCGCACCAACGTCGAGTTCTACGCTGGCGTCGTGATGGAGCAGTGCGGCATTCCGCGGGACATGTTCACGCCGACCTTCGCCTCCTCGCGGGTCATCGGGTGGTGCGCGAACGTGTTGGAACAGGCGGCGGACAACAAGATCATTCGGCCGAGCGCCCGCTATATCGGCCCGCCACCGCCACATCCCGTCCCGGTCGCCGACCACGACTTGGTCGGTGCGGCGGCGTGAGCGCGGACGCCCTCAGGGAAATCTGGGAGGCGGGCGGCGGTGACGCGGCGCTTCTCGACTCGGTGACGACCTGGGACTCCTCGGCGAATGTGCTGCCGGGTCCGTTCGATCTAGGCTCGGTCGCTTCTGCGGCGATCGCTGCCTCGCATCTCGCTGCCGGGGTTCTCGGCGGTGGGCCTGCTGGCGTCCGGGTCTCGAGGTCCGACGCTGCCGCAGCGTTTCTTAGCGAGCGGTTCTGTCGTGTCGAGGGCGAGAAGCCGGAACCGATGTGGGCCCCGCTTTCCGGGTTCTACGAGGTCGCCGACGGGTTCGTGCAACTGCATACGAACTACCCGCACCATCATGGTGCGGTGCTTCGCGCGTGCTCGGTGCCCGACGATCGTGCGGCGGTCGAGTCGGCGTTGCGGACGTGGCGCGCGGTCGACGTGGAGGACGCGGTGCTGGCTGAGGGTGGCGTCGCCTATGCCTACCGTTCGCCGGACGCGTGGGCGGCGACGGAACAAGCGGCGGCGGTTGCTTCGTTGCCGCTGTTCGACATCGTTCGCCTCGGGGAGGGCGCGGCCGCCGTGCCTGTCGTCGGTGTGCCGTCTCGGCCGTTGTCCGGGGTGCGCGTGCTCGACCTCACGCACGTGATCGCGGGACCGATCGCCACCCGGACACTTGCCGCCTATGGCGCTTCCGTGACACGTGTGCTCGCCCCGCACCTACCGACGTTGCGTTCGCTCGACATCGACACCGGCTTCGGAAAGACGTGGCGCGGACTTGATCTGCGCGCTGATGATCAGCGCGCAGAGTTTCTTCGGTTGGTACGCGATGCCGATGTCGTGGTCCAAGGTTTCCGACCGGGAGCGTTCGACCGGCTTGCCCTTGGTCCGCAGGATCTGGCCGCACTGAACCCCTCGATCGTGATGGTGACGCTGTCCGCATGGTCGCACGCGGGTCCATGGGCCGGGCGACGCGGCTACGACAGCCTCGTACAGACCGCCACGGGCATCGCGTCCGAAATGGCAACTGCGCACGGTTCGACCGTGCCGCTGCATCTTCCGGCAGCGTCGCTCGATCACGCGACGGGTTACCTGATGGCGGCCGGTGCGTCACTGGCCCTCGCTCGCCAGCGTCGGGAGGGCGGCTCTTTGCATGTGCGGTGTTCGCTTGCGCAGACCGCACGGTGGATCGCCTCTCAGCCGCGGGTCGCCGTGGAGGGCCCGACGCCACGAGCGGCCGATGTTGCGCATCTGTTGCGCACCGACGTGACCGACTACGGCACCGTTCGCCACCTCGGCCCCGTCGGCACGATCGATGGTGCGGATCTTGGTTGGGACTGCGGCCCGCCGTTGCGGCCCTGAACCTCGAAGTGCGTGGCTACTTCACCGGGTCGAGGAACACGAGCGGAATCTCGCGGGTCGTCTTCGTTTGATACTGCCCGTAGCCCTTGTATTTGGCCGTGACCTTGGGCCACAGGTCGGCCCGCTCCTGAGCGGTCGCCACTCGCGCCCTCATTGGCACCGCTGCGGCACCCTACGGCCCGTCGAAAGTGCGATTGCCACACCGCTGAAGGAAACCCACACTCGCAGGTGGGCCCGGTCCGCGCTCGTGTGGCAATCGCGCAGTCGGCTTCGACCGGCGGCGGTAGCGTCGGCCCGCTCCGACACCACCCGTCGAAGCGAGGAGAGGAAACTCACATGACGTTCACCGGACAGGTCGCGATTGTCACCGGCGGCACGAGGGGCATCGGTGCCGCGATCAGCACCCGTCTCCTGGCCGAGGGGGTGCGTGTCACGGCTGTGTACGCGAACGACGACGAGACGGCGCACGCGTTCGCCGCAGCGTCATCCGAGTTGCCTGGCGAGTTGACGCTGCACAAGGCCGACATCGGCGATCCGGAGGTGTGCCGGGCCATCGTTGCCGACGTTGTGGCGAAGCAGGGCCGCCTTGATCATCTCGTGAACAATGCGGGGCTCCTCATCGAGAACTCGGTGCGAAACATGACGGGGGAGGAGTGGGATCGCGTGATCTCGGTGAATCTGTCGGCGTCGTTCTACCTCGTGCAGGCCGCCCTGCATCCGATGATCGAGGCCGGTTTCGGCCGGATCGTGAACATCTCGTCGGTCACCGCGCTGATGGGCCATCCCGCAGAGGTTGGCTACGGCGCGGCGAAGGCCGGGCTGCACGGCATGACGCGCTCACTGGCCAAATCCGTTGCCCGCAAAGGGATTACGGTCAACGTCATCGTGCCGGGCGTCTTCGAGACGGCCATGGCCAACTCGCTCGCGGCGGCCGCGCAAGAGTTCATCAAGGCGGCTATTCCGCTCGGGCGACGAGGCGATCCCGCCGAGCTCGCACATGCGGTCATGTTCCTGCTCGACGAGCGAGCGTCATACGTGACTGGTTCCGTGGTCACGGTCGACGGTGGTTTGTCCATGGGTGGCTGACTTCCATATATCGAACCTACCTAGACTAAGGCGATGTTAGTCAACATGCACGAAGCAAAGACGCACTTGTCGCGGCTTGTCGATGCCGCGCTGAACGGCGAAGAGGTTGTGGTCGCGAGGAACGGAACCCCGGTGGTAGTGCTCACCCCGTACGTCGCTGCCTCCAGTGTTCGGACGCCCGGACGCCTCAAGGGCAAGGTGCGCCTTCGCGACGACTTCGACAGTTGGCCAGCCGATCTCTCCGAAGCTTTCGGCATCACGTGAGGCTTCTGCTTGATTCGCACACGCTCGTCTGGTGGGTGACCGACGATGCTCGCCTTGGCCCGCAGAGTCGGGCGACCATCGGTGCCGCGGACACAGTTGCTGCGAGCGTTGCGTCGGCATGGGAACTCGGTATCAAGTTCGCGCTCGGCAGGTTCGACCTCGACGTTGCCCTCGAAGATCTCTTCGTCGACTTCGACGATCTCCCGGTGCTTCGTTCCCATGCTCTCGCGGCTTCGCGGCTGCCGCTGATTCACCGTGATCCGTTCGACCGACTCTTGATCGCCCAAGCGCAGATCGAGGGACGCACCCTCGTGACGACCGACGGTTTCGTAAAGCGCTACGACGTGCGAACCCTCGACGCGTCAACCTGAGGGTCCGCGCGCTCGTCAGGTGTTCGACACTGAACGAAGCAGGGTCGCGACACGGCGAATTCCCATTCGGCTTCGGGCAACGGCAGGCTGGCCGCGCCGCTGCCGAGCAAGGGGCGTGGACGGCGTGCCAGCCGAACACCGGACGTGCCGCCACCGCGTCCGGACGTGACCTCCAGGCGGAGGGGTCCGAGCTGTTCGATCGCCGCTCGCATCGACGCGCTGTCCCGGAAGCGTTCGGCGAGGTCGTCGGTCGCGAATGCCACCTCGAAGATGACGCCCCACGATCGCATCGTGACCCCGAAATCCTGTGCCCCATCGTGCAGCGCAGCACCGACAATTTGGTTGCCGACCGCATCCCACCACGCCGCGGCACTGACCCGTTCACGGTCGTCGGTCGGGATGTCGTCGAGCACGCAAACCGTGAGCCAGGTCAGCAGGTGAGGGAGGCGCGACCATCGGACGTGCGAGAACATTGGCCACTCGGCGTCGAGAGCCTCGTCGCCCAGCAGCTCCGACGCATGCACCCCGAGCGCGGCCCAGTCGGGTGCGTTGCGACGGAAGACGTCATCGTCGTCGTGCTGCATGGTGCCTCCTCTGCTCGGCCGACACTACCCCGTCGGTCACGGGCGACGTGAGGAATCCGTGACGAGGGGGTCGGTGGGTTTCGGGGGAGCACGACACGCCGTCGCCCGGTGCGACAACCGTCGCTTGCATGTTGGTTCGAAGCGTCGTCCACTGGAAAAGGAGCTTCGACTCGCGCGGTTTGGTGCGACGAGGGTGTAGTTGGGATGCCCTTCGGCACCCACGTCGGAAGCGGACGAGGCGGGCTTAGTTCGCCCACGGACACCGCGACCACATCGCCGCTGGTCGGCTGTCGCTGTGTGTACACGATGGCACCGCTCGCGACAGCGATGGGCTCGCCAGAATGGTCGTGACCGCGTCGGCGCGCTGCAACCGAGCACGGTGGCCGCTTCCCACGGAGCGAGGCCCTCCCACGCGACCGACTCCACGTTCTCGATGGGTCGAGCCTGGCTGGCCGGTTTCGGGCAAGACGACTGCTGACACAGCGCCACAATGCGGGCACAGCGTGTCGTTGTGGCGTCAACGTCTCGCTGTAGCCGCAGTCGTCAAGGGTCGCCTCAGACCGGGGTGACCGTCGATGGTCGTCAGCCTGCAGCGACGCGACTTTGACCCGCTCGCGACCCGGGCCGACGGCTCGACGGTGCCAGTCGAAGTGAAGGATCGCCGGGAATGGCGGCAAGTGTGATCGTGACACGCAATGAGGTCGACAGCGCCCGGAACGTCGAGACGGCATTGATTTTCGTGTTCGGGATAGTCGTGACGAATGATGTGGCGACGGAGGGCAACATCAAGATCTGGCCACGGTGGAATCCCGGTGATGAGGTGCTCACCGTTCGTCAGTACGGCTGCCGTCTCGACATGGCCGGCTCGTTCGACGACACGGCTGCCGCGACCTGGGCGACCGTCATGCGTACGTTGCAGACAGCGCCGTGATCGCCGCATCAATGCGTGCTTGCATCTCCCGTTTCGTCGGGCGGCTCACCCCGAGAGCGACGCGTAGCTGCTGATGCCCGACGATGCCGCCGATGAATTGCTCGGCAGCGATTGCGAGGTCCGGTACATCGATCTCACCGAGCTCTCGCTTTGCAGCAAGGAACTGGGTCAGGCGCGCATAGCTGACCGCCGGCCCGCGGTCGAAGAGCGTGCGGGCGAGTTCCGGAAAGCGTGTGAATTCCCCGAGGGCAAGTCGAAGTAGGACAACGACGCGCTCGTCGAGCGCAGTGTCGGCTATCGCGGTACCGAGCAGTCGAAGTCCATCGACGAGCGCGATGGCGGGATCGATAGCTCCCTCCGCCGGGATCCCGGCGCCTGCCAGGTCATCGATGATCGCCTCGAATAGCTCCTGCTTCGACGAGAAGTAGCGGTACAGCGTTGCCTTTGAGCCGCCTGCCTCGGCGACGAGCTGGTCGATGCTCACACCGTGGTATCCGTGCGCAGCGAACAGCCGGAGTGCGGTGTCGAGATAGTGCTTTCGCCGATCCATAGAGAGAACTGTACCGTTTCGTTTGACAATCGGCTCACTAAACTGTACGGTTTCGTTCAGCGGACGGATTCGCCCAACCGCTCCACCAGAGGAGTTCCCGAATGGACCTTCAGGTAGTGACCCGAGCCACCGACGCACTCACGTTCACAACGACCCCGACCGACGTCATGCGGTTCCTCGCGCAAGGCGACGGAGAATCTCCCGACGTCTCCGACGAGATGCTCGCACCGGGCGACGGACCGCCTGACTTCGTGGCCATGGCCGCGGCTGCCGCCGAACACGGTGCCGAGATCCTCGGCCCTCCGCTCGCCATCACCCTGGCTGGCCAGGTGGGAACCCTGGCCTGACCGTGGTCTCTACCCGGCGATCGTCAGGTCGCTCACTGCCGGGAGCCTTCAACGAGAACGAGTCCGACTTGGTCGCCGTCGGGATAAGCGACCGTCGCCGTGAGCTGTTCGCCGGTCGCACGCACAATTGCAACCAGTGACGAGATCATCATGTCCTCCGCGTTCTCCAGTGCTTGGCCAATGTGGCGCTGCTCGTTGAGGACGATGTGGTCCGCGGCCGTTGCTGCGCTATTCGTCACGGCTCTTGAAGAGCGCGGCGCTGACAAGTCGCTCGAGCTGCGGGTGAAGCGTTGGGCTCGTGAGAGAAGCAACGGCTGCCACGACGTTCTCGGCGGCCGTGAGGCAACTCTGCGACATTTCTCCTGAAACCTCCTCCACCGTTTGGTAATCGGCAAGTTCCCGGAGCCGGTGAAGGTCCGCGATCGATGTGCCCAGGACGGTGAATTGGTCGGTCGGAGCTTCGAAGATCTTGAGTTTCTGAAGGTCGTTGGTGCGCTGTTGGCTCCCTTTTTCGTGCCCGGCTTTCGTGAGGTCGGAGGCCCAACCGGCTACTGTGGCCAGTCGAGTGTGGGTGATCGACCGGCGAGCAGCGTCGGCGGAAAACGGTTCATTGATGAGCAAGGTTGTGACCGAGCCGACCGCGTGGAAGGCGGCGTAATACGAGGTCGACACGGACCTGCGCCGTGCAGCCGGAGTCCCGTGTTCGTGCAGGACCTGCGCAGCGTCGATGAGGCCATCAGCAAGCGACACGGTGATCGACCAGCGTCCAGGTGTCGACTTCGGTGGCAGCGAATTCGGCGTGCTCGAGTCTTGTACGGCAATTCAACAGGACGGCCATGTCGAAATGGGCCAGCGCTATTGCGGCGGTCGACCGGGCGTCTTTGGCTGCTTGGCTGGTCTCGGGATCCCAGGCGTCACGGTCAAGTACGAGCGCTACGTGAATTGAAGGGCCAAGCGTCTCGCTGTACGTCAATCGGTACCCGAACGCGCTGAGGTGCGTTGCGAACGGAGCTGCCCGAAGCGCGTCGGCGATTGCGTCGTGGCGAGTTCGGCCGTCCGCGTCCATGTGCTCCATCGTAGGTTCGGGGCTGAGCGATAGGTCGATGGCAATCAAAGTTTCACCTCCGGATGTTCTCCGAAGGTGAAAGGGAGGAAATCGTCGGCGGCCTGAAGCCGACTCTTGGTCGTCGTGGTCATGCGAGAAGGGTACGGACGAGGTGTGACAGTATTCGCGGCGTGGCGGCAGACACTTGGCAAAACCGTGAAGACTGAATCGCGATGAGTAGCAGCGATCTGGCAACCGTACGCAGCACCTTGTGGAAGGCGGCCGACGAGCTTCGGGCCAACTCCACGCTCGCGCCCAATGAGTACCGCGGCCCCGTGCTCGGGCTGATCTTCCTCGCCTACGCCGAGCACCGCTTCGCGCAGGTGGAACCCGAGTTGAAGGCATCGGCCACGCCACGCCGCCCGGTGACTCCCGCCGACTATCGCGCCCGGTCGGTGCTGTTCGTGCCCGAAGACGCTCGGCTGTCGGCCCTCGTCGAACTACCCGAAGGCGACGACCTCGGCAAGGCGGTCGACAATGCTATGCGCGCTGTCGAATTGGCGAACCCCGAGCTGATGGACGTTCTGCCGAAGGGCTATCAGCGTCTTGAGAAGTCGACGCTCGTCGAGCTGCTTCGCCTGTTCGCGCCGCTGCCGCGCAAACTGTCGGGCGACGCGTTCGGTCTCATCTACGAAGACTTCCTCTCGAACTTCGCGATGGCCGAAGGTCGACTCGGCGGCGAGTTCTTCACGCCGCAATCGATCGTGCGTCTCATCGTGGAAGTCATCGAGCCGTTCCATGGTCGGGTCTTCGATCCGGCCTGCGGGTCCGGTGGCATGTTCGTGCAGTGCGCCAAGTTCGTAGAGCGCCATAGTGGCTCGGCGACACGGGAGCTGTCGGTATTCGGCCAGGAACAGAAGGAGGTCACGGTTCCCCTTGCCAAGATGAACCTGGCGCTGCACGGCATCTCCGGCGATATCAAGCTCGGCAACAGCTACTACGAGGATCTCCACGACACCGTCGGTGCCTTCGACTTCGTGATGGCGAATCCACCGTTCAATGTGAACGGTGTGGACAAGGATCGACTCGTCGGCGATCGACGCCTGCCGTTCGGCGTCCCGAAGCCCGACAACGCCAACTACGTGTGGATTCAGCAGTTCTTCTCGGCCTTGTCGCCGAAGGGGCGCGCCGGCTTCGTGATGGCGAACTCGGCGGCCGACGCTCGCTCGTCGGAGGCCGATATCCGTCGCTCGCTGTTGGAGTCGATGTCAGTCGACGTGATGGTTGCCATCGGAACCAACTTCTTTTACACCGTGACGCTGCCCGTGACGCTCTGGTTCCTCGATCGCGGCAAGCGCAAGACGGCTCGCGAAGACACGGTGCTGTTCATCGACGCACGAGGGCTGTTTCGCCAGATAGACCGCGCGCATAGGGACTTCCTGCCCGAGCAGATCGAGCTGATCGCCAACATCGTGCGGCTGTACCGAGGCGAGCAGGTCGAGACGATCGAGGGGAGCGACGCACTCGTGAAGGAGCGCTTCCCCGATGGTGCGTACACAGACGTTCCCGGTTTGTGCCGTGTTGCGACGCTCGCCGAGATCGAAGCGCAAGGTTGGAGCTTCAACCCTGGCAGGTATACGGGCACGGCGCCGGTGGAGGACGACGACGAGAACTTCATGGAGAAGCTCGCCGGGCTCCATGACGAGTTCACGCGGCTGTCCGACGAGGCTGACGTGCTGCGGGCCAAGGTCGACGCTGCGGTGCGGGGGATCCTCGGCGCATGAGCGAGTGGCGGGAGGTGACTCTTGGTGATCTCTGCGATCGACTCACCGTGGGGCACGTTGGAAAGATGGCGGACGAATATGTCGACGACGGGATCGAGTTCCTTCGTTCGCAAAACATCAAGCCGTTCCGTATTGAGCGGGAAGGAGTCCTACGTATTTCTCCGACCTTCGATTCGAGACTGCGAAAGTCTCGCCTCTCAACCGGTGACGTGGTCGTTGTGAGGACTGGCTACCCCGGTACTGCGGCCGTAGTGCCTATGGAATTGGACGGGTCGAACTGCGCCGACCTGGTGGTGATTACGCCGTCGAAGGAACTGAATCCGCATCTACTGGCCGCTATCTTCAATTCCGCCTGGGGGCGGTCAGCGGTCAGCGGACAACTCGTAGGGTCTGCTCAGCAGCACTTCAACGTGGGCAGCGCACGGGCAATGCGAGTCATGTTGCCGGATCGGGCTGAACAGAATCGATTGGCCGATGTTCTGTGCTCCTTCAACGATCTGATCGAGAACAACCGGCGGCGGATTGAGGTGTTGGAGCTGATGGCGCAGGCCATCTACCGGGATTGGTTCGTCCGGTTCCGTTACCCCGGCCACGAAGACGCCACTTTCGTCGACTCGTCGCTCGGCCCGATCCCCGACGGTTGGACACATCAGCCATTTTCGAAGCTTGCCGATTTTCTAAACGGGTACGCTTTCAAACCTGCGCATCTCGGTGCCTCGGGGCGACCAATCGTCAAAATCAGAGAACTCAAGCTGGGTGTCGTCGGCGATACTCCGAGGTGTCTGGCATCCGAGGTTGATCGAAAGTTTTGGATCGATCCCGGTGACCTTCTGTTCAGTTGGAGTGCCGACCTTGGGGTGTATAGATGGTCGTTCGAGCCCGCACTATTGAATCAGCACCTGTTCGCTGTCCTTCCCCAGAATGAGCTCTCGAAAGCCTTCTTGTTTCATGCGCTTGACAACGAGATGTCACAGTTCTGGGATCGGGCGCAAGGGACGACGATGCGCCACATAAAGCGCGCTGCTCTGACCGAGGTGGCAACGGTTGTTCCGCCGCGCGATGTCGTTCGCTCGTTTACATCGGTCGTGGAACCAATTCACCAGGAGTCGATAGCGCTGCGGTTTCAGCGAGTCGAGCTCGCCGTCATCCGAGACATGCTGCTACCCAAACTCGTCAGTGGACAAATCGATGTGTCCACGCCCGACCTCGACGCATTGCTGCAGCCCGCGTCATGAGTCCGGCGCGCTATACGGAGGACGAGCTGGTCGAGCGTCCCGCGATGGCGCTCCTTCAACAACTCGGTTGGGAGATCGTTGACGCGTTCTCCGAGAAGCTCGGCCCAGCGGGAACCCTCGGGCGCGACTCGTTCGCCGACGTCGTCCTGATCCACCGCCTTCGAGCGGCACTGCGGGACCTGAACCCCAACGTCCCCGACAACGTCCTCGACGAAGCCGTAACCGCGATCAACCGGGACGGGGCCGGCATGGACCCGACCCGTGCGAACAAGGAGATCCATGACCTCCTGCGTGATGGCTTCCAGGTGAGTTGGCGTGATGCACAAGGCCACGAGCAAGACGCCCGAGTTCGCTATATCGACTTTCGCAACTCCGACAACAACGACCTCCTCGCAGCTCGACAGGTGTGGGTGCAAGGCCCGCTGCACAAGCGGCGCACCGACACGATCCTGTTCGTGAATGGCGTCCCGCTGGTGCTGTTCGAGTTCAAGGAACCGAACCGTCCGGTGAAGGCTGGGTACGACGAGAACATCGCCGACTATCGCGATGTGATCCCGCAGCTCTTTCACCCGAACGGTTTCATCATCGTGTCGAACGCCAACGAGGCGAAGGTCGGTGCCACGTATGCCACGTGGAAGTTCTTCGCCGATTGGAAGGTGATTGACGCCGACGGAACCCGCGGGATCATTGCACTCGAAACCGCAATCCGGGGCACGCGTGCGCCGGACCGCTTGCTCGACATCATCGAGAACTTCGTGGCGTACAGCGAGGTGCCGGGCAAGTTCGTGAAGCGTGTCGCCAAGAACCATCAGGTGCTGGGTGTGAACGCGGCGATCGAGAACCTGCACAAGGTTCGTGCTGCGGGCGACAAGCGGCTCGGGGTGTTCTGGCACACGCAGGGGTCGGGCAAGAGTCTCTCGATGCTGTGGTTCACGCAGAAGGTGCTACGCCTCGTACCCGGTGGTTGGACGTTCGTGATGGTGACTGATCGCCGCGAACTCGACGATCAGCTCCACGGTGAGTTTGCCGACGCGGGCGCGATCTCGAAGGAGGCCGCCATTCACGCAACGTCGTCGGCGCATCTGCGTGAGTTGTTGCAGGCCGACCACCGGTACGTGTTCACGCTGATCCACAAGTTCCGCGTCGACACAGCCGCGGGAGAGACGGTCATGCCGGTGCTGTCGAATCGCGACAACGTGATCGTGATCACCGACGAGGCGCATCGCAGCCAATACGACACGCTGGCGCTGAACATGCGTCGCGCGCTTCCTGGTGCGAGTTTCATGGGCTTCACCGGAACGCCGCTCATGACGGGGGAGGAGCTGACCCGCCAGGAGTTCGGCGACTACGTGAGCATCTACAACTTCAGCGACGCGATCGCTGACGGTGCGACCGTCCCGCTGTACTACGAGAACCGCATCCCCGAGCTGCAGATCGTCAACGAGGACTTCCGCGAGGAGCTCACGACGCTGCTCGAAGACGCGGAACTCGACGACGATGGCGACAGCGCAATCTCTCGTCGCTTCGCACGTGAGTATGCGCTGATCACTCGTCCGGAGCGTCTCCGAAAGGTCGCACAAGATCTCGTGCGCCACTTCGTCCGGCGCGGGTTCACCGGCAAGGCGATGTACGTCGGCATCGACAAGGCCGCAGCTTGTCGTATGTATGCATACGTTCGCGAAGAGTGGGCGGTGCACCTCGCGGAACTCCGACAGCAGCACGACGCGCTGCCGGAGTTGGAGCGTCCGTGGCTCGCTTCGCGCATTGCGCTGATGGAGTCGACCGACATGGCCGTGGTGGTGAGTCAGGGTCAGAACGAGGTTGCCGAGTTGGAGCGTCATGGCCTCGACATCCGTCCGCACCGGGCCCGGATGTTGAGGGAGCGTCTCGACGAGAAGTTCAAGGACGCCGCTGATCCGTTGCGGATCGTGTTCGTGTGTGCGATGTGGATGGTCGGCTTCGACGCGCCGAGCGTGTCGACGGTGTACCTCGATCGTCCGATGCGCAATCACACGCTTATGCAAACGATCGCTCGCGCGAACCGAGTGTTCGAGGAGAAGGAGAACGGGCTCATCGTCGACTACATCGGCGTGTTCCGAGACCTCGAAAAGGCGCTCGCGATCTACGGAGCGGCGAACGCGAACTCGGGCGTCGACTCGCCGATTCAGGACAAACGTGCGCTCGTGGAGGCCCTCGCGGTGGCGGTCGCCGCGGTCGTGGACCTGTGCGTCCGCTATGACGTTGACCTCGATGAGTTGCGCGTGGCGAAGGGCTTCGAGTTCACGGCGCTACGGGCCGCGGCGGTTGAGTCGCTGCACATCGATAATGACGTTCGCACCGAGTTTCTTGCTGCAGCGCAACACGCACGCAAACTGTTCAAGGCGGTACTGCCGGACCCGGCGGCCGCGGCGCATCAGTCGATGGTTGCCGTGATCCGAGCCGTTGCGGAAGCGGCGCTCGTGTTCGGACGTCCGGATACTGGCGACCTCCAGCCTCTCGCCGACGCCGTGGACGCACTGCTCGACCGCTCCATCGGTGCCGAGGAGTACGTAATCCGCGCCGCCGCCGCGAGTGCGGTCGCCGACCCGCTGATCGATCTCTCGAAGATCGACTTCGAATCGCTCGCTGCGCAGTTTGCGGGCCGTAAGCGGACCGAGACGAACCGGCTCGCATCGCTGCTGCGTCAACGCGCGATTGCGTCGGCTCGGCTCAATCCGACCCGGCACGATCTTGTCGAGCGTATCGAGGCGCTGATCGCGGATTACAACGCGGGCAGCGTCAACATCGACGAATACCTTCGCCGACTCACGCAGCTGTCGCTCGATCTGACGGGCGAAGAACGTCGAGTGGTGACGGAGGACATGAGCGAGGAAGAACTCGCGATCTTCGATCTTTTGACCAAGCCCGAACCTCCGTTGGACGCTGCTCAGCGCGAGATTGTGAAGGCCAGCGCGAAGCGGCTCCTCCAGCATGTCCACGACAAGCTTGTGATCGACTGGCGACGGAAGGCCGACGCGTACAACGACGTGCTCGTGACGATCCAGAAGGTGCTCGACGAAGACCTTCCCGCCGACCCGTACCCCCGCGAACTGTTCGAGGCGAAGGTGCAGGCGGTGTTCGAGCACGTCGCCGCCTCCTTCGGCGACGACGGCCGCAGCGTGTACTCGTAGGGTGTATCTGGTCTACGACGGGTCAAGCTCGTCGATGAACACAACCAGTTCGCCCGGCCTGCTCGGATGGCAGATGAACACGACGTACCATGCCGTTTCCGGCACCAGGCGTGCATAGCGCTCGCCGAGTACGAATGGCTCCGCCGAGCGCTCGATGCGGTCGAGTTCGTCCTCTGTCAGTTCCGCAGTGCGGTCGTCGTCGATCGAGCGCAGACGGGCCAATGAATGGTCGTTGAACGTCAGCCGATACATCCACACTCCTCCGTGAGCCGGTCGAGCATACCCAACCGAACCGTTGCGGCTGAACCCACTATGGGTATAGTGTCAGTCGTGGTCCGCAATCGGGCGGGCCGGAAGACCGAGGGAAGCCGACACATGGCCACCCAGAACTCACCGACGATTCTCGAAATCGACAGCCGCGGACGCATCACCGTCGGACGTTTCCTTGACGGTGCGACCCACGTCGTCGTCACAAGGGAGGCCGGAAAGGTCACGCTCGAACCCGTCGACTTCGTAAAGCGCTCTGATTCCCCACAACCGACGTCACCCGAAGAACTACTGCGCATGATCGATGCAGACCCGGCGTGGGCGGCCCGCGTCAGGGCTGCGCTCGACGTTGCGGACGCGGCTCAATCGTTCGCCGAACGACCCAAGCGTTCGCGAAACAGGGCGTAGCCAGGCCGGGTGCCTGAGGCTTCGAAACCACCCAAATGGACCACCCAATAGGCCGCAACCGCTTTTGGGTGGTTCGATTGGGTGGTTTGTGGCCGAAATGGGCGGATCGTGTCACGGTTGCCGACCGCGTTGTTCGGCGATCAACGGTAGACCCGAGACATGCCCAGGAAACCTGTCGACCCGTCCGTACAAGCACCATCGCGGCGAGCAGTCGCCCGACCCAAGCACGGTGTCCTCGTTGGTCCCGGTGCCGCCGGGCTGCTGGGGTGGGACGGGTTCTCAGCCGACGATCCGACCTGCTGGCTCGTCCCGCATTCGTCCGGTACGAGCGACCCGGGATCATTCGGTCTCGCTTGTGGCGTCCATCGGATGGGCCAACCGCAGACCCGGCGTTGGTGCTCGCTCACCTTCTTGAGGGGCTCACGCCACTGAAGCGCAAGCCTGACGATCGGATGCCGATTTCGATCGTTGATCGGTTCGAGCTCGGCTACGAGCACTACCTGCGCAACGGCGGCAAACCACCTGATTGTCGTTTCGGAAGGGTTACGCCGTCGGAGTTGCTTGCCCGGCAACTTGACTTGCGACGCGGCGATGGCGAGTCCCCGACCGAGAGTTACCTCGAGACGCGCACCATCCAGCGTGTCCGGACGTTCGGCTAGCAGCGAGTGTTCCGGCAGGTCCCGTTGCTCGACGGTCGTGGCCGAATCCTCAACCGGATCGACATCGTGATCCCGTTCGACCCAGGCCAGCAACGTCCGACCTGCTTTACCGATGACGTTGGCATACCGCTCGAATCCGACGGGCGTGAGTTCCACATCGATACGTTCGAGAAGGACCGTCAGCGCAACAACAACCTCGTGACCGCGGGTGCTGGGCCGCTGGTCGTGACGAGCACGGTGGTCGAGTACCGGTTCGGTCTGCTCCGCACGCAACTGGGGACGCTGCTCGGCTACTGACTCGTTCGAGAACCACCCAATCGGACCACCCAAAAGGTCGAAACCGATATTGGGTGGTTCTTTTGGGTGGTTTTGCACGCTTACTCGGCTCGACACAGCCCGGCAGGTGGGTCAGGCCGCGTCGTAGCCGCCGGTCTCGCGCATGACCCGCACCGGGTCGGTGCCGTCCCACCCGGCGCACACGCGTGCGGTCTTCGACAACATCGTGTGGAACGCGTCCGACCACTGGACCAGTTCCGTCATGAGACCGAAGTCGCGTGACGTGTCGACGTAGCCGACCCGACCGAGGCCCGGGGCGTCCAGCTCGGCGACCAACGAGTACCCACGCGACGCATAGTGGGTGACCGCAGCGTCGTAGTCGGCGGTCATCGTGCACAGGTGGTGCGCCCCCACATCCGTTGGCCCGTAGAGGTCTCGGAACACACTCGGCGTGTCCGCTGACAGTTGCTCGATCAGCTCGATCTGCAGCGGACCGGCCTGGCTGACGGCGATGCGGGTGTGCAGCGACGTCGCCGTGCCCCGGTAGCGAACGGTCGCCGGGCCCCGGTCGGGGAGCACGAAGAACGGACCGACGCCATGCACGTCGGCCCACTTGTGAGCCGCCGCGATCACATCGGGCACGACCAACGCGAGCTGCACATAGCAGTAGTCGCCGCTCGGGAACGGTTGCTGGTAGAGACGAAACGGTGCCATCACCTCGCGTGCCCTATCAGCTCGGCGATGTTGTCGAACATCACTCGGTCAACAACGTTGACCGGCAGTCGACCGACCAGCTTCTCGGCGAACTCCAGCGGCTCGGCCAGTCCTTCCGGGTGCGGCCAGTCGGAGCCGAACAACACTCGCGAAGTACCGATCGAAGCCGCCAACTCCACCGGGTCCTCCTCGAAGAACGGGCACACGTAGAAGTGTTCGAGGAACACCTCCGACGCCTTCGCGGTGAACTTGCCGCCCAACCCGACGCCGCCGCGTCCATATGCGGCGAACTTGTCGAGCTTCTTCAGCAACCCTGATACCCAAGCCGAGCCGTTCTCGATGCTGAGAATCCGGAGCCGAGGGAAGCGCTCGAACAGGTTGTTGAAAATGAGATTGGCGAACGTGTCGGGCGCTGCGTTGTCGGCGAGGTAGCTCGCGAACGCCGACCGGTACTGGAGCGGCGCTCGCGTCGGCTCACCCCACTGTGCAGCCCAGCACTCGTCGTACGCAGCGTCGCCGGTATGGAACGTCACGGGGACGTTGGCCTCCTGCGCGAGCGCCCAGAACCGATCGCACGACGGCGATGCAGACGACGCCCCGTACACCGGGCCGCGTCGCACATGCACCGTTCGCGCGCCAAGGTCGAGCACGCGCTGCATCTCCGCGACGGCCTGGTCGGGGTCGACGAGAGAGATCATCGGTGCCGCGTAGATGCGTCCGTCCGTGCCGTAGCCCCAATCCTCTTCGAGCCACCGGTTAAACGACCGTAAGTTCGCATACATTGCCTCGACGTCGTCGTGCATCTCGTGCTCGACCGCCAGGCCCACGCTCGGGAAGAGCAGCGTCGCCTCAATGCCCTGCTCCGCCATGAGTTCGAGGCGTGCCCCGCGCTGCATCATCGACGGGTGGTCGTGCGCGTTGATCACGTCGACCATCCGCCAGCCGACGTCGTCGACCTCCCCCTGGAAGAACCCTCGTCGGCTACCCGGGGTGCCGGTGTAGTCGGTCTGCGTGACCTTCATCATGCCGAGCTTCTTGTCGCCGAAGTACAGGCGTCCGAGCCCATCGGCTCCGGGAATCACGTGCAGGCTCCGGTCGCTGTAACGCTGTTCAAGGTGGCGCGTGAACGCGTCGTGCGGCTCGTAGTAGTGGCCGTCGGCGTCGAATGCCCGCCTCGCGAACCTGGTGGGTGACGTGTCAGTCATCTGATTGCCCTGCTCTCGTTTGGACGCTTTGTGCACCTTCGCGCCGAGGGGCGATCCGACGCAAGGATGGTGGACTTCCGCAGAGTCCGAAGACGAGCGATTTTGGCCACAGTGGGTTACTGTGAGTATCTGAGGTTTATTGTTGATTGATCGCAATTACTGTGAGAAGATGCTGCCGATGACCAAGTTGCCCCCATCTGACGCCCGTTCCCTCCTGCTCACGGTTGGTGAGGTGTTCCGACCGAGCGCGCCCATCGACGAAGAGGGGCTCTTCGCCGGTCGCAACCATGAGTTGTTCAGCGTGGTTGAGGCCATCCAATCTGCGGGGCAGCATGCCGTGATCTACGGCGAACGTGGTGTCGGGAAAACAAGTCTCGCGCGGGTCGCAATGAAGACGATCGAGCCGCTTGGATACCTCGCGGTCCGCGTCAACTGCGACGCGAGCGACGACTTCGCAAGCATCTGGCGGAAGGTGATCGACGAGCTGTTTCTGGTCGCAGGCGAAGTTGTAGATCCAAAGGAACGCGAGTCGTTGAACGTCCTGGTTTCTGACGCGGCAAACGTGCTTTCGTCAAATTCCGTTAATCCTGGCACACTTCGCATTGCTCTTCGAAGGATATCCACTACTCGTCCCCTGGTCATTTTTCTTGACGAATTCAACGAAGTTCAGGATTCCGAATCAATCGTTCTCCTGTCAAGTGCTTTGAAGACACTTTCGGATTATACCGAAAGAGTCACTATTTGTCCGATAGCCGTCGCTGAGAGTTTAGATCTCATTCTTGAGGGGCACCTGAGTGCAATTCGTGCTGTTGTTCAGGTTCGAATGCCGCGAATGCGTCGCGAGGAACTCGTGCAGATTCTTGAAAAGGGTTTGGAACGACTATCTATGTCCGCGTCGTCGGACGCAAAGAATCTTGTCCGAGTCATTCCCAGAGGACTCCCTCAATATGCCCATCTTCTGGCTCAGGAGGGTGCGAGGCAGGCGCTCATGGAGGAACAGAATTTCATCACTGGTGACCACGTGATGGCGGGCCTCAAAATTGGACTGTCGAAGCTGGACCACAGTCTCAATTCAGCTTACGAAAAAGCTACGTATAGTCCTAGGGCCACTCGGCTAAAGGAAGTGCTCCTCGCGTGTGCGATTGCGAGATTGGGGGACATGGGAACCTTCTCGCCGACTGATATCAAAGCTTCGTACTCGAGAATCATTGGCGAAGACGTAGGAGTAGATCGGTTCAATCCCCAGCTCACGACGCTCGCCACGATCCGTGGAATCCTGACACGGGAAGGCGAAGAACGACGATGGCGCTACCGATTCACCGACCCGCTCATGGAGCCGTACGTACTCCTGGAGGGCCTGCGTAGCGGCGTCATTGTTCCGGCGGATTTTCCGTATGACAGCGGGGCGCTTGGCGACTCCGAGGCAATCATCGACTAGCGAGTCAGCGCGGCAGCATCGTCATGGGGTTGGAATCGGTGACGTGCCCGACGTGGCGGGACCACTTGAACTGCAGCGTCACGCTGGTGTACTTCCACTCGCTGTCGACGCGCCGGTAGGTCTCGTCGTAGACCGCCAGGATGTTGAGCGCCGGACCGTCGCCCTCGGTGAGGCAATCGAGCAGATACCACGTGCCGACCGCGGTGTCGCCGTCGATCACGATCCGCGGATTCGTCACGCAGTGCATCGCGGTGAACTGCGGCGCGTTCTCATAGGCCCGCACGTATCCCTTGCGAATCCGGTCTTGACCCTTCATGTACCCCCAGGGCCCTGCGTCGATCCAGCCGTCTTCCGTGAAGAGGTCCGCAAGGTCGTTCGGCGTGGAGGTCTCCAGCGCCCAAGCGAATCGATACTTCAGGCGCTTGATCTCTTCGAGATCGATCAGGTATTGCACGTCAATCTTTTGCACGGGGGTCCCCTTCGTTGAAGTTCTTGGTTGTCGGTGAATCTAAGGAGATTGCCTTTTCGGCCACGCGTCCGTACCGCAGCTCGTAGATCGCTCGGAAGGCGGGCTCGAATCGGACGGCGCATCGGCCGGTGATCGACCGCCGTCGTGTGGTGTCGGCGAGGTTGCTGCGGGTCGTCCCCGGCACTGGTCGCACGTCCACTACCGCGGCGCGCCCGCAGTACTCGGCCGCGTACTGCGACCATTGCTGGATCGTGACCTGATCGTCGCCGGCCCAGTTGACGATGGTCGCGGGCACCGACGCAGCGTCGAGCATTGCTTCAAGCTGCGCAACGATGTCGTGGAGGTGGATGGGCGCGTGAGGGTGCGGGTCCCACCGCGCCGGCACGGGCTTGCCTGTCACGACGGCATCCATGTTCGACGTGGGCAGATAGGTGCCGTCGGGACCGTACGCGCTGTTGAGCCGGGTGATCACGGTGCGCAGCCCGAGTGATCGGGCGCAGTACCGGGCGACGCTCTCCTCGGCTATTTTCGCGGTCGGGCTCGTCGGTGACCAGTAAGGGATCATGCCGCCGATCGGCTCGTCTTCGCGGGGTGCGTGCCACGGATCGTCGTGCGGTGGGTAGATCACGTTGGACGACATCACGAGCGCAGCCTTCGCACGGCGGCAGTGCTGCAACAGCAGACCCGTGCCTTCGCCGTTCACGCGGATGGCCTCGTCGAAATCCCCGACGCCACCCCGGAAGTAGGCGAGGTGCAACACGTACGTGACGTCGTCGGGAACGTTGTGAAGTTCACCGCTGCCGAGGTCTGCCGCGATCGTATGGATACCCGCTTCATCTGCGCGCGTACGAGTCGCGGGATCCGTGAAACGTGCGACGCCCCACACCTCGTTGTCTGCTGCAAGCGCCTTTGCGAGGGGATAGGCAACGTCGCCGCTGACGCCAGTCACGAGGATCTTCTCGTCGGACAACACTCGCTCAGCCCTTGGGTTTTGCAACGATGCGGTCCGGGTACCGGTGCTCCATTACCCGGCGCAGGCCGTCGCGCCATTGCACCGTCGACGGTCCGGTGATGCCGATCCGCTTCGTGCAGTCGACGATCGACCCGATCGATGCCCACTCCACCGGTGTCACCTCTACGGTCGTTTCGACACCCATCAACTCGCCCATGCAGGCGGTCCACTCCTGGACGCTGACTGGCTGATCGGCACCCCAGTTCACGATGGTCGCCGGCACGGTCGCAGCGTCGAGGAGTGCTTCGAGCTGGGCGGCGATGTCGTCGTTGTGGATTGCGCTGTAGGCCATCGGATCGTGGCGTGTAGGTACCGCCTTGCCTGCTGCGACGAGGTCCATGTGGTTCGTGATCGCCCCGCCGCGGTTGCCGTACGCGGCGTTCATACGGGCGATCGTGATCGGCAGATTGAACGACCGAGCACAGAACCGGGCCACCGCCTCTTCGGCGATCTTCGACACGGAGTAGGGGGCTGAGAATGTTGCCTGGATGTCGCCGAGAGCATCGCTCTCCTTGAACGCGTACCACGGGTCGGGGTGGGGCTTGTAGACGGACGTCGTCGACATCACGAGCGCGGCCTTGGCCCGACGACAGTGTTCGAGGATCAGCCCGGTGCCTTCTGCGTTCACGCGAATGGCGTTGTCGTAGTCGGTCTTCTCGTACGCGACGGCCACGTGCACGACGTAGGTGAAGTCGGTCGGCAGGTCACCGAAGTCACCAGAACCCAGGTCGACGGCGCGAGTCGTTACGCCGAGCGCATCGACTTCCGCGCGAGTCGCTGGGTCGCTGAACCGGGCGATGCCCCACACTTCGTTGTTCCCGACGAGCGACTCGGCGAGGCCATACGCGATGAGCCCCGCCGGGCCGGTGATGAGGATCTTCTCGTCAGTAAGCATGCATACTTTCTTGGTCGTGCGGGTCGTGCGGGTCTTGCGGGTCTTGCGGGTCGTGCGGGTCGAGCGGGTCGTGCTGGGTGTCGTCGCCGAGGTCGGGGTGGAGGTGGGCCGCGAGCAATGCTCGGATTTCGTCCGGGACGTCGGCGGCGCGTCGAACGGCGAGGTCGACGAGCAGGTCCACGAATTCACCGATCGCGTGCAGTGTTCCGGAGTCGATGTCGAAGGTCCACTCGCGCCGGACGCGGCGGTTGCGTTCGATCGCGACGTTCGCGGACAGCGTCCGTAGGTGGGTTCCGAGGCGCGGCGGGGATGAGCTGAGCCAGCGCCGGTGCTCAACGTCGGCGAGCGCGAAGTTCAGACCATCGGCAGTTGTGAACTGCCACTGTGTGGCCGCACGCGGCGCGCTCGGAAGGCCCCACGCGAGTTGTGTGGCTCCGCCGGAGAACCATCCATCGGCGTCGCATTCGTCGGTCGACAGCACGCGGTCCGACCACGTCTCGATGGTCCGGTTGTTGAAGTCTGCAAGGGTGCGCATGGCGAACCGTACGGTGCCGAGGCGGCGCGGGCGGGCATACTCAAGTTGAGCCACAACGGTCGCCTCCGTGCCTGAGTCCGTGGCCAGCGGGATGGGTAGTCGCTCGACGGCGTCGAGCTGCCCGACCGTGACGCGGTGTGTCGACGCGAGCTCGCCGTTGGCGTCGTTACGCAGTTCGATGTGGAACGTCCGGGTGTGCGAATCAGTGGCCACGACACATGCGGTGATCGTCAGTCGCGCCCCCAATAGCTGTTCGCGGTGCTGACGCGTCACCATTTCCGTGATCCATCGCACCGCGGTCAGGGCTTGGGCACCCCCAACTGCGACTGCGGCGATGCTCTCAACGATCTCCGCGTAGCGACGCACGCTCATGTGTCCGATCGCGTCGACGTCAGCCTCGACAATCTCGTACTCACCGATTCGTTGGAGCGCAACGGCCATCGTGGACAGGCTCAGCGTTCGAGACGGACGTTGAAGCGGTCGGTGTAGAAGGCGAACTCGCGCCGGAGCGTCGAAGCCTCGAGGCCGAACTGTTCCGCCGTATACGTGTGCGTGCCGTGCGATCCCGATCCATTGGCCGCCGACCAGGCGACCATCGACGCACGCACGTCTGAGGTCAGCTCCGTGTCGGTCCAGTCGTAGATCCGCTCGATCTGACCGATCGGGTCGGCGACGAGGTCGAGGTGGTGGACGTCGAGAAACCGATCCTCGCCGAGGCGAGTACGGGCATCGATCATGCGATGCGCGCCAACCGCGAGATGACGAGCAAGGTGCTGCCCGAAGCGCTGCAGGTCGATCGTGTCGGTCGTGCCGGGAGGCATGAGGGAGCTGACAAAGCTCACCCACGATGGCACGGCACGGACCGGATCGCGATGGGTGACCACGAAGCGGGCGTCGGGATAGGCGTGCACGAAGTCGTCGAGATGAAACGACATATGCGGCGACTTGAACAGCCAGCGGTTCGGTGGACGGCTCGACTGGAGGAGCTGCGCGACCCGTCGGTGATAGCGATACGAAGCGCGCATATTACATTCGCGCCACCACTGGTGATAGCCGTAGACCGGGGTCGGCGCGCTCTGGGGGTGGCCGTCGATGCCGAGCACGTCGGTGTCCTCGGTGGTCGCGTCGACGTCCCACAGGTGCATCGCCATCTGTTCCGGACGCGCCGTGAGCAGGTCCGCCGACAACTGAATCGCGGCGAGCCGACGGGGGTCGTCATCTTCGTGGCCGAGTCGCGGTGGTGGGCACGGCTGACGCTGCTCCCAGCCGCGCAGGCAGCGGAAGCGCGGATCGAGCGAGAGCATGTTGCCAAGGGCCGTTGTGCCCGTGCGGGGGAGGCCGGTGACGCAGAGCGGTCCGTCAATGGTCGAGTCGCCTGCAAGAGGGTTCGCCGTGTGCCACGCCTCCACGTCGAGGCGGTTGCGGAGCCTGCGGGTCAGCGTCTCGACAACGGTCAAGGCACCTGCAGGCGTCAGATTGGCGTCGGCGTCCAGGCTGTCGAGAAATCGGGTGAAGCCTTCGCGAAATCCGTCGGGCCCGAAGTCGCTGAGTCCGGCCTGTTCTGACGCACGCGCCATGAGTGCGTCGAGGCTCGGATACACCGCTTCGTAGGGTGTGCTCGAAACGTTCACCTCATTTGGCATCGCCTGAAGCTAGTAACTTCCGGCCGCACCGAGCCAGACGACGCACTCGGTGAGCCCGCCGATCAACCGAAGCGAGAACGCACGTGACTACCGCAGACGACACCCCGGTACCGGACTACCTCGCCCGCCAGCGTCTCGACGGACGCAACTACGTGGTGCTCGGGGCTGGCCAGGGCATCGGCCGCCAATGCGCACACGCGCTTGCCCAGGCAGGTGCGGCGATGATCGTGTGTGTCGACCTCGACGAAACCCGGGCCATCGAGATCGCGCGAGAGATCGGTGTTGGCTTCGCCTGGTCGGGAGATGCAACGAAACGCTCCGAGATGGTCCGCCTCGCCGCGTTCGTTCGAGAGAGCGTCGGCACACTGAACGGGTTCGTCGACATCATCGGCATGTCGGGTTGGTCCGACATTCTTGAGATCTCCGACGAGATGTGGGACAGCCAGTTCGACCTCACGATCCGCCACGCATTCCTCGCCGCGCAGGAACTCGGACGCCTCCTCGTGGAGAACGGCGGCACCATGGTCTTCGTCGCGTCAGTAAGCGCGCTTACGGGTGCGCCGATGCACGCCGCGTATGGTGCGGGGAAGGCGGCGCTCATCTCGTGGGTGCAGTCGCTCGCGGTTGAGCTCGGCCCGCGCGGCATCCGCGCCAACGCGATCGCGCCCGGCTCGATCCTCACCCCGCGGTCGCGCCAGACCATGACCCCCGAGCGACTGGCGCAAACCGGCGCGATGACGCCGCTCGGCAGGATTGGTGAGCCGGAAGATATTGCCGGGGCAGCCCTGTTCTTCACGAGCGACCTCTCCTCCCACGTGACCGGTCGGACGCTCGTCGTGGATGGTGGAGTCCAATCCCTGTTCCCCTACAATGAGTGTCATCGACGTCGAGGCGGCGAAGGGCAGGTCCTGACTGCATATCGCCATCTTAAGAGGACGAGCCGATAGGCGAGTCGTCAATTGGACACAGCAGAATGAATCGAGCGGCGAAGCCGGTCGCCGGACATCGCTGCCCCGCAGCGACCTCTCCGCTGAGCGTCTTAAGAACGTAATCGTCCGGACCTGGTACCGTAAAAACGGATTTGTCCGTTCGATCGGGAGGATTTCGTGAATAACGGTCTCGTGTTCGCCGGTGATGTTCCGCGTCAGACGCTGAGCGATCGCGCCCGGCGCGGCGAACTTCGCTCGCTCAGTACGGGTGTTTACAGCACAGATTTGGAGGGGAGTCCAGAGAGGATCGTTGCACAGAACTGGCTCGTCATCGCGGGCCGCATCTTTCCGGCTGCGGTGATTACGGATCGATCGGCGCTGACGGGCGGCAAGGTCGGGGGGTACGTCTATCTGGCCCACGACGGCCGGGCGCGTGAGGTAGTGCTCCCCGGCCTCGTGCTTGTTGCCCGGTCGGGGGCGGGGCCGTTGGACGATGACATTGCTCTTCCCGGGGGTCTGTTCCAGGCATCGCGAGGACGCGCGCTCGTCGAGAATTGTCGACGGTCACGATCGCGTGGCGGTCGCCCTCGCCGGACGCTCGACGACGACGAACTGGCGTCGTGGATCGATCACCTTTGCCGACACGACGGCGAGGATGCGCTGCGCCGATATCGAGTCACGGCGGAGGAGGTGGCCGTGCAGGTCGGTGCGCCACCTGAGCGCACGGCGATGCTCAACGCTTTGATCGGTGCTGCGCTTGGGTCGCGTCAGGTGACGTCGGCGAGTCGTGCGCTGAACGCCCGTCAACGAGGTATCCCATTTGATCCTGACCGTGTCGAACGGTTCGATGTTCTGGCCGCAGCGTTGCGGTCGTCGGCACCGCAGAGCCGGGCCGGGCTTGATCCAACGAGCGAGCCATTCGGTATTCAGGCCTTTTACGAGGCGTACTTCTCGAACTACATCGAGGGCACGACGTTCACGGTCGACGAGGCGAAGGCGTTGGTGTTCGACGAGGTTGTTCCTGCCGGCCGTAGCGCAGACGGGCATGATGTCACGGGCACGTTCCGGATTGTGTCCGACGTTGTGGAAATGCGAAACGTTGCAGCGGACGCCGACGAATTTTTGGGCCTTTTGTTGTCGCGTCATGCGGTGCTGATGGGTGGTCGACCGGAGAAGGATCCGGGTGTATTCAAACGAATAGCGAACCAGGCGGGTAACACATTGTTTGTTGATCCGTCATTGGTGGAGGGCACGTTACGGGAAGGGTTCGAGCGCTTGGCGTCGTTGGATACGGCCTGGGAGCGGGCGGTGTATACGGGCTTTCTGATTGCGGAGGTGCATCCGTTTGTCGACGGCAACGGACGAATGGCGCGGGTGATGATGAACTCGGAGCTGGTCCGGGCTGGTCAGTGCAAGATCATCGTGCCGACCGGCTTCCGGACCGATTATCTGACCTCACTGCGTCGCCTGAGTCGCTTCGACGATCCGAGCGTCTTCATCAAATCAATGCGATTCCTCCACGACTACACACAGCAAATCGACTGGACCAGCCACGAGGCAGCGGTCGCAGACCTCCGCGCCACGAATGCCTTCGAGGAGGAAAGCGACTCCCCGCGGCTCACGCTGCTTCGGACCGCGTGAGCGTGACGGGCCTGTTGCGGTCGAACCGGCCTAGGAACACAACGGAAACACAGCGTTCACACTCGGGCAAGGGTTGAGAAATGCAGCACCCATATGTTGCAGTCGATGGAACCCGCCGCCGAAGCCGAGAACGCGCCGCCGCTGCTGCGAGCGACCGGCATTACCAAGCGGTTCGGTGACCTCGTAGCAAACGACAATGTCAACCTTACGGTGCAGCGGGGCGAGGTCCACGCCGTCCTCGGGGAGAACGGTGCCGGCAAATCCACGCTGATGAAGGTTGTGTTCGGCCTCTATCCAGCCGACGGCGGAGACATCGAGATCGACGGCACCAAGGTGGTCATGTCGAGCCCGGCCGTCGCCCGTGAGCACGGCGTCGGCATGGTCTTCCAGGACCTCCGACTCGTCCCCGCGCTGACCGTCGTGGAGAACGTCGCGCTCTCGCTGCCCCTCAAAGGGCTACGCCTCGACCGCAAGGGTCTGGGCGCGCGGATCAGCGAGGCGGCGGAGCGCTTCGGGCTGCACGCCGATCCGACGTCGCGGGTGCGGGACCTGTCGATCGGCGAGCGTCAGCGCGTCGAGATCCTCAAGGTGCTCCTCGGCGGGGCGCGCCTGCTGATCCTCGACGAGCCAACGAGCGTCCTCGCGCCGCAAGAGGTCGACCACCTCTTCGCGGGCCTCAGGTCCTTGCGCGACCAGGGCCTGTCCGTCGTGGTGATCACCCACAAGCTCGCCGAGACCCGATCGATCGCTGACCGGATCACGGTGCTCCGTGGGGGACGCCTGATCCTCGCGGGTGCCGAGCCATCCATGCTCACCGACGACGAGGTCATCGAGGCAATGATCGGGCACCAGGTCCGTCCACTCGCTGCGGGGCGCGAGGTTCCCCCCTCCGGGCGTCCGGCCGCGCTTTCTTTGCGGAACGTCATCATCGAAGATTCGCGACTTGGGACGCTGCTCTCGGACGTCTCCTTCGACGTTGCCGCGGGCGAGCTGGTCGGCGTTGCCGGAGTGAGCGGGAACGGCCAGCTGCCGCTGTACCAAGTCATCCTCGGACTCCGCCCGCCGACATCGGGCGCGTGCGAGATATCAGGCACCCTGATAGACCGTCCGTCACCGAAGGCGGCGCTCGCCGCAGGGGCGGTTGGCATCCCCGAGGACCCGTTGACCGACGCGGTCGTGCCCGGCCTCAGCGTCCACCAGCATGCGGCACTCGACGACCTGCCGGCCGTTCGCCGAGGTCTCGGCATCGACTGGGACGCTGTTGGACAGCGGTACTCCGATGCCAACGCCCGGTGCGATCTGCGCGCAGCGTCGGGGGATCGGCGACTGGACCTGCTCTCCGGTGGGAACATCCAGCGGGTCATGCTCGTGCGGGCGCTGGGTGCCCCGGAGGCGTCGCTGATCGTTGCCGCCTACCCAAGCCGTGGACTCGACGTCGCAGCAACCCGCCGGACGCAGGAGCTTTTGCTTGAGCGCCGTGCGGCCGGATGCGGTGTGCTGCTGATCTCGGAGGATCTCGATGAATTGTTCGAGGTGGCGGACCGCATCGTTGTTCTGCACAACGGCGAGGTCGCGGGGATCGTGGACCCGGCCACGTCGGATCGCTACGACGTCGGACGGCTGATGATCGGTGCAGACGAGGCCGAGGAACTCGAGCGGACGTCGGACAACTGGGATCTCGCCGGGGTGTCGGTTTGAGCGGCGCCAGTGGTTCCGACGTTGTGATCGCTGACCGTCGCAGCGGTGCCCAGCCATCGCAACTCGGCGCGCGGTTGACCCGGCTCCGCGCACCGTTGCGGCTGCTCGGCGCGTTCGGGCTCGCGCTCGCCGTCTTCGCGGTGCTCATGCTCATCAAGGGAGTGAACCCCTTCACCGCGTATCGGGACATGGTCGTGTCAACGTTCACGGACCGGTTCCAACTCGCCGGCATCCTCGTGCGAGCGACGCCCGTGCTCTTCGCTGCACTGGCCGTCGCGGTCCCTGCGCGCGCCGGGCTCATCAACGTCGGCGGCGAGGGCCAGCTCGTGATCGGCGGCGTGGCATCAATGGGTGTTGCGCTCGCGGTGGGGAACAACTTCTCGGGACCGTTCGTGCTCGTTCTCATGGCGATCGGCGGCGCTGTAGCGGGGGGCCTGTGGGCCGGCATCGCCGCGCTCCTCCGTTTGCGGATCGGTATTGCGGAATCGGTCACGACGCTCTTGCTGAATTACGTCGCGGTCGACGTTCTTTACTTCCTGATCTTCGACCGCTGGAAGGATCGCAAGGGTTCCGGGCAGCCCGCAACCCGCGCCCTGAGATCATCTGTGCACTTACCTTTGTGGGGAGACACGCGTGTGCACCTCGGTCTTGGTCTCGCGCTGGTTGCTGCGGTGTTGGTGTTCGTCGTGTTCAAGACCACGTCGTGGGGCTTTCGTCTCCAAGTCGTTGGCGGCAATGCGGAGGCGGGACGTCGGGCAGGCCTCAACGTCAGCGGGCTCATCACGAGCGCCATGCTCACCGGTGGCATGCTCGCCGGGCTCGGCGGGTTCGTCCAGCTCGCTGGTGCGGAGTTCAAACTGCGGAGTGGATTTCTCGTCGGCTACGGCTACATCGGCTACCTCGCCTCGTGGCTCAGCCGGCACCGTCCGATCGGTGTCGTGGGTGCGTGCCTGCTCCTGTCCGCGATTGCGATCAGCGGTGACAGTCTCCAGCTCGATGCGAAGCTGCCTGCGGCCAGCGTCAACGTGCTCATGGCCCTGATCCTGCTCGCAGTGTTCGGTTTCGGGAAGCGCAAGGCGGTCGTGTCATGACGCTGTTCTCCGAAGTGGCAACCGGTGGCGTCAGGGGCGGAACGTCGATCCTCTTCGCCGCACTCGGCGAGTCGATCTCGGAGCGGGCAGGCGTGGTCAACCTCGGTACGGAGGGTTCGATGCTCGCGGGCGCGCTCGCCGGATATGCGGTCGCCGCGGAGACGGGCCACCCGTGGCTTGGTGCCCTTGCCGGCGCAGTTGCCGGTGGAGCGCTCGCCGGCGTGCACGCATTCATCGTGTTGAGTCGTGGGGCGAACCAGCTCGCGACCGGACTCGTGGTGCTGTTCCTCGGACTCGGGCTCACGTCGTTGTTCGGCGTGTCCTACGTGCAGGCGCTCGCGCCGACGTTCCGCACGGTCGAGGTGCCGCTGCTGCACCGCATCCCGGTGATCGGCAGCATCTTCTTCGAGCAGGACCCGCTCGTGTATCTGTCCTACGCCCTCGTGCCGATCGTGTGGTGGGTGATCAGCCGCAGTCGCTGGGGCGTGCTTCTACGAACAGCCGGTGAGCGCTCCGAGGTGCTCGTTGCGACCGGCCACCGGGTCAACGCTGTTCAATACGCGGCCGTGGTGATCGGCGGAATGTTCGCCGGGCTCGGCGGCGTCCACCTCTCGACGGCATACACGAAGGCGTGGTTCGAGAACATGACGCAGGGACGCGGCTTCGTGGCGGTCGCGGTCGTGATGTTCGCCGCACGTCAGCCGTTCAAGGTCGCGGCCGGTGCGTACCTCTTCGGTGCTGCCCTCGCGCTCTCACCCGCACTCCAGGCACGCGGCTACGGCATCAACCAGTTCGCGCTCGACGCCGTGCCGTACCTCGTGACGCTGGCGGTGCTGATCCTGCTCGGCCGCAGGCGCTCGGCCGACGTGCCCGAAGGTCTCTCGAAGGTGTTCGAGACGGCTGCGGGCTGAACCCGATTCTTCCCATCAACCCCAACCAACCACCTAGCCAACCCTTACGGAGTCCCTGTGCGTAAACGTCTCATTCTTCCCGTGCTCTTGCTTTCCGCGTCCATGCTCGCTGCTGCGTGCAGCAGCGACTCGGACCCCGACACCACGCCCGCCACGGAAGCGGTGGCTGATACCGCCGCGGTCGATACTGCTACATCCGACACGGCCGCCATCGATACCGCAACAGCCGATACCGCAGCAGCTGATACTGCTGCTGCTGACACGGCCGCCGCAGACACCACCGCGGCAGCGGCCGGTACCGGCCCGGGTGCGGGCTCCAAGAAGGTCGGCTTCATCTTCGTCGGCCCGAAGGACGACTACGGCTACAACCAAGCGGCCTACCAGGGCAGCCAGGCCGTCGCCGCGAAGTTCCCCGACCTCGAGGTGATCACCGCCGAGAACGTCCCCGAGGACGACAACGCCACCCGCGTCATGGAGAAGATGATTTCCGATGGCGCGAAGATCATCTTCGCAACGTCGTACGGTCACCTCGATCCCGCCCTCAAGGTTGCGGCGGCACACCCCGACGTCGTCGTGATCCAGCAGGGCAACTTCATCCAGGACGCGGTACCCGCCAATAGCGGTACCTATTTCGGCACCGTGTACGAGCCGGTGTATCTCGCCGGAATCGCAGCAGGCAAAGCGACCAAGTCGAACAAGCTCGGCTACGTCTACGCGTTCCCGATCCCGCAGACGATCGCGAACATCAACGCGTTCGAACTCGGCGCACAGTCGGTCAATCCGGCCGTCGAGACGCTGGTGGTCAACACGTCCAACTGGTGTGATCCGGCGAAACAGGCCGAGGCCGCCAAGAGTCTCTTCGCCCAGGGCGTCGACGTGATCACCCAGCACCAGGACTGCACCGCCACGATCACAAAGGCCGCTGAAGAAGCGGGCAAGATGGTCGTCGGCTACCACGCCGACGCCTCGTCGCTCGCACCGAAGGGCTGGATCGCCGGTTCCGAGTGGAAGTGGGACGACCTCTACAGCGACATCGTGTCGACTTCGCTGGCCGGCAAGTTCACGGGTTCGAAGTACAACGCCAACTACCGCGTCGGCTTCAAGGACGGCGGGAATCCGTTCGTGCAGTCGAAGTTCGGGCCGGTGGTTGACGCCGCGACCCAGACGCTGATCGCAGACACGCTGGCAAAGATCTCCGGCGCCGACGGCTCGCCGTTCACCGGTCCGGTCACGGCTCAGGACGGTTCCGAGATGTTCGCTGCCGGTGTCCCCGACTACGCGACCGTAGAGTCGAAGAACACGGTGTTCGTAAAGGGCGTCGTCGGGGAGATCCCGAAGGGCTGAGCCCCCTCCTCGTTGGCACCCTTCACCTCGCCGCCCTCGCCTCGCTGAAAGTCCGTCGCATGCACATCACCGCAGATCCGTACAACTGGCCGTTCGACGGTCAACTGAACGCGGGCAGCACTGCGCTGCTGTGCATCGACTGGCAGACGGACTTCTGCGGCAAGGGTGGCTACGTCGACACCATGGGCTACGACCTCGCTCTCACGAGGCGCGGCCTTGTGCCGACCACCCGAGTCCTGCAAACCGTTCGCCAGCTTGGCTGGACGGTGGTTCATACCCGCGAAGGACACCGACCCGATCTCTCCGACTGCCCACCGAACAAGCGGTGGCGGTCGGAGCAGATCGGCGCCGGAATTGGCTCGGCCGGGCCCTGCGGTCGGATACTTGTCCGGGGCGAACCGGGCTGGGAGATCGTGCCCGAGGTCGCGCCGATCGATGGTGAGCTCATCATCGACAAGCCGGGCAAGGGTGCGTTCTATGCGACAGATCTTGATCTGCTGTTGCGCACGAGGGGCATCACCCACCTCGTGTTCACGGGCATCACGACGGACGTATGTGTACATACGACAATGCGCGACGCGAACGATCGCGGCTACGAATGCCTGCTGCTCAGTGATTGCACCGGCGCGACCGATGAGGGCAACTACGCGGCGGCGCTCAAGATGATCACCATGCAGGGTGGCGTGTTCGGAGCTGTGGCCACGTCCGACGCCCTGCTGCAGGCGCTCGCATCATGACCGGGTTCCCTGATGTGCTCGGTTGGTCGATCGCCGACCACCTCGATGCCCGCCGACGTGGGCTGTCCGCAGTCGACGCGACGAGAGCAGTGCTCGCGTTTCTCCACGGCCTGGACGACCCCGCGGTTCTGATCGGCGGACCACTCGATGACGTTGCACTTGCAGCGGCAGCGGAGGTCGACCGGTTCGCCGTGGACGACCGTCCCCTGCACGGCGTGCCGTTCGTCGTGAAGGACAACATCGACGTTGCCGGTGCGGTCACAACGTGCGCGTGTCCCGGGTATTCGCGACTCGCCGCGGCTGACTCGGCCGTCGTCGCCGCGCTGCGGGCGGCGGGTGCGATTCCCGTCGGCAAGACGAACATGGACCAGTTCGCGACGGGTCTCGTCGGTACACGTTCGCCGTACGGCACTCCTCGCAACCCGGTGAACGCCGACCTCGTGCCAGGCGGGTCGAGTTCCGGCTCGGCCGTTGCCGTGGCGCGTGGTCTCGTGCCGTTCGCGCTTGGCACCGACACTGCCGGTTCGGGGCGTGTCCCCGCAGCCATGTGTCGCATCGTCGGCCTGAAACCGACGGTCGGACGGCTGCCGTCGGCGGGCATCGTGCCAGCGGTCCGGCGCATCGACTGTGCGACCGTGTTCGCCCGAAGCGTCGCCGACGCCCGGCTCGCCGCCGACATCGCCGCCGTGTGGATGCCGTCGGACCCGTACTCGAAGACGCCCCGAGAATCGATCCGCGCGATCCGGCGGATCGGTGTGCTCGACATCGAGGCGCCCGTCAGGTCGACGATGGACACCGATGCTCTGCGCGCATACGAAGACGCGGTCGAGCGGGCTCGCAGTCTTGGCTATGCCATCGTGCCGGTCGACGTCGAGCCGTTCCTCGCGACGGGGGCGCTCCTCTATGCCGGACCGTTCGTTGCGGAACGAACGGCCGCGGTAGGCGATTTTCTCGCGACCTTGAGCGAAGGCGTCGATCCGACCGTTGGCGCGATCATCCGAGGTGGTGCCACACGTACGGCGGTGGATGCCTACCGCGGCGAGTACCATCTCGCCGAGATTCGCGCGGCGACTCGTGCGCTGTGGGACGGCATCGATGCGCTCCTTCTGCCGACGACGCCTGGAGTTGCGACCCTCGCTGCCGTGGCGGCAGAACCCGTAAGCGTGAACTCCTGGCTCGGCACGTTCACGACGTTCGCGAACCTGCTCGATCTCTCGGCCGTTGCCGTGCCGGTTGGATCGCGTGCCGATGGTCTGCCGTGTGGCGTCCAGGTCATCGGTCCGGCGTGGTCCGATGACGCGGTCGCCGATGTCGCTGCGGCACTCATGGGCGAGGCGATCATTGCGGTGTCGCCACGCGCCGGCGAGACGCTTCTCGCGGTTGTCGGCGCGCATCTGTCCGGCATGGTGCTCAACGCGCAGCTCGCGTCGCGCTCGGCGAGGCTGGTGAGCGTGACTTCGACCGCACCGTCGTATCGGTTGCACGCGCTGGCCGGAACGGTTCCGCCGAAGCCGGGTCTGCGGCGGGTATCTGAGGATGGCACGTCGATCGCCGTCGAGGTGTGGGCGCTCGGTGCATCGGCGTTCGCATCGTTCGTGGCCGAGGTACCGCCGCCGCTCGCGATCGGCTCGCTGCAGCTGGCCGACGGGACGTGGGTGAAGGGCTTCGTGTGCGAACCCGAGGGCTTCAACCGCTCGACCGACATCACGGCCTTCGGTGGGTGGCGGGCGTACATTGCGTCGCTTGCCCCTGCTCCCCCTGCGCCCCTGGAGAATCGTTCGTGAAGATTTCTGCCCGTCCCTTCGACGTGGACTTCGACGCTGCGAGCACCGCAGTCCTCGTGATCGACATGCAGCGCGACTTCCTCGAACCGGGTGGGTTCGGTGAGCTGCTCGGCAACGATGTGTCGCAACTTCGTCACGCGATCGAACCCACAGCTCGGGTGCTCGCAGCGGCTCGCGCCGCTGGTCTTCTCGTCGTGCACACCCGTGAAGGTCACCGTCCGGATCTCACCGACTGCCCGCCCGCGAAGCTGACACGTGGTGGCGTCACCTTCATCGGTTCCGACGGGCCGATGGGGCGCATCCTCGTGCGCGGAGAGCGCGGACACGACATTGTCGACGAGCTCGCGCCCATCGACGGAGAGCCGGTCATCGACAAGCCGGGCAAGGGCGCGTTCTTCGCTACAGACCTCGAGACCGTCCTCCGGTCGCGAGGAATCACGACGCTGATCGTGTGCGGCGTCACGACAGAAGTATGTGTGCATACGACCGTGCGCGAGGCGAATGACCGCGGGTACTTCTGCGTGGTTCTGGAGGATTGCGTCGGCTCGTACTTCCCGGAGTTCCAGCGGGTGGCGATCGCGATGTTCGAGGCACAGGGGGCGATCTTCGCGGCGGTGTCCGACTCCTCGCGAGCGATCGCCGCGCTCGGCTGATGCGGGCGTCGACTCGTGTGGTGGCGAGGGGCCGTCACGTCCCGCTCGACGGTTTTCGCGGATGGGTCGAGCTGATCACCTCGTCCGCGGTCATCTGCCGATCGGTCGAACGCTCGTCGCAGTTCGTCGTGGACGCTGCACCCTCCGGCATTCGTTCGCCGCTGTCGCTCGTACTCCCGGGCTTCCGGATCGGAGAGGTCTCGCTCGCCGACGAGGTCGTTGTGGAGCGCGGCCGTTTGCGGATCGGGCTCGCTGAGATCGACGTTGCTGCGATGCCGCTTTGGCAACCACGGTTGCCAAATGCTGTGGGAGTCCGCGAACTCTTGGCGCTCGCGTCCGTCGGGACTTGCGCATCAGCGCCCGCCTTGGACGCTGCAGGTGGACGGGTGGCCACCGTGCTGGCGGGTGTGGTCGCAGCGCTTGAACAACAGGAGTCATTGCTCGATGGCACCCTCGGTCCTGATATGGACGACGCGTTCGACGACGTGCTCGGCCTCGCGCTTGACGCGACGATCGGGCTCGGGCCCGGCCTTACGCCATCGGGCGATGATGCGCTCGTTGGTCTGCTTGCGGTCTTGGGCACCACCGACCAGGCATCGGCCCTTCAACGCCTCCGAGCGTCAATGGATCAACGCCTCAAGGGGACGACCGACTACAGCGGGCGCCTCCTGCAACTCGCGGGGCTCGGCGAGGTCCACGAAGGCATCCTCGACGTCCTGCAAGCGGCGGATGACCCTCGCAAACTGCCGGCCGCAGTCGAGCGTTTGCTCACCCTCGGGGCAACGTCCGGTGCCGACACGTTCATCGGCATCGCAGCGGGGGCACGATTCCTGGTTCGGTCAGGCCCTCGACGAGTGACGGTACAGCGCCACATTGTCCGCACAGAGTCACGCTGTGGCGTCAACGTGGCGCTGTGGCCGCAGTCGTCGCAGTCGTCGCCGAGCAGCTGGTCCGCAGCATGAGCAGCACCAGCCGCAGCGAGGTGTTCGCGAACCGCTATCTCGACTCGGTCGCGCTCCTGCGTCTCTCCGGTGATCTAGAGGCGATCGATGGCGTGCTCGTCGCGACCGCGGTGATGGCGACGCCCGCGAACCTTGCGCGTGCTCGTGACAACGGGATTGCGATACCAACCGAGGCGCAACCCAACGACGTGTTCGTCGGCGTGTATGGCGACGCCGACGCATGCGTCACAGCGCTCACCCTCGCACGGGAGCGCATCACCCCACCGCGCACGGCGGATCGGGTCGCAGCGGGCGAACCTGACGCTCCAGTGAGCCTCTGGCAGCACGCTCGGCGCGGGGGAGCAGCCGATCTCGCGCTGATCTCGGTCCCGGGTCCGTACGCCGCCGCAGAGGCCGCCAAGGCGCTCGATCTCGGCCTCCATGTGATGCTGTTCAGCGACAACCTGAGCGTGGAGGACGAGGTTTCGCTGAAATGTCAAGGGGCCGAACGAGGACTGCTCGTGATGGGCCCCGACTGCGGGACCGCAATGCTGAACGGCGTACCGCTCGGCTTCGCGAACGTCGTGCGACGCGGCCCGGTCGCGGTGATCGGAGCGTCTGGCACGGGTATGCAGGAGGTTATGTCGCGGGTGCACAACCTGGGCAGCGGGATCTCGCAGGCGATTGGATGCGGTGGCCGCGACATCAGCGAGCGGATCGGCGGTGCGACCATGCGCCAGGCGCTGGGGATGATTGGGTCCGACGATGCGACCGAGGTTGTGGTGCTCGTGTCCAAACCACCGCACCCGTCCGTGTTGCCGGGCATTCTTGACGCGGCACGGGTGGTCACGTCAAAAGGCAAGCACGTGGTGGCGGTTTTCGTCGGGCTCGGCGACGCAGGTCTCGCTACCGACAGTTCATATGTGCACATAGCAGTGACGCTGGCCGACGCAGCAGACCGGGCAGTCGCGCTCCTCGGCACGACGGGTTCGAGCACGACGGGTTCGAGCACGGAACGGTCGGCACATGAACAGGTGGCGGTGCCCACCCGCGGAGGGCGCGTCCGCGGAGGTTTCGTCGGTGGCACGTTCTGCCACGAGGCCGGTGTGTTGCTTGCCGCGCAAGGGCTGCAGGAGCGATCCGACCTGATCGACTTCGGCGACGACGAGTACACGGCGGGGCGTCCGCATCCGATGATCGAGCCGTCGGTGCGCGACCGCTGGATCGGCGATGCGCTCGCGGATCCGGAGATCGCCGTGGTCCTCTTCGACGTGGTGCTCGGACTCGGTGCGCACTTCGACCCGCTGATAACCATGCGGGTGCAGTTGGCCGCACCGACGCGACGCCCCGACGTCGTCGTGGTCGCGCACGTCTGCGGAACGGACCTCGATCCGCAGAACCGCAGTGCCGTCTCGGCGGAACTCGCAGCGAGCGGCGTCCACGTGGCCGGGTCGAACGCGCAAGCCGTCGAGTGGGTTGCACGAGCGTACGGAGCGGCGTCGTGATCCTCGACGACCGAAACGGGCTAAGGGTCGTGAACATCGGCCTGCCTTCCTTCGCCGAGGTCGCGGCGACCGTGGCGCACGCGTCGGTCACCCATCTCGGCTGGCGACCACCGCTCGACGCCGACCCGCAGACCGGACGTCTCGTGCAGCGGGCCCTCGCCGATGAGCGGATCGACGAGGCGAACGGGCGTGCGTTCGATCGTTACGTCGCCAGTGAGCCGAGGATCGTCGACGTCGTGACGGCGGGCGAGGTCATCCCGGCACTTCGACAGTCGAGGCTGCTCCTCCACGCCGGACCGCCGATCGACGAATCCGAGATGTGTGGGCCGATGCGCGGCGCGCTCATCGGTGCGATCCTCTTCGAGGGCTGGGCCGCGACGCCCGACGCCGCGGCGTCGCTGCTCGACACAGGAGACGTGCGATGCGAGCCGTGTCACCACCACGGTGCGGTCGGCCCGATGGCCGGCGTTGTTTCGCCGTCGATGCCCGTGTGGACGGTGGAGGACGCATCGAGTGGTCGGCGCGCCTTCACCACGCTGAACGAGGGACTCGGGAAGGTGCTGCGATTCGGCGCCTACTCACCCGACGTCGTGGAGCGATTGCAATGGATGGCCTCGCAACTCGGCCCCGCGCTCGGCCGGGCGATCCGCGGTCTCGGCGGCGTCGCCGTGAAGCCGCTGATCGCACAGGCACTCCACATGGGCGACGAGGTGCACAACCGCAACACAGCGTCGTCCGGCCAGCTGCTCAAGATTCTCGCCCCGAAGATCGCCGAGCTGGAAACGTCAACTGCAGCGGCCAGCGTCCTCGCGTCCGTGGCCTCGAACGACCACTTCTTCCTCAATGTTTCCATGGCATCGAGCAAGGTGATGCTCGACGCGGCCAGTGGGGAACCCGACTCCACGATGGTGACCGCGATGGCGCGCAACGGTGTTGAATTTGGCATCCGGACGGCTGGTACGGGCGATGCATGGTTCTGCGCTCCGGCGCTCGCCGTCGAGGGCCTCTACTTCCCCGGATACGGACCCACCGACGCCAACCCCGACCTGGGCGACAGCGCGATCACGGAGACGGCGGGGCTCGGCGGCTTCTCGATGGCCGCTGCTCCAGCGATCGTCGGGTTCGTGGGTGGCACACCGGCCGACGCGATCGCGCACAGCCTGCGGATGCGGGACATCACGATCGGCGTCAACCCCGCGTTCACGATTCCAGCGCTGGGCTTCGCAGCGGCTGCCGCTGGCATCGACACGCGGCTCGTTGTCGATACGGCGATCCTGCCCGTGATCAATACCGGCATCGCGCATCGGGAGGCGGGTGTCGGCCAGATCGGCGCGGGCATCACGAACGCCCCGTGGACGTGTTTTCGTGATGCGTTGCGGGCACTGGATGCTCGGCGGGGGATCACGTGAGTCGCATTGTTGTGGCGGTGGGTGGGAACGCACTCGTCAGCCCCGAGCACGAATCGATGATCGATCAGTTCGGTGCCGTGGCCGCACTTGCGCCGCAGTTGCTGGAGCTCGTCGCCGACGGTCGCGAGTTGGTCGTGACTCATGGCAACGGTCCGCAGGTCGGCTATATCCTGCGACGTTCGGAGCTCGCGATCGGTGAGGTGGCACCGATTCCGATCGACTTCGCGGTCGGTGACACGCAGGGTGCGATCGGGCACATGTTCCTGCTCGCGTTCCGCAACGAGTTGTTGCGCCGTGGTTTGACGCGCGATGTCGCTGCGGTCGTAACCCAGGTCGTCGTGGACGCCGATGACCCGGCCTTCGTGAATCCGACGAAGCCGATCGGTTCGTTCTTCGACGAGACCAGGGCTCGCGCGCTTGCGGATCAGTTCGGGTGGACGGTCGCGGAGGATTCGGGGCGCGGCTGGAGGCGTGTGGTGGCCTCGCCGGAGCCGATCAACGTTGTTGAAACGTCTGTGGTCGAGACGCTCCTGGCGGCGGGAACGGTCGTGGTCGCCGCCGGTGGTGGCGGAGTGCCGGTCACCGCAGATGCGGATGGGATGTTGCATCGCAGCGAGGCCGTCGTGGACAAGGACCTTACGTCGGCCCTACTTGCTGCCGACCTCGACGCCACGGTGCTCGTCTTCCTCACGGGTATCGATCGGATTGCGGTCGGGTTCGGGACTCCTGCGCAACGATGGCTCGACAACGTATCGGTCGACGAGGCCGCGGCGTTGCTCGCTGCTGGCGAGTTCGGCAGCGGGAGCATGGCCCCGAAGATCGATGCCGCCGTTCGGTTCCTGCGTGGCCCTCGACGGGAGGACAGCGACGACACCAGCCGGTACGTGTTGATCACCTCACCGGCATGCCTGTCGGACGCGTTGGCCGGGCACCGCGGTACCCGTATCACCTGAACAGATCCGTCCTCTTTCGCAGGTCCCGTATTCCACCCAGTATCCGGTCGCGAGGTTCTCCGGCACGGTGGATCGATTCCCTCAAGCGATACGTCAACGCCGAGCGCGCCACACCACAATCTCGCCGCTCCGGTTCAGCCGGGGCATCTCCACCTCGATGGTGTACGAATCGAACGCGGCCGTGAATGACGTGGGGCTGTCCAGATCAATGAGACCGTGCTGGTCGAGAAACTCAACGATGCTGCGACGCTCATCAGCCGACCCGGGCGAAAGCTCCGAAGACCACTGCGGCCATAGAACATGGTCTTGTCCGCCGCACGCATGGTCCGCCGGAGGCTCGACCGCACTCGTAAGCCCGACAACTTCTCGAAGCAGCGCACGGCCGTCCTTCGTGTCGCAGCGGCGAGCGCGCCCCAAAGCCGTGCCACCGCCGACCGCCAACGTACCGACCGCTATCGCGGCGACGAGGTACAACGCTCCACGTCGAATCGTTAGCAAAGCGACCAACGCCGCGGCGAATGCGACGAACGCTGTCAGCCAACCAACTACCGCGGGTCCTCGAACGAACCGATCCCACGAAGACGACGTCGACAGGAACCGACGAACGCTTACCGCCAGCCCGACTCCTGTGATTACGACGAGTCCAACAATGAGCAGGCGCACCAGACCCTGACCGTTGGATCTTGGTCGCTCCGATTGATCAGAAGGCATTCGTCAAACATACGAAAGGAATCCGGGTCGACGCGGTTCTTGAGATGCTGCCAACCCTCCACGAGGCCGAAAGATCGGCCCTGATTGCCCGCATCGGATCCTTGATCCCGACGCGTGCGGCCACGCCACGAGGCCCCCTGCCGCAGCCAGCAGCGCCAGGCCGAGGGACACGCTCAGGGGGCCGGGGACGACAGGGCAGACTACCTCTCCGGCACCGACGACGAAATCTGCGCCCCTGAGCACCGCTAATATCCGCCGACGCGGCCACATACCTTGAAGAACATCATGAGTGGACAGATTGCCAAGACGAGCAGGAATGCAGGATTGAATCCGAACGCCAAGGTGATGGCCACGCCCACGATTCCGATCATCACATAGGTCCTGGTGCGGTTGTTCCGGAACGTGGCGAACCTCCGGTTGTCGGCAACCAGCTTTGGCATTCGAGCAAGTCGAAGAAGGGTCGAAGGTCCCGTCTCGACCCGCCAATCGGCTACCAAATACTGCCGACCGCACCTGGTCCGACATAGCGTCGTAGATGACGGTAGACGCATGCCCGCAGTTCCTTGGGCTTTGCCGCCCGGAGGCTTTGCGATGAATGGTGATGGATTGGTCGAGGCAATACTCGAAATGCAAGGCGTGCAATGGGCCACGCAATCCAAGACCGTGGAATCGGTTCTGGGACGACGCAAGGGAGTCATAGGGGTGCGAGCGAACGCGGTGGCCCAGACCGCCACGGTCCGGTTCGATCCGACGCTTACCTCGCCGTCCGATCTCCGGCAATGGATACGGGAGTGCGGGTACCACTGTGCTGGGCTGTCTGTACCGAACCATCTCTGCGACCCGTTAGCCGTACCCGCCACTTCGGCACCCGGCGCCGCTCCCGATCGCACGGTCGGTCGGCACGACATGAGCAGCCATGCCATCACCGCTCCGGACGCGAGCGATCAAGACATGTCCAGTGATGCGAAAGCCCACGCCGCGATGGGCCATGGTCCGACGGGGCACGGTGACAGCGCGGTCGGCACCGCACCGGTGATGTCACCCCACGACGCGATGGGGCACGGCGGTCACGGTGGGATGTCGATGGACTCGATGGTAGCCGACATGAACGTCGGTTCCTGGTCGCCGCAGTGTTCTCGGTTCCGATCCTGCTTTGGTCACCAATCGGCCGCGACGTCCTGAACTTCCACGTCTCCGCGCCGTTCGGTCTCCGCGACGACGTGTGGTCACTGCTGCTCAGCCTGCCTGTGGTGCTGTGGGCGTCATCCATCTTCTTCGACGGCGCGTTCCGTGCCTTGCGGGCTCGGACGCTCGACATGATGGTCCTCGTCGCTGTAGCGATCAGTGCCGGTTGGGGGTACTCCGTTGTGGTGACACTCACCGGCGGTGGGGAGGTCTTCTACGAAGCGGCCAGCGTGCTCGCGGCCTTCGTGCTGCTCGGGCACTGGTTCGAGATGCGAGCCCGAGGCGGCGCGAACGAAGCCATACGGACACTGCTCAACCTTGCACCCCCGTGGCGTTAGTGATCCGTAACGGCCAACCGGTTGAGGTACCCACCGCCGAAGTTGTCGTGGGCGACGTACTGCAAGTCCGCCCCGGCTCCAAGATCGCTGTCGACGGTGTCGTCGAAGAGGGCACAAGCGACGTCGACGAATCAATGGTCACCGGCGAAAGCCTCCCGGTACGCAAAGAGCCCGGCTCACCCGTCATCGGTGCCACCATCAACACCGACGGCACACTCCACGTGAGAGCCACCAAAATCGGTGCCGACACGGCGCTAGCCCAAATCGTCAAACTCGTTCAAGAAGCACAGAACTCCAAGGCACCAGGCCAACGACTCGCCGACCGGGCCGCGTTCTGGCTGGTGTTCGTCGCGCTCGTCGGTGGGCTCGGCACGTTCGCTGCATGGGCACTCTTCAGCGACCGTCCGCTTCGCGCTGCGCTCCTGTTCGCCATAACCGTGGTCGTCGTCACCTGCCCCGACGCACTCGGACTAGCTACCCCAACCGCAATCATGGTCGGCACCGGACTCGGAGCGCAACGCGGAGTCCTTTTCAAGACCGCGACCGCCCTGGAACCCCCGCCGCGCACCTCGACGTCGTGATCATGGACAAGACCGGCACCCTGACTCTCGGCAAGCCCGAAGTCACCGATGTGCTCACCGACAAGATGCCACGCCTTGATGTGCTCGCGTTCGCCTCGGCACTCGAACGCCAGTCCGAACATCCTCTCGGTCAGGCCATCGTTACCGCCGCCGACGCCGAACACGCAACACGATTCACCGTGACCGGCTTCGAGAACGTCCGCGGAAAGGGCGCTGTCGCACAAGTCGACGGGCGAAGCGTGGCGGTCGGCAACGCCCGCCTTCTCAACGAACGAGGTATCGCCACCGAACATCTAGAGAACCGAAGGGCCCAGCTCGCCGAAGGTGGCGGCATCGCAGTACTCGTCGCTGTCGACAATGTGGCGGTCGCTGTAATCGGAATGGCCGACGCGCCCCGACCCACATCAGCCGCCACCGTTCAGGCACTGACAGCAATGGGGGTCGAGTTCGTCATGCTCACCGGTGACAACAAAGTCACCGCGCTCCGTATCGCTGCCAGCATGGGAATAGACCAAGTCATCGCCGACGTACTTCCCGGTGACAAGGCAGCCAAAGTCGCCGAACTCCAGGCAGCAGGCAAAAAAGTGGCCATGGTCGGCGACGGCGTCAACGACGCGCCAGCCTTAACACCATCGCGCTACCCATCGCCGCCGGCGTCTTCGTTCCCGCCTTCAACTTAATGCTACGCCCCGAGATCGCCGCACTGTCAATGTCCGGTTCCAGCTTCCTCGTCGCCGTCAACGCCTTACTCCTCAAACGACTCCGCCTCCCCGAACGCCCGACAGAAACCAAAACGAATCCGCCGCTCCGAAGCGACCCACCTCGACTCGTGGCCGGTACTCCACAGGATCTCCACGCAGTTCACTCACGATGAGCGCGATGAAATTCAATGAACTCGAAGCACTCATCGTTCCAGCGCGATTGCTTTCTCGTCGTGAGGTGCTAGCTGGCGGTGGGGCCCTCCTCGTGTTGGCTGCGGGTGGTCCTGCCGCTTTCGCGGCGACTGCGTCGTCGGCGTCGAAGGTCGTCGGTCCTGCCGAACCGGCGGTGGAGGCACGCGATGCGAAACGTCGACGCAACGGGGCGGGCGTGGTAAAGGCTACGGTCACGGCATCGGCGATCAAAGCCGTCGTGGGTGGTCGTGAGGTATCGACGTGGGCGTTCGGTAACCGGCCGGGTGCCGGAGCGATTCGCGCCAAGGGCACAACATGACTGGACAGTCCGGTATGGGCGACATGATGGGCGGTTCTGGTTCGAGTCTCAACGGTGACGTCACCTACCCGCTCCATGTGATCAACGGGCGCGGACCGGTAGAGCGCGAAACCGTGCTGGCCAAGCCCGGACAAAGGGTCCGATTGCGACTCATCAACGCGGGATCCGACACCCCGTACCGAGTCGCCATCACGGACCACCGAATGACCGTCACCCACGCCGACGGATTTCCCGTCAAACCAATCGAAGTGGACACCGTATTGATGGGTATGGGCGAGCGCTACGACATCATCGTGACCGTGAAGTCCGGTGCATTTGCCATCGTTGCGGTGGCCGAAGGAAACCGACCCCGCCGGCGAAGCGGTACTACGCACCACCACCGCTGCACCATCACCCAAGACCGGCACCCTCCCTTCCGGCCTCACCGGCCGACTATTGACCTACGCCGACTTGACACCAACCGACGCTGCACGACTCACGAACCGCAAACCAACCCGCACGGTCCAGATCCGGTTAAGGGCCAACATGACCGGATATACCCACGGCATCAACGGACGTTCGTACCCCGACAGCGCACCGATCGTCATCAGCCAGGGTGAGCGGCTGCGGTTGCGGATCGTGAACGAGACGATGATGTTCCACCCAATCCACCTGCACGGTCACACGTTCCAAGTTGTCGGGTCAGCGCGAAAAGACACAGTGAATGTCCCCGCGATGAGCGCAGTTGAGATCGACATCGAAGCCGACAACCCTGGGCAATGGATGATGCATTGCCACAACACCTACCACCTCGAATCCGGCATGGCGACCATCCTTTCGTACCGCCGCTGACCGCAACGCAGTTAAGTCCCCAGTTTCGGCTGGTAGCGACAAGGTGCCCGAGGCTGACGTCAGGTTCTACAGATCGTGTTCAGCAGCGCTTCGAAATGGTGCAACTGGTAAAGCGCGAACGTGAGGCCGATCGTGCTCGACAGCACGGCAAGCGCCGTCAAGGAACGCGATCGCTCCGGAGGGTTGAGCAGGAATTCAGCCCGGGCGGCTTCACCCAATCCCGCAAACCCGAGAACTGGACTTGCGAGACCGCGCGGTAGCAGTGCCACCTTCGCGATGGTGCGCGCCACCAGGAAACGATCACCGTTCACCGAGCGCACTGCGGCTTCATCGGCCCATCGCTCAAGGGAAAATTCCAAGCGTCGCGTCAACGGCCGAATGAGAGGAAGGACCGCCTCGGCGGCACGCCCGACCGTGAGATACCGGTCGTGGCGATGATCAGCATGTGCCTGCTCGTGGGCGAACACCACCTGCTGTTCCTCGGGGTCGAGATGGCGAAGAAGTCCGGTCGAGACAATCGTTGCGGCACCTGGCCCAGGAACCACAAAGGCGAAAACGTCGTCGCTCGCCACGATCGACGTGCCGTGAAGATACGACGAGCGAAGTGTTCGCTGCACCCTCCAGAACCTCACCGCACGAATCACCCCGATCGCCATAGCAGCGACCGCTGGCATACCGACCCAGCTCGAAACAGTGCTATGCGCGCCTATGATCGCGGTGCACCATTGCAGCTGTGCGGACAGCCAGCTGACGTGGGCGAGGTAACGAAATGCCACCAACCAGATTCCGATCACTCCCACTGCGGCTATCCACACCGCACTGGCCGTCAGCACTGCGGCCGAGACTCGTGGATGCAATCGACGATGGATGAGCGGCAGCAGTCCGGACAGCATGAGACATGCGATAAACGGATGAAACCAATGGAGCATCATGGTTTCCGTTTTCCGTCCAGCAAGGCCCGAAGGGTGGCGGAATCACGTTTGCCAAGCCCGTTCACGAAACCAGCGAGAGCGCCACGCCGGTCGCTGGTGTGACTCAAGATGACAGCGATGCGCTTCGCAGCGAGTTCCCCTTCGCCAAGAGCCGGCCGGTAGCGAAACGCCCTCCCGTCAGGTTCGCGACTCACGAGCCCTTTGTCCAACAGACGTGTCAGCACGGTTGCGATGCTTGTGTATGCAAGGTTCAGGCCCGTCTGCTCGAGGATCTCTGCAGGAAGAAGTGCAGCCTCAGCGTCCCAGAGGACTCGCAGAATGTCATCCTCTAGGGCACCATCAGGCCGTCGCATAGGTCTCCATCGTAACGGACCATATTGATTCCGGACCGTCGAACAGGGACGTGCTCCGTTGAAGAGATCGCCCATGCATGGATCGGCCAGATCCCCAGACGGCTCCTGTCATGGGACGCCGCGTGAAGCCTGATGCGACAGCAATTACACGATGTCGTAGTCGATACTCGCCGTATCGGCGTCTCGCTGCTTGGCAGAGGAGCGCCAGTTCTGCACGGAATAGGCGACGAACATGCCCGCAACGACAACCAGGGTGATCAAGATTACGCGCGTCGGACCGAGCCCAGCCAAGTAGTTCGCCACCCACGCGCGGCGGCGATCGACGCCCGACACCAGACCATCGGCCGACAGATCTCCCGAATACACCCGTAGCTCCCAGCGTGCGTACCACATCGAGTAGCCACCGCTCAGGATCATCATGATGCCGCCGACCTTCGGCGCATATCGCGACACCCGACGGAAGGCGTTTCGTGGTGAGCGGGCAACTACGGCGCCGATCGCTAGCGCTGCCACGATAATTCCCATCCCGAAGGCATAGGCACCGTAAGTGATGAGCCCGCTGATCGCGGATCGTCGTCGGCCGACGGCAACGATTCCGAGGAACGGGCCGACCGTGCACGACAACGACGACACTGCGTAGGTGATACCGAAGCCGACCATCGGCAGCACACCACGACCAGACGCCCGGTGACGAGTGATCAGCACCGGAAGCGCCACCTTGCGACCACACAGCACAGCAATCCCGGCAAATGCAACAAGCGCTCCAACGACGAACGTGACTAACGGGAGCCGCTGTTGGAAGCTCGTAGAAACTCGGTCAAGAATCACGCCGGCGAGAGTGAAGACGGTCACGAATCCCGTCGTGACCGCCGTTGCGGAGACGACGGCGCGCGCAAGCCGCTTCGGGACCGTTGCGTTCACATCGCCCGAACCGACGAATATTCCGAGATAGGCCGGAAGCAGCGAGAACCCGCACGGGTTCACTGCGGCCACCATGCCGGCAGTAATGGCAAGCGCGACTGGCGCGTTCATGGTTCGGTCAGTTCTCCCCTATTAGCGACGGGCGCTACAGGCCTCACGCGACTCGGAGCGATTCGTCGATCGAGGCAGCAAGCCGCTGTTCGGAAACGCCCCCGAATACGCGAGTGACTAGCGCACCATGACGATCGAAGACAAGGGTGGTCGGCAGCCCCTTCACCTGAAGGAACGGACTGATCTCCGAGGTCGCGTCGAGCACGCTCGGATAGGCCATTGCGAAGGTGTTCATGAACTTCAGTCCGGCACCGGGACGGTCTCGGGACAACACCCCAAGAAACGCCACCTTGCCCCGGTATCGATTTGCCGCGCGCGCAAGGAGCGGCGCTTCGGCCCGGCACGGAGCGCACCACGACGCCCAGACGTTGACCACCACCGGCATCCCGGCGCCGCTGATCATGCCCTGGAACTCTTTCAACTCAGCTGCGCGAATCGTGGCTTGATCTGGCAACGCGACCGGCGGCGCCGAAACGACCAGATCACCGCGACCCGTCATCGCTGTTGCGCAACTACTGAGGATGACCGCGAAAAGTACTGACGATCCCAGCTTGGCGAAAGTGCAGGCCTTCGAGCGTGACTGGGCTGATGCACGTGGGTCCACCTGGCCAGGGTACTACGACATCACGTCGTAGTGAAGAATTATCGAGGTACTGTGCCCACATACGACATTGTGTCGTCGCATGCCGAAACCCGCCCCTGCACGACCCGTCCCGGAAGCGTTCAGGGCCGCAGTCACGCGGAACTCTTACATTGCGCTTACGTTCACTTGAGGACGGATGGATACAAAGTCCTCATGAAGAAATCTGCTTCCGGCCTGGTCATCCTCCCTTTGAGTGCGTTGCTCGGATCGGGCCTCGCCTCTGCACCTCCCGCTGCGGCGGCACGAGCTGCGACCGCTACGACCAAATCGAAAGCTGCAACCACGGCGCCGAAGTCACCGGCACAAACAGCGACGACGGCCACGACGGGCAAGGGCGTCACACGCGTCGAAGTGAACTCTGACGTGGACCACTACTACGTGCTGTTCGCGAAACCCGTCGCTGGGAGCAATTGGGAAGTACCGGTTGCGATTGCCAAGGGACAGGCCACTACGACGGTCCTCAGCGATGGCCGCAAGCAACTACCGACGACGAGCTACCGGGTCGAGACGTTCTCCAATGCAAAGCCCGATGACGTCGACACCGACGGAACCGACGATCTCACCGAGCTCAACGGTGCGCCCGCCCTCAACGCGCTGAGCGCCGTCGTAAAACTCAAGCCGAGCGACGGCGTGGCGATCGTCCCCGACCGAGCCACATTCGAGAAACTCTCCTACCAGGCAACGAGGTAGCGCGGGATAGCTACCTTGCCGGTCTTCAGTTCGTGAAGTTCTTCGTGACGAAAGCGAACGCACCCCGCCCGCTGGCATACGTCATGAACACCAAAACATGGCGGGCGCACCCGATGTTTGGCAAAGCGGTCGGGATTTCCAGCGGACGTGGACGCGGCGGTGCTCCCGGGATATGCGCGGCGACGTGACCTACTACCCGAAGGCCATTGGTCCCGACGGGACGCCCGGTCTCTACCGGTTCGCCTTCCAACCCAACGATTCATATTCCTTCGCAGAAATCAGCGTGGCATACGATGACTCCGCTTGATCAAGTGCTGTTCACGCAATGGACTGCGTTCGGTGTGAAGTCTGCGAATGTGGCAACACTTCGAACTTTCGACCTCGCCGACGTCGTCGTTCCCAACGGATTCGCGGTCCCATTTTGGTTCTACGACCTCTTCATGCGCCGCAACGGGCTGTTTGGGGTTGCCAAAGCGATGACGGCAGACCCGCGGTTCGCGTCGAACCCGGAGTTTCAAGAGGCACAGCTCGCAAACCTTCGGTCGATGATCAAGAACGCCTCCATGCCTGGTGAACTGAGCAGAGCGCTTCGAGAGATCGGGCTTCAGTTCCCGGCCGATCAATCAGTTCGATGCCGGTCGAGCACGAACAACGAAGACCTACCCGGTTTCAGCGGAGCCGGTTTGTACGACTCGAAGACGCAACAAACAAGCGCGGACCTGGCAGTTCCGGGCGTAGGCGAGATCAGTCGCGTTGCCGAGATCAGTCGCGTTGCCGAGTCAGCCGATTCCGTTGGTCACGGAATCGGGCAACGCGATCGCGAGAACCCTGTAAGAATCGCCGCGATCAAAGGCCGTTTGTTGGCTGGTCCCGTAACCTGTCAGGGTGGCAGCTCGTTCAGGACGAACCATTCTCATGGCCGAGGACGATCGCGCTGTTCGCCAATCTCTCGAGCGAACGCTCCGCTTGGAAGGGTACGAAGTCACCGCGGTCCGAACCGGTCTGGAAGCCGTCGAATCGTGTGCGGCAGCGCTGCCCGACCTTTTGATCCTCGACGTGATGATGCCGGATATGGACGGTCTCACTGCCTGTCGGACACTTCGTCCGCTTCACCCAGAGCTGCCGATCCTCATGCTCACAGCACGTCACGACATTGGTGATCGCGTCGCCGGTTTGGAGGCGGGTGCCGACGACTACCTGATCAAACCCTACGCCGGGGTCGAACTTATTGCCCGGGTCCGCGCCCTGCTCCGCAGGTCAAGCCTCTCGGGAGCGAGTGAGCTTTTGCGATTCGCCGACCTGACTCTGGACCCGGCCGCACGCTCGGCTCTTCGGGGCTCGCGAGAACTCGTCTTGACCAAAACAGAGTTCGATCTGCTCGAACTTTTAGTCTGGAATGCCGGTGTCGTGCTTTCGCGAGAAACACTCTATGAACGTATTTGGGGGTTTGATTTCGAAACCTCGTCCCGTTCGTTGGACGTGTACGTCGGGTACCTCCGGACGAAGCTTGAAGCGGCCGGAGAGTCGCGGATCGTTCAGACGGTCCGCGGTGTCGGCTTTGTGGCCCGCTCGACATGACGCTCCGTTGGCGAATCACGCTCATCCTCGCTGTGGTGGCAGCCGGTGTCGGTAGCTTCGCGGCCGCAGCGTCCTATGTCGCGACGCGTTCGCAGCTACGGGTCGGCATCGACGGAACGCTGACCGTCCTCGCCGATGCCGTCAACGGCGGTCGAGGAGGTAACGGCGGATCGGGCCGAAAAAATGGGCACGATGACGCACAAGGAAGTGGCAGATCACATTCGGATTGTCCGAACAGCAACGTGTTTCAGCAAGTCGCCGCAGCACAACTGCGCTTCGAAGACGGAACCAGCACATTCTGCATTGAAGGAGGCGCGAAACTTCCGCTGCCCATGAATGCGACGCTCGGTTCGGGCGACGTCGAGTTGCGCACGGTCACGGTTGCCGGGCAGCACTACCGCATGTTGAGCACAGCGTGGCACGACGGGGGAACACTCCAGATGGCGCGCAGTCTCGATGAGTCCGAAACACTTCTTGCTCGGCTCCGGGCGCGACTAGCGACCTACGTCTCGGCCGCCACCTTGGTTGCAGCCGGTCTTGGCTACCTGATTGCAAGACGTCTGGCACGGCCAATCGTGGAGCTTCGCAATGTTGCACACACCGTGACGTCGACGCTCGACTTCTCAACGCCCATCGACGTGACTGGACCTGGCGAAGTCGGCAGCCTGGCGGTGAGCTTCTCGACGATGATGGCCGCTGTCGCGCGGTCGCAAGACCAGCAACGACGACTGATCTCCGACGCAAGCCATGAGATGCGAACGCCGCTCACAAGCCTCCTCAGCAACGTAGAGCTCCTCCAGCGCGGCGAGAGCCTCCCGGCGACCGACCGAAGCGAAGTGCTCGCCGACGTGCGGGTCGACGTCGATGAACTGGCAACACTCCTTGCAGAGCTTGTCGATCTTGCGAGTGATCTCGCGGCAGCCGAGCCGGTCGAACCGCTGTCGCTCGGCGACCTGGCCCGAACGGTCGCAAGCCGGACCGAGCGGCGCACAGGCCGCGCTGTCTACGTTGACGAGCAAGTACTTGGGACAGTCGTAGGGCGTCCCCGGCAGCTGGAACGGGCCATCAGCAATCTCGTCGACAACGCGGTGAAGTACAGCGCTAAGGAAGCTCCCGTCGACATCGTCGTTGACGGGGCCGACGTTGCTGTTCGCGATCGAGGCCCGGGCATCGCACCGGAAGACGTCGACCGCATCTTCGATCGGTTCTTCCGATCCGTTCATGCTCGCAGTCTTCCCGGTTCGGGGCTCGGTCTCTCGATCGTCGACGAGATCATCCGCAGTCACAACGGCAAGGTGTACGCCCGAAATCGCCCGGATGGTGGGGCCGAGATCGGATTCGCCCTCGCTACAACTAATCGACCCTCCTGACGTCTCAGGTCTTACGAAATTCCGACTCTTCTCTTGCACCCACCTTTCGGTCGACCCCGAACATGAATGCAGGAGTTCGACGACCTGTCGAATTCACAGCATCCGACACACGTCGGCCAATGGAAGGAATCACCATGTTCGGAACGAATAAGAAGCGTCGGGCTGCGGTCGTAGGCATCGCATTCATGATCCTCGGCACCGGGGCATCAGCCGCGTCGGCCCATGCCGACGGATCGAAGGGGGGCCGTTCCGGCACCCGCGTACCGCTCACCGCAACCCAGGAGGCCTGCCTCACGGCTCAGGGCCACGTGCACCCGAGCCAGTCGGTTCCGCACGTGAAGGACGCTGCCCATAAGGCATCCAACGACGCAGCGTACGCAGCGTGTGGTATCGCACGTGGAACGAAGACAACCACACAGGCCGCCACAGCTTGATGTGAATCGTCCGAGCGGCGGGTGCTCCCGAGCATCCGCCGCTCGGGCGGGATGAACGTGGGGTGCACCGCACCGTCATTGTCCAACGCGGCAGGTCGTTGGTGGTCCTACACTGTGTAGTTCATGACATCCCTGCCAAAACCCGTTCAGAGTCGAGCTTTCCGGTTCGCTGTTGCGATTGCTCTGACGCTCGTCGTCGTTCTCGTCGTCCGTGACCGCATCGCATCGACTCCGAGTGAATCACCGGCAGGCGGTGGTTTCGTCGGTGGAGACTTTCACTCCTTGGTCGCAGATCCTGTCGTTGCGGGTCGCGTGTTCGTTGGCGGCCATCAAGCAGTGTCTTTGTCCTCCGACGGCGGGGCATCGTGGGCCGAGGTTCCAACGCTTGCCAATGCCGACGCGATGGGCTGGTCGTTCAGCGGTGGTGCCATGTGGGTAAGCGGCCACCCGGGCATCGTACGGACATCAGACGACGCAGAGACAGCCCAGCAGCGTAATGGCGGACTTTCCGATACCGATATCCACGCGCTGGGCGGTACCGCCGATGTCCTGTATGCGGCGGGCCCGGGTGTCGGTTTCGTCAAGTCGACCGACAACGCGACGACGTGGACTACTGCCTCCAAATCGGTCGGCCAGTCATTCTTCGGCAGAATCCTTGTCGATCCGAATGACGACAACCACGTTGTCGCAGCCGATCCTGGCAGCGGTGTATTCGCCAGTTTGGACGGCGGCACAACTTGGAAACAGCTGACCGCAACCCCGTCGTCATGGGTGAGCTCACCTGATGGACTCGCAACCTTGTACGCATCGGGGGGCATTGCGGGCGCGGTTCGAAGCGCCGACGGAGGATCAACCTGGACACCGTTGAAACTTCCCGAATCGGCGTCGACGGTCGAAGCCGATCCGACGACACCGAAACATCTATATGCGGGTGCTCACGAAGGTGATCTGGTACGGGTGTGATCTAGCGAGGACGACGGCAAGACCTGGCAGGTTCCGTAGTCCGCCAACGGGCAGTACTTTGCTTGCGAAATTCATACACCTCTCTTGCGAGTATCTGGCGAACGGTCGCCATCACGTTTGATCGTTCGTTAGTAGGCCCCTTGTCCTTGGCGTCCTCCCGGTATTCCGACTGCGTTCGATCGAGATCGACCACCACGACGTTGCCTACTTCTTCGCCACGCTGAGTATCGCCATGGTTGTTCAGCGCTACGAGACCGAATACTTTGACACGGCCGATCTCCTCCTCTTCCACGCGGCGCGTGGACGGCGTCCACTTCGGAGCAATTTCGGCCTGACCTCCCACTCAACCGTTGGACACTAGCGGCCAGTCATTTGACCCGATTCGGTGACGACAGGAAGCCGCTGCCCGGCAATGCGTGGTCGTGCCCACGACCGGGCCGACCAGGTGCAGATCTGCCAACGGCTACCGAAACGCAGCCACACTTCGAGCATCGAAGAGGTCCGCGAGGAGATGGCCCAGCTGGGACGACTCCACAGTTGAAACCTCCGCACGGCGCAAGGGCATTTCGCCGTGGTTCACAACGTCGAACGCGCGCCGAGCCCGTCATTTCGTGCCATCGGTGCCGATCTCGACGTCCGGAAATCGAGCGGGCCCGCATCTGTAGCGCTCCTTCAGGCGTCGAAGAGTGCGGTGATGTCGAGTTCGAATCCGGGCAGTTCTGGGCTAGTCAGAACCTCACCGCGCACGAGTTCCAACTCCACGTTGAATTCCCTTGATTCGGGCACAGACCGGCGGTACACCAACACGCTGTCGGTGCCCGTATCGATGAGCCAAAGTTCGCGTAATCCGTTGCGTTCGTACGCCCGCTTCTTTCGTCCGATGTCGAAGCGCCATGTCGACTCGCTACGAACTTCTACGGCCAAATCTGGCGGCCCGACAAGATGCGTTGCTTCAGTCGTTGGCCGACGCCCTTCGCGGACCCACCACAAATCTGGGGCGAACACGTTGCGATCGTCGAGCCTGTGGTCGAACTCGATCCCGGCGTATCCTCGGCCGGGCTCGGCTTCACACCAGAGCCGCAGGGGTATACCAAGCGTGAAGATGATGTGTTGGTGGCGGAACCTTGGACGGTTCATGACGATGATCTCCCCTTCGATCAGCTCCATGGACTCCTCGGTTTCACCAAGTGCGAGGAAGTCATCGGCGGTGGTGAGGGTCATGGTTGCGCTCATGCGGAAGAGAGTACGGATGGGGTATGACAGTTTACCTTCGTGGAGCGCCGAGAACGTCGAACCTCCACATCACCTCCACACCCGTGCTGCACGATGCGCCCATGGATGAACCTTTGAACCGACGCCGGTTGCTGCAGGTCGGCGTACTTGCAGTCGCCGGTATCGCCCTTGACCGTCGGGGGGTGTTGGGGGCAGCGGGGCAGTCTTCGACCACCACTCCGAGTTCGCACGCCCGGGTCGCGGGTTCGTCGTTGATCTTGGCCAACGATCCGATGGTTGCCGCACGGGGGGGACAGCGGCGTCGGGCGGGCAGTCGAGTGGTGAAGGCGACGGTGACGGCAGGCCCGGTGAAGACGATCGTCGGCGGAAAGGAAGTGTCGACGTGGGCGTTCGGTGAGCGACCGGGCACTGGTGCTCTTCGTATGCGCGCTGGGGATCTGGTCGAAGCGACGTTCGTGAACCGCCTCGCAGGCGCGAATACGTTGCACTGGCATGGTCTTGCGCTGCGCAACGATATGGACGGGGTACACGGACTCACCCAAGAACCTGTGCAGCCCGGCGGTTCTTTCGTCTACCGCTTCATCGCTCCGGATCCAGGGACGTACTGGTTCCATCCGCACATGGGCCTGGAGCTGGACCGGGGCCTGTATGCGCCGTTCATCGTGGAGGACCCGAACGAGCCGGTCGATGCCGACGTCGACGTGACGCTGATGCTCGATGACTGGCTTGATGGTCACGGCCCTACGCAGGAGCAGGTTCTCGCGAAGCTTCGAAGCGGCGGGGGTCACTCGGGGCACGACATGGCTTCGATGGAAGCCGGAGACATGGATATGGCAGCGATGACCGCGCTCGTTGGCGACGTCGACTATCCGCTGCATCTGATCAACGGCCGAGCCGCGGTGGAGCGTGAAACAATCAAGGTCCGTCCGGGTCAGCTGGTGCGGTTGCGGTTGATCAATGCCGGTTCGGACACGGCGTATCGGGTTGCGGTCGGTGGTCACCGGTTGACGGTGACGCACGCCGACGGGTTCGCCGTGAAGCCGGTGGAGGTCGACAACGTGGTGCTGGGCATGGGTGAGCGCTACGACGTGATCGTGACCGCGAAGTCCGGTGCGTTCCCGATCGTTGCAGTCGCGGAGGAGAAGCAAGCCCCGGCCGGAGAAGCCGTGTTGCGGAGCACGACCGCAGCGCCGTCGCCCAAGACCGGGTCCCGGCCGAGGGAACTGCAGGGACGCACACTCGCGTATCGCGACCTGGTCCCGACCGATGCCGTCCGACTCCCAACCCGCACGCCGACGAGGACGTCGACAATCACGCTCACTGCGGACCCGGAGGGCTACGTCCACGGCATAAACGGACGGTCCTACTCCGATGCCACCCCGATCGTGATTCGTTCGGGCGAGCGTCTGCGGCTGCGGATACGCAACACGACGATGATGTTCCATCCGATGCATCTCCACGGTCACACGTTCCAGGTCGTCGGTTCGTCACGCAAGGACACCGTGAACGTGCTGCCGATGCAGACCGTGCAGGTGGACATCGAGGCCGACAACCCCGGGCAGTGGATGCTGCACTGCCACAACACGTACCACTTCGAGACCGGTATGGCGACCGTCCTTTCCTATCGCCGCTGAGTCGTCGACTTTTGCGAAACTGTGCAGATGGCCGTCGTATTGATCGTTGAGGACGAGCCTCGGATCGCGGACCTGATCGACCGCACCCTACGGCGCCACGGGCATGAGACGTTGCTTGCGGCGACGGGACACGAAGCGCTCGACATCGCGAATCGATCGGACCCCGCTCTTATAATCCTCGACCTCGGACTCCCCGATCTCGATGGGACAGCCGTTGCGAGGCGTCTCCGATTGCACAGCGACGTGCCGATCCTGATGCTGACGGCCCGGGCGGCGGAACGTGACCGCATCGACGGACTCCAGGCTGGTGCAGACGACTACGTCGTGAAGCCGTTCAGCCCCGCCGAGCTTGCACTGCGCGTCGATGCGATCCTGCGGCGTGGGCGCCGGGATCCCGCCGACGAGGTACTGCGATTCGACGATGGCCGACTTGTGATCGATCTCAGCGCACGGCGGGTGACACTGATCGACGACGACGGCTCGACACGCGATGTGTCGCTCACCCCGACGGAGTGGCAGCTGCTTGCCGCCTTTGCGGGGAGGCCCGGTCGGGTCTGGTCACGCGCTGAGCTCATTGCACGGGCGCGCGGATTCGACTTCGACGGAGACGAGCGCACGATCGACTCCCACATCAAGAACCTCCGCCGCAAGCTCGTACGCGGTGGGTCATCCGGTGCGATCGAGACCGTGACCAGTGCGGGCTACCGGTTCTCGCGCAGTCGCGACGTAACCCCCGATGCGTAGCTCGTCGATCGGGACCCGACTCGCCGCGGCGTTCGTGGCCGTCGCTGCCTCGGCGGTCGCCGTGTTCGCCGTCCTGACTGTGGTGCAGACTCGGCGAACAGTCGGACGCCTGGCGACGGATCGACGCCAGGCTACGACCGACGCGATTGCCGAGGTCCTGCGCCTCGGACGTCAACGATCCGGCTCGTGGTCGGCGACGGACGTGCACCCGGCCACGATGCTCGCCGTTCAGGCTGGAGCGTCGCTTCGTGTCGTCGACGAGAAGGGGCGCTCGCGTCGACTCGCCGACTCGATGCCTCCAGCGATGCCCGAAACGTTGACCGAAACGTTGACCGAAACGATGTCGGCGCCCATGCACTCGACGACGGCGACCCCCGCTGGCACCGGTGGGTTGGTCCACCGGTCGCGGATCGACATGCCCGCCGACGCGTCCATGGTCGTTGTGACGTTTCGCACCGGCGAACTGGCTCAGGCCGAAGCCCATGTACGTGACGCGCTTCGGGCCACCGTCGCCTGGGGCCTCCTCGCTTCGGCTGGTGTGGGGCTGCTCGTCGCCTATGGCGTCGGACGTCGATTCGTCTCACCGATCCTTGCGATCACCGAAAGGGCGCGTCGCATCGGCAGCGGCGACTCCGCGGCACGCGTACCATCACCGACCCGGCAGCGGAGACCGCCGGGTGAACTTGGCGAGCTCGCCCATGCCATCGACGAGATGGCCGATCGACTTGCGGCACACGAAACGACCCGACGCAACCTCACGAGCGATGTCGCGCACGAACTCCGCACACCACTGACCCTGCTGCGCGGAGCCTGTGAAGAACTCATCGACGGGACACTCCAACCGACGCAGTCGGTGTTCGCATCGCTGGCCACCGATGTCGACCGTATCCGCCGCCTTGTCGACGACCTTGGGCGGCTGACCGATGCCGACGCCGCGACGACTGCCGACCGCTCGTCACATCGGCCGGTTCGCCTCGACGAGGTTGCGTCGAGCGTCCTCGATCGACTTCGGCCGCTCGCCGACGCGAAGGGTCAGACAATCCGGGCAACAATGGAACCCGCGACCGTGCAGGGAATTACCCGGCACTTAGAGCAGATCGTCGCCAACCTGCTCGACAATGCAATCAAGTTCACTCCGGAGCATGGCCGAATCGGACTCGCCGTCGAAAGCGGTCCCGTCGATGTCGCCTTGCGAGTCACCGACAACGGACCAGGGATCGAGCCGGCCGACCGCGACAAGGTGTTCGAACGCTTCTACCGCTCCGGTCGCACGACGGCCCATCCTGGCAACGGAATCGGGCTCGCCGTGGTCCAGCAACTGGTTCGAGCCCACCACGGGACGATCACCGTCGATGACCACGACCCCGGCACCATCGTCACGGTCAGGTTCAAAGGTGCCCAGTAGCGCTCAGCTCAGTCGCGAATCCAAACCGGCGTTCCGTTCGGCACCTCTCGGGGAAACCAGTTTGCGGCACCCATAGCGATGCGGACGCATCCGTGGGAGGCGGGGTATCCGGGCAGCGCGCCCCCGTGGATGGCGTAGCCGCCCGAGAAATAGAGCGGGTTGTAAAGCCGTCCGAGGCGCGACACGCGCCAGCCGCTGATGCGTCGCTGAACTCGGAAACGGCCGCGTGGGGTGCGAGCGATTTCGCAGTGCCCGGCCACGCAGTAAAGGCGATTGTTGCCGGTCGACACCGGAATGGTCCGAACCGCACGGCCCGCTCGAAACATCGTGAGTCGCTGACTGCTGATGTCGATCTCGATCGCGAGCGGGCCGCTGCCCGGCCGTTTTGTCGTCGGGGTCGGTCGCGAAGGTGGCGCAGTCGGCGTCGACGTTGCGGTGGGAGGCGTCGACGTCGCGACAGTCGATGTCGTGACAGTTGACGGTGCCGTCGAGGGGACGCTGACCAATGGCGTGGTCGAAGCGGGTGGCTCAGTCGAGGGCACCGTCGTGGGCGGACTGGAGGGCGGCGGCTCGGTCGTGGGCGGATCGGATGGGGGCGCGCTGACGACAGTTGTCGGAGCGGTTGTGTCCGACTGCGCACCGACGGGCTCAGCCGAGAGTGCCTCGACTCCGATGACACTGAGCATGCTGATCGCCAGACGGACGAGATACGGGCGAGAACTGGTTGCGGTTGTGGGTATCGCCCTAGGAACGCTCATGGGTCGGGAACACTACGACATGACGTCGTATAAGTGGCGGCAGTTGCTGGAGATCACGGTCTGGGCCGTGACCAGGTCGTCCCCTACTCTCGCTCGGTCTGCTTTGACAGGTTGCGCAGCGAGCTACGCAGTGATTCGTACTGGAGTGCCGAGCGGGAGTAGCGGAACCAGCCTTTCGATGTCGTCGTTGCGGAGTCGGATGCAGCCGTTGCTTGCCTGTCGGCCGACGGAGCTCGGGTCGTTGGTTCCATGGATTCCAACCTGGCCTGGTCCGCCTCGGAACTGCTGGAGCACCTCCGAGAACCCGGAGAGTCCGTACGCGTAGCTGCCATAGACGCTGTCGGCGGTCGGCGGTTTGAGCAATTCCGTGATGTAGTAGGTGCCCGAGGGACTGGGTACGTTCTCGCGACCGACCCCGACCGGTGCCTCAAGGACAACCGTGGTGCCGTTGCGGACGGTGATCCGAAATGCCGAGAGCGCAACGGTGACCGAGTACTCGTGCGATGCGAGTGTGGCGTCGGAGGCGTTGATCCAGCCTTTGGACCCGTTCGGGCGGATCGGGAGCTGCACGAGCAGTCGACCGGCCTCCTCGCCTTCGGCCACGAAGAGCCGCGGGGTTCCCTTGCGCACCGGGTTCGCGAGCGTCGTCTTCGGTGTCGTCGCTGTCGGGCTGTCGTAGACCCGAATCTCTGCGACAGCGGCGAGGACGGTTGCGACGACCGTTTTTCCGGCTTCGTACTGCCGGTAGCCGGGGGCCGTGGGCACCGCCTCGGTCGTCGCTCCAGCGGTTGCAATGCCCACCTCGGAGTCGACGACGGTCGCAGCGACGGATTCGGTCTCGGCCGGACCTGTCCCTGAGCACGCTCCGACAACCCCGGCTAGGAAGACTCCCACCACCACCAACAAGGAGGGTCGAACTACCCGCCGGCGCAACGCAAAACGAATGAACACGTTCGACAGGATCAGTCTTGCTGTCATGCGAACTCCTCCTCAGTCTTGGAACGCTGGTTGCTCTGACTGGGAGTGCAGCAACGGCCGGTGAACGTACTACACAGTGTAAGAATTCCGTGCCGTCGCTCGCGACATCACTACGACATCACTACGACATCATGTCATACGACGTTGCGTAGTACTACCCTGTCCTAGATCGCACGCGTCCTCGATTTCGCAGTCGCCACAAAATGACCCTCGTTCCAGCGGTGATCCCGGCATCGGCATCGATCCGTTTTCGGAGCATGAGCATGCACGACCTGTTGTTCGTCAGCTCACTTCACGAGGCGACCCTGCATCCGGGCTTCTTCGTACGGCTGGGACGAAAGTTCCTCGCGGAATATCACCGAACGTTCCTCACGAGTCCGCACGCGATCGCACTGATCGCCGAACGCGACGAACGGCCGGTTGGATTCGTGGTGGGGACCCTCGACCGCGGTCGGCATCGCAGGCATTTGTTGCACGCCGATCGAACGAGGCTGGCGATGGCATTCGGCCGCGGTCTCGTCGCCAACCCATTGCTGATCGCGTGGTTCCTTCGGACGAGAATGCTTCGCTACCTGCGAGGCTCGCGCCAGCACACTCACGTCAACAGCGGCGACGTCGGACAGGGCGGTTCGCTTCGGCACATGAGCGTCGTTGAGGCCGAGCGCCGGACCGGGATCGGAGCCGAACTCGTGCAGCGATTCGTGGATGCTGCTGCGGCGATGGGAACCCAGGAACTTCGTCTCGTCGCCAGGTCCGACAACGTTTCGGCTTGTCGCCTCTACCGTCGTCTCGGTTGGGACGAGTTGCCCTCCGTCGCCGATGTCGACGGGCACTCGTGGGCACCGTTCGCATTTCCGGCAAGGGCGCCGCGTCCGACCGCTGTAGCCGCTCGTCCCAACCCCGTCCCGCTGGAAACGAAGGAACACTGATCTGATGTCAACGAAAGCCGAATTCCCAAGACCGAATCGAAAGCGGGCTCGACGCGAAGCGGCCCAGGTCGCAGCGCGACAAAAACGACGCAGCGTCTGGATCGCAATCGTCGCGATTGCCGCGTCGATCCTTGCAGTCTTCGCCGTGACGTCGGGTCGACACGAACCGTCAAGCACGGTCGAGGCGGTGCGGGCCGCGCCCGATTTCGAGCTGACCGGGCTAGACGGTGCAGCGAAGCGCTTGAGCGACTACCGCGGGCGGGCTGTCGCCGTCACCTTCATGCATACGTATTGAGTGCCGTGCAACGCCAGTGCCCCCGAGTTGCGGGCGGCCTACGAGAAGTTCAGCGGCACCTGTTTCGAGATCCTCTCCGTCAGCATGCACGAGCAGAACGAAGTGGTCGAAGCTTTCATAGACAGGTATGACCTCAACTACCCGTTCCTCATGGACCGGGACGGTTCGATCGCCACGATGTACCAGGTCGTCGAATCCCCGACGACGGTCTTCGTCGGTCCGGACGGGATGATCGTGGATGAGCTGACGGGTGTCGTCACCCGTGACTGGATCGAGGCGAACATCCGCCGCGTCGGGATCGTCTGAAGCAGAGTTCCGCTTGGCCTCACCGCCGACGATCGGCTGCGAAGGTTGCCGAATTCAGCTGCCAAGGAGCGCTCGACAAACGACATCATGTAGTAGATTGGGCTACGTGTCTCGACGACCACGATCGATCGCGTTGAGTGCGTTCGTTTTCGGCGACAAGGTGCTGCGCCGATGATCGACACCGGATTCCTCGCGACACTCGTGGTCGTCGTGCTCGGTTTGCAGCTGTCGGCTCGATGGAGTCCGCCGACGCTGATCGACAGGTCGGCTCTCGGTGAACTCTGGGTCGGGCCAGTGCTGTTGGGGCTCGTCGTCGCTCGGTTGGCGTTTGTAGCGTTCGACGGGCCGAGCAGCCTAAGGAACGTTCGGGAATTGTTGGTGTTTCGTTCCGGCCTGGAGTTCTGGGCCGGAGCAACGACGGGAGTCGCTGTCGTTGCGTGGAAGTCGCGCAGCCTGCAGCCCGGAGTGGTGGCCGTGTTGGCGGCGTCGATGCCGTTCGCCTTGTTCGGTGTCGCGCTCTACGAAGGGAGCTGCGTGGTTCGAGACGGTTGTTTCGGGCCGCCGAGTCGTGTCGGCCTGATCCCGCCCGGACTCGATCGTCGGCTGCTTCCGATCGGGATCGTCGTCGGCGTGACACTGCTGGTGGTCGGTGCTGCGCTCAAGCGACTGTGGACGATGAGTGCGTCGTTGACCGTGGTGATCGGCGGGTTCGCCCTTGCCGCAACGCGCGCGTTCGCGAGCCGTCGACTGCCGGCGATCGGCCCGAGTCGCATCCAGTTCGAGTCCGACCTCGCAGCAGCCGCGTTCGGGGTTGCGCTGGCGGCATTGTCGATCCGTTGGATCCGCAACGAACGACGCCGCAACACCATTGTCAACGCCAGGCCGACTGCCCGAGGCGATACCGACCCGCAGCGATGACCGCTGGAGCGGACGACGCGGCGAGCGACGTCGACCTAGCGCGTTCTGGAGCGTTCATGGTTGCGTGTTTCGCCCTGTCCCTGGCCGGTGTCTACTGGGACGACGCATGGCATACCGATCGGGGTCGTGACACGCTGCTCAGCCCGCCTCATGTCTTGCTCTACGCCGGCGTTGCAGGTGCAGTTTTGGTCGCGTTGTGGTGGGCGCTCCGATCCGGCGGCCGTGTGGGGGATCTTCTGCCGTGCCGTCGCAACGGCGCACTCGGTGTCGGTGTCTTCGGTGCCCTCGTGACGCTCTGGTCGGCGCCGGTGGACGAATGGTGGCATGTCGCGTTCGGCCGAGATGCGGTGCTGTGGAGCCCGCCGCACCTGCTCGCCGTGGCAGGGACGATCACGCTGGGCACCGGTGCTGCCTTGGTGCTCGGCAGTCGCCATGGCGCACGCACGTCACCGGTGCTGCTGACCGCGGCCGGTGCTGCAATCCTCGGTGGATGGCAGGTGCTCGTGATGGAATACGACACCGACGTCGCGCAGTTCGCCGAGGTGCTTTACCTCCCGGTGCTGGCCGGTTCACTCGCCGCCGGTGCAGCGACCGTCCAAGCCGCCGTGGGTACCGAGCGGCGTTGGCCGGCGGCATGGAGCGGATTGGTCCAGCTCTTGGCGATGGGAGTGTTGGTACTCGGTCTGCGAAGCTCGGGCTTCTCGACACCGATCGTTCCGGTGAGCCTTGCGGCGTTCGCCGCAGCCGACGCGACGCGACGACACAACTGGAATGCCCTGTCGCGCGGCGTCGCCTTTACGGTCACGCTTATCGCGAGCTACGCCCCGTATCTGCGGTTCGTACCAGGAGGCGCGCAGCTCAACACAGGCGATCTGGTTATCGGAGTTGTCGTCGGATCCCTGGTGTCGACGGCAGCAATTCTGGTATTCGATCCGACGGCGCACTTGCCGAGGATGCGTACCGCTGGTGGGGTGATCACAGTCTTCCTGGCGGTGCTGGCCGCAACGCTCGCTACGACCGAGAGCGCCCGGGCACACGATCCGGGTCAAGGCATCGACGTCGCGCCGGTGAAGCTGCGCGCCACGCCGACATTGCGCGGTGTTGCCGTCGAAGCCGTCCTGTCGGACGAAGCACGAGCGTTTGTCCCGAGACAGCTGGTCGCGCGACGGGCGGGTCGACTGAGGACCGGGCGACTCGTCGATACGGGATCGAGCTGGACCGGAGCGATCAACCTCGATGATCCGGGTCGCTGGTTCCTGTATGTGGAGGCCGTCCGCGACGGTGAGGTCGTCGAGGCTTGGCTGCCCGCCATCAACGAACGACTTGGCAGGACTGCGACGAAGTCGACTTGGTTCTACATTCCGGCCGGCCGCTCGACATCGACGGTCGGCCAAATTGCGGCCGGTACGGTGCTCGTACTGACAACGGGGATCGTGTTCGCTTCGATAGCCATCGCTGTACGACGGCGAGTTGCCCAGCAACCATGAACTCCGAGACCGCAGCGGCAATTGACGCTCTGCCCGCCATCTACGACTTTATGTCGTAGCTGTTGGAACGAGTGGCCCGGCCGTCGCGGCGGAGTCAGCCGTTGCAGGCGCGGGCGTCGGGGACTGCGTCGTCGACGGCGCGTCAACGCCAGGCGAAGAGGCGGTCGTCACTGAGTTTGACGTTGTCGCAGACGGGGAGTCGGACATCGCCGCCGTCGTTGCGGAGGTTGAGGTTGTCGGAGACGTGGGTGGTGACGTCGTCCTGATCGTCGCAGAGGTCGACGATATCGAAGACGTCGGGGTCGAGGTCGTAGACGTCGAGGTCGTCGAAGACGTAGACGTCGAAGTCGTGGAGGTTGTTGTGCTCGCTGGTGCCAGCGGCGCGCCGGTCACTCGTGGCGACCCAACGTATTCGAAGTGCATGCCGTCCGGAGTTGGGAATGATCCGCCCCACGCGAAGCCATTACGACGAAAGACTTCAACGACGCTCCGGTCAATCTCCGGAGACGCACCGAAGCTATTCGTGCTCGGGTTGAGGTCGATGGTGGCCGCCCAGGCATGCCGGGAAATCGTTGCGCCTTGATCGCCTTCCTGCGTGCGGATCATCCGGTTCGAGTAACAGCCCCCGGCGCGCCTGGTGTCACGAACGTCGATGAGATGCGCAAGGCCGGCGCTTTCGATCTCCGCGAGAGCGGCACGTAGGGCAGCAGTCATCACTCGGTGGCAGGCGAATCGGCCGATGATCGGGTACTCGTCGACGACCACGTTTTCGCGGAGCCACGACGGGTCGATACGAAGCTGTCCGGCAAGAAACGCCACTGTGTCGACGCGGAACTCACCGGCCGTCGACTTCCATTCAGCATCGGAAAGCGCTGTGTCGACCTCTGGCTGATCCGTGGAGAGTTCGAGGTGATGCGCCCCGTGCGCATCGAGCGCCTCGGCGAACCCGGCAAGGTCGCGGCCCCATGCAGCGACGCGCCACGGGCGGCGGATCCCGACGGCATCGGCGGTTGTGTTGGACATGACGAGTTCGGCGTCAAGGTTCGTGAAGGCGTCGACGATCCCTGCCACGGTCAACGTCAGCGGGGATTCATCCGAGCCGTTCAGCGCAAGGACAGGGACTCGATCGCCGACAGCCATCGAGAGCCGAGCGGCGGTCGCGCGAGCGACGATCAACGACCCGGCCGCCGATGCCTGAACCGGCGTTGCGCCGAACAGCTCGCCGAGCGCCTCGTCGGTCACCGCGATCACGGACAACGGTGTTGACCAGTCGCCTCCCGCACGATCGTCGCCCGGCGGTATCGGCTCGGAATCGGTGACGAGGAGTGTTCCACGGCGGACCACGGTGATGCTCAGCTCGCGCCCAGCTGCGGCACGTCGGGCGAACGCGTGCGTGGATCCGTCGTGCGCGTCCTCGAACGAAACCACCACCCGCTTCGGAGAAGGGTCCGCTGTCGGGGCGTCGAAGGCCAGGCTCTCGACGGCCGCTGATCCGCGCCGTGGCGACGTTGCGGCCACGGCAGGGACCTCCGTTTGCGATTGAGAGTCCGCTGTCGGGCCGACGCATGCGGCAACCACGACAGCGAGGCCGACCGCGCCAAGCGCGGCGGTCCGCGCTCGCCTCACGACGAAACCGTGAAGGCGGCGACGGGCGGTAGGGTCGTTCGGGCGACGCCGGGCGGTGAAACGACCATCGCCGCCGTGACGGCTATCACGGCGGCACCGGCGAGCATCTCGACCCGCATCGACCGACGCAGTACCGAAACGTCGGTGGTCGTCGCGTCACTTGATAGCCAAGAAGCAACCCTTCGCCGGTTCAGCTCGGCGACCCCGAGTACCACGCCGAGCAACGCCAACTTGGCGAGCAGCAACTGCCCATGGCGAACGGAGAACAGCCCTGACAAGCCACCCGCGAGGCGAAACGTCTGCACGAGTCCGGTCGCAGAGACGACCGAGACACAAACCGGAGCAACTTCGGCGAAGCGGCGGACGACACCGACGGAAACGGACAGCGATGTGCGTGGGATGACCAGCAGCGCGAGCACGCAAAGCCCGCCGATCCATGTCGCCGCGGCGAAGTGATGGACGACGTCGAGCGTGATTCCGACAGCCGGCCACCGCATCGACTTGGCGTGGCCGCCCAGCGACCAGCCAGCGAAGGCCACTGCTAAGAGCAGCAGGATCCCGGCATCGCGCTCGAACGGCTCCATCGAAACGTTGACGAGGCACAGCACGAGCAGCAGCGCCAGCGCGCCGACTCGGACCAGGAGTCCGACACCCGCGTCCGTCGACCATGCCGGTGCCCACGCGGTTGCACGGCCGATGTCGCCAGCAAGGACGAACATCTGCAGCGCAGAGGCGGTCATCGCGAGGCAGATTGATCCGAACAGCGCTCTGCGCATTGCGGCCCGTCGCAGCGTTCCGTCCCAGATGAACATATCGGTCGAAACCAATCCGACCGCAACGAACATCGCGACGTACGCGATCATCCGCAACACCCAGCGCAGACTCCCCGGAAGCCCCGTGTCCTCGGCGACATCCGGAAGTATTTCAGGCGAGGATTGCCCGTTCGATCTGGTCGTTGCCGAAGTTGTTGCGCCGGACTGGTCGGGCACCGCTTCGACGGCAGCAGCAACGCTGTATTTCACAACCCCGGTTATGGCGTGACCGTCGGCACCGACGAGGCGCCAGCGAACGGCAACCGGTCCAGTTATCGGCGAAACCGGGACGATGACGACTTTCTGGTTTTGCGGCTCAAGTCGGGCGTTTCCGACGGTAGAAACCCCCGCGTTCGACTGGACGCGCACGGTCAGCGTCTCGAGCGCAACGTAGTTCTGAAACGTCAGCGTGGCCGTTGCCGGGGACGTCGCAACCGTGACACCCTCGGCCGGGTCGCTCGACACGAGCGAGTTGTGCGCCGACGCAGGGCCGGCGAGCACGGCAACCGCCGCGACGGTAAGCACGAAGAGCCCACCGACGCGGCGCGTCAATCGTGAGATGCGGCGCGTCAAACGTGCGATGAGGGGGAAATGCATGTGGACGCTCCGGCGAATCGGACGCCGAGTGCTCAGCCCTTCAGCAGCGTCTGCATCTCCTGGATCTCGGCCGTCTGGCCGGTGATGATCTTGCCGGCGAGTTCCTTCACCGCCGCGTTCTGACCTGCGCTCTGCACGTCCTTGGCCATCGTGAGCGCGCCTTCGTGGTGACGGATCATCATCTCCGTCCATGTTGTGTCGAACGCAGCAGCGCTGGTCGCTTCGAGCTCCGTCATCTCTTCGGCGGTCATCATCCCGGCCATGCCGTCCATGTTCGAGTGATCCATGCCTTCCATCTCACCTGCCATCTCGACGGGCTTGCCCCAAGACGTGAGCCACTGCGTCATGAGCTCGATCTCCGGGCCCTGCGCCCCCTGGATGCGCTTGGCGAGCTCCGAAACGTTGCCGCCGGCCTTCCGGGCCGGGTCAAGTGCGAGCACGGCCATCTCGACCGCCTGCTGGTGATGCGGGATCATGCCCTGTGCGAAGGTGACGTCGGCATCGTTGAAATCGCCCGACGTTGCCGCTGCGCCGGTCTCGGATGCCGCTGCGCCAGTCTCCTGGGCCACTGCCACAGTCTGTGCAGCGACGGTCTCGGCGGCGTTGTCGGAGCTGCCGCTACATGCTCCGAGAGCAACGATCGCGACGACGGGGACAGCGAGCTTGAGGACACGACGAATCATTGGCGTTTCTCCTTGGGAAAGTGAAAGAGTGTATGCTACACGATGTAGTAGTCGAGGGGCGATCAGCGGCTGTAAGACAGGTGACATCAGCCCTGCAGGACAGAAACCGTGAATGTCGATCCGACCTGTGGCGGGCACTTCGCCTGGCGAGGCACGTCGGCGTTGCTTGCGTTTCCAGCGATCAAGGCCGACGCAGCAAACGGTCAGCCGAACTCGATCGCGAGGACCGGCTACCTACCTGCCGAACCGGCGCAGTCGAAGACTGTTCGATACGACAAAGACGCTGGAGAAGGCCATGGCCGCGCCAGCGATGAGCGGGTTCAGGTACCCCAAAGCGGCGAGCGGGATGGCGGCGACGTTGTAGGCGAACGCCCAGAACAAGTTGGCCTTAATCGTGGCGAGGGTGCGGCGCGACAAACGTATGGCGTCGGCTGCGGCCAGAAGGTCACCTCGTACCAAGGTCAGATCCGCAGCCTCGATCGCTGCATCGCTGCCCGTACCCATCGCCAACCCGAGGTCGGCCTGCGCAAGCGCTGCGGCGTCGTTGACGCCGTCGCCCACCATTGCGACGATGCGGCCCTGCGCCTGGAGTTCCTTGATCTTCGCGACCTTGTCGGCGGGTAGCACCTCGGCTATCACTTCGTCGATCCCGACAGCCTTGGCCACCGTGCGGGCCACGGTCTCGTTGTCACCTGTGAGCAGAATCGGACGTAGTCCCAAGGCCTTCAACTGGATGATCGCTTCGGGGCTTGTTGGCTTCGCGGTGTCGGCCACGGTGAAGAGTGCCGCAGCGACGCCATCCACCGCGGCAACGACCGCGGTGCGCCCGGCTAGTTCGGCGTCACGTTGGGCTGCGACGAGAACGTCGGGGATGGCCACGGACCAATCAGCAAGCAGTTGCGGGCGTCCTGCGACGACGGCCCGGCCTGCGACGACGCCTTGCACGCCAAGTCCTTCACTGTTGATGAACGACTCCACCGGCTGCAAGATCCCGAGACGTTCCCTGGCAGCGGTCGCGATGGCTTTCGCGACGGGATGCTCCGACGCGTGCTCAACCGCACCGACCAAACCAAGGACCTCGTCGGCGTCGAAACCTGGGGCCGGGATCACGTCGACCAGCGACATACGGCCGGTCGTGACGGTGCCGGTCTTGTCCAACACGATCGTGTCAACGCGTCGAGTGGATTCCAAGATCTCCGGGCCCTTGATCACGATGCCCATCTGCGCGCCGCGGCCCGTGCCGACCAGCAGTGCGGTCGGTGTGGCAAGCCCGAGTGCGCACGGGCATGCGATGATAAGTACGCTTACTGCTGCGGTGAACGCGGCCTGGCCACCTTCGCCTCGAACCAGCCAATAAGCCAGCGTCAACGCGGCAAGACCGATCACGACTGGAACGAACACCGCTGATACGCGGTCCGCCAACCGCTGCACCGGTGCCTTCCCGGTCTGTGCGTCTTCGACGAGGCGTGCCATCTGTGCCAGTGCCGTATCGGAACCGACTCTGGTGGCTCGAACCACCAACCTCCCGCCCACGTTCACCGTCGCACCGGTGACCGGGTCACCGACTCGCACCTCAATCGGAACGCTCTCGCCGGTAAGGAGCGACGCGTCAACGGCCGACGACCCCGACTCGACGTCGCCATCCGTAGCGATCTTCTCGCCCGGCCGCACAACGAAACGCGTCCCGACGACAAGCGCGTCGATTGCTACGGTCCGCTCGGTGCCGTCAGCGTCGAGGACCGTTGCCTCCTTCGCCCCGAGTGTCAACAACGCTCGCAACGCTGCACCGGCCTGACGTTTCGCCTTGCTCTCGAAGTAACGCCCCGCGAGCAGGAACACGATCACCGCCGACGCGACCTCGAGATACAGGTGTCCGGCGGCGCTGTCACGACGCAGCGTCAACTCGAACCCCATCTTCATTCCGACCATGCCAGCGTGGCCGAAGAACAACGCATACAGCGACCAGATGTAGGCCGAAAGTGTGCCGACCGAGATCAAGGTGTCCATCGTGGTGGCACTGTGTCGTGCGTTCATCCATGCAGCCCGATGGAACGGCCACCCGCCCCACACCACGACCGGCGACGCGAGCGTCAGGGCCATCCATTGCCAGTTGTCGAACTGCGCCGCCGGGATCATCGACATCACCGCAACCGGCACCGCGAGCGCGGTTGATACGAGGAGTCGGTGACGAAGCTCAGCAACGTGACGATCGGCCTCCACGTCCTTCGCCGATCCCTGCACCAGATCCGATCTGGTCACCGACGGGTTCAGAGATGTGGCGGGTGTCGTGTTCGCGATGACCGGAGTCGCTTGGTAGCCGATCGACGCCACGGCATCAACGAGTTGATCCTTTGTGACTGACCCGGGAAGAAAAGTGACCGTTGCCTGCTCCGTCGCGTAGTTGACCGTCGCTTCGACGCCATCGAGCTTGTTGAGACGCTTCTCGATCCGCAACGCGCACGACGCGCACGTCATGCCGGTGATATCGAGGCGAACACTTTCGCTAGGCCGGACAGGGGCGGCGTTGCCCTCGGTCGCTGTGACGGTCATGAGACGGCCTCGTACCCGGCCTCTACGATCGCGGCGCGGATAACGCTCTCATCAAGGCGGTCGCCAGTCACCACAACGGCTTTCGTCTCCAGGTCGATCGCCACGTCGGCGACGCCCGGCACGTGCATCACCTCACCGGTGATGGCCGAGACGCAGTGCCCGCACGACATGGACGGAACAACGAAATTGATTGTGTTGGTGGTGGTCATGACGACTCCCTATAGATTATGCTTTCGCAGCATACCCTAGGGGGGTATCCTTCCACTGTCAAGGAGTTCGATGATGACACCTGGCTACTCAGCCAACAAGGCCGACCACCTCGCGCGCCTTCGTCGCATCGAGGGTCAGGTCCGCGGCTTGCAACGGCTGGTCGACGAAGACACGTACTGCATAGACGTTCTCACCCAGGTCGCGTCAGTCAGCAAGGCACTCCAAAGCGTCGCCGTCAAGCTGCTCGACGAACACCTCCACCACTGCGTGGCAAGCGCCGTGACCGCTGGCGGGACCGAGGGTGCGAACAAACTTGCTGAAGCGACCAAGGCCATTCAGCGCCTACTCAAGTCCTAAGACAATGATCGGTCTGCTCCTCGAGCGCCCGGTCGATCCTTCGACACAGGTGAGGACCTCGAACTCCTGACACAGCTGCGCGATCCGCATCGGACGCGGGATCGCCACGCCCTTCACTGCGGCCGACAACGATGGCGGTGTGCGGTCGGGCAGGACTGCCAGTCCGTCGTTCCCGACGACGCCACGGTCGGCGTCCACGTCTGACTGGGCACGCAGGGGCATCGTCACCCCGTCCGTGTCCAGCGAGCGCGAACACCCGCTATCAGCGATGAGATCAGATGACAAACAGCCGGTGGCACCGTCTGACCGCTCATAGCAAGCCAGCTTCACCGGGAACAGCAGCCCGGATCCTTCGCGGCCCTCGGCGGGCGGACAGCGCAGAGCGTCGTCTGATTCCGAGAAGACTCGGCGGTCTCGTCCGTGCCCTGCGGACGAGAACGATGGAGGTGTGCGATGGTCCGAGGACTCGAAGCAGGGAAGCGTACGGCGCTGCTCATCAGCGAATGTCAGCGCGGGATTCTCGACCCCGAACTCACGATGCTCGGTGGGCTCGCCGAGCAGGTAACGGTCCGACGGGTGCTGCCTCGCATCGCCGAACTGGCCACGGTCTTCCGCACGGTTGGCGCGCCCGTCTTCCATATCCACATTGGTCATCGCGCCGACTTTGCCGGAGCGGCGATCACGAGCCCGCTCATGTCCAAGTCGCGACGCGAAGGCAAGATGACGATCGGCTCCGCCGACGTGGAGGCAATGCCGGAGGTCGTGCCGGTCGAGGGTGACTTCGTCTGTTCACGGAAGTCCGGTCTCGCGATGTGGCACGGCACCGATCTTGATCTGCTACTGCGCAACCTCGGTGTCCAGACGGTCGTACTCGTCGGCGTCTCGACCAACCTCGCACTGTTTGGCGGGAGCCTCGGCGCGGTCGATCGGGGCTACCAGTCCGTCATTCCCGAAGATGCCACGGCCGGCGGCACGGCAGAAACGCATGAGTGGATGGTGAAGAACTCACTGCCACTTCTCTCGTCGATGTCGACGACGGCCGCGGTAATCGAGACAATGCAGAGTTGATCTTAGCCTTGTAGCATGACTGCATGAGTTCAACCGGGTATCTCAAAGTTTCATCCCGTGGTCAGATGAGCCTTCCGTCGTCTGCTCGGAATCGCTGGAAACTCCAGAACGGGGGCGAAGTGACGTACCTCGACCTCGGCGACGTGGTGCTGCTCGTACCGGAGGGCATCCAGTCCCTGCGAAGCAAGCTGATTGACAGCGTCGACGATAAGCGGTGGGTGGAGGCTCGCGCGGGATTCGGCGATCCAGACCTCGCGACCGAGTGAGGCCAGCGCTCGTCGACGACCAGCTTCTGTCGGCCGTTTTGAGGAAGAAAACTCCGAGTGCGCTCGTTCGACGGGACATCTCCACAACGGGACTCTGGTACGTCCGACTCTGTCAGGCCATACTCGGAAGCGATGAACCCGACGGCGCACTTTCGCGGCCGTTCGGCGAATTGTCCGACGACCTCCGACATCGTGCGCTTATGGCCTTGATTACCCTGCCCCCAGAACTCGGTCTCGTGAGTCTTCGCGACTTGGGACCACGCATCGGTGAGCTGAAGAGAACGTTCAGCCTCAACGCGCTGAGCGTGGAGGTCCTTGCCGCTGCCCAACACCTCGATGCCGACGTGTTCCTCGCGACAACGTCACCACCACTCGAGCGAGCCCTCGGGCGTACTTGGGGTCCAGACGCGCGTTCTGACGCTCCGGTGATCTAGCAGGGTCAGGGTCGGTGTGTAGGCGCCGTGATAGAGGCGCTGGAGGTCAACGAGGACGACGTCGTCGTTCGCGGCTCGTAGGAATTCGTCCGAAAAGCCGACGCCTGATTAGAGCGCGAGCTTGCAGGCGGTGACGTCCCGGCCGGAGGTGGCAAGTATGGCTCGGACGTGACGCAGGCGATCGAGAGGTCCGGCGCGACGACCACTGTGCGCCGATCGACAAGAAGATCGACTGAAACTTTTCGACTCGTCGCCGACTTCTCGGGTCTCACAACCGGACGGTGGAACCGCCGTCGACGGGGACGATCTGACCGGTCATGAACGAGGCCTCGTCGGAGAGCATGAATAGCAACATGCCGACGAGATCGCTGACCTCGCCGATGCGCTGCAGGGGCGTCCGCTTGACCATGAACTCCAACATCTTCGGCGGTGTGACGCCACGTGTTGCCTCGGTGTCGATGAATCCGGGAGCGATTGCATTGACGCGAATGTCCGGCGCGAGTTCGGCGGCGAGACTCACGGTGAGAGCGTTGATAGCGGCCTTGGACACGGAGTAGAAGCCGCTCGGCAGCCACGCCGCCGTCGACGACTGGTTCACGATCGCACCACGACGTTCGGCGAGCGACTCGTGGCAGGAGCGCGTGCAGAACAGTGCACCGTTCATGTTCACGTCCATGAAGCGGCGGTAGTAGTCCAGCTCCACCTTCATGAGGGGCGCGAGGGCCATGCCGCCGTAAATGGCTGCGTTGTTGACGAGGATGTCGATGCCGCCGTGGGCCTTGATCGTTGCGGCGGCCATCTCGTCGGTGCTGACCGGGTCCGACACGTCGACCTTCACAGCCATCGCCGTTCCGCCGCCCGCGGTGATCTCGCTCGCGACACGGGTCGCGCCGTCGAGGTTGATGTCGGCGATGACAACTTTCGCGCCTTCAGCGGCGAGTGCCTTCGCATACGCCTCGCCGATGCCGCCGCCCGCGCCGGTGACGATGGCGACCTTGTTGGTGAATCTCATTGATGCTCTCCTGCTTGTGGGGTGGATGGTTGGGTGAGCCGGCGTGAGCGTGGCCTCAAATCGGTCAGTGTGGCCTTAAATCGGCCCGATTTGGGGCCACGGTGACCGACTTAGGGCCACAACGTCCAGGACGCGGCGGCGGCGTCGGCGGGCGGGGTCAGCGGGTCGGGGTGAAGGAGCACTGCAGGTGCTTGATCCCGTTGATGAAGTTGGCCCGGAGGAACTCGGGCTCACCGACCGCGTGCAGGTCCGGGAGGCGTCGGAACAGCTCGCGGAACGCGACCGTGATCTCGCGTCGGGCGAGGTGTGCGCCGAGGCAGAAGTGTGGTCCGGGGGCACCGAACGCGATGTGATTGTTCGACGCGCGGGCGATGTCGAACGCGTGCGGACTCTCGAAAACGTCTTCGTCGCGGTTCGCCGAGTAATACCAGACAACGAGCTTGTCGCCTTCCATGAACTCGTGGTCGCCAACACGTACTCCGTCGGCCGTGACCGTCCGCCGCATGTGCAGCACTGGCGAAGCGTACCGAACGATCTCCTCGACCGCGGCCGAAGCGTGCGTGGTGAAGTCGCTCTCCCATAACGCCTTCTGGGCCGGGTTGTTGGTGAGGGCGAGCATGCCATGGGAGATCGCGTTGCGGGTCGTCTCGTTGCCCGCACCCACGAGCAGATTGAAGAACGCCGACAGTTCCTGCGACGTGAGGCGTTCGCCCGCGGCGTCGGCCGTGACGAGCTTGGTGATGAGATCGTCCTGCGGGTTGCGCGCACGATCGTCGGCCAACTCCAGCAGCAGACCACCGAGCTGCGCACCGGTCGACTCCAGGGCTTTGCGCATCCCCTTGCGGGTCTGATCCGGGACGTACTCCGGGTCGGTGCTCCCGAGCAGGCGGTTGGTGGCATCGAAGATGAACTGCTCCTCGCTGCGCGGGATGCCCATCATGTCGATGATGATCCGAAGCGGCAGCAGGGCACTGAACGAGGTGACGAAGTCGCCGGGACCGTGTTCGATCATCGCGTCGATGAGTTCGTTCGCAATGGTCTCGGCAGACGCGCCGACTTCGGCCACCGAGCGGGGAGTGAAACCGCGGGAAACGATGGAGCGCATTCGAGCGTGACGCGGGTCGTCCATTGCGATTATTGAGCCGAAATGCTCGGTGAGATCGGGCGGCATATCAACAATGTTGATACCTTTGCCGGAGCAGAAGTCGGCGGCCCGGCGGCTCACGTCGACCACGTCGGCATGCTTGGTCAGCGCCCAGTACCCGCCGTGGCGCGTACCGTCGAGGGCCACCTCCTGCATGAACGCGTGCGGCGCTTCGGAGCGGAGCGCAGTGAAGGCAGCGTCGACGTTGTCACGCGGGCCGGCCCAAAGCGACAGGTCTTCAAGGTCGACGTCTGCGGCCTTCATGAGCCACCTCCTGCTAGTGAGTCGCGGATCTCGCGTTTCAGAATCTTCCCCGCCGGACCGAGTGGGAGGTCGTCGCGGAATTCGAAGATGCGCGGCTGCTTGTACCCGGCAAGCTCCGTTCGACACAGCGCGCGCAGCGTCTCCTCCAGGGCTGCGGTGGTCATGTCGCCCTTGGCCACGATCACGGCGACCGGCGTCTCGCCCCACTCGGCGTCGGGCTTGCCGACGACGGCTACCAGGTCGACGTTGGGGTGCCCGCCGATCACCCGTTCGATCTCCGCCGGGTACACGTTGAAGCCGCCCGAGATGATCATGTCGGTCTTGCGGCTCACGATGTAGAGGTAGCCGTCGGCATCCATCTTGCCGACGTCGCCGGAGAAGAGGCCATCGGGGCGGAACGTCTCCGCCGTCGCCTCGGGTCGGTTCCAGTAGCCGCTCGCCATCGACTCGCACTTGATGACGATCTCCCCGACCTCGCCGCGGGGCACTTCGACGCCGTTGTCATCGCAGATGCGGATCTCTGACTGCGGCGTCTCGCGCCCGCACGACTGCACCAGCCAAGGCTTGTCCGTCAGCATCCGCTGATGGTCGCCCGGCGTGAGGATCGTGACCTGACCACCGGCCTCCGTGAGTCCGTAGCGCTGCTGCAGCTCGCAGCCGAGGAGGTCCATGGCTTTTCTGGCGAGCCAGTCGGCGGACGGTGCGGAGCCGTACGAGATTCGCCGGAGTGACGAGAAGTCGTGCCCCGGCTCGTCCTCGGCCTGCTTCAACAACCTCTGCAGCATGGTCGGAATGAACGTGGTCATGCTCACCCGCAGCTTCTCGATGTCGCTGATCACGCGGTCGGAGTCGAAGCGCGGATGGATGACCATGGTCTGGCCGAGGAACATCCACGACACCGTGCGTAGCATCCCGCCCGCCGTGTAGAACGGCGTGCTCGCGAGCATCACGTCGTCGGGCGATGCTTCGGTCACCATGTTGGTGTCGAACGCCTGCATGATCATGGCGCGATGCACGTTCATGACGCCCTTCGGACGTCCGGTCGTGCCACTCGTGTAGAGCAGGAAGTGGAGGTCGTCGGGCGTGAGGTCGGCAGGGGTCGGATCGACGTCGCGACCCGCTGCGAGGGCGTCCTCGTAGTTGACCGGCAGTTCGTCGGTGTCGATGCCGATGACCACATCGAGGTCGCTCACGACGGGTCCGAACAGTTCGACCTGCTCGTCGTAGACGATCGCTGCTCGAGCGCCCGCGTCGCCGATCATGAACGCGGCTTCGCTCGCAGAGACACGCGCGTTGATGGGCACGAGCACGAGCCCCGCCTTAGCGAGCCCGTAGGTCATCTCGGGCCAGTGGCCGATGTTGCGTGCGCCGATCGCGACCCGATCGCCCTTCTGCAGCCCTCGTGATTGCAGGTACGTGGCAAGGCGATTGGCCCGCTCGTCGAGTGCACCCCACGTGAGTTCGCGGTCCCCGTAGATGACCGCCAGCTTGTCGTGGTGGCGTCGGGCGTTGCGCCGCGAGATGTCGCCGATCAGCATGTGGAGGTCTTTCGGTGTTCGGTGACGAAGGCTTCGGCGCGGCGCATCAGATGAGGAACGACATGTTCGACACTGGCGCGTCGCCGTTGACGAGGTGCACGGTCTTCGAACGCATTCGGAGACCAGCGGGGTCACCCGTCGCGAGGGTGTGGACGTAGCGGCCGGCCCAGATCGTCATCGCGAATCGGTACTCGAACAGCACGAAGTTGGAGCCGACCGTGACGCTGTCGTCCGTGGTTGCCAAAAGTTCGAGATTGCTCAGCAGACGGCGCATCTTGGATGGTGGCGTCTGCGAATGGCGGTAGCCGGTCTTCAACTGCGCGATCCGCTTCGCTATGCGCGGCCGGTTGTCGTAGATGTACGAGACCTCGCGCTCCGGGTCGGCATCTTCGTGCATCGGCACCCAGTACAGGGCGTCCGGGGACCACAGTGCTTCCCACTCGGTGTACTTCGCCTCATCGGCGAGGCGGCACTCCAGGTAGAGGAACGCGGCGTGGTCGGCATCGACCATCGTAGGTGCGCTTACGATTTCGACACTCACGATACGGTCGCCCCGGCACCAGCCGCAACGTCGACCGCAGCGTTGGAACCGCGAGCGCCGCGCGCGTCCATCACGTCGCCCCAATGACGCCAGAAGCCACGCTGCGGCGTCTCCGCGCTCTTGTCGTAATTCAGTGTCCCCGACTCGTTCGTGAGTTCGGACTCGAAGCCGCGGTTGAGGATCACCCACTCCGGATTCTTCGCCGCGAGACCGAGCTGGTTGCGCGCACCGATCTCCCCGTCGTCGGCGATGAGGAACCCGCTCGGACCCATCGCTCCTTCGCAGCGGCGCAGCGTCCGAGAGTTCATCTCCTCCTGTCCGGGCAGCAGCGCCGGTGCCGTGTAGGCGATGGTCTCGCCGGGCGCGAGCGGCTCGACGACCATGATGTTCATCTCGGCGAGGAACAGGTTCGGGAAGATGAGTGTGTGCGGCGGACCCACGACGAACGCGGCGCGGGCCTTCGACGGACCGTACGCCGTCTCCATCGCGGCGACGTAGTTCGTGAGCTTGGCGCGCGGCGTGCGCCCGAACCACACGAACTCCTCGTCGAGCTTGGTGTACTCCTCCGAGTAATCGATCTCGGCGTGGCCCATGCCCATGTCGCGCACGATCACGTCGACCTTCGACGGCTGATGCGACACCTTCGCCTCGCGCACCGCCTCGTACACCGACTGGTGCGTGAAGAGCGCGTGGTAGCCGTCCACGTTGTTCTCCATCACCATCTTCCAGTTGCACTGCTGGCGGTGCTTCATCCAGCCGCCGCTCAGCTCGATGCGACCGGTGGGGGACAGATTGTTGAGTCGGTCGATCGCCTGCGTGGAGCGTCCGAGGTGCTCCAACAGCGTGATGCCCTCATCGGCGAACGAGGCGAAGATGAACCCGCCGTAGGAGTCGACGCGCGGGCACTTGCTCAGGTGCAGCTCGGCGCGCACAGCGTCGTGGCGGTCGCCGAGTCCCTGCTTCATCGGGATCGCAACGACCGCGCCATCGTTCGCGTAGATCCACCCGTGATACGGGCATTTGAACGACGACGAGTTGCCGCCATCCGCGTTGCAGATCCGATTGCCACGGTGCGCGCACCGGTTGGCAAGCACGTGGACGCTGCCGTCCTTCGCCCGCGACACGATCACAGGCTGGCGTCCCATACGGCGGGTCACGTAGTCGCCGTCGGCGACGATCTCGCTCTCGTGCGCGACGTAGACCCAGCCGGTCGAGAAGATCCGTTCCATCTCCTCATCGAAGACTTCGGCGGACGTGTAGGCGCTGCCGTGCACGCGGTCGGTCTTGACAAGCTCGCCGAGCGTGCTCGTGGGGTGGTTCTCGAGGATCGTCATGGTGTGCCTCCGGGGTTGGTCGTGGGTGCTTGCGAGCTTTTCGGACGTTGGGACACTTCGCCTCGCTCAGCGGGGTGATTCGCCCCAACGTCGGTGGTGGATTCGTCTGCCGGGACGTTGACCGCGGGGACGCTGACGCCGCCGACGCAACGGAATCCAATCGTGACTGCCGAACCGATCAAGGGGCATATCGACGTGGCTGCCGTGGTGGTCATCAGCAGACGGTGGCCGCTCTGCAGATCGACGTCGACCACGTGGTACGGCTCGGACGCGAGCACCAGACCCGGTTCGAGCCGATGCACGGTGGTTGCGGTGTGCACAATCCCATGCAGCGCCACATCGCGCCACACAATGGCTTGCGACGCGCACACATCGCATGCGGTCTGGTCGAGTTCCAACGGCGTTGAAACGCAGGCAGCGCAGAATGGCATGGACAGGCGACCGTGAGCAGAAGCGTCGTAGAACGGTGCGAGTTCGCCCTCGGTGATCGGGCGCAGCGACTCGGCGACGAGCCAGTCGGGTTGGGGGGCCGACGTCGGACCGGGCGACGACCCGGTGTCGTGGTTCTCGGCGACGCTGGTGGTGGTGTGGCCGCCGGTGCTGATGGGGCCGACGGTTACGGCGGTGGTAGTCATGCGGCCTCCACGTCGAGCACGAGTACCGCATGGTGGTCGATGCGTCCGCCGATGCCGGTGACCAACGCCGTCGAAGCGTCGGGGACCTGACGCTCTCCGCCCGTTCCCCGCAGCTGAACGATCCCCTCGGCGAGCGGTGTCATCCCCTGGAGGTAGAAGCCCGCAAGCTGTCCGCCCCCGGTGTTCGTGGGCAGCGTCCCACCCGGCGACGTTGCACCGGAGCGAACTACGGCACCCGCGGTACCGGGCTCGACAAGGCCGTAGTCCTCCAACAGGCACAGGGTCACGACGCTGAACGGGTCGTAGATCTGAGCGACATCAATATCAGCGCGCGTACGATCCGCCATCGCGAGCGCGGCGTCGATGGCGGGACGAGCGTTGCCGCCGAACCATGACTCGTTCGGTCCGCGCCGGCGGCGCATGGGGTGGAACTGCGACATGCCCCGCACGTAGATCGGTCGACTAACGGAGCGGTCGGAACGCTCAGCGGACACGACCACCGCGCCTGCACCGTTGACCGGACGCGCACAGTCGAGGACCCTCAACGGCGTTGAAATCATCCGCGAGGAAAAGTAGTCATCGCGAGTCAGCGGTGTCCGCGCCACCGCATCGGGGTTACCGCTAGCCCACGCTCGAGCCGCAACCGAGACAGCGCAGAGGTCCTCCTCGGAGCCGCCGCTCACCGCGAGGTACCGGGCGGCGAGGAGTGCGTACGTCGGCACCGAACCAAGCAGCCCTGACGCGCGCTCCATGCCGCGTACCCCCGCATTCCCGCCACTGTGCGCAAACGTCGACCCCGCTGTTCCACCCGCTTGGATGGGAGCGTCGGCAAACACGCACACGACCGTGGTAGCGAGACCGGCCTCGATGGCAAGCGTCGCCCTCTGGACCATCGCTGCCGCGGTCGCGCCCTTGATGTCGATGTGCTCCAGGAGGCGGAGGTCGCCGAAGCCGTCGTGGCGAGCCAGCGCAACCCCGACCCGGTCCGGACGGATGCCCTGGCTGGAGTTCACGAGCAGGCCGTCGACATCGGCCCGTGTCATTCCGGCGTCGGACAAAGCGAGGCTGATGGCGTCGCTCGCGAGGTCGGCCGCGTCGGGACCCGGTCGCAGTGACATCGGGGTGAGGCCCAGTCCCACGATTGCGGAGGCGCGGGTCACAAGGGAGCGTCCGAATACTCGCCCGTGCGCAGCCACGCGGCGCGCTGGTCGCCGTCGGCCCGGCACATCGCCGACAGCTGGAGCGCGTCGAGGTAGATCTGGTCGCCGGTCTCAAGATCCACGATGCTGAGCCTTGCTGCTCTGCCGGTTCGGTCGACCGTGACTCGCACCGCAGCGAACTCGCTGGTGAGGTCCATCGTGAGTGCTGGCGGGGTGGGTTTGCTGGCCATCATGGGACCTCCTTCGGTCACGATTCGCGGCGGACTTCCTCGTTCCTTGACACAAGTGTCAAGATGTCGCCTGCCACGATAACGGATCACCGTCGGGACTAGCGATCCCGCACGAGCGTCCGCCCGAACTACCGACGAGGCCCGATGCCAATTCTCCCCAACGCGCAGCTCACCCACATGGGTCTTTACGTCCACGATCCCGTGATGATGGCCGACTTCTACTCCCGCATGCTCGGCCTGTTGGTGGTCGACAAGGGCATGTTCCAGGGGCGCGATCTAACGTTCCTCAGTCGCTCTGCGAAGGAACACCACCAACTTGTCATCGTGAAGGGCCGGACCGTCGGTCCGGAGGCGAAGGTGCTCGGGCAGATCTCGTTCCGCGTCGACAACCTCGACGACCTGCGGTTCTTCTTCAACCACGCGGCCACGTTCGCCAACGTCCGAGCGCTCGAAGGACGCAACCACGGCAACAGCTGGAGCATCTACTTCTTCGATCCCGAAGGCAACTTCGTGGAGATCTATGTGCCGACGAAGTGGGCGGTGTCGCAGCCGTTCCGGGTCGCGCTGGACCTGACGCTGACCAACGAGGAGATCGAACGCCTCACCGATGAGCTGCTGAAGGATGAGCCGTCGGCCCGACCCGCCGAAGAATGGGAACGAGACATGACCGCGCTACTCGCCGCACAGAAGCAGGGACACTGATGGACAACGAGGTCGCATACCGCAGCATTTGGACCGAGCTACGAGAGGTCGCGTTCCGACAGGGCTACGTGGACGCTGGGGGCATACGCACCCGCTACGTCGAAGCCGGTCCTGCCGACGCACCTGCGGTCGTGCTGTTGCACGGCACGGGTGGGCACTGGGAGACGTTCGCCCGCAACCTCGGGCCATTTTCGGAGCATTTCCGCACGATCGCGTTCGACATGGTCGGCAACGGGTTTTCTGATCGGCCAGACCAGGGCTACGAGGTGCCGCTGTATGTGGAGCACGTCGGCGCGGTGATGGACGCCCTCGGTGTGGAGAAGGCGTCGCTGTCCGGAACGTCGCTCGGTTCGTGGGTGGCCGCGGCCTTCGCGCTCGCCCATCCCGAGCGCGTCGAGAAGCTCGTGCTCATGTCGGTCGCGGGTTTGATCGCGAGCGCGGAGAATATGGCGCGTATCCGCACGCAGCGGATGGCCGCGGTCGAGAACCCCGACTGGTTCACGATCAAGGCGATGTTCGACCACCTTCTGACGAACGAGAAGGACCGTTTGTCGGACCTCGTGTCGCTGCGTCAGGCGATCTACCGACAGCCAAGGATGACGCAGACGATGGAGCACATGCTCGTGTTGCAGGACCCGGTCATCCGTGACCGCAACCTGATCACGGAGGACCAATGGCGAATGATAAGCGCGCCTACGCTTTCGATTGCGTCCGGTGAGGACCTCAGCGAATACTCGAACACGTCGCGTCGCGTTGGTGAGCTGATGCCAAATGCAACCGTGGTGGAAATGGCAGGGGTGAAGCATTGGCCCCATTTCGAGGACGCTGCTCGCTTCAACGAGGTGGCAATCGCGTTCTTGCGGGGCCTGCCGGTCTGATCGACGTGACGCGTCGCAGTCGAGCGCGGTCTGCGCAGGCGAGTGCCGTCTGCGCATAGCGCGCGAACCGCGCTCGACTGCGCGAACGGCACTCGATTCGGCACCCGCTCAGCGGGGGCGTGCCTAGCGGGTGGCGAGCGCTGCACGAAGTGCACCACTGGTCCCGGGCCACAGCGTGCCATCACCAATTGGCACAATTGCAGCCGGAACGCTCGCGGCGGAAGGCGCCCGCTTGGTGATCCAGCTGAGCACGTCCGGGAGCGATGACAGTGCAACGTCGGCGTGGCCTGCGCCCGGATATACGATCCGTTCGACGACCGTTCCCTTCTGCTCAAGCGATGCCTGAAGTGTCGCCGAGGTGCCGACCGGAACGAGATCGTCGTCGGCACCGTGAATGATCAGAACGGGTGCCTTGATCACGCTCTGTCCGGGCTGATTTCGGTCAAGCGCACTCAGCCACACGTCGGGCACCGGTGACGGGAGACGAATCGTGTCGCGTGACGCCGCACTGTTCACCTCCGAGGAACAGTCGGCGTCGAGCCGCTCCGCGAGTGCGATGCCACGAGCAGTGAACACCTCGTCGAGGCGCAGCGATGGATCGATGGCCCGAAGTCCTCGGGCGACGAGAAGTGCGTATCCTCGCTCCGGAGTCTCCTCGATAGACGCAAGGAGTTCGCGCGGCTGAGAGGGTGGCGCACCCGCAACCACTCCGACAATCTTTAATCTTGGTGCATAGGTCGGTGCTTCCTGAGCGGCGAAGAGCACTGCATGACCACCCTGTGAGTGCCCCCAAAGCGTGGTCGTCGTTGAGAGTGAAAGACCATCTATTGATGCCGCGGCGCTCGCGATGTCGAGCACGGAGCGTCCCTCGCTGATTCCGTCGAGAAATGGATGCGGCCCATCGGTGCCGAGTCCGGCGTAATCGGTGGCGACAACCACCATTCCCACCTGTACCGCGAGCGTGGCAATCGTTGTTTCGAGAATTCCGACGTTTCGCGAGGGTGCGCAGCGATCGGCGAGCCCGGTCGTCGGGTGGGCGAAGGACAGTACGGGCCAGCCGCCGCTGGGTGCTGGCTTGTCGGGGGCGAAGACCAGGCCGCTCACAACAGTCGGTCGATCGTCGCGGATCTCGGAGTTGTAGAGCACGCGCCAGGCTTTCGTCCCGGGGGGTGAATTGACCGGCACCGACTCCCGTAGTACACCGGGTTCGGTTGGCGTCGTCGAGGTCGGGACAACGTAAGGCGAGTTGTCGACCGCTGCAGAAGGTGCCCCCGAAGCCGAAGTTGTCGTCGACGCTGCTCCTGGTGTCGACGCGGGAACAACGGTCGGTGTGACGCGTGCGGCTGCTGCTGCGGGCCCGCCGGTTGGTGCCGTTGCCCGACCCAGGCCGAAGCCGACGAGAACTCCGGCAAGAACCAGGACGCCGCCGTAGGTCCACGGTCTGTTGACGGCAATCGTTCTGCGGGAGGCTGGCCCGAGGCCGATCGCCTGGCGTCCGTTCAAGGCGGCGAGCATCGGGAGGCGCGCCGCCCGGCGGCCCGGGATGATTGACGCCAACAGCCCGGTCACGGCGGCCAATACGGCAAGCAACCCGACAGCGAGCGGCGGAACCGAGAAACGCGACAGTCCCTCGTCGCGAAGCGCCTGCAGCAGTGCCCACGCGGACCCGATGCCGAGCGCTACACCGATGGTCACGGCGAGCAACGCGATCACAACGGCTTCGCTTCGCAGCATTGACCGAACCTGGACGCGGGCCATGCCAAGTGTGCGCAGTAGGCCAATCTCGCGGATCCGCTCGACGACACTCAGCGAAAGGGTGATCGCGATACCCAGAACTGCGATGGTGACGACAAGGATGAGCAGGCCGAGAATCAAGCTGAGAAGCTGGTCGAGCGAGCTGGTAATCCGCGCCACGTATTGCTTGGGGTCTTCGACTTTGGCGGTCGGATATTTTGCCGCGACACCTTCGATATCGGTCCGAAGTTTCGCGACATTAGAGCCGTTCTTTGCGGCCAGGTAGATCACGAAGTCGAACTGGTCAGGCACGTGTTTCTCGTAGTCTGCATGCGAGATGGCGAAGTCAAATGCTATGCCCTGGGCGAAGATGGCTTTGATCCGAAAGGGAACCGGTTCACGTCCGGGAAACGTGAGCTGAAGAACGTCGCCGAAGTTCCAACCCCGGTCATCGAGTTCGCGCTTCGAGATCGCGATCGTGCCGTCGCCAAGATCCCCGAGCGAGCCCCGCTCATTGTCGAAATCAAGGAGTCGATCAGCCGAGGCTGGATTCAACGAGGCAATCGGTCGGCCGCCGTTACGACGCACCGCTGATGCCCGGCGAGCGTCACGCTTCGGTCCGTCCACCGTGGCGAACCCGTAGCGAAGACCCGACACCGCTTCGACAGACGGAAGGGCCCCGATCTCGTCGGCCAGTGACGTCGGAAGACCGCCGACCCCGAACGAACCGGATCGGACCACGAGATCGCCGCGAAGCCCTCCACTGACGGCGGTCTTGAGTGACTGCGCGAGCGACGCGTTGAGGATCACGGCAAAGCAGGCGACCGCTGACCCGAGAGAAAGGGCAAGCGCCGTTGCTGCAGTGCGACGGGGATTGCGTGTTGCGTTGCGGACGGCGAGACCTGTCGTCGCCCCGAACACCTTTCCGACCGGCTCGACGAGAAACCGGGCCAACGAGCCAATCGCAGGGGCCAGGAGCACCGACGCTGCGAAGAGCAGGGCAACTCCGATCCCGGTCTGGGTCAGGCTCGGAGCGAGCGCACCGCCACGGGTGACCAACGTGGCCACGACGAAGACTCCGAACCCAATGAGCGTGCGGCGCAGCAATGGTGGCGGCTCGAATTCGCTGTCGCGCATGGCGGCAACGGGCGAGATGCGCGACGCACGTACGGCCGGTGTGACGGCCGCGCCGATGGTGACCAGGACTCCGATTCCGACGCTCCACATCACCGTTGCGCCGCGAACCACGAGCGGTGCGGGCGGAAGGTCAACTCCAGTCGCCCGGAGCACACCCTTCATCACTTGCGCCAACCCGATCCCTCCGAACAGGCCGAGCACGGATCCGACAATGCTCATCACCACGGCCTCGCCCAGGACCGTTCGGGCGATCTGCGATCTCGATGCGCCGACCGCGCGAAGCAGCGCGAGCTCACGGGTCCGCTGGCTGATCGACATCGAGAAGGTGTTGGCGATGATGAACGCCCCGACCACGAGAGACAGCACCGCGAAGATCAGCAGGAACGTCGTCACGAACCGAAGGCCCGACGCGACCTGGTTTTCAAGCTCTGCCGTTACCTTCACGCCGGTCACCGCCTCGACTCCCTTCGGAAGCGCTTCGGCGATGGATCGCTCCAGTGCCGCGGCGGAGGTCCCATCGATCGCCCGGACGATGATCGCGTCGACCCGGTCGGTCTCACCGACGAGTCGCTGGGCGTCTTCGGTTCGGAACAGCACAACCGGAACAGCGCCGGGGCTGTCGACCGACCCGAAGCGAACGATGCCCGAGATACGGCCCGGAACGGAACCGTCCTTCGTCACGACGCTCACCGAGTCACCAACCGCTATGCGCGCTGCGTTTGCCGTACCCCGATCGATCACCAAGTCACCAGCCGCACTCGGCCCGGTTCCATCCACGAGCGTGAACGGATTCAGCTCCTCATCGGCGATCCAGTTCTCGGCAATCGGCGCGCCTGCGGTTTCGCTCGACACGTTGGGTGGCGCACTGCCGTCGGCGCTCACGACATAGGCGTAACCGGTGATGCGCGGGAGGGCCACCTTGACGCCAGGTACCGCAGCAACCGTGGTGACCAGTCGTTCGTCGATCCGGCCGCGGAACGTCTCGTTCTGTCGAACGATCTCGGACCGTTCTCGCACGACCACCGACACGTTGCGATACGCGTTGCTGAACAGCGAACCGAAGCCGGCCTTGACGGTGTCCGTGATCGTCAGCGTCGCTGCGATGAAGAGGACGCCGATGAAAACGGAAAAACTCAGCAGGGCGAACCTGCCCCGGTTTGATCGCACGCCCGCTATGGACAGCCGCAGAATCGGCCGCCGCGGCGGTTCGTAGCGCGAATTCATCCTCGGCGAACGCATGGTCTGCGGCCCGAGGGATGCCTCCCGCACGTGGACCGGTTCATGAGATTATTTCGCCGCATCATGATGGTGACATTCTCTGTCATCTTCGTGGTCCTTGCCGCATGGGCCTCGACAATCAGGTGCAAGTCTTCGTGGAGCCGCCGGTCACCTCAGGCGGGCGGCGGCACGCTTCGGTCGCTGACCCAGTTGCCGTGAAAGCCGTAGGGGATTCGCTGGGGAATCTTCACCTCGGCGACGGGGCCGCGGCCGATGTCCTGGGCGTCGAGGACCACAAAGCTCGCCTCGCTCGCATCGTGCGCGTGCGTGAACATGAGCAGCCACCCGTCGTCCTCAGCGTTCGCCGACGATCGGGCGACAAACACCGGTTCACCGGCACCGCGTCCGTTGCCGTGGTCGAACGTCGTCCGCTCGCCGTTGCGTAGGTCGTGCTTGATGGTGACGCCGAGCCCGGTCGCCGCGTCCGGCACGCCAGTGGTGTATCCGTAACGATGTTCGGAGCCACCCACGCTGTGGGCGTGACGCGGGAACTCCTGCGGCGTTTCGTCGATCACCGTTGTCGAAATCTTGCGTCCTGTCGGATCGATTTCCCAGCGTTCGAGGCGGGGGAGTGCGTCACCGAACGGACCGTTGGTGTCGTTGTTGAACATCGTGTCGTAGACGCAGAGGTCGACCACGATCGAGCCGTCGACGCGGTCGTACGCGTTGAGCGGATGGTACGAGTAGCAAATCGGCGCGTCGACCCACATGATCGATGACGCATCGGCCTCGCGCGGCAACAGCCCAACGCGTGAGCCGTAGTCCGGGTTCCACCGGAACGGGAACTTCGAACCGTTCATGGCCGCGGCCACATCGACGGTCACGGGAAAGTCGTAGACGAGTGCGTAGCGCTCGGTGAGCGACATGTCGTGGAGCATCGTCATACCCATCGGAACATCGACGGTGCGACGAACACGTCCGTCAGTGCCCACGACCACGTACTGGCAGTGGTCGAACCACTTCCCAGCGCCGTACACCATGGCGTGCATCTCGCCCGTTTTCGGGTCGACCTTCGGGTGCGCGGTGAACGGCCCGGGAAGTGTGTCGAAGAAGGCGTTGCGGGCGACCGTGTCAAGATCGTAGGTCAGCTCGACAGGAGTGCCGCCCGCTTCGACCATCGCCCAGGTTCGTCCCGCGAAACCGCCGACGTTGGTGTTCGGGCCTCCATCGCCGCCGCTCCAGTTCGGGCCGCTGATCGGACGACCGAACTTCTCTGCAACGCGCTCCGAGCCGACGTAGCGGTTTCGGTACCACTCCGCCTTGCCCTCGCGGAGACGAATGCCGTGGACCATGCCGTCGCCGAGAAACCAGTGATGCGTTGCCGCATCGATGTCCCCGAACGGGTTCGGCCCGTTTCGGAGGTACCGGCCGTTGAGATCCTTCGGTAGTTCCCCGATGACCGGGAGATCGGTGGCCGTGATCTCGTCGGCGACGGGTGCGTAGTTGGCGGAGAGGTAGGCGCTGCTCATGATCGCTCCTTGTGAGGTCTGTGGGTGCGTCCGTTGAATAACGGCGTTATGGACATAACAGTGTTCTATCGTGGCAAGAATGTCAAGCAAGAAATCTGCCCAGCCTGAGAGTTCTCGGGCAGCGATTCTCGACGCGGCTCTCGCGATCCTCGCGAGCGAGGGGCGGACGGCGTTGACGGTCCGGCGCGTGGCGTCGGCCGCGGGGTGTTCAACGATTGGCGTTTACACGTGGTTCGGCGGCATGGACGGTCTGCTCGACGCCATTCTCTTCGACGCGATGACGTCGTTCGCCGCTGCGTTGCGTGCCGCGAAACCCGTCCGCGGTCGTCTCGGGATGGGACGCGCGCAGGCAAGGGCGTACCGAGCGTGGGCGCTCGCTCACCCGATGCAGTACCGGGTGATGTTCCTCGATCCAATTTCGCACGAACTCATGAGTGAGGCAACCCAGGCGGCGGGTGGCGACGCGTTCGGGGCGCTCCAGGACGCCGTCGCCGACGCTCGACGTCGCGACGAATTGGTGTCGGCCGATGACGAAGCGATTGCGATGACGATGTGGGCGACAGTCCACGGACTGGTATCACTGGAGCTCACAGCGGGAGCGCGTCCGCCAGCGATCGACCAAGACTCGACGGTCAACGACCGTGCGTTTGAACTCGCCATGAAAGTACTTCTGACCGGTCTTGTGAAGCCTGGCTGACCCGTCGATAAGCCCGTGGCGCACCCTCGATCCACGCCGTGGCCGGTCTCACACGTTGAATGTCGCCGACTAACGCCGATGGCATCGATTTCATGTTGGCGAAGCAGGCTTAGTGGGCGACATTGGCCGGGTGACGCCTCGCCCGGAAATGTTGCGTAGGAGCGCCAGCGGGAGCCGACGTCGCGCAGGACTTCCCTTGCGTGCACTACGTGAGACTTTGGGCGAGCCTTTCCACGCCGCTGCCGCTTACGTCGGCGAGAGCTGCTCTACGGCCCGTCACGGCAAGAAGGATTGCCTCGCCGGTCCCGACCACGGAAGGGCCGCTACCGATCGACCAATCGAGGTCGCCGGCCTCGAAGCGGAGATCCTTCGTGCGACTCGGGGGAACGAAGCCACGCGCCTTCCCGCCGCACGCGTATTCGAGAACGGTACGCAACGCGGTGGGGTCGAGCCGTGACGGTCGGCCGAGTGGACGTTCGATGTCGCGGGTGTGAATGAGCACGTCGGCGAGTGGAGCGATTGGTCCGACAATCGGTGGAGCGAAACGCCGATCCGACGCCGCCCGATATGCCGTGGCCAAGGCCAACAGGTCGCGGGCCCCGATCTCCCGAGCGATCCGGTCTGCGTAGGCGTCGAAATTGCGAGCCTTGATCACGTTCAGGACGAAACGACCCATCGGTATCTCGAGGATGCTCAAAAGGTGCCCGACGACGTCTCTGACAAGCCAACCGGCGCAGAGCGACGGGGCGTTCCACTCCTGGACATCGAGTGTGTCGAGGGTATCGGCGAGCTGACGACGCTGGGCGGCGACGGCCGCGAACATCTGGTCCTTGGTCATGGTCAGAGTCATGTTGAGACGTTAGGGCCCGCCCGTCTGGCATTGTCGCGTCCGGCTCCTGTCGCTGTCACGTGAAAGAGTCACAGGTGATGCCTCTCACCAACGAACAGATCACCGACGCGGCGCAGCGGCTCGTCGACGCTGCACAGAACCGGACGCCGATGCGTCAGCTCTCGCTCCAGTACCCGGACATGACGATCGATGACGCCTACGCAATTCAGCGTGCGTGGACAGACATCAGACTCGCGGAAGGTCGCACGTTGCTCGGCCGCAAGATCGGGCTCACGTCGCGTGCCATGCAGCAGTCGGTGAACATCACCGAGCCCGATCACGGGACGCTGCTCGACGACATGTTCTTCGGCGACGGGTCGACGATTCCGGTCAGCCGGTTCATCGGCGTCCGAGTGGAGGTGGAGCTCGCCTTCGTGCTCGGTCGCGACCTTTCGGGGCCCGGCTGCACCATCTTCGACGTGTTGCGTGCTACCGAGTACGTTACGCCGGCGTTGGAGATATTGGATGCGCGCATACAGATGTCGGACCCGGAGACGGGACACCAGCGCACGATTGTCGACACGATCTCGGACAATGCGGCCGACGCGGGGATCGTGACCGGTGGGCGCGTCATCCGGCCCGATGGGGTCGACCTGCGTTGGGTTTCGGCGCTGCTGTATCGCAACGGGGTGATCGAGGAGTCGGGGGTTGCGGCCGCCGTGCTCAACCATCCGGCGAACGGTGTTGCGTGGCTGGCGAACAAGTTGGCACCTCATGGCGTCGATTTGAAGGCCGGGCAGATCATCCTGGCCGGTTCGTTCACCCGTCCGGTGTGGGCGAAGGCGGGCGACACCTTCCATGCCGACTACGGGCCGATGGGTTCCATTTCTGTCCAGTTCGAGTGACCCGCTGACAGGTCGGACAAAACCACCCAATAGGACCACCCAATAGCCGATTTCGCCTATCGGGTGGTTCGATTGGGTGGTTCTGTTGGACGGTCTCGAGCGGGTCGAGTGCGCAGGTTCCGAGCCACCAAGTACCGTCGAGCAAATGGAAACCATTGCAACTCTCTCTATGCGCATCGGCGACGAGTGGCGCGTCGGTTCAACAACGTTCGACAGCATCGACCCGTACACCGGCCAGCCGTGGGCGCGGGTGGCCCAGGCCACGCAGCAAGATGTGAACGACGCGGTTGCCGCGGCACGCGCCGCGTTCGATGGAGGACCGTGGCGGACAATGCCGGGGTCCGAGCGTGGACGCTTGATGCGGCGTCTCGCGGAGGAGATCGGCAAGGCGGCCGACGAACTTGCACTCGCCGAGACGCGTGACAACGGCAAGCTCCTGCGCGAAATGGGCGGCCAGATCCGCGGCCTGCCCGCTTGGTACAACTACTTCTCGGGGCTGGCCGACAAGATCGACGGCCGCGTTGTCGACACCGGACGCGCCGACTACTTCGGGTTCGTAACCCGCGAGCCGGTGGGCGTCGTAGGGGCGATCGTGCCGTGGAACTCGCCGCTGCTGCTGCTCACCTGGAAGCTCGCACCTGCACTCGCCGCGGGTTGCACGATGGTGGTGAAACCCTCGGAGCACGCCTCGGTTTCGGTCATGAAGTTTGCCGAGCTGTTCGACCGGGCAGGCTTCCCGCCGGGCGTGTTCAACACCGTTGGAGGAGCACGTGACGCGGGGGAGTGGCTCGTCAACCACCCCGACGTGGACCACCTTACGTTCACAGGTTCCGAGGCGACCGGCGTCTCGGTAGCGAAGGCCGCGGCGAACCATCTAGCGCCGGTCACCCTTGAACTGGGCGGCAAGTCGGCCAACATCGTGTTCCCCGATTCCGATCTCGCCGCAGCGTCGAATGGTCTCATCGCCGGGATCTTCGCCGCGGCCGGACAGACCTGCATCGCCGGCTCGCGTGGCCTCATCCACGAGGACGTGTACGAAGAGGTGATCGAGCGGGTCGCCGAGCGTGCGAAGCGGATCGTGATGGGTGACCCGCAGGTGATCGAGACCGAGATGGGGCCGATCTGCTTCCCCGGTCAGCTCGAGAAGATCCGCTCCAACGTGGACGCTGCGGTGTCATCGGGCGCTTCGTTGGTCGTCGGTGGCGGCGACCGCGGCCTCGGCGGACTGTTCTACGAGCCGACCATCGTGGGTGGCGTCACGAACGATGCACCGATCTGCCAAGAGGAGATCTTCGGGCCGGTGCTCAGCGCGTTGAAGTTCTCGTCGGAGGATGAGGCGGTGTCGATCGCGAACGCCTCTCGGTATGGCCTGGCGGCAGGCATCTGGACCCGTGATATCCAGCGTGCGTTCCGCATGAGTCGTCGGCTGCGGGTCGGCACGGTGTGGATCAACGCGTACCGAACCGTCAACTGGAGCATGCCATTCGGTGGCGTCAAGCACAGTGGACACGGACGCGAAAACGGCATCGAGGCGCTGTCCGGATTCCTTGTGGACAAAGCGGTGTGGGTCGAAACGACAGGGGCCACCCGCGACCCGTTCGTGCTCGGATGAGCGCTGTGCTTCCTACGCTCGTCTTCGTCCAGGCGGCCAGCACACCGGTGCGTGAACGAACCCGTTCGACTCGCGGAATTTCTGCTCGCCCGGGTGTGGCCGTGTAGCCCGGCACGACTGCGGCTACAGCGCCACGTTGACGCCGCAGCGTCACGCTGTGCGGACAATCTGGCGCTGTGGCCGCACTCTTTCTTGGCCGGGCGGTCGGCAGTATCTGGTTCGGATTGATACAGATGCTCAGAACAGCCCGCGCCTGCCGATCGCCTGCTTCGCGATGACACCGCGGAGGATCTCGTTGGTGCCTTCGCCGACAATCATGAGCGGTGCATCCCGGTAGAAGCGCTCCACATCGTTCTCCTTCGAGTACCCGTGTCCGCCGAAGATGCGGATGGCGTCGAGGGTGACCTTTGCAGCCATTTCCGACGCGAAGAGCTTCGACATACCGGACTCCATGTCGGCGCGCCGCCCGGTGTCGAGGCAGTCGGCGGCGTGCAGATTGAGCATCCGGGCCGCGGTGATCTGCGTGGCCATATCGGCGAGGAGGTTGCCGACCGACTGGTGCTGCCAGATCGGCTTGCCGAACGACTTGCGGTCCTGGGCGTATTGCAGGGCAGCGTCGTAGGCGGCGCGGGCCACACCGATCGCGCGGGCGGCGACCTGAATGCGGCCCACTTCGAGCCCGCCCATCATCTGCGAAAAGCCCGTGCCTTCGACGCCGCCAAGCAAGGCGGAGTCGGGGACGAAGCAGTCGTCGAAGAACAGTTCGCAGCTCTCAACTCCCTTGTATCCGAGCTTCGGGAGGTCGCGTCCAACCGTGAAACCGGGGACCTTCTCGACCAGCATGATGCTGATGCCCCTGTGCGCGGGTGACGCGGTCGGGTCGGTCTTGCAGAGCAGCGCGACGACGCCCGACATGCGCGCGTTCGTGATCCACGTCTTCGAGCCGTTGATGAGGTAGCCACCGTCCACTTTGCGAGCGACGGTCCGGAGGTTCTGCAGGTCCGAGCCTCCATCGGGTTCTGTGAGTGCCATCGTGGCGCGCAACTCGCCAGTCGCCATCTGCGGCAGATACAAAGCGCGCTGATCATCGGTACCGAAGCGCAGGATCAGCTTCGATACGACCGAGTGGCCGCCGAACGCACCCGCGAGACTCATCCAACCGCGGGCAAGCTCCTCGGCCACAAGCGCGTAGCAGCGCGACGACACGCTGTACGGTCCATACGGCTCGGGGATGCCAAGGCCGTAGACGCCCATCTCCTTCATCTGTTCGATGAGGGCTGTCGGGTACTCGTCCGCAGCCTCCATGTCGTGGACGACCGGCTTGACCTCGCTGTCGACGAACCGGGCGACCAGCTCGACGATCTGCTCCTCCTCGGGCGAGAGCACCGCTCAGCCGCCCATCCGCAGTCCGGGTGCGCGGGTATGGAACACGTCCGTCGCGAAGATCGCGCCGAGCTTTTCTGCGTCCCAGCGCTTGCCGCCGTTCGAGATCGTGCGCTCCTCGGTCCAGCCGCCCATGAGGAAGATGTTCTCGCCCATCGCCCGGATCACCTGGCCGCTCACGTGTGAGGCCTCGTCGCTCGCGAGCCATGCCACGACGGGACAGCACAGCGACGGGTCCTTCGGGTTGAACTCGTCCTCGTCGCCCTCGCCGGGTTCGATCGGTGTGGCCCCTGACATGGTCGCGGAGATGCGGGTGAGCCCTCCCGGACCGATGACGTTGACGGTTGCGCCGATCGACGCGAGTTCAAGGTTCAGTGTGAGTGACATACCGACGATCGCAGCCTTGGCCGTGGCGTAGTTGGTCTGTCCGAAGTTGCCGAGCAGGCCCGCTCCGGATGTGGTGTTGATGATGCGTCCGTAGACCTTGCCGGACCCCGCCTTGGCCTGATCGCGCCAGCGCTTCGCGACGGCGCGGCTCGTGAGCCACGTGCCGCGGACATGGACGCGCATGACCAGATCGAAGTCGTTGGTCGACATGTTCCAGATCGACCGGTCGCGGACGATGCCGGCGTTGTTGACCAGAATGTCGAGGCGTCCGAATTCGTCGAACGCACGCGCGACCATGGCCTCGGCCTGCTCCTCGTCGCCAACGTCGCCATAGTCCGAGAACGCAGTTCCGCCACGGGCCTTGATCAGGTCGACGACGACATCGGCGTCGCGTCCCGAGCCCTCGCCGGTGACGGATGATCCGAGGTCGTTCACGATGACCGTGGCGCCCTGCTTCGCGAGTTCCAGCGCGTGACCGCGGCCGATGCCGTGACCCGCTCCGGTGACGAGTGCGATCTTGCCGGACAGGAGGCTTGGCATGTGCTCTTCTTCCTTCGCTGGCCACTGGTGTTGGCGGCGACGAGTTATGGACGATTTCGGTTCCTGACACTAGCGTCAAGTCCTGATCCCATCCCAGCGCCGACCACCTGGTCGTGCCATTTCGTGAAGGCCACACATGACTGCTGCAGCAACCGGTTCGGGGTTCGTCGTCTCCACGACGGACGGGATTGCGTTGGCGCGCCTGGCTCGTCCGGAGCGTCGCAATGCCATCGATTCGCAGACGTGCAGGGAAATGGGTGACTTCTTCACGAGCGCGATGACCGATCGGTCGATCCGGGCGATCGTGCTCACGGGCACGGGACGTGACTACTGCAGTGGTGCAGATGCAGTTGGTGGGCCGCAGCCCGCTGGTTCGAGCGCGCTCGACTACCGGTACCTCACGGAGGACTACCGCCGCCTGTTCCAGTCGCTGTGGGAGGTCGAGAAGCCGGTCGTGAGCGCCGTCAATGGGACGGTCGCCGGGGCGGGTTGGATGTTGGCGCTGCTGGCGGACCTCGTGGTTGCCGACAGCACCGCTCGTTGGACGCACGTGTTCTCGCGGCGGGGCATGGTGCCGCACGCAGGTGACCCGTACTTCCTCCCGCGGATCATCCCGTTCCACCGGCTCAATGAGATTGCGTTGCTCAGCGACACGCTTACGTCGGCCGATCTGCATGGGTGGGGGATCGTGAACCGCAACGTCGATGCGGACGCGGTGCTGCCGACCGCGATGGAGTTGGCGACGCGGCTCGCGAGCGGGCCGACTCGGACGCTGGGGCTCACGAAGCGGCTCTACCGACGATCGCTGTCGAACGACATGGCCACATGTTTCGAGGAGGAGCGCAATGCAACGGCGTTGATCTCGACGACTGCGGACCGCAAGGAGGGCGTGATGTCGTTCGTGGAGGGGCGTCCGCCGGTGTTTACCGGTGATTGAGTGATGACTGATTCGTCGCTCAAGGTCGGCAACTGGGGTCGCTGGGGCGACGACGACGAACTCGGTGCGGTCAATCACCTGACGCCTGAGGTAGTACTACGCGCGCTAACCATTCCGAAGGAAGGCCGAATCATCCCGCTCGGGAGCGAAGTCGGCAAGCGTGGCGCGTTGACCGGTGGGCGGAACCCGACGTGGCATGTGTCCATCTCCGTGCAGCATCCCGCCGACGTCGGTCGCGGTCGGGCCGAGGACACGCTCACCATGCACACCCACGCGCACAGCCACATGGATGGGCTCGCGCACATCTGGTACGGCGGTCAGCTCTACAACGGTTTCCCGTCAACGAGCGTCGGCCGAGGTGGGGCGAACCGACTCAGCATCGGCGACGTTGGGGGGATCGTGACCCGTGGCGTCCTCATCGACCTCACCTACGACGGTCAGATGTGGAACGTGGGTGAACATATTGAAATCAGCGACCTGGAGCGGGCGCTGTCCCTTGCCTCGGTCGGTCTTGAATCGGGCGACGCCGTGCTGGTCCGCACGGGGTGGTTCGAGCGGTTCAAGAGCGGTGATCCGGCATTTCACGACGGTGAGCCGGGACTCTCGCCTGCCGCCACCGATTGGCTCGCGGCGCACGACCCGGTGTTGGTGGGGATGGACAACAGCGCGCTTGAACCGCTTCCTCCGCGTCCGGGCACGAACCCGTTGTATGTGCACGAAACATTCCTTCGTGATCACGGGATCTACATGCTCGAACTGCTCGACCTCACGCAGCTTGCCTTGAGTGGCGCGGCCACGTTCCTGTTCATGACATCGCCGCTGCGGATCGAGCGGGGTCTCGGGAGTCCGATCAATCCGGTCGCGGTGATCTGATTCAACTACTATGTGCACATAGTAAGGTTGGAGTTCTCATGGTGCGCCGGGTAGGGTCCAGACATGCGCTTCGCCTTCTCCACCGCCCCACAGATGTGTACCTGGAAGGAGATGCTCGACGTCTGGACGGCGGCCGAGGACGTCGAGCTCTTCGAGTCGGGATGGACGTTCGATCACTTCGAGCCGATCATGGGCAGTCCCCGCGACGGAGACTGCATGGAGGGCTGGATGACGCTGGCCGCGCTGCTGCATTCGACCACGAGACTGCGAGGCGGAACCCTCGTGACCGGAATGGTGTACCGACATCCGGCAGTGCTCGCGAACATGGCGGCGACGCTCGACATCACGTCCGGCGGGCGACTTGAGCTGGGCCTCGGCGCGGGTTGGAACAACGAGGAGTGCGGTGCGTACGGCATTGATCTCGGTTCGATCAAGGCTCGATGCGACCGTTTCGGCGAGGGACTTGAGGTGATCCGGCTGTTGCTCAGCCAACCGCAGTCGAGCTTTGCCGGCGAGCATTTCAACCTCAATGACGCGTATTGCAATCCGAAGCCCGTGCAGGCGCATATCCCTATCTGCATCGGCGGGAGCGGCGAGAAGCGCACGTTGCCACTCGTCGCGAAGTACGCCGACCATTGGAACTTCGGGTCGGCAGCGAAAGACCCGATCCCGGAGCTTCGACACAAGCGCGAGGTACTCGAAGGACATTGCGCGGCGATCGGACGCGACCCGTCCGAGATCTTGATCTCGGCCTTGCTGTTGGGTCCGGGGATGACGCCCGAAGGGACCGCGGAACTCGCACACCGCTACGCGGAGGAGGGGGTGGGGCTCGGCATTCTGAGCATGCCGCGTCCGATGAACCCGAGCGACGTCGAGCTCTACGCGACCGCTCTCGCACCGGTGGCCTCGAAGTAGGTCGCTGGTATGCGGGCCAAAGGTGCAGTGCTCCGTGGCGTGGGTCAGCCATGGGAGGTCGCAGGTATCGACCTCGAGGAGCCACGTCAGAACGAACTGCTGTTGCGCGTTGTGGCGTCGGGTCTGTGCCACTCCGATGATCACTATGCGACCGGCGATTTCGTCGCCGCATTCTGGCCATTGTGTGCCGGTCACGAGGGTGCGGGAGTCGTCGAGCAAGTCGGTCCGAACACGCCGGGTTGGGCGGTTGGTGACCACGTGGTGATGCAGTTCATTCCGTCGTGTGGGATCTGTCGGTTCTGTGCGATGGGCCGCCAGAACCTGTGTGCGTCGGGTGCCCGCACAGTTGGCGGAGCACGGGTCGATGGGTCATTTCGGCTGAGCGAGAACGGTCAGCCTGTCGCCCAAATGGGAGGGATTTCGACGTTCGCCAACTACACCGTCGTCGATGTCATGTCGACAGTGAAGATTGCGAAAGACATTCCGCTCGACAAGGCATGCCTGGTCGGCTGCGGAGTGGCAACGGGGTACGGGTCTGCGATCAATTCGGCGGGAATCGAGGTCGGTGACACGGTCATTGTGATGGGCATCGGTGGGATCGGAATCAACGCTGTTCAGGGCGCTGCACATGCGGGCGCAATGAACGTGGTGGCCGTTGATCCCGTCGAGTTCAAGCGGGAGAAGGCGATGGAGTTCGGCGCCACACACGCCTTCTCGTCGATGGAGGAGGCCGTGGCATTCGCTGGCTCGGTGACGGATGGCCAGGGTGCCGACGCTGCGATCGTGTGCGTCGGGGTGACAATGCCGAGCCATATCGGCGAATGTTTCGACGCCATTCGCAAGGGTGGCACGGTGGTCATGACCGGAATCGGCTCGATGGACAATGTCGGAATTCCGATCAATCCGAATATGATGACGCTCTATCAGAAACGGCTCCAGGGTTCGCTGTACGGTGCGATGAGTCCGCAAAGGGACATTCCCCGTCTGTTGGCGCTGTACCAATCAGGCAAGCTCCGCCTCGACGAACTGGTCAGCCGGACCTACAAGTTGAGCGAGATCAACCAGGGTTACGCCGACATGCATGCGGGTATCAACCTGCGCGGCGTGCTGATCCACGAGCACTGAGTCTTCTCGGCCGGCGGGTCGTGCGGGCCCGGGCTCGGTCGATTTTTTGCGCTCAGCACCAAAGTGAGGTGTGTGCTTGGCCCGCAGCCGCAACTCGGTTGCGTGTGCCAGCGGGCTGCGTGGGTCAGCGTCCGTAGGTCGTGTGCGTAGGTAGGAGTGAGTCGTAGCGGCGGCCGGTGTGTTGGACCCACCAGCGTTGCGTTCGTTTCAATCGCAGGGCGACCGGAAACAGTTTGCGGTCCGCTTCGAACATCGCTCGGGCGGTGACGGGATCGACCTTGATCGCTAGTTGGTGTCGCGCCGTGGTGACCGTGGCGTCGACCCATGCGTCCAGGCCCTCCTTGTAGAGGTTGCACGCGAAGTCGGTGAGAGCGCCTTCGACGCTCGTGAATCGCAGGATGACCTTCGACAGTTCACGCTTGAGAAGTGGTCGAACGATTGCCGGGAATTCTTGCAGGAACGTCGCGGAGTCATACGTCAGATCCTGGCAATTCGCATCGAGAATGAAGGGCGACGTCACATCGAGCTGCGACGCCGTGGTGCCATCCCAGTGCCAATTGGCGGCCTGGCAATCGAAGCCGAATCGCTCATCGACGACCTTGGACGTTGCGTCGATAACTGCCCGAATGAACGGGTGGTCGGCGGCTGGCTCGGTCGATCGCAGGACGTTGCTGCCAATGTCCGCCGGATCGAGCACCGGTTGGCAGTGGTAGACGACCGGTCGCCCGTCGTCGCGAACGATGGTGCGAATCGTCGTCGGGACCATTGCGATGCCCCTGCTGCTCAGTCGCTCGGCGAATGCGTCGCATGCGGCGACGTAGCCCGCGGCGAGAGCGGGTGTGCGGAACGGCTGTACCCGCTTGAGAGCGATGGTCGAATCGTCGGTCGGCCACCCGAGCACGATCGACACCTCGCCGTGGCCGAGTAGCCGCAGGCCGTCGGCGCTGCCCGTGCGGATCGCGTCGGTGACCCGGCGCTCGACCTCGGCAAGATCCAGCGGTTCGTCATGGTCACCGAGCACCGGCACCGGGCGCCCGCCACATTCCGGTGAGTTGCATAGCCTCGAGTTCCCATTGACCGAGTACCTCAAAGCCCCGGGAGCGGTAGTACGCGATGTCTTCGTCGGTTGCTGTTTCGAGGTACTGGCCGAGACCTTCACTGTCGCACCGGTCCCGGAGGTTCGTCATGACCGCCATTCCGAGTCCCTGGCGCTGCCAATCGGGATGAGTCCCAAGGATGTTCAAATACCAGTGGGGCTCCGCAGGACGATGCGCTTGAAGTGTCGGACGAAGGACGCCAAGCCGTTCCAAAACGTCACTAGTCAAACGTGTTCGCAGGTCGGCAAGTTCCATCGCGAGAGCCTCGGGCATCGACGGCATTTCCGGTGGTCCCCAAGCCGCAACGGCGACGCAGTCGTCGGTCGTCCACACCTCTCCGAGTTCGCACCACAGAAGGAACAAAATGCGATGCATGAGTTCGCCGGTTCCTGTTTCGTAGACGACGTCATCGGGAATCAGCCACCGGAAAAGCGGATCATTGGCGAAGGCTCTCATCGCTGTCCGGGCAAGGCGATCGAGGTCGGTTCGTGTCGCTCGTCGAATCACGCGAGGAGGTTACCCAAACGAACCTCGCGACGATATTCGCAGCAATCGATTGCTCGCGTCGGCTTGGATGGATCACGAAAACGCAGGTGAAGGCCGGCCGCGAAACACCCGAGGCTTCGGAAGCCTCGCCCGATTTGGCACAGTCTGCCGATTGGCAGTCTGCTGTCGAGTTCGCACGTCAGCGTTGTTCGGGGTCCGAACAGCACACGTTGCTTGGGGGCTCGCTGAGTTCATGTGCATCGTCGAGCGCCAGCAACTTCCGCTTGCTTGTGATTCCGACCCGTGTCTCGTCGATTCGGGCGGGCCGCAGATCTCATGCTCCCTGGAAGATCGCTATTTCTCATGGTCATTTGAGGAACTGCTCGATGACGCAGACGGTCATGTCGGTGTTGTTGTCGAGCGGATCGCTACGCAGATCGGCTGAGCCCCTGGCAGGCGGCTAAAAGCACCCGGCGAGGGATGCCGTGACCGCAAGTGATGCTGCCCTCGACCTCGCCGAGGTCCGTGGTACCCGCCCAACCGAAGGCGTCTGAGGATTTCGAATCATGCTGAGGTCGTCATCTCGACGCACCATTCGGCGAAGAAGGCACGCATCGCGGGTGCGTGACGTGGATCGCAGGGCAGTCGATCATCCGGGATTCGATCGAGCACGCGGAAGGAATCGGCGAGGTGTTGGCGGTCAAGTCCAAGGTCGATCTCGGCTGCCAGATCAAATACACGCTTCTTGCCGAACCGTGCGACAAGCGTAAATACGTCTACGAAGTCACGCGGCGCCGCACGATCGAAGAGGGCCAATAGCTTCCGCGCGGCGAGCTCGATTGGCGCAAGTGTCGGTCCGACTGGAGACACAGTGCTCGGAAGCCGTGGCGGCGAGTCGACGGCAATATCCACCCGCACGAGTTCCGAATCGACGCGCACATCGAGCCTCCGAAACGTAGGCGTGGCCCGGATCTCAGCGAGACCCCATCCGACCCGGATTGCCATCGACTGAAAGGCGTCTGCGACGATTGCGACCTTCGATGAGTCGGCGGTGAAGAAATCGAGGTCCTCGGTAACTCGCTCAACCAGCTGTAGCGAGATCAACGCGGGACCGCCGACCAAAACGAATCCTTCCGCTTCGGGAAGAGCGAAGAAACGCAGCGGCAACATCGAGCTGGCGCAAAGACAGCTCACCCATGCAGCACCGCATCGATCAGGGGCTGCCAGGCGGCGCGAACGTGGCGAGGAACGAACAGTTCCGGCCAGAGGTCAACCAACAGCGCGCCGTCGACGATCGCCTCAATGTCGGCCGGGAGACCTTCAGCGAGGACGATCTCATACGCCCTTCTCCGGTCGTCGCGGTCCGAAAGGTCGTACGATCGATTTCCGCTCCAAGCGACATGGTGCGGCATCTCGACCTTTGCGAACGCTCGAACTGGCTCAACGTGGGGCAGAGTCGACGGTACGGAGATCGTCTTGCGACCAATCCCGACGACTGACCACGTGGGCCGGTCAACGATCGCGAGGCGATGTCCCGTCGCTTCGATCAGACGCTCGGCAGTCTCGACACGAGGGTCCTTCGCGCCAGCCTCGTAGGCGCACACGGCAGTACGCGACGTCCCCGCACGGGAGGCGAGTTCTTCCTGTGACAGGGCAGCGGAAGCGCGGGCGAATGCGATCAGTTCGGCGGCGCTCATACTCGTATCTTATCAGATACGAATGTCAGGACCGGATGTTCTGACTTTTTCGACCTCGCGGAGTCCGAAACTCGTGCGATTTGTTGCGTTGAGGTGCCCGAGAAGGATCGGTACTTCTGCAAGGGCGCGCAACGCGTCGTTGAGGTGCGTGCATCCCTTCGATTTGGACAGCCGCTCCAGTACGACCGCTCGCAACTCGCTGAGGGGTGCGCCAACCACCGCGACGGCCGTGCCCATCGCGGATGGGCATTCCATGAACGGCAGCACGCGGGCGTCGGGTTCGACGCTGGTGACGGTCATTGTGGCGAGGTCAGCAGTCGCCCGTAACGCGTACTCGTGGATGGCAACACGCCCGTGTTCGGGGTCGCTCGCGCTGTCCTGGAATCCCGAGTCGATCATGATGGTGTCGCCGTCGATCCACACGTCGATGCGTCGTGCGCGGCGCATGGAAACGTCGGGGAGATCTGCGAGCGCATGCCAGCCGGCTGGATCGTCGGGATGCACGAGCGGGCCGACCGGTTGGACGCGGTGCGACATTCCGCCGGTCCGCTGTTCCACCAGTGCGCTCGATCCGGTTGCGAAGCCGATGCACACGTTCTCCATTTCCGGACGGGGCCCGTGGGTTGGTACGTGGAGCCATTCCTCTGTGTGGCGCGACCACGCGAAACCAGCGATGAGGCTCGTGCCGGAAACGTCATCGAGGAGTAAGTACAACGGGCTTCCGGCCACGCGCTCGCCGGGGAGCATCTCGTCGAGCGCGGCCCGGAGGTAGCCGCCACCACGAGAGCCCACGAGCTGCTGTGCGCCCTCGCGCATTGGCTCGACCGTGATGTCCTCGATCACCCGATTCGGTCCTACGCCGACGCGCACCCTCCCCTCGCCGACCACGATCGGGGCCATGCCGGCGTCGACCGTAACGATGTCGCGCGCACGTCCGTCGAGGCGTAGCTGCGTGCCGAATCCGTCCGGCCACGTCATGTCGACGGTGCTCGTGCGCCGTACCGAATTCGCTCGCCGAAGCGGAGCGCTTCCCACCGGGCCTCGGACGTTCTGGAGTTCGGTCGTCATGGCGGGAACCCTATCTCCGTGAGCGCCGAAGTGAAAACGAGGTTTTCAGCGGGAGACTTTCCGACGAGTGGCCGTACAGCGCCAGAGTGCGACTACAGCGTGACGCTGTGTGGTCAACGTGTCGCTGTAGCCGTACTCGTCGAGCGCCTCACGGTCGCTCACTCGCGCCGGAGCGGGGCGAATGCGAACTCCTCGATCAGGCGCACGAGGTCCAGCGGTCGGTCGCTCTGCACCGCGTGGCCCGCGCCCGCAACGACCTCCACGCGCAGGCCCGTGATGCGACGCTCCATCTCGGCGCGGTCCTCCGCCGTCACGAACTTGGACTCACCGCCGAGCACGAGCATCGCAGGCACGGTGATTGCGGACGCGTCCTCCCACAGCGACGTGAAGTCCGACCAGTTCTCATGTCCCGGCGGTCGTGGCCCGAACAGGTCGTAGCGCCACGTCCATAAACCATCGTCGCGACGGTACGCGTTGTGCCGGACACCTCGTCGCACTCCGGACGCTGCACGGAACGGACTCAGCGCGACCGCAGCGTCGGCCATCGCCTCGAGGCTTTCGTAGGTCGGCGAACCGGAGATGAGGGTGACCGAGCCGCGCTCGAGCGTCGTCATAGAACGTGACGGATCGTTCACCTGTGGGGTGACATCGACGATCACCGCACGACGGCACAGGTCCGGACGCTGGGCCGCGAGTCGGGTCACGGTGGCACCGCCGAGCGACATGCCGACCACCGCAACAGCGTTCGGTGCGAGCGAGGGAATCGCTCGGGCGAGCGCCTCGGCGTTCTTCCACGGCCCGTAGTCGCGGTCGGCCCGGCGATACGAGTGACCGTGGCCGGGAAGGTCGAACGCGATCGCGTTGCGGCCGAGTGCGAGCGCCACGGTGTCCCACGTGTGCGCGTTCTGCCCGCCGCCGTGGAGGAACACCAGCTCCGGGTCGCCGGTTCCCCAGCGGATATACGACATCCACTCGCCTGCAGCCGTCTCGATGGCGCCTCGTGAGAGCGTCGGCGGAGGATCGATCGCGAGGTCCCATTCGCTGGCGTTCTCGTGGAGGAGCGCGAACTCGTCGTAGTCGTTGAGCGGTTCAACAGCGTTCATATCAGCCCTCTGCCGCCGCAGGAGTGGGTGCCGCCTGCTGCGACGCGGCACGCTTGCGCATCCGCTCCGCAATGCCCTCCGAGGAGCGGCCCATGTTGGTGGCTTCATTGGCGAACAGGTGTCGACGCCGCTCGACATCGTCCTCGGCCTGGTTGAGATTGTCTTTCGTAAGTGCCCATATGGCAGCCGGCGTGCGAAGCATCTGCTGGGCCGTCGCGAGCGTGAACGCACGCAGTTCCGCCGCCGGGAGGACGCGGTTCACCATGCCCCATTCGTAAGCGCGCTGAGCAGTGATCTTCTCGTTGAGGAAGTACAGCTCGCGCGCACGCGCCGTGCCCATGATGCGCGTCCAGAAGAACGATCCGCCGTAGTCGCCGGAAAGTCCGTTCGGGGCAAAGCTCGCCGCGAACACGGCGTCGTCGGATGCGAACCGAAGGTCGCATGCCGCGGCAAGGCTGCAGCCCGCACCGACTGCGGCACCGCCGACCATCGCGATCGTCGGCTTCGGCATCTGATGCAGCAGCATCGAGGCATGGAGGTCGTGGCGCGCGAGGTCGCCGATGAGCGCGTCGCGCGGCACGGCGCGCGACGACGTTTCCCCTGGGATCATCCCGCCCTCCTTCGTGTCGCCGCCGGAACTGAACCCGCCGTGAGCGCCGTCGGTGGCAGCGCCGGTGAGGATCACGATCTTCACGTCGTCACGCGCGGCCATCTCGTGCACTGCCTCCTCGAGCGCCTTGATCAGGTACCCATTGAGTGCATTGCGGCGCTCCGGCCGATTCATCGTGATGATGCCGATCCGGTCGGCGACCTCGGTGAGGATGACGGGCTGTTCCATGTGCTGTTGTCTACTTCGCGATCGGATCGCGTGGCATACCGAGGAGACGTTCCGCAATCACGTTGCGAGTGATCTCCGACGTTCCTCCGGCGATGGAGAGGCATCGCGCGAAGAGGTACTCGAAGGTGAGGTGCCCGCTCGCGCCGGTGACCCCGGCAACGCCGACGATGTCCATCCCCAGTTCCGTGACCGACTGCGCGTGCTCAGCCGACAGCAGCTTCGTGAGGTTGCCCTCCGGTCCAGGTCCCGCACCGATCACGGCCCGGAGAGCACTGCGGATGTTGAGGAGTCGCATGGCGTGCTCCTCCGCGACGAGCGCAGCGGTCCGTGAGCGCAGCGTCTGATCACCCGGTGCATGGGACGCGATCAGACCGAACAGGTTCGCCGCAGGAAGGGTGTTCCGGGACCCGGCACCGATGCTGACCCGCTCGTTGCCGAGCGTCGCACGAGCGACGGTCCAGCCCTGCCCGACGGGCCCGACAACGTCATCGTCGGGCACGAAGACCTCGTCGAAGAACACTTCGTTGAAGAGCGATTCGCCGGTGATTTCGCGCAGCGGGCGGATGTCTACTCCGGTTGCCTTGAGGTCGATCACCATCATCGTGACACCCTGATGCTTCGGGCCGTCGAAGTCGGTCCGCACCGTTGCGAAGCCCTTCTGGCAATGCATCGCTCCGCTCGTCCACACCTTCTGGCCGGTGACCTTCCAGCCGCCGTCGACGCGGACGCCACGGGTCTTGATCGCGGCGGCGTCGGACCCGGCGTCGGGCTCGGAGAACAGCTGAGCCCACATGGCCTTGCCGCGGAGGGCGTCGTCGGCCCAATGGGCGATCTGGTCCTCGGTGCCGTGCTGGAGGATCGTGAGGAGGTTCCACCCGGTGATGCCGAGCTGCGGCATCGGGACCGACGCGAACTCCTGCTCGATGACCAGCTGCTCGATCGCACCGGCACCACGACCGTACGGCTTCGGCCAATGTGGCACGAGGTATCCGGAGTCGACCAGGTGATCACGTCGACGCTCCTCGGGCAGCGAGTGATACGTCGCCGCGGCTTCGCGGGCGGATGCGCGGAATTCCTCGGCCTCCGCCGGCAGGTCGAGCCCGAAGTGGCGTTCGGTGCCGCCTTCAACGGCCGCGGCGATCGCGCTTTGCGCGTCGGACGCAGTGCCGTAGGCCGACGCGAGCGACTTCGCCCGGCGCAGGAACAGGTGGGCGTCGTGCTCCCAGGTGAACCCGATTCCGCCGTGCAGCTGGATGTTCTTCTGAGCGCATGCGACGTACGCGGGGAGGGCCAGCGCCGCAGCCTCGGCCGCGGCGAGGTCGGCCTGGTCCGACTTGGTCGGGTCGGTGGTGAGCGCGTGACGCGCAGCGTCCCACGTGGACGCGGTTGCAAGTTCGACGTGCACGAACATGTTCGCGGCATGGTGCTTCACGGCCTGGAAGGTGGCGATCGGTCGACCGAATTGGACGCGGACCTTTGCGTACGCAACTGCGGCGTCGAGGCAGGCTCGGGCACCGCCGATCGCGTCGGCAGCGACCAGCACGCGGGCCACACGAGTGGCGAGGCGGGTTGCGCCGTGCAGCACGGCGTCGTCGGCGACTGCGACACCGGTGCATCGCACCTTCGCGAACCGTAGCGACGGGTCGAGTGACTTCAACGGTGTGATTTCGACGCCACTGGTGGACTTGTCCACGACTACGAGATCGTCACCGACGGCCAGCACAAGAACATCGGCGAGACCGGCTCCGAGCACGGCCCCGGCGTCACCGTTCAGGACGCCACCCTGCAGCGTCAATGCGCCCCCGAGTCCGACCGCGCCGATCGAGGTTCCCGTTGCCAGAGCGGTAGCCCGAGCGGCAGTAGCTGCGTTCGACGTGCCGTGGTGGGCGAGGACCGCCGAGGCCAGCACCGTCGGGAGGAAGGGTGTCGGTGCGACGACCCGGCCGAGTTCCTCGATCACGACGCACAGCTCTTCGATGCCGTAGCCCTGCCCGCCCAGCGTCTCCGGAATGTGCAGGCCGGTCCATCCGAGGCCCGCCAATTCGGACCAGAACGGGGCATTCAGATCGTCGACACGGTCAAGGGTGGCGCGTGACGCAGCGAGTGCGTCGTGACGCTGCAGGAAGGATCGCGCGACATCGGCAAGGGCGACGTGGTCGTCGGAAAGAGGTAACGGCATTCGTGAATCCTCAGCCGACCTGACAGAATCGTCAAGTCGAGGTGAAACGCGAGTGCGGAGCAACCATGAAGATCTGTGTGCAATATGCGAACGGCGACCCTCGCTGGGTCCATGGCATCCTCGCTCCGGCGGTCGTCAAGGAGTGGTCCCTTGCGGCTGAGGCCAACGGGTTCGGAGGAATTGGCTTCACCGATCACCCCGCACCTTCGGGTCGATGGGTGGACTCCGGTGGCGAAGGTGTCTGCGACCCGTTCTCGGCGCTCGGATTCTGCGCGGCGGTCACTGCGGATATTCGTCTGTTCACCTACGTTCTCGTGCCCGCATACCGAAACCCGTTCCTTACCGCGCAGCAGATCACCACGCTCGACCACCTGAGCGGCGGGCGTCTCACGCTCGGCATGGGGACCGGCTATCTGCGCTCCGAGTTCAAGGCACTCGGCGTCGACCCGGCCGGACGCGTCGCTGCGTTCGAGGAGTCCATGGCGCTCATGGCCCGAGCGTGGGAGGGTGGCGACATCGCTGAGGTCACGCCGCTGCTTGAGGCACGTGATACGAGGGTTCTGCCGCGTGTGGCGCAGCGGCCGCACCCGCCCGTCTGGCTGCATGCGAACGGACGCTGGGGGACCGAGTGGGTCGCCAAACACGCGCAGGGTTGGCTGGGCATCCTCACGACCGATCGTTTGGTCGGCACGATTCATACGATGGCGATGCCGGACGTGCCCGCGCTGACCGGTCGGCTCGATCACCTGCGTGAGGCGTGTGATCGCAACGGTCGTACGTTCGATGCACTCGACGTCGGTCTCGGTGGTGCGATCCCGATGCTCGACGTTCGACGCACTGCTGCCGACGATCCGCGTTACGACCCCGACGAGATGTTGCGTCGGGTCGCGGAGCTTGAAGCGCTTGGCGTGAATTGGCTGTTCGTCACGTGTTGCGGCGACGACCCTCGCGCGGCGGTCGAGTCGGTGCAGGCGTTCGGCGAATCGGTGCTTGCGAAGCTCTGACTCGGGCCCCGGCCGCTGAGCGGGGGCGAGTTCCTGGAAACCACCCGATCGAACCACTCCCACAGGGGCTCCGCCCCCGTGTACCCCCGACCTACTCGGATTCGCGTCACGTCTGGTGACGGTTCCAACGTCAACCACCCGATCGAACCACCCAATCGGGCAAAAGTGACATTGAGTGTCCGATCGGGTGGTTCCAGTAAGCGCTCAGTAGGCGAGCAGCGTCTTCAGTTGGATGCGGAGCAGACCGAACCGGTACTCGACCATCGTGCTCGTCACGACCAGCGGCCCAGCACCCGCGGTCACGAGGTTGTTGTTGCGTTGACGGTCCTTCTCGAACGTGTCGACGTGAAACTCGCGCCCGTCGGATTCGACGGGCACACCAACGTCATCGGTAAAGCAGGTCGGACGTTGCTGGCGAGGGTCGAACGGGATCACCAGGTCGATCCGGTTGAGGATTCGGCCGCGAGCATCGAGGAGCGGGACCTGCCGGAACACTCGCTTGTAGCCGAACGTCCGAATGCGTTGAATGGTGCGCGTTTCGAGGAAGCTCTCGGTTGGAGGTTCATCCTCGCCGCGTTGCGACTGCAACCGCCGGGCAAGCAGCACCGATGGCGTGACCCGACCGAAACGGTCGGGCGGCTTGCCGCCGTTGCGCAGATAGTGCTCGTACCCAAGCTCGAATCGGTCAGCGACCCCGATCGGCATCCGATCGTCGGGGGAGCGTTTGAGTGGAGCGAGCCCCTCCAGCAGGTTGGCGAGCACCAAATCTGGGTCGGCGGTGGGCCCGTCTGACGGACGCCACCAGCGGGACCTGATGATCCCGGGCCCGCTCGTGCCGGACGAATGAGGTACAAGCCAGCTGGTCGGATCGTCGGCGGAGAACCCGTCCCAGCCGAGCAGTCCGGCAGCGCCGGGGCCGACTAATACGCCGTGTTTGGGCCGGCGGACCGCTCGCCGTTCACTGACTTGCACTGAAGGCGGGACCGGCTTCTTGGGCATGCCATCGGTCTATCTGAGGCCGCCGCGGAACGCGGTCGACAACCGTGCGACGATCCGCGGGTTTCGCGTAGAAACCACCCGATCGAACCACCCAATCGGTCGAAACCGCCATTGGGTGGTTCGATCGGGTGGTTGCCGGGCGCGGTCGATCCGGGCGCGGTCGATCCGGGCGCGGTCGATCGGCGGCCCAGCCGGGTGCCGAGCTCAGAAACTCGGGTCGAGGAGGAGCTTTCCGCTCACGTCCTTGGCGAGGATCCGCCGGTGCGCCTCACCAGCGTCGGCAAGTGGAAGGATGCCGTCGATGGCGATGTGCAGCTGACCGTCGGCCACCAAACCGAAGAGCGCCGCAAATGCACGGTCGCGCTGCGGTGGCGTAAGCAGCAACCCGCCGTAGCCAAGCAGCCGCGTGCCCTTGCGATAGAACGTGCGCATATCGAATCCAACTACGGTGCCTGCCGAGGTGCCGAAGTTGACGATGCGACCGCCCGGTCCGACGACGTCGACACATGCTCCGGTGAAGTCACCGCCGATTCCCTCGATGATGACGCTCGGGGCGGTTCCGGCGAGCGCACCGGCGAGATCGGCACCGGTTGCGGCGACGATCGCACGGACGCCGAGCGCTTCGACGTCGGCGACCTTCGAAGCCGACGAGGTCTGCCCGATCACGGTTGCACCGGCGATCTTCGCAAGCTGTGCAGCGACCGAACCCACACCACCGCTCGCTCCGAGCACGAGTACGGTGTCGGCCGACGTGACCTCGGGAAGCGCGTGGACGCACATCCAAGCGGTGACCCCGGCAACGCCAAGCGCGGCCGCCTGCTGTTGGTCAACGCCAGCCGGGACCGCGACGAGCTGTGCCGATGTCGCCGCGAGATGCTCGGCATACGTTCCGGGGCCCGCCAGGCCGACTCCCATCACGATCGCGAGCTCGCCGCTGGCCCGCCGGACCAATCCTTCGACGCCGGGCACGTGCGGCTGCGGCGTGATACCAGCGAAGTTGCCCTGGCTCACCCAGATGTCGAGGGGGTTCACCGAGGCGAACACAACGTCGACGAGTTCCTGACCCTCGCTTGGCCTCGGGTCATCCACCTCGCTCAGGACGAGTGGCGATCCGTAGGTGGCGAAGGTGATGGCGCGCATGTGGCGAACTGTAGAACGAGTTACCTTGCCAGGCCGTCCAGGAACGTGTTGACGGCGCCGAGGAAGCCGAGCGTGTTACCGGAGTGGACGTTGTGCCCGCAGTTCGGGATTGTCACGAGCGAACCCTGCGGAAGTGCCGCGACGAAACGGTCAGCGGCATCGGCCGCGAACACGCTCGACTCTTCACCGCGCACCACGAGAACCGGCAGATCGAGCGTCTCCATCTCGCCGAGTGTGAGCGGAGCCTGCGTGGTGGGGGAGCGTCGATGATCGACCTTGCTCACGTACTTCCCGTCGGCGCGGCGGAGCATGTTGTACTTGACCGTGCGTTCGATGTGGGCACGCGTCCGGAACTTGTCGTAGCGCTGCACGTTCTCCACGAACACGTCGAGGTCCTCGAACTCCACGTTGTGCACGACGAAATCCATGATCGCCTTCGTGCCTTCGGGAGAAAGCTCCGGACCAACGTCGACGATGATAAGCGCGCGTGCTATCTCGGGTAGGTGCAGCGCGAGTGAGAGGGTGACGCGTCCGCCCATCGAGTGACCGAACACGATTGGCCGATCGATGCCGCGGTCTGCGATGAACGCAGCGGCGTCGCCCACCATGGCGTCGACGGAGTAGTCGACCTCTCGGCTCCACTCGGAGTCGCCGTGGCCGCGCTGGTCCAGCGCGTGCACGTGGTAGCGGTCCGCGAGGTGCAGGCTCACGAGGTCCCAGGAATGGCTGGACTGGTTGCCACCGTGGAGCAGCAGGATCGGCGGTGCGGCCGGGTCCCCCCATTCGGAGAAGTGGAAGCGCTGCCCACGCACGACTGTGTGGCGCGACGCGTAGCGGACGTGTGGGGAGTGCGGGATGCCGAGTTCGGTTGCGCTCGTGAGGAGGCTCGCGAATTCCGCGGTGACGGTCATGTCCGTCGGGGTCGTGCCCGTGGCGAACTCGTTCATGAACATCGTTGAAAGCTCCTGATCCCTGCGGCCGGGTTGGCGTCGCTCGTGCGGTAGTGGTGGGTCAGCGTACCGTCGAGCGTCGAAAATGGCGTTTCGACCCTCGCGTCCGTCACCCGCCGGGGCAGACTGCCGAGGTGAACAGAACGCCGAGGAGTTGGCCGTGACGTCGAAGGACCCCGAGGCCGAACGAGCGGTCAACGTTGAGCAATGGTCACCCTGGCTTGACCGATTGGCCGAGGAACGCCAGCGGTCCCAGGAGATGGGCGGTCCTGAACGTCTCGCGAGTCACCACGCGAAGGGCAAGCTCGACGTTCGCCAGCGCGTCGACGCACTCGTGGATCACGGCTCGTTTCGGGAGATCGGCAGCCTCGTCGGCAACAAGGAGGGTCTTGGCGCCGATGGGTTCGTGTGCGGCGTCGGAAGGATCGATGGACGCCCCGTGATGGTGGGTGCCGAGGACTTCACGATCAAGGCGGGCACGGTCGGTGTCGGCGGTGCGTACAAGCGTCATCGGACGGCGGAACTTGCGGTGCAGGAGGGCATGCCATTGGTGTGGATGAAGGACGGTGCCGGTGCGCGGATGGGCGTTCGCACTTCCACGCCCGCCCGAACGCCGAACGACCTCGAAGCGATGGCCGATGCTAAGGGGCAGGTGCCGGTCGTGTGCCTCGTGCTCGGAGTGTCGGCGGGTCATGGCGCGCTGGCCGCGCCGATGGCCGACTTCGTCGTGATAACGAAACAGGCCGCGCTGTTCACGGGCGGACCGGCACTCGTGAAAGCGGCGACCGGTGAGGATGTGACGGCCGAGGAGCTCGGTGGTTGGCGGGTGTGCGTGGAGGAGGCGGGCACGGTGCACAACGTTGTTGAAAGCGACGCGGCCGCGATTGCCATGGCCCGTGACTACCTGTCCTACTTCCCGTCGAACGTGCATGAGGTGGCACCTCGGCGGTCGGGGGCGGACACCGGCGAACGCCTTGTGGCGGAACTGCTCGGGATCATTCCGCCGAACCCACGTCGGCCGTACGACGTGCGTTCGGTGATCACGTCGATCGTTGATGGGGGGCGGTTCTTCGAGGTGCAGCCGCTCTACGGCCGGGCAATCTGCGTCGGGTGGGCGCATCTGGGCGGACGAGCTGTCGGCTTCGTGGCGAACAATCCCGCTCGCAAGGCAGGCGCACTCGACGCCGCCGCTGCGATCAAGGCGACGGACTTCATAGGGATCGCCGACACGTTCGGGCACCCGGTCATCTTCCTGCTGGACAATCCCGGGGTGATGGCGGGCCCGAAAGCCGAGCGTGAGGGCGTCCTCAAGTGGGGCGGGCGGATGTATCTCGCCGGGCGACGTCTTCGAACGCCGAAGATAAGCGTGCTTATGAGAAAGGGATTTGGCTTCGGTCTTGTCACGATGGCCCATATGCCCCACGATCGCCAGACCCTCGTACTTGCGCTGCCGAGCGCCAACATTGCGACGATGCCGGCGCAGAGCGGCGGCCTCACGGCGAACGTCGACGAAGCGACCCGTGGCAAGATCGAGCAGGCGCAGCGCGGCGGTCCGTACGGCCTCGCCGACCGCCTCGGCGTCGACGACGTGGTCCACCCCAGCGACCTTCGCAACGCACTCCTCGGCGGGCTGATGATGACGGAACACCGTCGCCGGACGTGACACGGTCGCACGGCGCGCCGTTCCCTTGGCGATGTTTGGTCGGAATTGCCCGCTCGGCGGGGTGGATTGACCAAACATCGCGGCGGCCTGTCGGTCGGTGCCGAAGGTGGTTCGCAGGTGGCCTCGCGGTACGCTCCGACCAGGTCTGAACAGGTCTGACGAACGTCCAGCGAACCGGGAGAACCAGATGGGTGCAACAGCGTTGAGCGGTGCCGCAGTGGTCGGCATCGGACGGACACCGTTCGTACGCAAGTCCGGGCGCACGACGCTCGCGATGGCGGCCGAAGCGTCACGAGCAGCTCTCGCGGATGCAGGCCTCACGTCGAAGGACGTCGACGGATTCACCTGCTTCACGACCGGCGACTCCGCCGGGCCGATGGAGGTCGCGCATGCGATCGGCATCGACGATCTCGGCTGGAGTGCAGGTGTACTCGGTGGCGGCAACATTGTGGCAACCGTGGTTGCCGGCGCGGCTGCGGCGATCGTGACCGGCCAAGCCGAGGTCGTTGTCGTCTACCGGGTGCTCGGCTCCAACACGAGGTACGGGCACACGACCGGCCCGATCCTCGCGTCGGGCGGCGGCGGTGCGGGCGAGTTCGCGGCACCCCACGGATACATGGTGCCACCGCAGTGGTTCGCCATGTGGTGCCGTCGCCATCAAGCCATGTACGGCTCGACCGCCGAAGACCTCGGGGCGATTGCCGTGCAGCAACGTCTGCACGCGTCGAGAAACGAGCATGCGATCGCGAAGACGCCGATCACGATCGATGACTACATGGCCGGACGTTGGGTCAACGAGCCGTTCCGCGTGTTCGACTGCTGCTACGAAGTCGACGGCGCGGTCGCCTTGGTCCTCACGTCCGCGGAGCGCGCGGCGGACCTGCCGCACAAGCCCATCTATCCTTTGGCAGCTGCGGATTCGAGCGGTTTCGGCGGCAACGTCGACCAGTGGGACGACATGTCCTGCATGTACTCGCGAGACGCTGCGCCCCGCCTGTGGAAGCGCGTCGGACTCGGGCCGAAGGACATGGATATCGCACTCATGTACGACTGCTTCACCTACACCGTGATGGCCACGTTCGAGGACTTCGGGTTCTGCGAAAAGGGCGAGGTCGGCGACTACTTCCGTGAGGGACGCGCGACGTACGGCGGCGATGTGGTTGTGAACCCCCATGGGGGACTTTTGTCGGAGGGCTATCTCCACGGTTTGAACCATCACTACGAGGCGGTCCTGCAGTTGCGTGGCGACGCTGGGGTGCGTCAGGTCCCGGGCGCCGAGACGGCGTTGGTCACGGCCGGCGCGGGTCCATTCGGTGGGGCGCTCGTGTATGCCACGGACCCGTCGTGACCGCCCTCTTCGACGTTGCGCCGCAGCCTGCACCCAACGTCGATTCGGAGGGCTTCTGGGCGGCAACGTCGCAAGGTCGGCTTGCGTTGTGCCGCTGCACCGATTGTCGCGTGTGGTTGCAGCCGCCGCTGGAGCGGTGTAGTTCATGCGCGGGTTCAACAGCGTTCGAGGACGTTGCAGGTACCGGCGAGGTGTACAGCTTCATCGTGGTCCGCCAGCCGTCGGTGCCCGGCTACCTGACCGATCTGCCCTATGTCGTTGCGCTCGTGGAACTGGACGAGCAACGCGGCTTGCGATTGCCGTCGCGACTCGTCGAAACGCCGGTCGAGTCGGTGCGCGTCGGGATGCGCGTGCGAGCCGAGCTGGTCCCGCACCCCGGCGGCGATTTCACCGTGGCGGTCTTCCGGGCTGTTTGAGCAGCCCCTCGCTGACGGGTCCAGCGATAACTCGCCGGACGAGAGCGGCTACAGCGCCACATTGACGCTACAGCGTGACTCTGTACGGCCACCGTGGCGCTGTAGCCGCAGTCGTCGGACGGCTCACGTTTCAGCTCGCGAATACGACACCGGCCTTGGCGAGGCGTGCCTGTGCAGCGTCGAAGCAGACAGCAGCGTCGGTGTTACGTCGCAACGTTGGGCAGTGGATCGAGGTGCTCGATCTCGCAGCGATCGCGTCGTTGGCTGGCTTCGCGAAGATGGGGTGCGGCGTGACTTCGAGGATGACGCTCGTGTCGCGTGCGAGCAGCTCGTCGAGCAGCTGCGTGCCGTGGACCGGTTCGATGAGATTGCGCGCCCAGTACACAGCGTCGAGGTCTTCGCCGGCAACTTCTGCGCCCCTGACCGCCGAGTAGAACGGGACGGTTCCGTTGCCTGGACGGAGGTCGCTCAGCCGTTCCCGCAGTGGCGCATCAAGTGGTTCGAGCAGCGGACAGTGCGCGGGGTAATCGACGCGTACCCGCGCCGCGAAGACGCCGAGTTTGTCGGCCCGCCCGAGCAGTTCCGCGAGTGCAGGCTCGGTGCCGGAGAAGGTGACCGTGCCCGGTCCGTTGTAACCGGCGACCCATGCCTGATCTTCGAGTCCCTCCAGCGTGGAAGTGATCTGATCGAGGGCGACGTTGAGCACGACCGTCCCGCCCTCGGGGCGATGCGACTCAAGCAGTTCGCTGCGCGCAAGCACCACGTCGAACGCGTCGGGCAGCGTCAGCGCACCGCATACGTAGGCGGCGGCGATCTCGCCGAGGCTCGTTCCAGCAACAGAGTCGCACCGGACTCCACGCTCACGCCATAAAGCGGCGAGTGCGATCTCGATGGAGAACAACATGACCTGGAGTCCGAGGACGTGCTCGAGACGGTCGGCGTCGGACGTCTCGATCGCTGTCCGGACGCTCCAGTGGAGCTGGTCGCCGGCGGCGGAGTCACACGCGTCGATTGTCGAGGCGAACGCTGCCGACGTGTGGAGCAGGTCGCGCCCCATGCCGGGCCACTGCGATCCCTGCCCGGGGAAGAGAAAGGCAACTGTCGGCGTCATTTTTCAAGTCTGCCCTGCCGAGCCCCGCTCGTATCCTGAAAGTGTGAAGACGATCGGCCTGATCGGCGGGATGTCTTGGGTGTCGACGTCGCACGACTATCGTCACATCAACGAGTCCGTGGCGTCGCAGCTCGGTGGCGACCACTGCGCTCGCATGGTCCTGTGGCAGGAGGACTTCGACGTGGTCACAGCGATGCAGCGCTCCGGAGACTGGGACGCTGCCGGTCGGCTCCTGTCAAACGGTTCGCTTCCATCGCAGCGTCGCTCGTGGGCCGCGGTGCCGAATGCATCGTGCTGGCGTGTACGGAGCATGCGATGGTGCTGAGCGGGCCGGTGCTCGACGCGGGCGGTCGGCAAGTGCAATCCTCGACACTGCGGTTCTGCATGCCGACGCAATCGTCAGCGCAGCGATGCACCGGTAGGAACCGCTGACGGAAGGTTGACGGTGCCTCGTCGGCGTTGAATCTTCCAGCCCTCGGCAGTTTTCGTGAGCTGGTCGATGTGGTGGCCGATCATCTGCAGGCGCGCGAACCCGTCGTCGGCCATCACTGCGACCGACCACATCACGGTCGAGGTCGCGGTGTCGCCGTTGAGGGTGACACGGGGGCTGCTGACGATATGGAACGATTTCCCGACGTTCGCGGCGAGCTGAGCGACCATGAGGTCCTTGATCGCGGCCCTGCCCCTAGCGCGTCCGTAAGGTCCGAGGAGAGCTTCACCGTCGTCCGCGAACAGCTCGGCATAGGCATCGAAGTCACCGGAGTCGAGGTGCTCGCCGTAATCGACGAACAGCTGGTGGATCGCAAGGAGGTCTTCGAGTCGAGTGACCCGCGCCTCCATTGACTCGGTTTCTCGTGGCTCGCTCACGACGGCGATCGTACCGTTCACGAAGGTGTCAACGGCATTGAGCATCCGTTCAATCGTGCTCGGTTCTGGAGGCGGCCGACGCTACGGTGCGACGAACATCACGTAGCCATCGTCGATCGATGCCTCGTCGGGTCGTGGCTTTATGCGCCGCGAGCAGGCGAGCATGGCGTAGTTGTCCGGGTGCACGAGCCAACAGATCGTGTCGCCGGAGGTCGTTGCGGTCTCGACGAGGTTCCGCAGTATTGCCCAACCGAGTCCGCGCCGGCGGGAGCGATGATCCACGACGATCGAACCGATCCGAACTGCATGAAACCTCGGATCGGGGTAGGTGACACCCAACGCGACGACACGGGTGTCGTCCTCGACGATCCTGATCGAGAGGTCGTCGCGGTAGCTCCGAGCGAACTCCACCAGTTCGCCACCGAACACAAACTGTTCGGCCTCACGAACCCACGGGTCGGGATTCGGCGTTGCTTCGATCTCCTTCAGGCGACCGATTTCCGAGAACGGGAGTCGGATGATTCTCATGCCGATCGTGCGGTCAACTTCGCCCGAAGTGCCTTGGGGACCGATCGCGGTTCGACGACTGCGGCCAGACGCGAGGGTGACTCGGAACGTCGGCTACCGATGAATTCGACGAACTCGGCAACTGGTGTCGTTGACTCGGTCCGGACGCTGGCCGCGTATGCCTCGGCGAGCTGACGGAGGAGCCAGACCCGCTCGGCGAGGTCCCACACCGCAGCGAACCCGAGGTCGCCGAGCGCGACGGCCGACGGGTGTTCGCTGGGCAGCTCGACAACGGCATTCGCAAGGAGCAGGGAGTACTTGTGCAGTAGGCGATGATCGGTGTCCCATGTCGCCCTCGGGGCGAGGACCAACTCGGTTTCCCGCTTGGCGTCGAAGATGTTGACGGGCTGACGAGCGGCCTCGGCCAACACGTCGGGATCGCGCAGCTGAGACGGGGTCACGGTTCGTATCACGACAACATTGTACTCAGATTTCGGCGCTATTCCAGCGTTATGTTGCCAATATTACACCAGGAGTCCAGACGTGTCCGTTCGAGCGATCAGCCTCGAAATGCCAGGGCGAGGTCATCAGGGAACGGGCCGAGCGAGCTCGTCGGCGCCGAACGCATCGGGTCGGTCCGTGCGCGGCCTCGGTTGCCGACCTGATCCCGCCCGACCTCAAGTCGGAGTCGGTCGGCACTTGAAGATACTGTCAATCGCGGGCCGCCACCTGGGCGGCTGCTTCGAAAGATGGGCACCCGATGGCGAACGATGTCGAGACCCTCCCAACGCAGGGGAACGACGCCCGAGTGTTGGCGTGGGTCGAGTCGCTGCTCGACGCCCGCGTCGTTTCATGGGAGCGCCAGCCGAGGTGGCGTCCGATGTGGTTCGTCGACATAGAGCGGAGCGGCGGCAGCGTGGAGCGGGTGGTGGTGCGTGGTGAGCGGACCGATACGCCGCTCGTGTTCCCACTTGAACACGAGATGCTGTTCCAGCGGCTGCTCGACGAACACGGAATCCCGGTTCCGCAGGTCTTTGGCTGGTCGGATGAACCCCGCGCGTATGCAATGGCCGCCGTCCCTGGGAAGCCGAACTTCGACGGGACTCCGCCGGATCAGCGGGCCACGATCGTGGACGAGTACGTGCAGACGATGGCCCGCATGCATCAGTTGCCGATCGACAAATTCGTCGCCGCCGACGTCATCCGTGGCACATCACCGTCGGACGCTGCGCACGTCGGTATCCGCCGCTTCGAGCGCGTCTTTCGGTCGACGAAGGTGCGCCCGGATCCGTTGATGGAGTTCGTGCTCGGTTGGTTGCGTCGTCATCCGCTTCCGGTGTCGAACCGTCAGGGACCCGTCGTTTGGGACTCCGGGCAGTTCCATCACCAGGACGGCCATTTCGTGTCGATGGTCGACGTGGAGCTCGGCCACCTCGGTGATCCGATGATGGACCTTGCTGCATGGCGCATGCGTGATTCGGTCATCCCGTACGGCGACTTCACGAAGATCTACGACCGGTACGCGGACCTGACCGGGGAACCCGTCGACATGGCCGCGATCCAGTACCACCATCTGTTCTTCACGCTCACGAACTCGCTCTCGTTCCACGGACCGCTTGCTCGTCCGCTCGCCGACACCGACTACATGACGTATGCGCACTGGGTAAGTGAGACGAACCTGCACACCGTCGAGACGATGGCCGAGTACCTCGGTCTGGAACTTGAGGATGTCGCGATCCCGGAACCGGCGTCGTCGCCGGTGTCCGGGCCGCACGAGCATCTTTCGCGGTCGCTGCGGTCGATCAAGGTCGATGACCCGTTCGTCGCGTACCAAGTACGCATAGCATTTCGGCTTGCCCGTCACCTTGAGCGTTTTGACCGGATCGGCGCCGAGGTCATGGAGCAGGATCGTGCCGACCTCGGAGCGCTTACCGGCAATGCACCGATTGGTTGGGACGAGTGCGAGGCAGAACTTGAGCGCTTCGTTCTCTCGGATGAGGGTGCTCACGACGCGGAGCTTGTGATGTTGTTCTGCCGACGGTGGAAGCGGTACAAGGCATTGATGGGGCCGGTTGGCTCGGCCATGGCCGCGCACCACACCATGCAACCACTCGGACGCTCACTGCTCTGAACGGCGGGCAACGCGAGGCCGTGGCGTCAGACCGGCACAACGGCTCGACGTTCTTGAAAAGAAGAATTCAGTTGACGGTACTGTCAACTGTACGCTCATGGCGTTGAAACGACCTTGGAGGAACCATGGGTGAAGTGCTAATTCTCGATGCGGTGCGCTCTGCGATCGGTCGTCGCAATGGCACGTTGTCGAAGGTGCACGCCAACGACCTGCTCGGCACCGTGCAGCGTGCGATCATCGAGCGCACGGGAATCGACCCGAAGCGCGTCGATCACGTCGTGGGCGGCTGTGTGCAGCAGGTCGGTGCGCAGAGCGCCAACGTGACCCGCAACGCGTGGCTTGCGATGCGACTGCCGCAGGAAGTGCCGGCCGCCACGGTCAACTCGCAGTGCGGCTCGTCGCAGGAGGCGAACATGGTCGCCCACGGATTCGTCGGCAGCGGACTCGCGAACGTTGCGATCTCGTGCGGCGTGGAGACGATGTCGTCGGTTCCATTCGGCGCGATGGGGGCCGATGGTGCCTTCGGTGTAGCGCGCGAAGGCACGTACGCCGACGTCTATGAGGCAACGACGCAGTTCGACGGCGCGGAGCGCATCGCCACGAAGTACGGCATCACCCGAAAGGCCGCCGACGAACTCGGGTTCAGCTCGCAGTCGAGGGCCGCGACCGCGTGGGCCGAGGATCGGTTCGCCGGTCAGATCGCTCCCGTCGCAGTCACGCAGTTCGACGACAGTGGAGCGTCGCGCGGCACCCAAATGTTCGATCGCGACGAGTGCCTGCGCCCAACGTCGATCGAAGCCCTGAACGGTCTGCGGACCAATACTCCCGACGGCATCCACACGGCGGGCACGTCCTCGCAGATCTGCGACGGCTCGGCGGCGTTGCTGCTGGCGTCGCCCGATGGAGCAGCGTCGCTCGGATTGAAGCCGCGGGCGCGGATCGTTTCTTCGGTGCTGGTCGGGTGCGATCCAGAGCTGATGCTGGAGGGTCCGATTCCGGCGACGCGTCAGCTGCTTGCCAGGACCGGCCTGTCGATCGACGACATCGACGTGTTCGAGATCAACGAGGCTTTTGCATCGGTGGTGCTTGCGTGGGAGAAGGAGACGGGTGCCGATATGTCAAAGGTCAACCCGAACGGTGGCGCGATCGCCGTCGGTCACCCGCTCGGCGGATCGGGAGTGATCCTGCTCACCCGTGCGCTCTACGAACTCGAACGAACGGGCGGACGTTACGCGCTGATCTCGATGTGCTGCGGTGGTGGCCTCGGAACGGGCACCATCATCGAACGCCTGTAGCTGCTGCTTGGGAGACCGGGCCGGGCCGGGCAACGCTCGACCGGCAAGACTGTCCGGATCATGACCACGCTCGGACCACTCACCATCTACACGGCCAAACGGATTGTGACGATGGAGCCCGCCATGCCAACGGCCACCGCGGTCGCCGTGGCACAGGGTCGGGTTGTGTCCATCGGCACGCTCGACTCGCTTGCCCCGTGGACCGACGCACACGGATCGACGGTGGACCGCAGTCTCGAGGACAGCGTCCTCATGCCGGGTCTCATCGACCCGCACGTCCATCCGACGCTGCCCGCAACGCTCACACAGTTCCCGTTCCTTGCCCCCGACGATTGGAAGCTCCCGGACGGATCGTGGCCCGGTGCCCGCACCCCGGACGACTACATCACGCGCTTGCGCGAGATCATCGGAAATCATACGCGCGCTGATGAACCGTGCATGGTGTGGGGCTACCACCAGATCTGGCACGGCCGCATTTCGCGGGATGTCTTGGACCAACTCGCGCCGGACAAGCCGGTTGCGATCTGGCATCGCTCATTCCACGAGATGTTCATGAACTCGGCGATGCTCCGCTGGATGAACATCGCCGATGACGAGCCGCAGCGTCATGGCGTGGACCTCGCCAACGGACATTTCTACGAGGTCGGTGCGTTCAGGGCAATGGCGCAGCTCGCACCGTTCGTCCGCGAGCCGTCACGATTCGCGGCCGGGTTGGCGAGGTTCTTCAAGATGGTGCACGAGGGTGGCGTCACGACGGTTCTCGATATGGGGGTTGGTAACGCGGGCGACATCGACGCCGAGGTCGATCAGATCCGGCGCGCCCATCTGGCGGCAGACGCTCCCTGTCGCGTCATTCTCACGCCGTTCGCCGGGTCGTTCATGGCGAAGAACGTGACTCCCGAGGACGCTGTGGCGAAGGCCGACGCGCTCGCTGCCGGGAATACGGCCGAGGTGTTTTTCGACCGGCACATCAAGTTCATGATCGACGGCGCATTCTTCAGCGGTCTGTTCCAGCTCGGCTTTCCTGGCTACCTCGATGGTCACCTCGGCGAGTGGACGTCGCCGCCCGAAGTGACGCGTCGCTATGCGCCGGCATTCTGGAACGCGGGCTACCAGCTGCACGCTCACACGAACGGCGACCTCGGTGTCGACTTCTTCATCGATCTCCTGCGCGAACTGCTCGATGGCAAGCCACGATTCGACCATCGCATGACCATCGAGCATTTCGGCAACTCGACCGAGGATCAGGTCCGGCAACTTGCCGCGCTCGGTGCGCTCGTGTCGGCCCAGCCATACTATGTGCACTTACTAGGTGACGCCTATCGCGCGCAGTGGCTCGGCCATGAACGCGCCGAGCAGATGGTGCGCGTTGGCGCGGTGGAGCGTCATCGCATCCCACTCGGGCTGCATTCTGATTGTCCGATGGCCCCGCTCGAACCGCTCCGCCTCGCTTGGGCCGCCGCCACGCGAGAGACGGTCGATGGCAACGTGCTCGGCCCTCTGGAATGTCTGAGTCTCGACGCTGCTCTGCGGGCCGTCACCATTGACGCTGCGTGGATCTTGCGCCGTGAAAATGAGATCGGGTCCATCCGATCTGGTAAGCGCGCAGACTTTACGATTCTCGACGCCGATCCGTACGACGTTGGCGCGTCGGGTCTGAAGGACCTCACGGTGCGCGGCACGGTGTTCGGCGGTCGCGTCGAGCGGTTTCGGTAACGGCTCGGTGAGCGCGATTGTGAGTGCCATTCCGGTGACGGTCGTTGGCGGCTACCTCGGTGCGGGGAAGACGACGCTGATCAACTCAGTGTTGTCGGGCGATCACGGACGGCGCGTCGCCGTGCTGGTGAACGACTTCGGCGACGTGAACATCGACGCTGCGCTGATCGCGAATCGCGACGGCACCACGATCGAGCTCACCAACGGTTGTGCCTGTTGCACGATTTCCGACGGGCTCGGGGAGGCGTTCCTCGCGGTAGCCGACCGCGTGCCGCCGTTCGATCATGTGATCGTGGAGGCGTCGGGCGTTGCCGATCCGGCGCGACTCGCCGCGTGGGCATCATTGCCGGGTTTCTGTCTCGACGGGATCGTTGTGCTGGTCGACCCGGAGACGATCCAAGCCAAGTCCGTGGATCGCTACGTGGGAGCGACGGTGCTCTCGCAGATTTCGGCGGCAGACTTGCTCGTGCTGACGAAGTCGGATCTTGTTGGCCCGGCTTCTGTCGCGGCGGTCCGTTCGTGGCTGCAGACGGTCCACCCGACCGCGCCGATTGTGGAGTCGAGCGGTGTCGTGCCGTTCGACGTGATCGTGGGTAACGTCCACGTCGGTGCCGCTGCGGTGGTCGGCATTGCGGACGATCACGCAGCGATCCACCGCTCGGTGGTGTTGCGCTTTGACCGGCCCTTCGATGAGACGTTGCTGGTCGATGTGTTCCGGACGCCCACGCCGGGCTTCTTGCGGGCGAAGGGTCTCGTTGTTGTTGATGGGTGGACTCAGCGCGGCGTGCTGCAGGTCGTGGGCGCGCGTACCACCTTGACCCGCTCGGCGCAGCCGGTCGGAGAAGATTCTGACGGGTCGGTGATTGTCCTCATCGGCACGGCAGCCGAGCTCGACGTCGACACGCTCGGCGAGCGACTCGCTGCGGCTTGCGGGTCCTGAGTTCGTTCTCGCGTCCTGCTGGCGCGGCGGATCGACCGGACATTCGGCCGCGGTGCCCCGAGGGTTTGCAAACCACCCAATCGGACCACCCAATAGGCGAAACGTGCTATCGGGTGGTCCGATTGGGTGGTCCTCCGAACAGCCAGACCGGCTGTCTCACTAGTCTGGGTCGATCCCAAACGAGCGGAGCCGCTCTGCCAATTTGCTTGCCAGGTCTTCGGCCGCCTGCTTCGCGGCGATCGCTTCCTGCCTTTCGGCGATTGCGGCCTGTTTCGCGGCGATTGCGATTTCGGTCGCGGCCACTGCCTTCTCGGTCATTCCGAGCGCCTTCTGATTGGTCGCGTTGGCAGCATTGAGATCTGCTGTGGCTTTCCGCGCGGCGGCCGTTGCCCGCTCAGATGCCGCCGTGGCAGCGGTCAGAACGGATTGCACGTCGGAAAACCGGAGCGAACTTGCTTGCGCAAACTCGATGGCTTCGACCGGCGTCGGTAGGTACGTGCCGCTCGGGTCGACGAAGCGAAAGATCTCGTCATCGAACTGGAGGTCGAGTCCGAGACGACTGCTGTGCCGTCCGAGGCCATCGGCGATGTGGACCGATCTGCCGTCGACAACCTCAAACCCGTTGATCCGCTTGTCGTACGGGTCGATGAGGTAGTACTCCTGGCACCCTAAGCGCGCATAGGTCTCGTATTTTTCGAGCATTTCTCGGCGCGTGTTCTTGGGCGAGAGCACTTCGAAGACGACTTGGGGGCAGATGCCGCCTTCGTCCCACTGTCTGTACGAGCCGCGGTAGCCGGGCGGTCGTCCGAACGCGACGAGACCGTCGGGTGCGATACGTGCTTTCGGGTTACCTTCTTCGTAGTACCAGAGGAGGTCACCGGCGACGAAGACGTCGGGTCGGTGGTGGTACCAGGATCTGAGGGAGTTCACGATGTAGGAGATCGTGTCCCACTGCAGGGTGTTGTCGGACATGGGCTTTCCATCGCTGTCGGGATACGTGACAGACGACGGATGTGCCTTGACCGGAGTGGAGGCCATGGGGGAAAGCGTATCGGTACGAGTCGTCATGGCGTCCACCCTACGGAGGGGGTATGACAGAAACGTGGCTCGATGCTTGTTCAGGCGTCGGGGTCGATGACGGCTCGGAGCAGAGCGAGAAGCTGCGGCACGTCGAGTTCGCTGCCGCGGGCGGCGAGTTCGGTGAAGCGTCCGGGGCCGAGCGTCGCGGTGAGATGGGCGGCGGCCGCGTCAAGTTGCACCTTCGAGGCGGGTACGAGGCACCGGCTGAGGCATTTCCTGCGCCCCAGATTGTGGCCGTAGTGTCTCATTGCGAGCGAGTTTGACGAGCACCGTGCACCCCTGAATGAGACTCTGCCATGCCGACTGCTGCCAGCCGCCGCGGTGGAACAACGACGCACTCTCCACCGCCGTGATGAGCGCTGATTCCAAGTCGTCGAGCTGCACGAGAACTTGCGCTCGACCCTGGCCGATGATTGCCGTGAGCCACGTATTGTCGACAGTCTTTGCTTGAGCCGAGGCGACTTCGTTGAGTGACGCAAAGCGCGGGCCGGTCGGGACGGAGATCGAAGCATCACAGACTGCCGACCACGCCTGGGCTGTGGGATTCTTAGTTTCTCCGCCAGATGTCTCGCGCTGCCAGCGAGAGCAATGACTTCGGCGTCGACCTCCCGCCCGAGACGTGTTTGCGCGGCAAACGTCGACCACAGCATTTCGTCGTAGTCACCGTGGCCTTGCACGCGTGCGAGCGCCTCTCGACCGATGTCTTCCGCACGCTCGGCGTTCCCGAGCCAAGCCAAGCCGACTATACGTGCGTACTCCGGCAACTGGTCGATCGATGTTCCGGGTGCGGTGTCGCAGTCCATGGCGAGCTTTCCGAGCATCGTTGACGCCGGCAGTAGACAGGGCGGGGTCGATGGCCTTGCCCAGAGCGTCGAAGAATCCCTCGGCCGTCGGCTCGATGGATCGGCAATCGACGGCGAGCACGCGCACGTTGCGTTCTTCGCAGACATCGCGGAACCGCCCGAGCGACGACGATTTGCCGATGCCCGCGATGCCGTACACGAAGCAAACCCGTGGGCCCGACTCGTCGAGCACTTGTAAGATCGCGGCGAGTTCTGCGTCCCTCCGATCACAACAGAGTGTGCGGACCGTCGATCCATGAGCGTCATCGTGCCAGGAATACGGGAGAATTCAGGCGGCGGCACGCCGCCGTAAACGCCGTTCGCAGCATCGGCAAGCCACACCTTCGAGGCGAGTCCGGGCACGGCCGCGAACGCCGGTGCGATCTGGTCGCAGACATTGCGGTAGCCGGTCTCCGTGATGCCGGCGAGCTCGAAGTTGATAATGAGCAGTTCCATTGGTTCTTCTCCGTGGTGCGGTGGACGTGCAAGCGGGCGATTCGCCACGCCACTGGAGTGTGCGCCTCCGGCGGATTGCTCAAGTCAGGCGAGCGTGGCCTCAAATCGGTCAGCGTGGCCTCAAATCCGGCCGATCTGGGGCCACGCCGACCGATTTGCGGCCACAACGTCGGCCCGACCTGGTCGAGGAAATCAGTCGCGCGATACATTCCGTGCCGAAATGACAGCGCACCCAATTTCCATCAGCCCCCTTGAGATTGTCCGTGCGTTCATCGCCGCCGTCGAGCGCAAGGACCTCGACGCCGCGATGACGCTGGTCAACGACGACTGCGAATACGACAACGTCCCGATGGGCAAGAACATCGGTACCGCCGCAATTCGAGCGGTGATGGAGCGGTTCCTCGGGAGCGCGTCCGAGGTGGAGTGGGTCGTGCATCGCGAAGCCGCCGAGGGCAGCGTCGTATTCAACGAACGCAACGACCGATTCCTCATGTCCCACGGTTGGGTCGATCTGCCGGTCACCGGTGTGTGGGAGGTCCGTGAAGGGTTGATCACGCTGTGGCGCGACTACTTCGACGCCAAGATGTACGTGTCGCAGATCCCGGGCCGGTAGCCAGATGCCTGACGACTTCGAAGACGTCTCCGGGTTCAGCCTCTCCGACGATCGCGAGGCAACATTGCTACGCGCGCAGACGGAATGCACCTTCATGTGGACCACCCGCGAGGGTGATCCGGTGGGCGTCATCATGAACTTCGTATGGCACGACGGACGCTTTTGGCTCACGGCCACGCGGCGTCGCAAGCGGATAGCGGCGATCGAACGTGACCCGCGGGTGGCGATCGCGATCAGCTCGCGCGGGACCCGTATCGGAATCTCTCAAGCCGTTACCTATAAGGGCACCGCTGTGCTCCACGACGATGACACGACGAAGGCATGGTTCTACCCGGCGCTCGCTGCACTTGTAAGGCCGGACAACGCCGACAAGCAGCAGTCGTTCGTCGACTTGTTGAATTCGCCTGGTCGTGTCGTGATCGAAGTTGTCCCGACCAAGCGGATCGGCTTCGACTCCGAGGCAATGTTCGCGAACACCACGGCGGGTGCCACGCAAACCATGCTCTGACGCGCTCGACCCGGTCTCAGCCGGTGGCGTCCCAATACGGCGCGCGCAGCGCTCGCTTGTTGACCTTGCCCATCGTGGTGCGGCCAATGTCGGTCACGAACTCGACCGACCGTGGGCACTTGTACGACGACAGCCCGGCGCGGCAGAACGCGACCAACTCCGAGGCCGAAGGGGCCGTCACACCGGAGTGAATCACCACGAGCGCCTTGAGCTCCTCTCCCATCTCCGCGTGCGGGACGCCGATGCACGCAACGTCCAACACGTCTGGATGGGTCATGAGTACCTGCTCGGCCTCGGCGGGGTAGAGGTTGACGCCGCCCGAAACAACCATGTCGCTGAACCGATCGGTGATGAACACGTAGCCCTCGGTGTCGACGAAACCGATCTCGCCGAGGGTGAACACGCCCGGCTCGATGTGCGCGGCGGCGCTCTTCACGGGATCGTTGGGGTACACGATGCCTCGCCCGGTGGCGTCCTCGAAGTACAGCCGACCCTCGACGCCTGCTGCCAGGAGAGACCCCGCGTCGTCGTAGACCCGTGCGCTGAACGGCGGCACGCAGCGTCCGACAGAACCAGGACGCTCCAGCCATTCCGCGCTCGTGATCGTGCACGTCGTGCCGACCTCGGTGGCACCGTACGCGTCGATGAAGATCGGCCCCCACCACTCGATCATCGAGCGCTTCACCTCGATCGGGCATTTGGCACCTGTATGCGTCACCAGCTTCATCGACGACACGTCGTAGCGGGCCTTCACGTCGTCAGGCAACGCGAGCAGTCGGACGAAGTGTGTCGGCACCATCACGGTGCTCTCGGTGCGGTGGTCGTGAATTGCGCGCAGCGTCGCCTCCGCGTCGAACCGGGGGAGTACGACCGAGGGGACGCCGGCCACCAGCAACCGCATGCCGCTCAGCGGACCCGTGTGGTACATCGGCCCAACCACGAGGTGGGTCCCGAACGCGGCGAAGCGGTTCTGCTTCATGGCCTCCAGGTGTTCAGCGATCGTGGCCCCACCGGCGAACATCGTGGGCGGGAGTTCGGTGCCCTTCGGAACACCGGTTGTGCCCGATGTGTAGAGCAGATTCGGACGCGGCGCGATGTCGAGCGGCGGCGCACCGGTCGGGGACTCGGCGAGCCATTCGTCCCAATCGGTCGATTTTGCGGTGGGAGGACACCGCCAACCGATCACGGTCTCCACGCCCGCCTGACGCGCCGCTTCGACACCGCGTGCTGCCGTCTCCGGTCCCACGAACAGCACCCGTGTCTCGGAGTCCGCGAGAATGTACGCGGCCTCGTCGGCGGTGAGGTGGAAGTTCACCGGCACCGACGATGCTCCTGCGAGCAGCCCGCCAAGATGCGCGAGCGCCGTCTCGCAGGCGTTCTCCGCGAACACGGCGATGCGACGCTTCGGGCCGAGGTCGCGATCGAGCAGACCATTGGCGACGCGGTCCAGTGCGTCGTCGACGTCGGCCCACGTCATGTGGTGCACGTGGTCGCGAATCGCGATGTCGTTCGGACGCTCCGCGGCGAGTCGGCGGGCAAACTCAGGCATGGTGACCGTGGCCTCGGTACCATTGGCTTGGGACTTCGCGGTACGTTCTGCCGCTTGCGGTACGTTGCACGTACGTGGAACGTACCGCGAACGCGTGAACGTACCGCGAAGTAGTGATGTGAGCGGGAGTCATGGTTTTCCTGTCCAGCAAGATCTTCTGCGGCGGCCCGCTCAGCGGGCGAGGTAGCCGCCGTCGACAGCGAGGGCGTGGCCCATCGTGAACGAGGCATCGTCGCTGCAGAGCCAGAGCGTGGCCTTGGCGATCTCGTCGACGGTACCGAAGCGGCCGTTGAGACTGAGCCGACTGATGACGTCGGCCTCGTCGCGTCCTCGGCGTTCGATCGCGTTGCGCAGCATCGGTGTGTCGATTGCCCCGGGACAGATTGCGTTGATGCGAATACCGTGTTGCGCGTAGTCGATCGCTGCGCTGCGCGTGAGTCCGATCACTGCATGTTTCGACGCCGTGTAGGCCGACTGGTGCGGCTGCGGCCGGTACGAGTTGGTCGATCCGAAGTTCACGATCGCACCGCCGTTTCCCGCCGCGAGCATCGCCCGGATCTCGTGCTTCATGCACAGATAGACCGATCGAACGTTGACCCGTTGCACGCGGTCGAACAGCTCGTCGTCGAGTTCGGCGATTGGGACGCTCTCGCCTTCGATGGCCGCCGCGTTGACGGCCGCGTCGAGTCGGCCGTAGTTGGCAACCGCGGTTGCCACCATGGCCTCCACCTGCGCTGCGTCGCCGACATCGACGCGCACGAACGTTGCGTCGCCGCCTGCCGATGTGATGGCGGACACCGTCCGGGCACCGCCAGCGCTGTCGATGTCGGCAGCGACCACCTGTGCGCCGGCGGCTGCGAAACCGATCGCGATCGCACGTCCCATGCCGCTCCCCGCGCCCGTAACAAGTGCGACGCGACCCGAATAGTAAGTGCTCATACGACCCTCTCCTTGGTGTTGGTTCCATGGTTCGCATTGTGGTGCTTGGCTGATGCCCCAAGCAGGTCCCGATTCACAGGCTGCCCGCGAGGGACGCGGCCAACGCCTGCTCCGCCTCGAAATCCCACGTCGCCTTCCACACGGGGTCGATCAGCGCGTCGGTGACGCGATCCCAGCCCTGCGCAAGGAACCAGTCGTAGGTGTGCATATGACCCTCCGCGAGGTCGAAGCGGGGCCGATGCCCGGCGAGGCGCGACGTCTTGTCGGTCGAGAGCACCGCGTGGTGTCGAACGCCGAAGAGGTGACTGAACAGGGGAGCGGTCCCGGCGGTGGCGAGCCGGTCGTCGGGCACCATCACGACGTTCGGGTCCCGGCCGACCACGCTCGCAAGTATCTCGATATAGCGGTTCACCGTGACGCCGCTCGTTGTCGCGTTGAGCACCTCAGCAACCGCTCCAGCGCACGTCGGAAGGGAGACCATTAGCTCGCAGAGGTCGTCGACGTGTCCATAGGAACCCGCGACCAGCCCGCCGTGGGGAACGAGGATCGGAAGACCCCGGAGGAGCCGAAGAAACATCGGCGTCTCCATGTCGAAGATGTTGTTGTCCGGCCCGTAGATCGCTGCCGGGCGAACGATGGACACTGGGAAGCCGGTCGCTCGATGGCGAGCGAGCATCGAGGCCTCGGCGAGTGCCTTGAAGCCGCCGTAGCTGCGAGCACCGTCTCCGTTTGTCGGCTGGTCCTCCGTCCACGGAATCACGCCGACCCATGACTGGTCGTACGCCATGATCGAACTTACGTACACATAGCTTCCTGTGCGTCCGTCGAGCAGGTCGAGGAGACCCTCAACGTCGGACCCACCGGCTGCCATGACGAAGCCGGACACGTCGAACACGGCATCGAATTCACGGCCGCCGAGCGCGGCATGCATCGACGCTGGGTCGGTTCGGTCGGCGGTGAGGCGCTCAACCGTGTCTGGAAATGTGGATGGCGTGCGTCCTCGATTGAGTACCGCTACCTCGTGTCCCGCAGCCATAAGCGCGAGAACAAGGCGACGTCCGACGAACACCGACCCCCCGAGAACAAGCGAGCGCACGGTCAGGCTCGCCCGTACTCGCCGAGGGCAATGCGGTGGACGCATGCCCGCTCACCGGGAACATGGGTGTGACAGCGGTGATCGCATCCGGCGTCACGCGAGAAACTTCGGCTTGCGCGCACCGGACGATCGTACGAAGAAGTGATCGCGCGATCAATTCCTGTCGCCAGGTGCGGTCAGGGCACGAGTCGCGTCGACCCAGACGCGGCGCAGGCCATCGGCACACGCCTGCACGTGCGCTCGGACGTCGTCGTCGTGCGCGGTCCACACAGCATCGCTACAGACCTCGGCCGACCACGGAACCGTCACCCCGTGATGCAGGAGCGCGCGCACGAACTCCGTCACCGCGAACCGGCCGTTTCCGGGCGGCACACGTCGTCGGAGGCAGTCGTCCTTGTAGTCGTCGAGCTGTTGTCGCAGCGGCCCGTCGTTCAACTGCACGCCCGTGATCCGGGGCGCGGGGATCGCGAGAATCGCGTCGAGGTCGTTGAGTCCTCGGACGTGGTGCCAAATGTCGACGCAGACGCCGCCGTTGTCACGGTCGGCGCGTTCCACGATTTCGAGTGCAACCCGAGCGTCCGGAATATTCGTGAATGGAAGGAATTCGAGCCCGACGACGAGGCCGTGATCGGCCGCACGGTCGCAGAGACCTGCGAAAGCGGCCGCTGCATCTGCAATGGTGCCCTCGAACGGGCCGATCGCCTGCAGATAACGGCACCCCCAGCGATACGCCATCTCCCAAGCGGTCGCCTCGAATCCGCGGTCGTCGCTCCCCGGCCGGGCCCACGCGCTGACGACCTCGATCTCGCGCACCCGAATACCATGAGCGTCAAGCAGCTCGTCGAGCCACGCTCCGGCGTGGCCTTCTGCGGCAAGACGTTGGTGGTCGCCGATATACAGCCCGATGCCGTCGAACCCCGCCACTGCTGCCGCGCTGACTCGCTCATCGATAGGGTGATGCCGGGCGAGCGAGAAATGACTGAGCACGATCTCCGGTGCGTGCGCGCGTGCGTCCATTCCCGCACTTTCGCGCGCCACCCGACTGTGGAATCAATCGGCCGGTCAATTATTCTCCTTGCATGGTGCACGGTCAGTCGATCCATCGAGCGATGACGAGATGAACCAAGTGGCCGACTCTCGTGTTTTAGTCGTCACCGGTGGACACCGTTTCGAGGCGGCACCGTTCTTTGCGATCTTCGACGCCATTGCGCCGCGTCGGTGGCGTCACGTGTCGCAGCCCGACGCGCTGGATGTTCTCAACCCGCAGGGATGCCACGACGCCGATGTTGTGGTGTTCTACGACATCCCTGGGTTGCGGTTCACCGGCGGCGATCCGCCCGCAGAGATGTGGGCACCTCCGGCTTCGTTCGCCGGCGGGTTCCGTGGACTCCTCGACCGTGGCATCGGCATGGTGTTCCTGCATCACGCCGTGGCCGGCTGGCCGCTCTGGGAGGAGTACGCGGAGGTGATCGGCGCACGGTTCCACTACCAGCCGGGGACGTTGCGAGGTGTCGAATACCCCGACTCCGGGTATGTATTCGACGTGACTCATCACGTATCGGTGGTCGACCCGACCCACCCCATCTGCGCTGGACTCGGTTCCGGCATCGACCTGACCGACGAGCTGTACTGCTACCCGGTGCTCACCGATTCGGTCGTCCCGCTGCTGCGCACGTCCTTCCCGGTCGACGACCCTTCGCAGTTCTCCTCCGCCGACGCTGCAATTCGAGGGCGCCGCAACTCCAACGAGGGCTGGACCCATCCGGCCGGAAGTGAACTTGTCGGTTGGGTCAAGTCGGCACGTCGCTCGCCCGTCGTGTACCTCCAGTTCGGCGATGGCCCGGTCACCTATTCCGATCCATCATTCCGGCTGGTGCTGTCGAACTCGATCGCGTGGGCAGCGTCCGATGACGCTCGGGTGTGGGCTGCGGCGCGGTCCGCCGGTCGCGCCGGCGTGGCGTGATCTCGCTGAGGCGGTATCCGCGACGTTGGGAACATCGCCGACCTCCGAGGTAGCTGATCTTCCCAACGTCGCGTACGGAGCGGTCGGCAGTCCCAACGTTGGGAAGATCGCCGACCCCCGGGGTAGCTGATCTTCCCAACGTCGTTCGCTCGGCGGCGTCGTGGCAGGCGCAGTGGCCGCGCTCGGCGGTGCGCGGCGTGTGATCAACGTCGACCTGCCACGCTTCTGCGCTCGGGTGGATGATTTCCTTGGGGAGTAGTAACCCGTTCGAAGCATCACGGTTCGCCGACCGCGGGGCACCGATCGCTGGGTACCGTCGTGTCGACACGTTGCCCTTCACGGGCGAGCCCGGTCCCACGCAGCGACCCGCTCGGTGTCTTCGTAGTCCTCCCAGACGACGAGCTTGCCCCAGCGGAGCTCAAGGATCGCAACGGCTCGGTTGTTGTATCGGTCGCCGCCGCCGCCTTCACCGTCGATGAACGACGTGAGACGCATCGCTCTTGACCACAGCAACTACGCGGACGCGTGTCCGATCATCACCGTCGCGCATGAGCAAAGCTTCGATAACCCAAAGGTTCGATAACCCAAAGCTTCGATAACCCGTGCTCGAACCCGTGCTCGACGTGTGCCCGTTCGTGGACCCCCTCGACCGCGTCAGCGTGGTGACGTAGACCGTGGTCGCTTCGGTCGCAACGGTGTCGCCGCGTCGGGACCCAGGGCCGCGCGGACATGATCGCGGAAACGTCCGAGGATCAGACCCCACGCCCGTTCCATGTACGGGCCATGTTCGGCCGACGGGACGAGTTGGGTCAGTTCGAGGTGGCAGCTCCGGCCCCGCGGCGAAATCTCGAGATAGGCGCGAACGCCGCCTCCTGGGACGGGGACGGTGTCTGCCTCGAAGTCCCACGACATGACGATCAGCGATGGTTCGACCACGTGGTCATAGGTGCCTCGAACTTCGAGTCCCCACTCCATCGTCGCTGAGAAACGTCCACCTGCGAGAGTGACGGGAACTCCCGCCCAGCGCGAGTACAGCACGGGGTCGGTGAACGACCGAAACGCTTCGGCCTGCGAGCAGGACGCAGCGGCAGTCACGACCACCGCGCCGACCGTCCGGGCCGGAGCGAGTGGCACCGGAGTGGTCCCCGGAAACCACTTGTACTCGTCTTGGCTCAGGATGCCGTGCACGCCTTGCACGGCATCTTTGCGGGCACGGTACCGTCGGAACGTCCCTTCGCTTCGCAACGTGACAAGCCCCGCATCGCGCAGAACCGTCAGGTGTTCGGAGATCGTCGGAGCGGCGAGGTCAAACGTCGCCGCGATCTCACCTGCGGGCAGCTCACGTTCCCAGATCAACCACAGAATCTCTCGACGCACCGGTGAGTTCAGCGCATCGAGAAGACGTTGTGTGTTAGGTCGCGCCGGTTCGTTCACGTTGGCTTGTTACCGCTCAGTCGTCGGACGGGGCCCTGGTGACTCATGTCAATACGCGCGCGTAGGGGTAGTCGTTGACTCATTGGGTTTTGCGCGTTTGGTGGAGCCGGAATTGGTCCGGTTAGGTGGTC